>JAKSOL010000022.1 GCA_024405635.1 Salinivirgaceae bacterium | reverse complement strand
GCAGAAACATTAATAGTTTAAAATCCTTAGTTTTTTGAATAATGCACAATGGGTTCTGACAACTATTTTTTTATGCACAGTAAATTAAATAAAGCTTGTTCTGACCATCAAAGTTGTCAATAGCAAACAACTAAAAACTAAGTCATTAGCAAGTTGCAAGACAAGCTATTTTTTCAATTTTTTATTTTCAGTTAATCATTACCTTTGCCACCTATTATAAAATCACACAAAAAATGGCACAAGAAGACGTTTTTAAAGCCCTAGTATCGCATTGTAAAGAATACGGATTTATATTCCCAAGTAGTGAAATATACGGTGGTTTGGCCGCTGTTTACGATTACGGACAAAATGGTGTTGAACTTAAAAACAACATTAAAAAATATTGGTGGGATGCAATGACCATGTTGCACCAAAACATTGTAGGTGTTGATGCCGCAATTTTTATGGATCCAACCACTTGGAAAGCTTCAGGTCACGTTGATGCATTTAACGATCCATTGATTGACAACCGCGACTCCAAAAAACGTTATCGCGCCGATGTGCTAATTGAAGACCAATTGGCTAAATACGACGAAAAAATCAACAAAGAAGTTGAAAAAGCAGCTAAAAAGTTTGGTGAAGCATTTGACAAAGAAAAATTTCTTGAAACAAATCCACGCGTTCAAGAAAATGTTCAAAAACGCGACGCTTTACACGCTCGCTTTGCTAAAGCACTTAACGACAACAATCTTGACGAACTTAAACAAATTATTCTTGACGAAGAGATTGTTTGCCCAGTAAGCGGTACTCGCAACTGGACCGATGTTAAACAATTCAACCTTATGTTCAAAACCCAAATAGGTGCCTCAGCCGACAACACCATGGACGTTTACCTTCGCCCCGAAACTTGCCAAGGCATCTTTACAAACTTTTTGAACGTACAAAAAACTGGTCGCATGAAAATCCCATTCGGTATTGCTCAAATTGGCAAAGCATTCCGAAACGAAATTGTAGCTCGCCAATTCATTTTCCGCATGCGCGAATTTGAACAAATGGAGATGCAATTCTTCTGCAAACCAGGAACCGAAATGGAATGGTTCAAACACTGGAAAGCCTTCCGTATGAACTGGCACAAAGCACTTGGTTTGGGCGATGCAAAATATCGTTACCACGACCACGACAAACTAGCTCACTACGCAAACGCTGCTACCGACATTGAATTTGAAATGCCATTCGGTTTCAAAGAGGTTGAAGGAATTCACTCTCGCACCAATTGGGACCTATCGCGCCACGCACAATTCTCAGGTAAAAAAATTGAGTATTTTGACTCTGAAGAAAATAAAAGTTACGTTCCTTACGTTATTGAAACATCAATTGGTGTTGACCGTATGTTCCTTTCAATTATGGCAGGCTGCTATAAAGAAGAGCAACTTGAAAATGGTGAGACACGCGTTGTGCTAGCATTGCCAGCTGCATTGGCTCCAGTAAAATGCGCTGTATTGCCACTTTTAAAGAAAGACGGACTACCTGAAAAAGCAGCAGAGATTATGAATGACCTTAAATTCGATTTCCGCTGTGTATCAGAAGACAAAGACACCATTGGTAAACGTTATCGTCGCCAAGATGCAATTGGTACACCATTCTGCATCACTGTTGATCACCAAACTCTTGAGGATAACACTGTTACAATTCGCTACCGCGACACAATGGCTCAAGAGCGCATAGCAGTTGACAAAATTCGCGACATTGTAATGAAAGAGATATCGTATAAAGAACTATTGAAAAAAATTCAATAAGAATAAATTCGCCAACCTAATGAAAAAGTACATTGCAATACTACTGCTGATTGTGGGGTCTGCTTTTGCAGCAAACGCACAAACACAGCCAATTGAGATGCCAAAAGGATACCGTTTCCAGCACCGCATTAAAGGTCCCGAATACAAACATAGCGAGGTATTGGAACTAATGGTTGACTCGTATGGTAACTACCTTGTGGCCACTTTTCGCGGTGAAAAATCGTCGTTTGTATATCTAATTGTTTACAACCTTTACACATGGGACGAACAATACAAAATCAAACTAAACGACAATCGTTGCGAATTATACAATAGCTTTTTCGACGAAAACGGCGAGTACCTTTATGTAAATTACGATATCTATCGCAACAAATACAAAGAGATTAATCTTAAAACCAAAGAGATACGCGAATTGTCTTGCGACCAAACCCCACGCGGTTGCATCAAAATTGAGCCTCAACTTTATCGCGTCGACGCATACACAATTGGTGATATCTACTTTATTTGCCGCGACGACAATTTTCTTAACTACATAAAAGTTTTTGTTAAAAGGGAATTGTACATACCAAAAGATGTTGACAAATCTGTAACCCCTGAAAAGGGCGGTATTATTAAGCTTTCGCCAAAAGAAATACGCGAGCTAGAAGCAGGCCAAGAAATTGTGAAAGAAGATATTCCAATTTTTTACGACCCAAATTCGCTAGATTCTCTTGGAAATGCCTTACCTTACACCCCCGATGAGTTTTCGGCTTACAAGGTTCGTTTAACTCCAAACGAAATGGGTAAACTTCGCAAGAAAATTAGTTTCCCCTATGATAAGTTAGTGATTAAACTAGACCTTGATGCACTTGAAGAGGAAGAAAACTAAAACGGTAATAAAACCTTGGCATTATGCGTAAATCGTTTCTAATTTGTTTTGTATTGATGCTGATTTCGACAGCAACCTACTCGCAATGCGACCAAGCTATGATTGATAAATGCTCGTCATCTGGTAGCGGAGTTAAATACGTAAAGCACTTTAGAATACGTTTTACCGAAGCAACCAAAGGCAAAGCTCCTTCGCAAGGAAATTTTGCTGTGATGCTAAATAAAGGCAGCCACTACCGAGTTTATACTTGCAACGACGAAACCAAACCTGGCAAAACCGCAGTTGAACTTACCAGCGATTTTAGCGGAAAAGTTGGAGGTAATTATAACGAATCAACTGGAGCCGAGTATAAAGCATTTGACTTTATTTGCAACAAAACTGGCCCGTATTACTTAAAAATGCACTTTAAAGACGGCAAAGAAGGTTGTGGTGTTTGTGTGCTTACACTTGTTACCAATTAACATTTGATACAATCGGCAAAAACTCCCAAAAAGAGTTTTTGTTGTTTTATATAAGTCTGAAATAAAGCACAATAAACGATTTATTTTACTACCTTTGCCGCACTAAAAATTTACCCTGCAAAGAATGGAAAATAAAAAGGTGTTGTTTGTTTCGCAAGAGATTTTTCCTTACTTGCCCGAAACAGAGATATCAAAAATCAGTAGAGAACTCCCACAAGGAATACAAGAGCGCGGAAAAGAAATTAGAACTTTTATGCCTCGCTATGGTTTGGTTAACGAACGCCGCAACCAACTCCACGAAGTAATTCGCCTATCAGGAATGAACTTGATAATTGACGACACCGACCATCCACTAATTATTAAAGTGGCCTCAATTCAATCAGCTCGCATGCAAGTTTATTTTATTGACAATGAGGACTACTTCCGCCGTAAAGCCCTTACCCACGATGCCGATGGTAAATTTTTTGATGACAATGACGAACGATGCATGTTCTTTGCACGTGGAGTGCTTGAAACTGTTCAAAAATTACGTTGGGCACCAGACATTGTTCACTGCCACGGTTGGTTCACTTCAATTGTTCCACTGCTTGTAAAACGTACTTTTAAAGACAACCCATTGTTCTGCAATTCAAAAGTTGTTTTCTCTCTATACGACAACACTTTCAACACAAAACTGAATCCAACAATGAAAAATAAATTGGTTTATGATTCGGTTAAAGCAGAAGATGTTGAAATAATGAGCGACCCAACATACGAGAACCTTACCAAATTGGCCATCGATTTTTCTGATGGCGTAATTGTTGGTAGCGAAAACCAATCTGGCATTTTTGATAGTTACGTTAAATCAAAAGGTATTCCATTGTTACAATACCAATCGCCTGAAACATATATGGACGCATACAACGACTTTTACGATAGTTTGTTGGAATAATTTATTGCCCCATACAATTGCGCAGCATTAGTTGCCTTACTTTAAAACTTCTACTAAAATGTGCGGAATAGTTGGATATATAGGCCACAGAAACGCCTACGACATAGTAATCAAAGGATTGAAACTGCTTGAATATCGTGGATACGATTCGGCAGGCATCACACTTCTTGACAACAAAACTTATCTATATAAGAAAAAAGGCAAAGTTAGCGACCTCGAAGAGTCAATTAAAGACCTCCCAAAAGGTGGAACACTTGGCATGGGGCACACTCGTTGGGCCACACACGGCGAACCAAACGACACCAATGCTCACCCTCATCAATCGCAAAACGGAAAGTTTATTGTTGTTCACAACGGCATTATTGAAAACTATGCCGACCTTAAAAAAACTTTGTTGGAAAAAGACTATTCGTTTAAAAGCGAAACCGACACCGAAGTTTTTGCCAACTTGCTCGAATACTTCTACTTACAAGGAAACATGTCTGCCGAAGAGACTGTACGTATGGCTTTATCGCGCGTAGTTGGTGCCTACGGCTTAGTTATTTTGTGCGCCGATGAACAAGATAAAATCATTACCGCTCGTAAAGGTAGTCCACTGGTTATAGGTATTGGTCAAGGCGAATACTTTGTTGCTTCTGACGCAACTCCTATAGTTGAATACACCAAAAGCGTTATTTACCTAAACGATGATGATGTAGCGGTGATTAGCCGCGATGGTTTACAACTTAAAACCATAAAAAGTTCACAATCTATACAACCTCATATTCAGGAAGTTGACCTTAACATTGGGGAACTTGACAAAGGTGGTTATGACCACTTTATGCTGAAAGAAATTCATGAGCAACCACGCTCTATTGCCGACACATTCCGCGGCCGCATTTTGCCCGACTGCAGCGACATTTCACTTGGTGGATTACACGAAGTTTGGCCAAAAATTAACAACGCACGCCGCATTATTATTGTTGCTTGCGGCACATCGTGGCATGCTGGATTAGTTGGCGAATACCTATTTGAAGAATATGCACGCATCCCTGTTGAAGTTGAATATGGATCAGAGTTCCGCTACCGCAACCCTATCATCTATCCCGATGATGTGGTAATTGCAATTAGCCAAAGTGGCGAAACAGCCGATACACTTGCCGCTATTCGCATTGCCAAGGCACAAGGAGCTTTGGTTTTGGGTATTTGCAATGTTGTTGGTTCAAGTATCCCTCGCGAAACACATGCTGGAGTTTATACTCATGCCGGACCAGAAATAGGCGTGGCATCTACCAAAGCATTTACAGCACAAGTCACCATTTTGACTATGATGGCTCTAAAACTAGCTAGCAATCGTGGCACCATAAGCCAAGATAAATACCGCATGGCTATTAAGGAATTGACTATTATTCCTGAAAAAATAGAGCGCGCTTTAGGTAGTAACGAATACATTCAATATGTATCGGAAAAACTTAAAGACAGTACTAACTCTATTTATTTAGGCCGCGGATACCTTTATCCTGTTGCACTTGAGGGCGCGCTTAAACTAAAAGAAATATCGTATATACACGCTGAAGGCTATCCAGCAGCTGAAATGAAACACGGACCAATTGCTCTTATTGACGAACAAATGCCTGTAGTGGTAGTAGCTACAAAAGATAGTTCCTATGAAAAAATTGTGTCAAACATTCAAGAAGTTAAGGCGCGTAAAGGAATCATAATTGCCATTGTTACTGAAGGCGATACCATTATTAAAAATATGGCCCAATATGTAATTGAAGTTCCTGAAACTGCCGAATTCTTGTCGCCTATTTTATCGGTTATTCCTTTGCAATTATTGTCATACTACATTGCTGTAATGCGCGGTAGCAATGTTGACCAACCACGTAACCTTGCCAAATCGGTCACTGTAGAATAATCAACATTTTGACTTTCAGTTTCTATAAAATAAAAAGGCGCTTAAACGGCGCCTTTTCTGTTATTTATATCTACTGATACTTTTCTGCCGATACCATCAAAAAACAACTTGGGGCAGATTATTTTTTACATTTGCAACAAATACTAAAAAATTAGAATACTATGTTTTCAGGAATTGTAGAAGCTACCGGCCGCGTAGTGTCGGTTGAACAAGATAGAGGCAATATCGATATTACAGTTGAATGCCCATTTGTAAACGAACTACACATTGACCAAAGTGTAGCACACAACGGAGTTTGCCTTACTGTAGTACGCAAAACCGACACAACATACACTGTTACCGCAATGCAAGAAACTTTGCTTAAATCGAGCCTTGGTCAATTAAAAGCCGGCAGCGAGGTTAACCTTGAACGTAGCATGAGCATGGACAAATTACTTGACGGACACCTTGTACAAGGACATGTTGACCAAACTGCTATTTGCCGCAAAGTTGAAGAAGCCGACGGTAGTTGGTATTTCACATTTGAATACGATGCCAGCAAAGGAAATATTACTGTTGAAAAAGGATCAATTGCGATTGACGGAACCAGCCTTACGGTTGTCAACTCACAAAAAAATTCTTTCCAAGTGGCCATTATTCCTTATACCTACGCTCACACAGTATTTCACACATACAAAGAAGGTAGCATTGTGAATCTTGAATTTGACATTGTTGGCAAATACATCACTAAGATTATGAGCCAATACCTTAATAAGTAGTATATAAGTTTTGCCATGTCGTTCAGCTACAAACGTTTTGCCACAAAAACAATTAAAGTTGGCAACCTATTATTAGGAGGAAACGAGCCTATACGTGTCCAATCAATGGCCAATACAAGCACCCACGATGTTGAAGCATCGGTGCAACAAGCCATAAGTATGATAAAAGCAGGAGCCGAACTTGTTCGCTATACCGTAGTTGACGAGCGCGACGCAAATGCTCTGCACGACATTAAACAAAAACTTGTAGCTCAAGGATATAACACACCCATTGTTGCCGACGTGCATTTCAACCCCAACTTGGCCGACATTGTTGCCCAATGGGTTGATAAAGTACGCATCAATCCTGGCAACTATCTTGAACGACGCGCCACTTTCAAGCAACTTACCTTTACCGACGAGGAATACAACGCCGAACTGCAAAAACTTCGTGAGCGATTAACTTCATTTCTCAACATTTGTAGCCAACACAACACAGCCGTTCGCATCGGCACAAACCATGGATCACTTTCAGACCGAATAATGTCGCGATACGGTGACACTCCCGCTGGAATGGTTGAAGCTACAATGGAATTTTTACGCATCTGCAAAGAATTGAATTTCAATAACGTTGCCGTTTCGCTAAAATCAAGCAACACAGTTGTAATGGTTCAAGCATACAGATTGCTGGCCAAGCAGATGCAAGAAGAAAACCTATCGTTCCCATTGCATCTTGGTGTTACTGAGGCGGGTAGTGGTACCGAAGGAATAATAAAATCGTCGGTAGGTATTGGTACACTAATGATTGACGGATTAGGCGACACCATTCGTGTTTCGCTGACTGGCGCTCCTGAATCCGAAATTGCTCCTGCAAAAGAACTTGTTGAGCACATCAACTCGCTGAAAAACATTAATTTACAATACAACGACTCATTAGCATACTCGCCATACACATTTACCTCGCGAGCCATTGGCAACCATCAGCAATTTGCCAAGCCTATTGTTGTAGCCGACATAACAACCGAACAGCAAATTTCGCCCGATACTTTTCGCAACTTAGGATTCGATGTTGATGAAAAAACAATGTCGATAACCGGAAACAAACAAACACCCGACGTTGTTTATTTAGGTTCTCTCGATTCGCTGATAAGCGAACTAGCAAGCGGCACAAAACTGAATGAAATTGAACTGCTTGTTGATAGTAAAATGTGGGTAAAAGGTTGCAACGCTACTCCACTTTTCAGTTTAGCTAATTACCTAACAGCTAAATACAAATCAAATAAAAGCAATTGGGTTATGGTTAGCTTACCCGACCTAACCGACAACGTGATTAAAATGCTAAAAAACGACCCAACAGTGGTTGTAGTTGCTTGCTCGCGATATCAATGCCCAACATTTGAGCAACGAGCAATTATTAATAAACTGATTCTCAATAACATAAATCTCCCTGTAGTAATCAGTAACATTTACAAAGAAGATAACGAGCAACGATTCCAAATACATGCGGCATCAGACTCGGGCCTCTTTTTTATCGATGGCCTAGCTAACGGATTGTGGATTAGCAACTTTGGTAATATGAACGCTCGCACCATTACCGATACATCATTCACCATTTTGCAAGCCAGCCGAGCTCGCTACACCAAAACCGAATACATATCGTGTCCATCTTGCGGCCGTACTTTATACGACATTGAGCGCGCTGTAAACGAAGTAAAACGTGCAACTAGTCATTTGATTGGACTTAAAATTGCCGTTATGGGTTGCATTGTTAATGGACCTGGCGAAATGGCCGATGCCGACTATGGTTACGTTGGTGCCGGACCTAAAAAAGTTAATCTCTACAAAGGCAAAACGCTTGTTCGACGGGGCGTTGACGAAGATGTTGCTCCAACCGAATTACTTAAAATGATTGAAGAAGATCTTAAAAAATAATAATTGTAAAGCCCTCGCATTAACGAGTTTTTTTTTGCCTTGAGTAAAAATATTTGAACAGCCATTTTCGTTTCACTTCCACTTCATACAACTAGTTAACTAAAATTGAGTAATTAGAAACGAACTAGTTATGTTATATTTGCCCGAACTTTGATAAGCACCATGAGCAAAAAAGAAAACAAAATAACCGCACGCCAGCTACGCAGTTCCTACCTTACTTCAGTAATAAGCATATCGCTAGTGTTATTTATCGTGGGTTTAGCTGGGCTTCTAATACTCAATGCACACAAAATATCGGAACACGTTAAAGAAAACATTGGGTTTACCATTTTCTTGAACGATGATGTAAAAGAAGTTGACATGATTCGTCTGCAAAAAAGCCTCGATGCTTCAGTTTTTGTCCGATCAACCGAGTATATATCAAAAGAAAAAGCAGCACATGAGTTGGAAGAAGAACTTGGCGAAGATTTTACCGCATTTTTAGGATATAACCCTCTACTCCCCTCAATTGAAGTAAAACTCACCGCCGAATATGCCAACCAAGACAGCATCAACAAAATAGAAAGCAAACTATCAAAGTATAAACAAGTTAAAGAAGTTGCCTACCAAAAATCGTTGGTTGAACTTGTAAACCAAAACATTAAGCGCATCAGTCTTGTGCTTATGGTTTTTTGCGGGATGTTGTTCATTATATCATTGTCGCTCATTAACAATACCATACGTCTGTCGGTTTATGCAAGCCGCTTTTTGATAAAAACCATGGAACTTGTTGGAGCTACACGCGCATTTGTTCGCTCACCTTTTATTTTAAAAGGACTTGGACAAGCACTTTGGAGTGTACTACTAGCATACCTTCTACTTGGAGGTGTTATTTTGCTAGCAAATAAAAACTTACCCGAACTCACAATTTTATACGAAATTGACACACTAGCCGTTCTATTTGGAGGACTATTGGTTTTGGGCATGGTTATGGTTTGGGCTTCAACTTGGTTTGCTGTAAACCGCTATTTACGAATGAAAGGTACCGAATTATATTATTAAGACTATGGAAGAGAATCAAGATAAAGAGTTTGCCTTAAGCAAACACAACTACACACTTATACTTATCGGCATTGCCGTTATTGTATTAGGTTTTATTTTAATGGCAGGCGGCCGCAGCAACGACCCTCAAGTATTCAACGAGTCGATGTTCAATTTTCAACGCATCGTTTTAGCTCCATTTGTGGTGTTTATAGGCTTTGTGTTTGAAATTTATGCCATTATGAAAAAACCAAAAGAGTAATGCAAAACCTACGCATTTTTGAATACGGCAAAGATTATTATGACTTTGCTGAAGGCCAAGTTATACTTATTGACAAACCTTTACGCTGGACATCGTTCGATGTAGTGAACAAAGTTCGCTACCTTTTGAGCCGATACATGAAAGTTAAAAGGCTAAAAGTTGGTCATGCTGGCACTCTTGACCCTTTAGCTAGTGGGTTACTTATTGTTTGTACTGGTCAATATACCAAACTGATTGACCAAATTCAAGCAACTGAAAAAGAGTACATTGCCACATTCAAACTAGGAAAAACCACTCCTTCATTTGACCTTGAAACCGAAGTTGATAGCACTTGCGATTGCTCACATATAACCATTGAACAAGTAAAAAAAGCGCTTGACGAATTTATTGGAGAACAAGATCAAATACCACCAATGTTTTCGGCTAAAAAAGTTGACGGTCAAAGAGCCTACGAAGCAGCTCGCCAAAACAAAGAAATAGAACTCAAACCATCGCGCATAACCATAACCGAAGTTGAATTAATTAATAGCCAACTGCCAATGGTAACTGCACGCATACGATGCAGCAAAGGGACATACATACGCTCTATTGCTCGCGATTTAGGCCAAAAACTTGGTTGTGGAGCCACTCTTTATGAATTGCGTCGCACCACTAGCGGAAATTTTTTGGTAAATAACGCCGTTGACGTATTGGAATTTGAAAAATTTATAAAAAATTTGCCACCGATTATGGCGTAGTCTGCTCAAAATGAGAGCAAACCGCGCCAATTGTTGTGATTTATTTATACTCAAACATATATCTGATGAAATTATCACAGTTCAACTACAAATTGCCTGAAGGGCAGATTGCTCAATATCCAACCGAAAACCGCGACGAATCGCGCCTTATGGTTGTTAACCGCGCAACTGGCAAAATTGAGCACCGCATTTTTAAAGACATTCTTGAATACTTTGACGAGGGCGATGCTTTCATCTTTAACAACACCAAAGTATTTCCAGCTCGTCTCGATGGTAACAAAGAAAAAACCGGAGCCCGAATTGAGGTTTTTCTTCTTCGCGAACTAAACCACGAACAACGCCTTTGGGATGTATTGGTTGACCCTGCACGTAAAATTCGCATAGGCAACAAACTATATTTTGGCGAAGACGACTCACTTGTAGCTGAAGTAATTGACAACACAACATCACGAGGCCGCACATTGCGATTCTTATTCGATGGTCCATACGAAGAATTTAAACAAACACTATACTCGCTTGGCGAAACTCCACTACCACGCTACATTAACCGCCCTTGCGAACCAGAAGACGCATTGCGCTACCAAACAATATACGCAAAGCACGAAGGCGCTGTAGCAGCTCCAACCGCAGGAATGCACTTTAGCCGCGAGTTGTTGAAACGCTTTGAAATTAAAGGTGTTGACTTTGCAGAACTTACACTACACATTGGCTTAGGCAACTTCCGCCCAGTCGATGTTGAAGATCTTACTAAACATAAAACCGACTCGGAACAAGTAATTATTCCAGAAGAGGCTGCCAATACAGTAAATAAAGCAAAAGAGGCTAATAAAAAAGTTTGCGCCGTTGGCACTACAACAATGCGCGCCATTGAAAGTTCAGTTTCAACCTATGGATTTTTAAAACCATTTGACGGTTGGACCAACAAATTTATTTTCCCTCCATACGACTTTAGCGTTGCATCAGCATTGGTATCAAACTTCCACTTGCCACAATCAATATTACTAATGACCGTAGCGGCATTTGGCGGATACAACACCGTAATGGAAGCATACAACGAAGCTGTAAAAGAAGGCTACCGCTTTGGTGCTTACGGCGACGCTATGCTTATTTTGTAATTCCACAAAACAAATAAACAACTCAAGAGGAAGCCGAAAAACTTCCTCTTTTTCATTTATATCAATATGCGAAACGACGAACAACAACCATTACCACGCAAAAAAGGACGCCCACGCGGCATACACTTTGAACCTCTTAAAGTAAAGCAACCCGCTGAACTAATGTCCTTTTTGATTGAAAGTTTGCCTAACAAGAACCGAAACAATATAAAAACCCTGCTTACCAACAAACAAGTTTACGTAAACAACGAAAACATAAGCCAATACAACCACCCTCTCAACCCTGGCGACGTTGTAACAATAAGCACCTACAAAAAGCCAAAAGAAACCGGCTACCCAGGAATGAACATTGTGTTTGAAGATGAACACCTAATTGTTGTTGAAAAGCACTCGGGAATGCTAAGCGTATCGGCCGATGGCAAACGCCAAATGACAATTTTTTCGCTATTGAGTAGCCACGTAAAAAAACAAAAACCAAGCAACAAGATTTTTGTAGTTCACCGTCTCGACCGCGAAACATCAGGTATGATGGTATTTGCTAAAAGTGAAAAAATAAAGAAACAACTACAAGAAAACTGGAAACAAACCGTAGTTGAACGTACATACCTAGCAATTGTTGAAGGTGTGCCCGAGAAAAACGAAGGAGTAATATCGTCATACTTAAAAGAAAACGAAAATATGAAGGTTTACTCAAGCTCAAATCCCGATGGCGGACAATTTGCTATAACACACTACAAGGTACTTAAATCAAAAAACAATATGAGTTTGGTAAAAGTAAACCTTGAAACTGGTAGAAAAAACCAAATTAGAGTTCACATGCAAGACATTGGCCACCCAATTGTTGGCGACCACAAATATGGAGCAGAAACCAACCCTATTCAACGTTTGGGACTTCACGCGCTTGTGCTAACATTCATCCACCCTGTAACACAAAAAGAAATGCGATTTGAAAGCAAAATGCCTAGAAAATTCGCCTACTTATTTTAAGCCGTTAGTCAAACAAAATGCAGTATTGCTAACCTTACAACACAAACTATAGCAAATTTTGTTTACAAGGGTTTATTTTTTATTAGTTTTGGTTCATTAAACATTTCTACCATAGTTATTTAATGAAAAAAGCTATATCAATAGTTATTGCCGTAATATGTTGCTTAAGTTCTTGGGCCGAAGAATTAAAAATATCGGGAGTTTACCAAGGCGAAAACGTATATGTAATGAACCCATTCGTTGCATCGGGCACAGGCTACACAGTTACAGGTGTAATAGTTAACGGCACCGCCACCACCGACGATATCAACTCAAGTGCTTTTGAAATTGACCTTTCAAAATTTGAACTAACCAAAGGCGATAAGGTTGAAATTGTTATTAAACACCACGAAAGTTCAACCCCAAAAATTGTTAATCCAGAAGTACTTAAGCCCCAAAGCACATTCAATGTCTCAACCATAAAAGTTGTAAACGATAGTAAACTAACTTGGACTACTAACGGCGAAAGCGGCTCGCTTCCATTCATTGTTGAACAATTTCGTTGGAACAAATGGATAAAAGTTGCTACAGTTGATGGTAAAGGAACACCTGGATCAAACAATTACTCAACAGAAGTAAACGTAACTTCAGGATACAATCGTTTCCGTGTAAAACAAATAGATTACACACGCAAACCTCGCTATGGTAAAGAGGTTAAGCATCGGTCAATGAAAGCCGAAATATCGTATGCGTTTGTTAAACCATTTAACGAAATTACATTCTCGGCTGAAACTATGTACGAACTATATAATAGCAAAGGAGTGTTGATTGAAAAAGGATTGGGCACCAAAATAAACACAACAAAATTGGGACCCGATAGTTACTATTTGAATTTTGACACAAAAACCGAAGTGCTAAAAAAGAAATAAGCTACTGCTAACTTTGTCTTAGCACTAATAACCTATTAAAAAGGTACAACTATCTAAAACCAACCATTGCAATACTCAATTAAAGCCAAAATATTGCAATAGCATACCTATATTATATAGCAAATGACAATATAAACGGCTTTTTTTAATACATAATGTATTTGCAACAAATTGGTATTCAATATTTTACATACCGATTGGTAAATAATGTTTTTTTGGTTTTGTTATGCAACAAATCATTATATTCGTCGCTCGAAAAAATTGAATAATCATTAATTAGAATAATTATCAAATGGCAACATTACAGAAGATTCGTGACAATGCTGGTAAATTAGTAACCGTAATTATTGCATTGGCATTGTTCGCATTCATTGCAGGAGACCTTTTCAGTTCAAATGGTATTTTTGGTGATGCTAGAAAGGCAAACGTAGGAGAGATTAACGGAAACACAATTCCAGTTCAGTATTTCCAAAACTTGGTTGATGCCAACACCGAGAACTACAAAAGAAATCGCCAAACAACCGCAGTTGATGCAGCTACTATTGAACAAATTCAAGACCAAACATGGGAACAACTTGTTCGTATGTATGTAATTGAAGAAGAATATGCAAAACTAGGTTTGCAAGTATCGGCAGCAGAGTTGTTTGATATGGTACAAGGCGAAAACGTAGACCCTTCAGTTCGCCAAATTCCAATTTTTACAAACCAAGATGGTCAATTTGACCGCAACTTGGTTATTCAATTCCTTAAGAGCAAAGATCTTGATCCAAGCGGAGAAGCAGCAGCATCGTGGGCTGAATTTGAAAAACAACTAATGCAAAATCGCCTTGATCAAAAATATGCCGTTGCAGTTAGCAAAGGTTTGTTTGTTACAGCATTGCAAGCCGAAAACGAATTGGTTGCAAAAAACAAAAAATACAATGTTGATTATGTTCAAATGCGCTACACTTCGCTAGCAGATAGTGTTGCAAAATACACAAACGGCGATTTAAAAGCATACTACAACAGCCACAAAGACGACTACAAACAAGAAGAATCTCGCGACATTTTATACGTATCATTCCCAATGATAGCTTCAGAAGAAGACGTTGTGATGAGCATGAAAAAAATGGCCGATTTGAAAAAAGAATTTGCAGCAACCGAAGCTGTTGAGCAATTTGTAAACCTTGAATCTGATGTTCGTTTCAATGGTCAATACCTTACCAAACAACAATTGCCAGCAGCTATTGATAGTGTATTTGATGCAAAAGACGGCGAAGTATTTGGTCCAGTAAACGATAACGGAACCATTTTTATGGCTCGCAAAATTGAGTCGGTTAAAGTTGCTGATTCAGTAAAAGCACGCCACATCTTAATTCAACCAACTGCTACTCTTTCAAAAGAAGCTGCTAAAGCAAAAGCCGACAGCATTTTAGCTGTAGTTAAAAAAGGTGGCAACTTTGCTGAGTTGGCTAAAAAATTCTCAGCAGACCAAGGTTCAGCTGAAGAAGGTGGCGATTTGGGTTGGTTTGAAGAAGGTGTAATGGTTCAACCATTTAACGATGCTTGCTTTAAAGGCAAAAAAGGCGACAAAGTAATTGCTGAAACTCAATATGGTTACCATGTAATTGAAATAGTTGACCAAACTGCAGCTAAAGCAAAAGCTAAAGTTGCAATTATTGAGAGCCGCATTACTGCAAGTTCAAAAACTGTTGATGGCATTTATGCTCAAGCAAGCAAATTTGGCATCAATAGCAATAGTGTTGAAAATTTCCGCGCAAATGCTAATGCTGAAATGTTACTTGCTCGCGCTGCTCAAATCAGACAAAACGACCGTCGATTGGCAAACTTTGAAAATCCACGTCAAATTATCCGTTGGGCATACAAAGCAAAAGTTGGTGAGATTTCTGAAATCTTTGACATGGAAGAACAATATGTTGTAGCCATTGTTACCGGAATTCACAAAGAAGGTGTTGCAACATTTGAAGAAGTTCAAGACTTGGTTGTTCGCGAAGTTATTTCAGCTAAAAAAGCTGAAATTTTGAGTAAACAACTTAACGAAGCTAAACAAGGGGCATCAACTCTACAATCAGTTGCCGACAAAATGGGCACAACACTTAAATCTGCAACCGCTGCAAACTTCTCATCTTTCTCAATGCCAAGCATTGGCGTTGAACCAAAAGTTCAAGCTGAGATGACCCAAATGGATGCTCAACAAATTAGCGAGCCTATTGCTGGCAACTTGGGTGTTTACTTAATTCAAGTAAGCAGTGTTGAAGATGCTGATATAAATGTTGCTACTGTAGCACAAGAGCGCTCTAACATTGCTCGCACCAACATGCAACGCATCACTTATCAATTATTCCAAGCTGTAAGCGATGCTTCAGATGTTGAAGACAATCGTTCGCTTTTCTACTAAATCTAAACATTGAAATAAAAATGCAAAGGCTGCCAATTTTTGGTGGCCTTTGTTTTTTTGTATGTTTACGCTATGGACAACAAACAGATATATAAAAACCTGTGCGAACAGCATACTGATATTTCACTCTTTTCGCAATATTGGTGGATAGATGCTATTGCTGGCAATAGAAAATGGGACGTAATTATTGCTCGTAATGACCAAGGATCAATTATTGCCACCATGCCGTATGTAATAGGCAAAAAAAGTTTGTTTACCTACGTGCTGCAACCAACCCTTTTACAGTGTTACCAACTACATTTCTTTTATCCCCAAAATTCCACTTGCGAACAAAAACAATTGCTTAAAACGCAAGCTATCAACAACATATTGGAGCAAATTGAAACTTTAAAACTAAGCGTATTTGAGCAGAATTTTGATAGCCAATTTGATAATTGCGATGCCTTTTTAAGCAAAGGCTATCGCATCAAAACACGCATTACTTATATAATTGAAAACATAAACGCACTAGACAAAGTGTTTGCTGAATTTTCGACAAGCAAGCAAAGACAGATACGCAATGCCGAAAAACAACTATCAACAAGCATTAACAGCATTACAGCCGATGAGTTTTACAACTTACACTGCCAATTCCTTGCCAAACGAAACCGCAAAAGCGAACTTAACCGCCAAGTGTTTGTAAACCTATGCCAACAGGCAATTGTGCGCAACCAAGGTGAAATTATATGTGTAAACGACTCTGAGGGAAACATTAACGCTTGCCTATTTTACGTTTGGGACAAAACAACAGCCTATTTCTTAACACCAATATACAATCCCACATACAGCAAATCAGGAGCTTCTGCACTAATGGTTTGGGAAGCCATTAAACGCGTATCAAACAAAGTACAAACTTTTGATTTTGAAGGAAGTATGGACGAAGGTATTGCTAATTTTTACCAGAAATTTGGATCAAAAGCAAAACAATATGTTCAAGTTCAAAAAACATGGAGCAAAGCAATGAAAATTGCACTTGGACTTAAACGATGGCGAAAGAGATAGAAAAAAGCACTTTGCAGAATTGGGGTTGTTTAATACTTTTGAACAATTAAAAAAAACACTACTACTATGAACTTAGCTATTGCTAGCGATCACGCTGGATTTGAAACAAAACAGATTCTTGTTGAATACTTGAAAGGAAAAGGACACACAATTACCGACTACGGAACCAACTCTCCTGAGAGCATGGATTATCCTGATGTTGCACACCCTCTTGCTGAGGCTGTTGAACAAGGTAAATTTGACTTAGGCATTACACTTTGCGGCAGCGGAAACGGTATTAACATTACTGCTAATAAGCATCAAGGCATACGCTCAGCATTGTGCTGGACTACAGAAATTGCTGCACTAGCTCGCCAGCACAACAATGCAAATGTATGCGCTATTCCTGCCCGTTTCATCTCTGTCGACCTTGCAAAAGAGATTGTTGACACTTTCCTTACAACTGACTTCGAAGGCGGTCGTCATCAACGTCGCATCGACAAAATAGCTTGCAAATAAGTGGGCATTAGCATCGAACATATTACCAAAATATACGGCGAACAAAAAGCCCTCAACAATGTTAGTTTTAATGTAGAAACTGGCAAAATTGTAGGCTTTTTGGGGCCGAATGGTGCTGGCAAATCTACCTTAATGAAAATTATCACAGGTTTGATTCCACCTACTAATGGCAACGTATATGTTGAAGGCATTAATGTAGCCGAAAACGATGTTCGACAACTAATAGGCTATTTACCTGAAAATAATCCTCTTTATTTAGACATGTATGTTCGTGAATATCTGCAATTTGTAGCAGATATTTATGGCATAAAAAACAAAAAACAACGTGTTGACGAGGTAATTGAAAGCACAGGTTTGCAACTTGAATGCAGCAAAATAATTGGCGCCCTTTCAAAAGGCTATAAACAACGAGTTGGAATAGCTCAAGCCATTATCCACAACCCTAAAGTGCTTATTCTTGACGAGCCAACAACAGGACTTGATCCAAATCAAATAATTGAAATACGAGAGTTAATAAAAGGTTTGGGCACCGACAAAACAATAATCCTGTCAACACACATTATGCAAGAAGTTCAGGCCATTTGCAACCAAATTGCAATAATAAATCGTGGCCAACTAGTAGCTAATGGTGCAACAACTGATATTCAGCAAACTACAGCCGAGTGCCAAATAGTTGAAGTTGAATTTGGATCCGAAGCCAATATTGACGCTATTCAACAAATAAACGGAGTAATGGCAGTCAACAAAATGAACAATTTCGTGTATCAAATCAGTACAAACAAAGATATTGACATTAGACCCGAATTGTTCAACTACGCAGTACGTAACAACCTGACTGTGTTAGCAATGCAACAAAAACAAACATCACTCGAAGACTCTTTTCACCTACTCACTAACAATAAAGCATAGTTTGCAAGTTTTATTGCTTTTCATATATTTGAGTACACCAAAAAAAATTGAACTATGACTATTCTAAGTGTATTCAACAAACCAAAAAACATACTTGAACTCTTCTCGTTCGACATTACCAAATTCTTTTCAGACAACGATTATGAAGAAGTTCAAAGCAACGATATTGATGGCATTTTTATGGTTGAATTTGAAAAACAACTGCCACACGTTGAGTTGAGTTTATTTGATAAAGTAGTGTTCCGCATGTTTAACAACAAAAAGAACATAACTGGATCAAACCACGTAAACATTACATTCCCTGCAAACGACCGTTACATTACCAAAAGTCGTATGAAATCGTTGATAAACACGCTATTCGACATTTACGGGCACGACGACGAACACCGTGGCGAATGGTGCGAAACCGACGACCAAGACTATGCAGACAAAACTCTTGAACGCGAATGGATTCTTGGCGAAGGAAAAGAAATTTACACCATAAAACTATCGTTTACAGAAAAATACGGTTTTTTAGTAAAGATTTTGTTCTTCAACCACTTAATTGAGGTTTTGAAGAAAGAGGAAGAAGAATGAATCTGATTGTTGATATAGGCAACACTATGTGCAAACTATTTGTAATGAACCACAACAACCAAGTGGTTCATTGCCAATCGGACTCAAACCTACAACAAAACGAAGTTGAAGCACTCGTTACAAACTATGACATACAAGGAGCAATAGCTTGCTCAACGCGAGGAAAAACAACAGAATTGTTCCCTTGGCTTGTTAAATATGGGTGCATCGATTTATGCTCCGATACTCAACTGCCAATCACAATAAACTACAACACACCTCAAACTTTAGGAGCTGACCGCATTGCCGCTGCCGTTGGTGCTACTTGCCTATTCCCCAAAAGCAACATATTGGTTATTGATATAGGTACTGCAATAACATTTGACTTTGTGAGCAAAGACGGATGTTTTAATGGTGGAACAATATCGCCAGGACCTCAAATGAGAGCAAAAGCACTGAACCAATTCACTAAAAAACTACCACATGCAAATCCTATTGTTGACGAAAAACTGCTCGGAAAAACAACTTTAGAGGCAATTGGATTAGGAATTGGCAACGGAATAAAATTTGAAATAGAAGGATATATTTCTAGGTATAGTTCAGATTATGAGCAACTTAAAGTAATTATAACTGGAGGCGAAGCTGATTTATATCAACCAAATAACTCTACATCAATAGTAAAAAACAGCCAATTAGTGGCCATTGGACTAAACAGCATTCTAATGTTGAACAAAAAGAACTGAAAAAAGACATAAAAAGAAGTTCGAAAAGATTATAAAAGTGGCTCCAAAGCCGCACCAATACTCAAAAATTATTGTAGGGTAAAAAGATTTGTTAAATTTGACACCCCGAAAAGTCAAGTACGAAAGAGACTTGATTGGGCGAAATTGATAAAAACCTAAATCTTAATAAAAATGAAAACTATCTCAAAACTAGGTTTTGTGGCTTTATTCTTAGCATCTGCCGCATCGGCAAATGCACAAGCAAAAAAACCTCATGAAAATCCAAATTATGGACCAGATAGCGCATCACGCGTAGAATGTAGTATTAACATCTCGCTTTATGGCGAATTTTACAAACAAAAGAACTACAAAGACGCCGTTGTAAAATGGCGCGAAGTGTTCAATAAATGTCCAAAAGCAAGCGAGAATACCTTTATTCGTGGTGCATCAATCTACAAAGCCTTGATTGCTGACGAAAAAGATGAAGCAAGAAAACAAACACTGATTGACACCTTGATGTTGATTTACGACACTCGTATTCAATACTTCAAAAAACAAGAAGGATCGGTACTTGGACAAAAAGGTTTTGACTTGTACACATATCGCAAAGAATCGGCTGGCGAAGCTTACCAAGCACTTAAAAAATCGTGCGAAATGGAGAAAGACAAATCAAAAGCTGGTATGATTTCAACCCTTATGCAAACTGTTGTTGACGAATACAAAGCAGAAAAAGTTGATGGTGTTGAAGTTGTATCAACCTACGAACTTTGTATGAACACCATTGACGCTGCAGTTGCTTTAAACAAAGGTATTGCTGAAAGCGGTGATGCTAAAAAAGCACCATCGGCTCAAAAAGAACTTGAAGCTCTTGAAACTGCAACAAACAATGTTGAAGCTTTATTCTCAGAAAGTGGTGCAGCATCGTGCGACGTGCTAATCAACATTTTGTCGGCTAAATACGACGCTAACAAAGACAATCTTGATTGGTTGAAAAAAACAACAAAACTATTGAACAAAGCAGAGTGCACCGACTCTCCATTGTTTGCTAACGCATCAGAGGCTCAATACAAACTTGAACCTAGCGCTGAGGCAGCTCACAACTTGGCTCGTTTGTTTGCTCAACGCAAAGACAACGCTAAAGCAAACTCATACTACGAACAAGCTTGCTCGCTACAAGAAGATATTGACGAACGTTCAAACTACTACGTTGAATGGTGCGCTATTGCTCTTGACCAAAAGAACTATCAACGTGTTCGCGACTTGGCATTAAAAGCCTTGGCCGACAATTCAAGCAATGGTAAAGCTAACATGATGATTGGTCTTGCATACGCTCAAGCAGCTCCATCAATTGGTAAAGAAGATGTTGAACACCGCGCTGTTTATTGGGCTGCTATTGACCAATTTAACAAAGCAAAAGCATCAGACCCATCGTTGACCGACAAGGTAAATAGCTTTATTTCGGCTTACAAAGCTCAATGCCCAAAGAAAGAAGAAGCCTTTATGTTTGGTATTTCTGATGGTGCCGATTACAAAATTGGCGGTTGGATTAACGTAACCACAAAGGCTCGCTTTTAATTGAGCACCTCTTTAAAACATATTAAAAACACAATCAAGACTCTTTCAATTATGGGAGTCTTGATTTTTATGTGCTCGTGCGAAAACGATATTCAGCAAGTTAATGCTATGTTTTTCGCAAACGATTCGGCACTAATGAGCGGCAAAGTGGTTAAAATGACCTACACAACCAACGGCCAGTTAGTAGCAAAAATGAACACTCCTTTGTTGAGACAATTACCTGAAAGCGACGGAACAAGCACAGTTGAATTCCCTAACGGATTAGAAATTTTTTATTACGATTCGGTTGGTAGTATAAAATCGCGTATGCGCGCCGACTACTCCATTTATTACGAAAACCAAGGACTTTGGGTGGCTAAAAATAATGTTGAAGTAGTAAACGAGAACGGAGAAAAACTGAATACTGAATATATGGTTTGGGATAGAAACAAAGAAACTGTTTCGTCAGACCAAGATGTTAGAATAACCAACGATGAAGGTGTTATTTATGGTTCAGGATTTGTATCGGACCAAAGGTTTAGCCAGTGGGAAATACAAAACGGCCGCGGTATAATAAACGTAAACACTGATGAATAAAATTCAACGCGGAGCTAACCGCATTGTTCAATATTTTTGGTTGCTTGCAAGCTTGGTTTGTCTTGGTATTTGCATTCGCGAACTTATTAAACAGCAATTTGGCAACAACCTTATAACCTTTGCCATTTTCTGTTTTGTTTGCTTGTACTTTTTCAACGTTCACCGCAAAAGGTTAAATTCTCGTAATAACAATTAGCTTAGTTATTACATTCTCCTTGTTATTTGTTTGTTTTAAAATGAATTGTTGTGTATTGCAACGATGCCATGCATGATTTTGTTGTAAACAACTTACAACAATGCGATTAGTTGTTTCAATTATTTAAGTGTTTCGCTACGAAATATGAATAATATCAATGTTTATTTGTAAAAAATAATACATTTGCGCTCACAATTAGTCCTAACATATTTATTAAACATTTATAGACAAACAAATGACACACAATGTGTTACAAATTGCGACAAGGGGTTTTAGAAACCTACTTACCGCTGCGGTTATTTGTGTTTTGGCACTCAACACAGCCAACGCACAACAAAACCTAACAACAAAAGCCGACTTTTTAAAGGGGCTAAAAGAAAAAAAAGCCAAATTGGAACAAATGCAAAAGGCAAAAGTTAAAGAAGCTAAAGAAATGGCTAATGCTAGTAAATCAGCAAAGTCTTTCTCGGTTCCATCAAAGTATTCTCCACAAACAGATATTACTATTATTCCTAATAGCGCATATTACAAAATTGCGAACACAGACACTGCATTTACCCAACACTTTACTTTAAAAAACACTACCGACGAAACCATATCGTTCTATCCTACAATTAGTTATGCTAATCTTCCCGGTTTTGAAATTAATTCAAACAACTCAATTTCTTTTGAAGGCGGCATTTTTGATAGCATAGACTATGGAGGTGAGTATTATTATTATGTTGAAGCAGATAGTGTGGCTTTTACGTGTATTGATTTAGGTGAAGCCTTTTTTTACTTGGTGCTAAATGCAAAGACACACGAACTAATCAGCAGCAAAGTCTCACTTGACTACCCTTATGTTGACGGTGTGTTTGATGGTCAATATGTTTGGTTATATAATCCTCTCTATACAAAGTTTGACGCATTTAATCTTGATGGTTCGCTAGCTGAAAAATCTTTTAAAGTTGCTGGAATGGAAATAGACAACGATTGGAACTATTATTATTCCGTTTCGCTAACCAAAGACAAGAATATTGCATTTTATTCCACTCAAGACCGCTCTAAAATACATGTCTTAGACACAAAAGGTAAAGAACTTGAAGTTTATGACATTTATGATAACTATTACTTTACTTCATTAAAATACAACCCAACCGACGATATGTGGTATGGTAATGAACCTGGTAATTATTATTCTAGTAATAGAATTATGAAATTAATTCTATTTAATCATACCTTAATAGACATTGATTACAGTTATTGCGGTAGAGCACAAATTATTTCTTTGGGAAATGAATTTTATGCATATTTTTATAACAATGGAGGAGCCTTATGCAATGTAAAAGATGTCTTCCCAAATCGTTATATTAAATATAATGGCAATATAATTACACTTGCTCCAGGCGAATTAAAAACAATTAAACTTGATATTGACACAAAACAAGCCATTGTAGCAAATCCTGAAGCTGCTTTGTACCTTCAAACTGAAGACTACGACTATATTAATGAAGCTGGAATTTACATTGAGCCACAAAAAAATGATTTGAATTTCTTTACCAATAAACAAGCAATTGATTTTGGCTTAGTGGATATTACATCCACAAACAAGCAAACCATATCATTGGTAAATAAAGGCTTTGATTTTTTCTTGCAGAATGCCAATTGTGTTAATAATACTTGTTACATTGATGCTTGTACAGATTACGCTAGTTATAAAGGCGATTCTATTGTAATAGATATCTATACAAACAACTTGAGCAACCAATCAAAAGAATATACTGACACATTGCTGATTAGTATAAAAAATTATAACTACAATTTAGACTCTACAATACGCATTCCTATTAAAGCAAAAACAGTTGAGAAAGCTACCTACACAGCAACAAACGAAAGTAATATTGACATTAAAGCTGGCCAAATTGCTAAAGCATCAGTTTTGGTTACTAACACTAGTAGCAATATTAACTTAAACTACTCTATTAGTCCTCTTTATGAAAAAGTTGCCATTACAATTTATTCTGGCAACTACGCTGGCGAAATTGGATGGGAAATACTTGATAATAATGGTAATGAAGTATTTAGTAAACCATACTATACTTACACAACGACTTCTCATTATTACTACGATACTATTACACTTAAACCTGGCACCTACACATTTGTTGCAAAAGATAGTTATGGTGATGGGTGGAATGGGGGATACTACACTCTTACCGATGACTATGGTAATTTGATTGTAAAAGGTGGTGATTCTGATTTTAGCATAACAGAAACAAAACAATTTAATATAGAAGGATCAGAACCTATCTATTTAGCAACTGGCACTATTGAAAAAAATACATCAAAACAAATTGAGTTTGATGTGCCTAATAGTAACACATTTATTGAAGGAGCAACAAACAAGGTTTCGTATATTATTACGACCGATGCTGCACAAAACAACACAATATTATCCTATACAATAAACGTGACTGATGGTAAATTAATTGCTGAGGTTCAAAACTTTAGCATTAAAGATGCTGGCGTTAATATAGAAAGTTTAGACACCATTAGCATTATTAACAAGGGCAACAAAGTGTTTAATGCTACTTCAGTTTATTTAAAAAATAACTCGAATTTTTGGTGCGAAGATTATGTAGTTACCGACACACAGATTGATATTGTATTAGGATTTGAGCCAGACTCGATTGGCCAATTTACCGACACTATTGTTGTTGCGCTTAGCGATACCACTTTAAACATTCCTATTGCAGCCAATGGCTACGGAAGTCCATCGATAAAAATTAATAATCGCTACTATAGCAACAACACGCCTTCAATTGTATTTGGCGATACTAATGCTAAAATACCTAACGACACTATAACGATTAGTAATGTTGGTTCAGCCGACCTTAAATTATCAATATTAAACTATCCACAAGGAAGTATTGAAATAGACAGTATTCTTAGTTCATACGTTAGTATTAGAATAATTGATGCTAAAGACATTAACAATCAGAATGCTTACCCTCAATTTTATACTGGTGGTTCGGCAGAAGAGGTAAATGGACTTGAAAAAACAATTAATTTGTTACCAGGTAAATACGCATTAATGATGTATGCATTTGACAACAACTATGGAAAAGATGGTTTTGTTCGCGTAACTTTTAATGGCAACACAACAACCTACAAATTTGACGGTGCTGCCGATAGCATCTATTACGAAATGGGATTGCCAATATTCAATACTAAAACTTTCGAATTTGAGGTAATGCCTGAATCAATTATTGATAATGTTGTAATTGCTCCAGCAAAAGACACTACTTTGATTGTGCCATTAACTTGGGATATAAAAAATGCTGGAGTTAATCGCACTACTTATTTTATTAATAGTAATGCTTCTCCATCGAGCATTTCATCATTCTGTTCATTAGAAGCAAGTAGTAATAACTTTGCCTATACTTTGTCAAAACCAGCATTTGACATTAGTGTGGTTAAAAATTCTTATTACTATGTATATGACACTATTTGGGTAAAGAACGTTAGCGATTTTGTAATGACTATGAATCTTTCATATACAAATACTAATAATTACATCAATAACTATTACTTTACTAATAACAACTACATTAATCGAGGCGACAGTACTGGTATTGTTATTTGTTTAAGATATTCAACAACTGTAGGCACTTTTGAGGAAACCGTTACTTTAACTCTTAATAATGTTTACAATGATTCAAACAAAACAACTGTTGATATACCATTGAAATATAAGGTTGAGGACTATTATACTATTACAACAGTAAACCGCACACCTACTTTGAATGCTAATTGTGGTGATACTACTGCCAATATTGTTGCAACACTCAAAAACAATAACAGCGGTACAATGACCTATTACGTTTTCAATAGTAAAATCAACCATTATACTAATGCTGACACTATTATCCTTGCTGCTAACGACACGGTTAATGTTACAATACCCGTAGTTATTAAGGAAGTTGCTGATCAATCCTATGCTTATGCTAAAATATCAAGCCCTCAAGCAAACAACCCTAGTGAAATCGGTTCACAAGTTTTGTATGCTAATGCTACCCCAAGTTACGAGTACAACAAATCAGCAATAGCAATGACAAATATTGCTAAAAACGAATACTCGACATCAAAACTTAGCTTAAGCAACACAGGTTGTGTCAACATTAATATTGTCAAATTTGATATAGCCGATGGTGAGTACTTTAACTTTGATAACTACAACTACTCAACCACTATTAAACCAAACACATCAGATAATATTTGTAGAGTAAAATTTATAGGTTCCGACTCAATTGCTACCTACACCGATACCCTATTTGTTAAAACAAACATAGGCATTGACACTATTCTGGTTTCGGCCGAAGTTACTAACACAAAACCAGTTGCATTTGGCACAACATACGCCAATTATGCTTACAACGCAGGCAAAGAAATTGACCTTTCGCTATCGTTTAATAGTGTAATTTCTTTAATTGATACCACTAACAACAATAGTTTGCCAAGCATTACAATGAATACAGGACGCAAAGCAGTATTTAGCAATGTGGTTGGTAACGAATTACACTTTGCATACACTGTTGCCGAAAACGAAAATATTGATCGTTTATCGTTTGCAACAAACAATGGTATAGCTGACATTGACATGAATAACTGCATTGTTATTGACTACAATGACGACACTGTACTATTTGTTGCAACATCAACTATGGTAGATAAATTCAATAATTTGTATCGCGTTAAACTCGACAACAAAGCTGCTGAATTAACTACCAATGCAAATAGCTTATTGGCATACTACAACGACACAGTTAAAGTTACATTTGACTTTAACGAGGGTGTATTTGGATTTGTTCATGATAGCATAACAGCAACCAACGCAACAGCAACTCTTATCGCTAATAACAGCAAGAACTACATTGTTACAATTGTTCCTTCAGCCGAAGGTGAAGTAACAACCAACATTAACTTGTGTGTTGCCGATTCTGCTGGCAATATCACAACTGAAAAGTATGCAATAGCATTTACTTACGATGTAACTGCTCCAGTAATTACTCTTGAGGCTGACGGCAACGTAAGTCCAGTAGTATTCACTGTAAACGTAAGCGAGAAAATTAAAGCTCTTGACGACAAGAAGTTCAAAATTAAAGGTGGTAAAATTACCAAAGTTGACGTGGTTAACTTAACCTTTACTGTTGAAGCAGATGCTAATGCAAAACAAATTGTATTGACAGCTGCTGAGGGTGCAATAACTGACTTGGCTGGCAATGCTAGTGCTGCAGCTTCAAAAACTGTTGATTTGAAATCGGATGCTGTTAACGAGCAATTAGCAAACATTAGTGTTTATCCTAACCCAGCTTCAGATTACGTAAACGTTGTTGCTGCCGATGGTGCAACAATTGAAGTGTTTGCCGTAACAGGTGCAAAAGTAATTGTTGAGCAATCGAACGGTTCAATTAACCGCATCGACTTAACCAACCTTGCTGCAGGCAACTACATTGTTCGCGTAATTAGCAACGATGCTGTTGAGGTAAAACAAATTACCAAAGAATAAACCAAAAGGTTTTAGGTAATAATACAAGCGGCTCTCCTAAGAATTTAGGAGAGCCGTTTTTTTGCTTATGATTAATGTACATTTCTTTTTTCAATGAACAAAAAAGGCAGACCAGCCAGCCTGCCCTTATAATCATTGCTCTAATAAACGCTGAACATCGTTTGTAAGTTCAACAAACTGTGCAACACCAAGTTGTTCGGGACGCATCAAATAAATATTGCCTTGCGGTTTTCGACCTTGTAATATTGGCTTAAGGCTGTTGCTTATAGTCTTTCGACGTTGGTTAAAACTAGTTTTCACAACTTGAGTAAATAGTTTTTCGTCGCAAGGCAAATGCTCAACATTGTTTCGCACAATGCGAATAACACCCGATTTTACTTTTGGAGGTGGATCAAACACATGTTCGTGTACGGTAAACAAATAATCGATATCGTAATAAGCTTGCAACAACACACTCAAAATGCCATAGGTTTTTGAACCTGGAGGCGCTGCAACACGCTCTGCAACCTCTTTTTGAAACATTCCCACCATTTGTGGAATAAGGTCGCGGTTTTCAATTATCTTAAAAAGTATTTGGCTTGAAATGTTGTAAGGAAAATTACCCGCAACAGCAAATGGTTGCGTAAACATTTGGCGCAAATTCATTTTCAAAAAATCGCCCTCAATAATTCGGCCTGTCAACTTTGGAAAGTTAAATGAAAGATATTGCACCGATTCGTTGTCAATTTCAACCACTTGTAAATCAACACCTTCGCGATTGAGTAGATGTTTGGTTAGTATGCCCATTCCGGGACCAATTTCAAGAATTTGTTTTGGTGCATCGGGTAAAAAACCGTTGGCAATGTTATAGGCAATTGTTTCGTCTTTAAGAAAATGCTGACCTAATGCTTTTTTTGCTCTAACTTTTTCCATTGTGCATTATTTGGCGCTAATATAATGAAAGTGTCAATCTTCGTCTTCGGGAAGTTCGTCGTAAGTGTAGTCGGGTGCAGGGGCATCAGATAACACAATATTAAGTAACTGATTGCGACCTATGCCTCCACAACGAGCATGATTTTTTAGAACTATTATGGTTATTTGCCTGCTTGGCACCCTAATCAATGTTGTTTTAAAACCATGCCACCACCCACTATGGTATTGAATGCTATCGCCATTGTACTCGCGTAAGCGCCATCCGTAGCCATAATTTTCGGTAGCCGTTGGCACTTTGCCCATTGGACGAAATGCTAGTTTAAGTGTATCGGGGTTAATAATTTTGCCACTATAAAGCCCTTGATCCCAACGGAAAAGGTCGGCCGATGTAGCATAAATACCTTTATCGCCCAAAAAATGGTCGAGATAATTGTCGTAGGCTGGTTGTTTGCCACGCAAATAACCTGTGGCGTGCGGTGGATATGTTTGCGATTTAAGTGCTCGATAAGCAAATGTGCTATCCATTGCAAGAGGCTGAAACACATTTTGTTGCAAATATTGTTCAAACGGCATACCCGACACCTTTTCAACTATGGCAGCCAACAAAGCGTAGCCAGTATTGCTATACATATATCGGGCATTGGGCGAAAAGAAACGCGGTTCGTTACGTTCAGCTAATCTATTAACTAGCAATTGGTTGGTTACAGCGCTATCGGTTTGTAAAACTCGCTCGTCAAACAAATAGTGGTAATTTGGTAGCCCAGAACGATGCACCAACATTTGATGTATAGTAACTTGTTTGTATGGTAGTTCTGGAAAAAATTTGCCCAATGTGTCGGTAAGTTGTAGCAGCCCACGCTCATAAAGTTGCAAAATGCACACTGCGGTAAATTGTTTTGACACCGATGCCAATTGAAATGGAGTTTCGGTTGTCATAGGTATTTTTTTACGCTTGTTTGCCAAACCAAAAGCTCGGTTGTAAAGAATGTGGTTGTGCTCTCCAACCAAAACCACACCACTAAACCCTATATGCAGTTCTTGACGACTAAAATACTCGTCGAGCCTAATAAGGTTTGCATTTGGTATGGTTCGCTTAAATGGTTGTTCAACTTGCTGAACCTCAACAATTACAGGAGATTCTTTCTTGTTGATTAGCAAATAACTTGCTACGGCCAAACAAAGGGTTAAAGCAACCCATATTAGCATGCCAACAAGATTTTTTGTTTTCATCAAGTTTCTAAATTTTGCGCAAATATAATCGCGATGGTGGATTTGATAAATTTGTTTGTCTATCTTGCGCTTAACTATAACAATTTAACTTCTAACCTATTAAAACACCAATAGGAGTGAATCGGTTTTTTAAAATGATGTTGCTAGCTATTATGGCGGCACAAGCAACTATAGCAGTAGCCCAAGACGGACGTTGGGCAGCAATGGCAAACTCGTCGGTTACACAATTTGGATTATGGAGTGCGTTTAACAACCAAGCAGGATTGGCCGAAGTTGGAAAAGGAGCCGTTGGCATCGATTATCATAATCAATTTAACATGTCGGAAACAAGCACCAAAGCAGCTGCAGGTGTGGTGGCTACCAATTCTGGTAATTTTGCTCTATGCTACAGCAGGTTTGGCTACTCGCTTTACTCCGAAGACCGCGCTGGACTAGCATACGCACGCCATTTGGGCGATAAAATTTTGGTTGGTGTTCAGTTTGACTATTTGCGAGTGAACCAAACTAGCGCCTATGGCGACAACAACGTTTTTTTGGTTGAAGTTGGAATGATTGCCAAACCCATTGACAGGTTGTACATTGGCGCACACGTGTTTAATCCTACTATGTCAAAAATGGACGATTATGTTGACTCGCGAGTTGACTCACGCATGCGTTTGGGTGGAGGTTATTATTTTTCAAAAGATGTGCAATTGACAGCCGAGGCCGAAATGGATTTTGAGGCTAACGTTCGCTTTAAATGTGGTATTGAATACCAAATAATTAGTCAACTATTTTTGCGCACGGGCTTTGCCTCGCATCCAAACACGTTTACTGCCGGAATGGGCTACACTTTCAAAGGCATTGAACTTACATTTGCTTTTGCATCGCATCAATATTTATCGTCATCAACTCAATTCAGTTTAAGCTATAACTTCTAAAACCAAAACAACAATGCTTCACCCCATTTTATCTTTTATAGGCAAATTGTTGCTTGCTACGTTATGGCAAATAGTAACAGTAATGGGAGTATTTTTGTTTTTTGGCACTATTCTGTACTTGCTTGCATGCGCATCACGCAAAATTCATGTAAACCGATTTGGCAATGGTGCCGACACTTACATAACTGCTTGGATTGGAACACCCGTACACGAACTTGGACACGCTTTGTTCAGCCTAATTTTTGGACACAGAATTCACGACATTTCACTCTATTCGCCAGGCGACGATGGTTGTTTGGGCTATGTACAATACTCCTATAACCATAAAAATCCTTGGTGCTTGCTTGGCACTTTTTTCTCATCAATAGGCCCAATACTTTTAGGCTCGTTGGTTATTTACTTTATGGTTAAACTGATGCTACCAAACGGACAAGAAATACTCCACCTAATGAGCTACATTCATGCCGATTTTAGTTCATTTGATGGCTTTCTGAATCTTGTGGGCAGTATAGTTGTTCTTGTTCCTCCAACCTTAAAAGAACTTTGGCTCGCCTTAAACATTGGAGGTTGGAAAGTGTGGTTGTTTCTTTACCTATCGGTTTGCATATCGGCCCACATGGCATTAAGTCCTGCCGATTTTAAATGCTCCATTCCAGGTGTAGTTTTAATTATTGTAGTTGCACTATTAATCAACTTTGTTTGCCTCATTTTAGGTATTGATCCATCGCAACCTACAATGGCAATTGGCCAGTTTATTGGCATTACAGCAGGGCTGTTCACCCTTTCGACCATACTTTCGGCCATATATTGCATTGCATCGTTAGCAATTGGCTTGGTTTTTTCAATTTTTAGATGATAAATGATACGTCAAGCCACCATATTAATTCTTTTGCTTTTAGCCTTTTTTGCTGCTGATGCTCAGAATGTTAGCACCGACAATCAAGCTATTGAAACTTTGCTTGAAGAATTATCGCAAAACGAAGAAATTGACGAGGCCAACCTTGAGCAAATGGCTACTGACTTGGAGTATTACAAACAAAATCCGCTAAATCTAAATACAGCAACCGAAGAAGAACTAAACCAACTACACATAATAAACGAATTTGAAGTAAACGCCATAAGGCAATACATTGAACGCAATGGTGGACTTACAAGCATATACGAACTGCAACTTATTGATAAACTAGACCTAACAACCATTAAACGCATACTTCCGTTTATAAAAGTTGAAAAGACAAGCCAACCTCAACCAATCAACCAAAAATTTTTGTCGCAGGCACTTAAATACGGCAAAAACCAAATTTTGTCGCGCGCAACAATTCAAACCGAACGTGCCGATGGCTTTGCAAAAGTTTGCGATTCGGTACGCGCTCAAAAACCAAACAAATACTATCCAGGCAACCGACTAAAGCTTTTTACACGATACTCGTTTAATTACAAACGCCGATTACGATTTGGCATTACCGCTGAAAAAGATCCTGGCGAGCAATTCTTTCGCGGACACCAAAAAAAAGGCTTCGATTTTTATTCGGCCTACCTTCAGCTTAACAACTTTGGGCATGTTGAAACATTGGTTATTGGCGACTATCACGCTAAAATGGGACAAGGTTTGCTAATGTGGTCGGCAATGAGCATGGGCAAATCGGGAATGGTGATGGATGTGCGCAAAAAAAGTTCGGCACTTAGCGGATCGTCGTCAGCAAGCGAATACGGCTTTTTTCGCGGAATAGGTGCCACTTTAGGTTTTGGTCCTGTTAAAACAACTGCATTTGCTTCGCGAGTTAAGCTTGATGCCAATGTTACCGAATCTGATTCTGTTACCCATTCAAAAGGAACATTTTCGGCAGTGCAAACAGCTGGAATACATGCCACCCCAACCCAAATAGCAAACCAAGGTGCGGTAACCGAAACTTCGGTTGGAGCAAATGTATCGGTTAACAGTAGCCACGCACGCATGGGCATTTCGGGTTTTGCCTATCGATTTGACCACCCTATGCAACCGCGCGATGGTTTAGAAAACAAATTCAACTTTAGCGGCACAAGTAATTATAACGCATCGGTTGACGGCCAACTAATATTCAGCTCAATTTATTTTTTTGGCGAGGCTGCCTTAAGCAAAAATGGAGGCACTGCGGTACTTGCCGGCTCGCTTATGGATATTGCTCCCGGTTTGCGCGCCTCTGTAATTTACCGCAACTATGCTCGCAACTATCAAGCTCGATACGCATCGGCTTTTGGCGAAAACTCAAAAACACAAAACGAAGAAGGTTTTTATGTTGGCGTTGAAGCAACTCCAATAAAAAAGTGGAAACTATCGATGTACTATGACTTTTACCGCCATCCGTGGCTTAAAACTGATGCACATGCGCCATCGCGCGGCAACGATTTGTTGGCTCAAGCCGATTTTACCGCTTCGCACAACACAACAATGTACTGGAAGTTTAAAATAGAAACCAAAGAGGTTGACGGCACTGCTACAAGCGGACTTAAACCTCTTACCGAACTCACCAAATGGTACTTACGCTACAACATATCGTACAACATTGGTCAACGTTGGAATTTTAAAAATCGCATTGAGGTAAATTCTTACAAAAAGAATCCAACTGCTGCCGAATATGGCTACTTAATTTATCAAGATGTTAACTGCCAACCTTTTAACGCGCCTCTTTCTATGTCGTTCAGGTACGCAATGTTTAACACCGCATCGTACAACACTCGATTTAGCGCATTTGAAAACGATGTGCTATATGCATTCTCCATTCCGATGGTTTACGGGAAAGGCACTCGCACATATTTAATGCTTACTTGGAAACCAACGGCCAACCTTACACTTTGGGCTCGCGCCGCCCGATTATGGTACGCCGACAAACAAACAATTGGTACTTCGCCAAACCAGATTGACGCAAACCACAAAACAGAACTCAAATTCCAAATCAGTTGGAAATTCTAATATTGCGTTAGGTAAAATCAGTTCATTTTTCCTAAAATATCGTTATCAGGGTCAAGCACAATTTCATTCACTTTAAACCCGGCAACGACTTCAAAAGTTTGGTTAGGCTTTGTGTTATGTAACGTTATTCGTTTTTCAATTTTTTCGCCAACAAGCAACACATCAATCTTCATTGCATAAAACGAAACCGATGGATGGGTTGTAGTTTGATTTATCTGAATGGTTACAGTATCGGCCTTTTGTGTGAATTGCGCGTTGTATATTGGATAACCTTCGCCATATATCCAATTGCTGAAAAAAGTGGCAAGCGATGTGTCGGCTACTTGCTCAAATGCTTTTTGTATTTGATTAGTAGTGAGCATATTGTTGCTTGTTGATGCATACTTTGTTGGCAAACATTTTATGGTTGCAAAAAAAGCGCTGTCGCCTATCTGGTTACGCAACATGTGAATTACATAACCCGCTTTTGCATAAGTGAGTGTGTTAGAAAACAACTCGGCCTCATTAGTTGTATCGCTATGAAAAACCGAGCCGTTTTTTGTATACGTTCCCAAATATAGATTTTCTCTTTTCCATCTTTTTAACCTGCTCTTTGTAGAACTATTCTCAAAATCGTGAGCCAAGTATTCGCTATAGGTTGCAAATCCCTCGTTAATCCAAACATGTTGCCACGTAGCACACGAAAGAAAATCGCCCCACCATTGATGCGCTAACTCATGAACCACAAGTTGTTCATAGGAAACGCCAGCAAAAGTGATGGTTTGATGCTCCATTCCACCATGATATCCAATTTGAACATGACCATATTTTTCGTGTCTAAACGGATATGGGCCATAAAGTTGCTCAAGCCTTTGCATGTGCATTTGTGTGTAGTTGTTCACTTTACGCGCATAACTGGTGTCGCTTTTATATGCATAGCATACAAGCGGAAGTGTAGCACCATTGCGTAGCAAAATGTTTTGCTGCGTAACTTTATAGTTGCCTACTGCAAATGCCACTAAATACGGCACTATGGGATAACGAGTTTTCCAATGTGTAGTACGCATTTCGGCCTCAACCGTTTGGTTTACTAATACCCCATTTGATGCCGCCACATATTGTTTTGGCGCAGTTATGTACACGTCCATCGAATCGATTTTATCGGTACGCTCGTCAACAACTGGCCACCAATCTTTCATGCCATAAGGTTCCGATAGTGTCCAAAGAACAGTATCAACATCGGTAATTCGCCTGTCATACGAGCCTCCTTTGTTTAATGCTTTCCCTCGATAGGCAATATTAATATGCACCAAACTATAAATATCGTTATGCTTTATGTTACTATAAACAGGCACATGATTAGTTAAATCAACAGTCAGCAGGTTGTTTTTGTGGTTAAAACCAAGTTTAGTTCCAATACTCCAAACACTATCAACAATTAAACTATCAGATAATTGAAAACTAACGGTATTTTTAGCCAATTGCCTTGGTTTAACATTATAATCGTTTGCACCAATTGCCGCAATACTATAAACTTTGTTGTAAGATTTAATTCCTATTCTATAGTGTACTTTTCCACTAATATTTGGACTGAGCGGATCAACTATCCATTCAGCTTTCATATACTTTACATCAACGTTTGGAAGATTATCTTGCGCAAATGTTAGCGATGCTACAAACAACATCAACGCTAATGTAGCTAAGCATTTCATTTTCCAAGAATTGTGCGATTTCCCAAGCATTTAGCTATATCTTTCTTAAATTCAGTGTATTCGGTGTATTTCTTAACAAGAATAGCCATTTGTTCAGCGTTATTAGGCTGTTTTTGCAATTCGGCCATTTCTTTTTGTATTTCTTCAAGTTTACGAATCACTATTTCGCTTTTGTATGTGTTAATGGCAGTTTTAACAACCTCTTCAAGATGATCGGCCTCAATGCTAATATGGTTTTGGTTGTCTTTTTCCCATAGTTTTTTGTTCACCGTTTGCTCCGAAATCATAAGCAATTCGGCTGCCAAACTGCTTATTTCAGGATCGGCGTTTTGTGTAAAGTCCTTATTTTCAGGGGTTTTACCTTCCGCTATTATTTGCTTATATAGGTCGAAAAACTTTTTGCACAAAGGCGTACGCATTTCTAACTCACCATCGGTTTCAATAAGAATATATTTAGCAACTGTATATTGTTTGTCTTCTTCTACTTCATTTTCGTCTTTTACAATAAACAATAGGTTATTGCCATAGGTTATCATTAGCCGTACCAATTCGCGCTCTAGTGCTTCACATTTTTTATCGAATAGTGTCGACTGTTTTTCAACTATTGGTTGTTCTTTGTGTTCAAGCGTTGGAGGTTGAGGCTGCGGCTCATACGCATATTGTTTGGCAAATTCTATATTAAGTTTTTTGCCCATTTCGCGGTTTAGAACATTTTCGTTGATGTCCATTCGCTGAGCGCACTCTTTAATGTAAACAGCGCGAGCTATGCTATCTTTTACCTTTGCAATTGAACCAACAATGTCGCCAATTAAAGATGCACGTTTTATAGGGTCGTTGCTTGCATCTTTAAATAGCAAGTTTGTTTTAAACAGAATAAAGTCCTCCTCATGTTGGTTTATGTACTCCATCAATTCGGTAGAACTATGCGATTGGGCAAATGAGTCGGGATCTTCGCCATCGGGCCAAAGCACTACTCTAACGTTTAATCCTTCGTCAAGCAACATATCGACACCGCGAATGGCAGCATGAATGCCTGCAGCATCGCCATCGTAAAGTACCGTAACATTTTTTGTAAAGCGGCACAACATTTTAACTTGGTCGGTGGTGAGCGATGTTCCAGAACTTGCTACTACATTTTTTACTCCATTTTGGTACATGCTCAACACATCCATGTAACCCTCAACCAAATAACATTTTTCGGCCGAAATGATGTGCTGTTTGGCTTGATAGATGCCATATAGCGTCTTCTTTTTGTCGTATATTTCTGACTCGGGCGAATTTTGGTACTTTCCAATGTTTCGCTCTTTAAAATCGGGGCGCAATGTACGGCCACCAAAACCTATTATTTTACCTGCAATGTTTTGAATTGGATAAATAACCCTTTCAGCAAACCGGTCAAACAATTCTCCTTTTTGGTTTTTTATGCTCAATCCTGTCTCAACCAAATACTTTTCTTGATAGCCTTTGCTCAATGCAAGTTTGGTTAGGTAATTGCGCCCATCGTCAACACAAAAACCAAGGTTAAAGGTTTTTATTGTTTCATCGGTCAAACCTCGCTCCTTAAAATATTGGTAACCAATGTGTTTTCCTTGGTCGGTATGAAACAAGTCGTGACTAAAGGTTTGCGCTGCAAATTGATTTACAAGCAACATAGCCTCGCGCGCATCTAGTTTTTGCTGTTGTTCAGGAGTCAGTTCTTTTTCCTCAATTTGAATATGATATTTATCGGCCAGGTAACGCAGTGCCTCAACATACGACATCTGCTCGTGCTCCATAATAAAGTTAACGCTGTTGCCACCTTTGCCGCAACCAAAACATTTATAAATGCCTTTGGCTTTCGACACTGTGAACGAAGGCGTTTTTTCATTATGAAAAGGACAGCAACCTATATAATTAACACCACGGCGTTTGAGCTGCACAAAGTCACTAACAACCTCCACAACGTCGGCTGCATTAAAGATTCTGTCTATGGTCGATTTATCTATCATACTAATTTACTGATTGGTAAAGCATGTTGTGCTTAATAACTATCAATCAGCACAAATATAACTTGTGCTTGTTAAAACAAATAAACCGAATGCAAAAACGAACTGAATAATTGTTGTTTATTAACTGATAGTGTTGACTTGCAACAACTTGCAACCCAAAGTGTCAGTACATATTTCAAGAGCTCTTGAAACTGTTAATTCGGTATTAGGAATATTAAGCATTGGGGCTATATTGTTCAAAGGTTGAAGCACAAACTGACGCTGTAACATTCGTGGATGCGGAACAATTAGCTCTGGCTCATTTATAACCAAATCATCAATTAACAAAATATCAATGTCAATAACACGCGAGCAGTATTGAACTCCATGCCTTACTCTACCTAGTTCAGCCTCAACTTGCAAACAAATATGTAGCACATCAATTGGTTGCAAATTGGTTTGAACTGCCACAACTTGATTTACAAAATTTTGGCTGCATTCAAATCCCCAAGGTTCAGTTTCGTACAATGCCGACTTTTTTACAACATTTCCTATCCGACTGTTTATCAAATCAATTGCTATTGCAAATACAGCTAAAGTATTGCCCTCATTACCCCCCAAACACAAATAAACGCTTGCCATTAATTTCTGATTTTTAAGTAATTGTCATAAAAACTAGTTCTGTAACTCTTTAGCGCATATTTTGCCTTGCCTGAAGTGGGCATTCCGCACTCAATTAGTTCAAATTTTGAACCGCAACTATCGCATACAGCACCAGCAATGTTACCTTCGTCACATTTAACAGCGCAACCTGCCGACACACAAGCAGTGCAAGTACAATCGTACGCACGATAATCGTTTTCAGCCACTCTAAACACTAAAATACCATTGCTACCAAAGCCTTCATTGGGAATAATGGCGCGGCCATAATCGTTCTGCAAATCAATGTAATTAGCCGACAAAGTGTTAATTCGCACCCTCACTTCAACCAAAGGCACAACATCATCAATCTCGTTATGGCACGATACGTTTGTCAAAACAACGAGCAACAAAACCGCCCAAACACATATTTTTGCAAATCGTAACATTCAATTGAAAGTGAAAACACTTGCAAAGATACTATTTTTGATACTGATGGCCTTGCCTGGCATAAGCCATGCACAGTACAAATATTCTATCGACTTGCACGACCAAACCAAAAGCCACGTTCGATACTCACACAAGCAAACCATTGACGAACGAATGCTAGCATCAAATGCAAAAATGCTAAACCGAAAACTATCGGTAAGCGAAGCCTTTGAACAACGCAACTATAACAAGCAAACACTTGAAACAAAACACCGTATGAACGAGGGCCGTTGCAAGGCCGAACAATACAACGAACATCGCAGACATAAACGTAAATTTATGTTGGCATACCATAAATATTTCCACCGGCACACATAATTAAATATGTGTTGCCAAAAAATTAAAGTTGGAAATGTGAATAAATACACCCACCTTTGAGCCGTTGAAAGGGTTTCACAGATATGTGGAATTCTTTTTTGTTTTATAAAATCAGAAAAAACGTATTACTATGGCAGAAATTTCCTACATCACAAGTGCAGGACTAAAAAAACTTGTTGAAGAAGTAGAATATCTAAAATCAGTTGAACGTCCTCGCATCTCACAAGCAATTGCTGAAGCTCGCGACAAAGGCGACCTTTCGGAAAATGCAGAATACGATGCAGCAAAAGAAGAACAAGGTCTGCTTGAAGCAAAAATTGCACAGCTAGAACAAACCATTATCAACTCTCGCCTAATCGATGAGTCAAAAATTGACTACAGCAAGGTTCAAATTTTAACTAAGGTTAAACTAAAAAACCTAAAAACCAATGCTGTAATGACATATAGCATTGTATCAGAAACTGAAGCTAACCTTAAAGAGGGTAAAATATCGGTTAAAACCCCAATAGCACAAGGTTTGGTTGGCAAAAAAGTAGGCGAAGTAGCTGAAATTACCATCCCCGCAGGAAAAATGAATCTTGAAGTAATTGAAATTGGCCCTGTAGAATAAATATTATGGCATCAATATTCACACGCATAATAAAAGGTGAAATACCTTGCTACAAGGTAGCTGAAGACGAAAAGCACTTCGCATTTCTTGACATTAATCCTGTTCAACGCGGACATGTTTTAGTTATTCCTAAAAAAGAAGTTGACTATATTTTTGACTTGGAACCAGTTGAACTAGGCGAATTGCACCAATTTGCTCAAAAAATTGCAAAAGCTATTGGTAAAACTTTCCCATGCAAAAAAGTAGCAAGTGTTGTTCTTGGACTTGAAGTACCTCACGCTCACATTCATTTAATTCCAATGAATAGCGAAAGTGACGTACGCTTTGGTGGTGACAAACTAAAATTAGAAACTGCTGAGTTTGAACAAATTGCCGCAAAAATTGCTAGCAATATTTAATAATTTTTCAATACACAAAAGAGGCGGGCTTTTTTTCAAAGTCCGCTTTTTTTATGCGCGCATCAAAAAAATAACAACGTTTGGCACGGTGTTTGCAAACATTCAAAATGTCAATAAAAACGCAATGGGAGTTATTGAACTAAAAAATATGGAATTTTACGCTTACCATGGTTGTTATGCCGAGGAGCAAGTTGTAGGAAACCGTTTTTTAGTAACATTAAAATTAGATGCGCCATGCAGCAAAGCTGCAGAAACCGACTCAATTGAAGATGCAGTAAACTACCAACAAGTGTTTTTAGTGGTAAAAGAGCAAATGGAAATAAAGTCGCACTTGCTTGAAAATGTAGCCAAACGCATATTAGAAAATGTGATGGTAAAATTTCCAACAGTGGCACAAGCCAAGGTAAAAGTGTCGAAACTTATGCCGCCATTGGGTGGCGAAGTTGACAAGGTAAGTGTAACAATGACCATGCAACGCTCTGATTATGAGATAAATGGAAAAAATTAATAACAATTAACTGAAAGTGAAATAATTTTATAAGTTTGCATCGCTTTTCAAACTGGTTCCGTGGCCGAGAGGCTTAGGCACAGGTCTGCAAAACCTGGTACAGCGGTTCGAATCCGCTCGGAACCTCTTTTTTAAGGCTATTCAAGCCACACAACAAACACAATTATTTACAAACTAAAATTTTATTACTATGTCTGACGTTGCTACAAGAGTAAAAGCAATTATTGTTGACAAATTAGGTGTTGACGAAAACGAAGTTACCCCAGAGGCAAGCTTCACCAACGATTTGGGTGCTGATTCACTTGACACTGTTGAGTTGATCATGGAATTCGAAAAAGAATTCAACGTTGCAATTCCAGATGATTTGGCTGACAAAATCACAACTGTAGGCGAAGCTATCGCTCACATCGAAGCAAATATGAAATAATTTCAAAAGGGGTTTTAAATTTAGAGTATGGAACTAAAAAGAGTTGTTGTAACAGGTTTAGGAAGTATAAATCCATTAGGAAATACCATGGCCGAGTCATGGGAAAAAATTAAAGCAGGCGAAAGTGGCTGCGGATTGATAACTCAATTTGACGCCTCTAAATTTAAAACCCACTTTGCTTGCGAAGTAAAAAACTACGACCCAAATCAATATTTTGAAAAAAAGGATGCTCGTAAACTTGACCGTTTCGTGCAATTTGCTCTAATAGCATCGCGCGAGGCTGTAAAAGATGCCAATATTCCTGATAGCGTTGACAAAAACGAAATCGGTGTTATTTGGTCTTCAGGCATCGGTGGTCTTATCACTTTGTACGACGAGATTAGCTCGTATGCAACTGGCGGCGAATTTGCCAACTTTAGTCCTTTCTTTATTCCTAAATTGATTAGCAACATTGCTGCTGGTCAAATCTCAATTGAAAACGGCTTTAGAGGACCAAACTTTGGTATAGTATCTGCTTGTGCATCTTCAACAAACGCATTGATAGACGCATTCAACTATATTAGAATGGGTAAAGCAACAATCGTTGTTTCTGGTGGTTCAGAGGCAACAATCAACCCTTCGGGTATTGGTGGCTTCAACTCAATGAAAGCACTTTCAACCAACAACGAAGAGTATCAATCAGCATCACGTCCATTCTGCAAAACACGCGATGGATTTGTAATGGGCGAAGGCGGTGCTGCCATAATTCTTGAAGAATATGAGCATGCAAAAGCTCGCGGTGCTAAAATTTATGCCGAAATGGTTGGTGGCGGTATGAGCGGCGACGCATATCACATTACTGCAACTCACCCAGAAGGCTTGGGAGCTACCTTGTGTATGGAACGTGCACTTAAAGATGCTGGTATGACTCCTGACGATATCGATTACATCAACGTTCACGGAACTTCAACTCCTGTGGGCGACATTCCAGAACTTTTGGCTATTCAACGTGTATTTGGTGATGCTGCTTACAAAGCAAACATCAGTTCAACCAAATCAATGACTGGCCACTTGCTTGGCGCCGCTGGTGCTATGGAGGCTGCTATCTGTGTTAAATCAATTAACGATGGTATTGTTCCTCCTACTGTTCACCACAAAGAGGCAGATCCAGCAATTGATCCAAAATTGAACTTGACCTTGCATACCGCACAAAAACGCGAGATTCGTGCTACATTGAGCAACACTTTCGGCTTTGGCGGTCACAACGCTTCGGTTATCTTCAAAAAGATTTAGTATTATAGACTAATAGCTTAAAGTATGGAACATGGTAGAGCGCGCTCTGCCGTGTTTCTTCTTTTTTATGACTCTGGCTAATGGGATTTATTTCGTTTCAGTTTAAAAAATTTTTTAGCACCGATAAAGAGTTTCTAGAGGCTGTACACCGTATAACTAACCAATATCCAAAAAACGAATCTCTATACAAATTAGCTCTAGTTCACAAATCGGCTTCTCTTAAACTAAACGACGGCCAGTTGGTAAACAACGAACGTCTTGAATACCTTGGCGATGCTGTGATGGATGCTGTTGTTGCTGAATATCTATATCACAATTATCCCGACAAACCAGAGGGTTTTTTAACCCAAACACGTGCCAAAATTGTTAATGGCGACTCGCTTGCTCACTTAGCCTTAGCTTTGGGTATCGACAAATTCATAGTGTCGCATGTTGCTAACTACAACACCAACAAAAACATTCTTGGCGATGCATTTGAGGCAATGGTTGGCGCTCTTTATCTCGACCACGGCTACAAAGCTGTACAACGTTTTGTTTACAAGCATCTCATTCGCAAATACATTAACCTACACGAAGTGGTTAACACAGAAAATAACTACAAAAGCCGGTTGCTTGAATGGGCACAACACAACAAACGCAAAGTTGTTTTTGAGGTTGAAGAAGAACGCGATAACGCAATACTTACATTTTTTGCATCAGTTTTGGTTGACGGAAACCGAATTGCTCTTGGCTCGGGTAGTAGCAAAAAAGAAGCAGAACAAGAGGCATCGCAAAAAGCTTTATCGCAATTGCTACAACAATAATCTGCCCATTTGTCTTTGCCTATTAAGGCATCAATGCTATAATATCGCATTTTGCTGATTCTTATTTCAGATTGGTAGTAATACCTATTGCACAAACTTTATTACCTTGTGCCTGAAAATATATTCTGTGTATGAATCGGTTTTTTAAGATTATAAGTCTGCTGTTTCATCCATTGTGGATACCAACCATCATTTGCATTTTGCTTTGCCATTATTCAATGATGAGTGCTTTTTACCATGGCATAGTTGGTTGGGCTTTATGCTTGCGAGTGTTTATGCTTACAGCTGTTAGTCCACTTATTGCTATGGTTGTGCTAAAAACATTTGGCTACATATCAAGCTACGACATGCCTAACAGAAAGGAACGCATTATTCCATTGCTACTAACTGTTTTACTTTACTCAATAAGCCTTATTTATTTTTGGCGCGACAGGCAAATAATGATTCTGCAAATAATGATAGGCGTAACCCTATCTGTTGTAATTACAACTATAGTAACCCACTTTACAAAAATTAGTATTCATGCTGTTGGAATGGGCGGATTACTATCGGTACTTGCAACCGAATTGTATTGGATAAGCAACATTTTTAATGCTTCGGTAATACTTATTCTAATAGCTGGATTGGTTTGTACTGCTAGGCTATACTTAAAAGCACACACACCTCGCCAAGTTTGGTGGGGCTTTGCACTTGGATTTTCAACTGTATTTATAACCTCTCACACATTTTTTATAATATGTCTAAGCTAAATTCAACATCGAAAGCCAAAGGCGATAACAAGAAATCGCTGATTGGAAAAGTGATATCCGCATTTGCCGAAAATCGCGGAGCTCAATACAACTACAAACAAATGGCCAAGTTGCTGAATATTAGCGACGATGCCACTCGTAAACTGCTCAATAAAACCATGACTGAGCTTGCCGAAAGTGGCGAGTTAGAAGAGGTTTCGCGCGGCAAATTCCGCCAAAAAGTTAAAGCCGCATACATCGAGGGAATTGTTGATATAACTTCAAGCGGCTCGGCTTATATTGTATCTGAACAATGCGACCAAGATGTTTACGTAGCAGCAAACAACCTAAACCACGCGCTGCCAGGCGACACTGTTCGCGTGTATGTTTATTCGCGTCGCGGACATAAATCAGTTGAAGGCGAAGTGGTTGATATAATAAAACGCAAACGAACAACCTTTGTCGGCACAATCGAGGTATCGAAAAATTTTGCTTTTCTTATCCCCGACCGCGCTCACATGCCATTCGATATTTTTATTCCTCTTGACAAACTCAACAAAGCCAAAAACAAACAAAAGGCAGTGGTTAAAATTACCGAGTGGACCGAACGACAAAAAAATCCGATAGGCGAAGTGGTTGAAGTGCTAGGTGTTGCAGGACAAAACAATACCGAAATGCACGCCATACTTGCCGAATACGGTTTGCCTTACAATTTCCCCGAACGCGTTGAAACAGCTGCAAATAATATCGACGGTGAAATAACAAACGAAGAAATAGCTCGCCGCCGCGACTTCCGCAACATAACTACCTTTACTATCGACCCAGCCGATGCTAAAGATTTTGACGATGCTTTATCGTTTCAGCGCCTTGACAACGGAAACGTACAAGTTGGAGTTCACATTGCCGATGTTACACACTACGTTCGTCCAAACACTGTACTTGAAAGCGAAGCATACAACCGCGCCACTTCGGTTTACCTAGTTGACCGCGTAGTGCCAATGCTACCCGAATGCTTGTCAAACGACCTTTGCTCGCTTCGCCCCGACGAAGAAAAACTATGCTTTTCAGCTGTTTTTGAACTTGATAACGAAGCTAACCTTATCAACGAATGGTTTGGAAGAACAGTTATAAAATCGAACCGCAGATTTAGCTACGAAGAAGCTCAAGCCGTAATTGAAACTGGCGAAGGAGACCTTAAAGACGAAATACTTGAACTTAACCGACTTGCTCAACTGCTACGCAAAGAGCGTTTTACAAACGGATCAATATCGTTTGAGCGTGCCGAAGTAAAGTTTATACTCGACGAAAATGCTCGTCCAGTAGGCGTTTACACCAAAGAAAACAAAGAGAGCAACAAGTTGATTGAAGAGTTTATGCTGCTAGCAAACAAACGCGTTGCAACATTTATAGGTAAAAAAGAACCTGGCAAAAAACCAAACACATTTGTTTATCGTATTCACGACCAACCAAACCCCGACAAACTAATGGCGTTTGCATCGTTTATACGCAAGTTTGGACACCAATTACAAGTTAAAAACAAATCTAAACTAGCTAAATCAATAAACACACTGTTGACTGAAGTACGCGGCCACGCCGAACAAACAGTAGTTGAAACATTAGCTGTGCGCTCAATGGCAAAAGCCGAATACTCAACCAAAAATGTAGGTCACTACGGCCTTGGATTTGAGTACTACACTCACTTTACATCGCCAATACGCCGCTATCCCGACATGATGGTTCACCGTTTACTTGCCCACTATCTTGATGGCGGCAAAAGCGTTGATTCTACTGTTTACGAAAGTATGTGCAAACACTCATCAGAAATGGAACAACTTGCAGCAAGCGCTGAGCGTGCATCAATCAAATACAAACAAGTTGAATTTATGAAAGATAACGTGGGCCGCATATTTGAAGGTGTTGTATCGGGCGTTACACAATGGGGCATTTACGTTGAAGTGAAAGAAAACCGATGCGAAGGAATGGTATCGATACGCAGTTTGACTGACGATTTTTACGAGTATGACGAAAACGAATTCGCAGTTATAGGACATCGTAACAAAAAACGCTACACACTTGGCGACACTGTGTTTATTCGTGTACTATCGGCCGATATGGAAAAGAAACAACTTAACTTTGAAATGGTTAATGGCGAAGATGCCAAGTAACTAATAACCTTGAAAAACTTTTGTTAATACAATGAAAAAAGGCCTTTTAATTTCAGTATTGGCATTGGCTGGATTAGTGCTATGCGGATGCCAAAAACAAAACATACGTAACGGCGAAAAATATGGTGGCACACTACGAATGAATATCAACGACATTCCGCACACTATTTTTCCTGGCCAAATTGAAAAGCGTAGCGAACAGATTATTGTTACCCAAGTTTTTGACGGCTTGGTACGCTATAATCCTCGCACTCTGAATATTATACCATCGTTGGCCAAAAGTTTTTCTGTTTCGCCCGACGGCTTAACCTACTCATTTTTGCTAAATAGCAATGCTTATTTTCACAACGACATATGTTTTGCTAACGGCAAAGGCCGCCGCATTATAGCAAAAGATGTTAAATACTCAATTGAACAGATTTGCCGACATAAAATGGCTAATGGCTACACAGCATCGCGCCAAATTGAAAACATTATTGGCAGCGACAACTTTATAGCAATTGCAAAAAACAACGACACAGCTTGCATTGATGGCATTAAAGCTCTATCGGATAGTGTACTAACTATTACACTTAAAAAGCCTGATGAATTGTTTTTGCACTACCTTGCTGGAGTAAATGCACTTGTTTTTGCCCCCGAAGCATACAACACTTATGGCATAAACGGCACTGTTGGTTCGGGCGCTTATTATCTGCAATACTCAAAACAACCAGGCAAAACAGTTACTCTTACTTATAATCCAAACTACTATCGCCACTTACACAACGACCAATTACCTTACATTGACACTATTCAATTCAGTTTTATAACTTCAAGTCAAAAAGAACTTTCGTTACTTGAGCGCGGTAGCATAAATGTTGTGTTTGACTTACCAAACATAGCACTTACCAAATTTTTGGAAAAGAACATTGACCTTGTTCAATCGGCATCGCCAAAATTTATTGTAAGTCCTATTATCAATCCTATTTCCGACAAACGCTTCAATATCTTAACTTCCGATATTGCATCGCTTTACATTAACTCGCAAAATTATTTCGACTTTGCTATTGCTTACTTTCGCGACCCTGTAAACAATAACATTATACTTGACAAATAAGACTATTCTTCATCAACACGTACAACGTCAACCAACTCTATTTTGGTTGATGATGCACGCAAAATGGTTAGTTTAAAACCTTTTATGTTGATTACGTCTTTGGTTTTAGGAATATTACCGTAGTGTGCTAAAATTAAACCAGCTATGGTTTCATACTCATCAGAAGTGGGCAGATTAAGGTCGTATTTTTCATTTATGTAGTCAATTTCAAGACGGGCCGAAAATTGGAAATGATTGTCGGATAGTTTTGTTTCGCGATATCGTTTTTTGTCGTACTCATCTTGAATATCGCCCACAATCTCCTCCAAAATATCTTCCATAGTAACAATGCCCGAAGTTCCACCAAACTCATCAACTACTAAAGCTATACTGCGGTGATTTTGAATAAATAGTGTTAGCAAACGGTTTGCTGTCATTGTTTCGGGAACAATAGGCAACTCGCGTGTAATAGCACTAATGTTAGTGGGTTTATGAAATAGTGAAATAGATGGAGCAAAGCCCACAACATGGTCAATATCGGCTCCATACACAATTATTTTTGACAATCCTGACTCTATAAACTTCCTACGCAAATTGTCAATGCTATCGTTGGCTGAAATGCCTACAATTTCAGGTCGCGGAACCATGCACTCGCGCACTTTTACGTTTGAAAAATCAAGCGCATTTTGCAAAATTTTAATGTCGTTGCTTGGTTCGTCGGTTGTGGCTTGTTGATTATTATCGGCCAATTCTTCCCAATCTACCATACCCCAATACTCTGCCTTATTTGTTTTTACACACTTGCGACTGAACATGTTAACCAACATTTTGGCAATCAAAAACAACAACTTATAAATAGGAAAAAACAAGTAGTAGAAAACCAACATTGGGACCGAAAACAGACGCAATAAGTTAACATTCTCGTGTTGCGCAAACAATCGAGGAAACAACACGCCTATTAAAATATATGCTCCTGCTGCTACTCCAAAAACCGAAAATACTTGAGTGTAAATTCCGCCCGTATAATTAAAGCACCTATCATACAACTCGCATGTGGCATATGTTAACAAGCATGCCGACAATACATTGCCTACATTAACAGTTGCATAAAAGCGTGACGGATTTTGCAAAAAAATATCAATGATGCCAGAATAGTGCTGATATTGTTTTTTGTCAATCTCAATGCGCAGACGGTTTGCAGAGGCATAAGCAACCTCGATGCTTGAAAAGAATGCTGCACATAGCAACGAAATGATTATCAGAATATACATAGTATTAGGTTTTGTGCGTCAAAGATACTCGGTAGCTAGTTTGTTGCAAAAATGTCTGTTTACTTTTCGCGTATATCATTTGTAGCTTTTCTAAAATATGACAAACTATGAACAAAAAAACCCAGCCAATAAGGCTGGGCTTAATTTTATATTAACTAATTAACCGTTTATTTGCCAATTATTTAATAATGTCGGTTCCCATAAATGCTTGCAAGCACTCAGGAATCTTAATACCCTCAGGTGTTTGGTTATTTTCAAGCAAAGCTGCAACAATGCGAGGCAAAGCAAGCGAACTACCATTAAGAGTATGTGCCAACTGAGTCTTTTTAGTAGCCTCATCTTTGTAACGCAATTTCAAGCGGTTAGCTTGGAATGTTTCAAAGTTTGAAACCGAACTAACCTCCAACCAGCGTTGTTGAGCAGCAGAGTAAACTTCAAAATCATAAGTCATAGCCGAAGTAAAACTCATATCGCCACCACACAAACGAAGAATACGGTAAGGCAAACCCAATTTTTGTACCAACGACTCAACATGAGCTACCATCATGTCCAAAGTCTCGTACGAGCGCGAAGGATGCTCAATGCAAACAATCTCAACCTTGTCAAATTGATGCAAACGGTTCAAACCACGAACATCTTTTCCGTACGAACCAGCCTCACGACGGAAACATGCCGAATATGCTGTATTTTTTATTGGAAAATCTTTTTCTGATACAATTACATCGCGATAAAGGTTTGTAACAGGCACCTCAGCTGTTGGAATAAGATACAAGTTGTCCAAGTTGCAGTGGTACATTTGACCCTCTTTGTCGGGCAATTGACCGGTTCCATAACCCGAATCCTCGTTTACAACGTAAGGAGGTTGAATTTCAAGGAAACCAGCTTTTTCGTTTTCAGCAAGGAAAAAATTAATAAGCGCACGTTGCAATTTTGCACCTTTTCCTTTGTAAACAGGGAAACCCGCACCTGTAATTTTAACTCCCAATTCAAAGTCGATAAGGTCATACTTTTTAGCCAATTCCCAGTGAGGAAGAGCATCGGTAGGAAGATGAGGAATTTTGTCGTCAACAAGTTTCACAATTTCGTTGTCGTCGGCACCTTTACCTGGTTTAACAAGTTTATAAGGCAAGTTAGGCAACTTAACCAAAATCTCGTTCAACTCTTTTTCAATGGCCTCTAGTTTAGTACCAAGAACTTTTTGGTCTTCTTTCAGTTTAATACTTTGCTCTTTAAGCGCATTGGCCTCGTCAGCCTTACCTTCTTTAAACAAAATGCCAACCTCTTTTGAAATTTTGTTAATGTTGGCCAAAATGTTGTCTTGTTCCAATTGGGTTTTGCGACGTTCCTCATCTTTAGCCAAAATTTGGTTAACATAAGGTTCAGCATCAAAGTTTTTAATCTTCAAACCATTGATAACCGCATCGCGATTTTCTTGAATGAATTTTAGGGTAAGCATAATTTAATATTTTTTCAAAAAACAAAAAAAGAGGTTGCCCAATACGAGGCACCCTCTTTCCTTATTTTGTAAGATTAGTTACTATTCAGGAATAACAGATACGTATGATCTGTTATCTTTTTTCTTGGCAAACGAAACAGTTCCGTCAACCAAAGCAAACAGGGTGTGATCTTTACCAAGACCAACATTGTTTCCTGGGTGGTGTTGAGTACCGCGTTGGCGAACAAGAATGTTACCAGCAACAGCTTTTTGACCACCAAATATTTTTACTCCTAGTCGTTTGCTCTCTGACTCACGACCGTTCTTTGAACTACCAACACCTTTCTTATGTGCCATAACTTTAAGTTTTTAAGCAATTATGTTTTCAATTTGAATTTGGGTGAATTGCTGACGGTGACCGTTCATTTTTTGATAGCCTTTGCGGCGCAATTTCTTGAATACCCATACCTTGTCGCCTTGAACGTTGCCAAGTACTTTTGCTGATACTTTTGCACCTTCAACAACTGGTTTTCCTACTTTCACTGTGCCTTCGTTGTCTACCAACAACACTTTGTCAAAATCAACAACGGCACCTTCTTCTGCATCTAAACGATGCACGAATACTTTTGAGTCTTTCTCAACTTTAAATTGTTGACCTGCGATTTCTACTATTGCGTACATATAAACTATGCTTTTTGTTTTTTACAACTTTGGACTGCAAAAGTATGAAACTTTGCACAACTAACAACACTATGCTGCGCTTTTTTCTCAAATTTGTTGAAAAATTAACCTTTTACTGCTATTTGCCAATGTTTTAAGCACTTACGTTTTTGCTTGAGTTGCTTTTTTCTCAAATTTCACTGCTAATGTTGGCAATTTTTCTGTCCACTCATAGCAAGTTATTAACAATTAAACGCATGTAACTGATGCAAAACGCCAACAACCTCAATTTTGCTTGGTTGCTGGCGGTTATTTGTATTAAAACAATGTTGCTAGTATTGAATCAATGGATTTACGTAATTGCTATCAGAGAAATACGAATTTTCAATGGCATATTCTACTATAGTTGTTTTAGAAGGATTCCATATTATAGACTTAGTATAGTTTTTTTCTAGTAAAATATTCCTTGTGTCATTATCCCCTTTAATACATTTTACTGAATCTTTATCTTGGTTGAAAACAATGGCAGAATCTATTTGAAAGAAAATAGGTAAAGTTTCAACATTACTTGTGTTTTTACATAATTCCTTAAACGGATATTTTTCTTCAAAACTTTTTCCTTCAATATAATATCGTATCTGAATAGTTGTGTCATAGGTATATATAATTGGTTTAGCAACCTCTCCATTACCTACATCCTCCCATTTATTATCACAAGATGCTAATATCAATAAGAATAATGATATTATACAAAGTAATCTGAATCTCATACTTAATATTTTTTAGGATTATTAAATTTTATATAAGTTTTAAATAATTCATCAATATCTTCTTTTTTATTCTTCTTAGGTTTTTTAAGTACCCAATCGTAAATATCTTTGTATGAAGTTACACCATTTTCTACCATTTCTTGAATCTCTTTTAAGAGATAAAAACTAACATTATCATTAGGTCTGCATAAATAGTATGAAGAAGTTAAGTTATTAGATGTGTAGATTGAATAAGTTAAGATATAACTTTTCTGCTGATTAATCTCATCCATTAAGTCAACAAACACTGGACTATAATTAATATCAGTAGAATCCTTTGTATAATCATATGGCCACCCTATCATTATCCTATTAGGATAAAAATCAGTTTCAGACAAATACGAATACCCATCATTAGGGAACTCCGAATAATAGTAATTGTATTCAGCTCGGGTCATATACCAACCTATCAACTCAGCCCAGGCCTCGGTTATATCGCAACGTTGAGCTTTAAAAACATCTTTACTAACTTTACTTGCATGTATCGCATGTCCTAGTTCATGGCATGTCGTTGAAATAAATTCCACTGGATCGACTCTACTTTTGGGATTCGAGCCATCATAATATGTCCACAGCTTAATATCGGAACCAATACTCCATTCGCCCCATCTAATTCGCCTAGCTTTAGTTGTACCCAAATCTTTCTCTGGATTTTTATCATCTATCACCCTTATCTTTAGTTTGCCTCCAAAATCTGGCAAATCTAAATGCTCATTTCCTCTGTCAATGGTTTGCATCAAAGCCCTATGTGTATAAGCATAATGGCAATGAGGTTTGTTTTTGCATGTGTCGCTAATATGCCAATCCCATCGCTCGTTTTTACTTGAGGATGATGTATAACTTGCCTGCGATGTGGCTCCATCTCTAATATCCCATTCACTTGCTTCCCAAACCACTTTTCGACTCGCCTTTAACTGATAATTGTTTTTCGATTTATAGTATCCATTCTTATCGGTCCACAATGTTTCATACCGTGTAGCAGTTTGTATCTTTACTTTAACATGACGTAAGGGCACTTCTCTTTTTAAATAGTTGTCATACAACATTATGTATCCATACGGTGTAAACCTTGATGCTTCAAGTGCGTTCAAAGAATCAAGTGTATAGTTTTGTGGTAAATGGTTGGTAAGTTTCAGTGCCTCTAATTCCAGCGATTGATTAAATTTTACACTGTGTTTCTTGGCGGCATATAGTTTACCATCGTTTTCTTTTTCTTCAGTATCAGGGAAATAGCACTCGTATATCAGCTCATAATAAACGTTTGGCTCTGCTTTGTCGATTGGCAAAACACAATATTGATAGGTTGGTTTGTCGGCTGGAATTGCTGGGTCATGATATGAGCCCATTCCATCGGGTGCTTCATAGTGCAATGGATAGTCAAACCATTCAATAGTTGTGTCGTTTCGCAGCATGTTGTATTCTTCTTCGTCTTTTGGCAGGAATCTTAAATACTTGTGCGTTGGTTGTATTTCCGATTCGTGGGTTACTCCATTGTTGCTTGCATACAACTTTCGATATGCTTTTCGCATGTTATCTATATTGTATGGGTCGTCAATTTTTTTGCCTATTGTGCAAACAACATTTGCAACTGGCACTTCTTGCGTTTCGGTTGAAGTAGGTGTAATAACTTCGTCGTCGCTACAACTTACGCATAGCAAAGGTAAGCATAGCAACCATAGTTTGTTTTTCATACTGTTTATTGTATAGTTTTTTGTTTTTCGAGCAACTTAAGGCTTGCTCGTTCTCCTCTTTAAGTTTTGTTTCCCCATTTTCTCCAACCTTGTTGGTCAATGGCTCTGCATAGTTGGTTCTTTCTGTTTTGTACAAAAACGGTGTTGCGCTAAGCACCCAAGTAGCTGGTTAAAAATTTAAACAAGAGATATAAAAACAAAAACGTGGGTGGCTATTGCTTTGCTTGCAAAAACAAACTCAGAATACCGTTTTCTGCTTTTTTACATCTGTCACTCAAGTTCATACTCAACTTGGCGGGTTGGTTTTGGGTTGTTTATGAAGAATGGTGATGCGGTAAAAGTAGAAAAACGGTTTAGATATTTAGATGATTTGCATATATTTTTATGGCATATATTTTTATGGCATATATTTTTATGGCATATATTTTTATGGCATATATTT
>JAKSOL010000021.1 GCA_024405635.1 Salinivirgaceae bacterium | reverse complement strand
AGAAACATTAATAGTTTAAAATCCTTAGTTTTTTGAATAATGCACAATGGGTATTATTTGTTTGTAGTTGACAATGTTACGCGCCTTAACGAAGATGGCACGCCAATGAAAGATATATTGGCAGGCTATATGCCAATTGGCCGACAGCACGGATTTCTGTTTGGCGTGCCAGCCGCCAAATATGTGGCTCATGAGTTAGGCCACGGCGCATTTGGGTTGCACCATACTTTTTCTTCTGAAACAGAGAGTTTTAGTGCACCGCAGTACTCAACGGACAATTTAATGGACTACAATGGTGGCACAGCCTTGAACCACAAGCAGTGGACTTGGATGCACGAAAAACATGGCAGCGGGTTGTTTGGGTTCTTGGCGGATGAGGAGAAGAGTGAGATGATTGCAACTGCCGATAAGGATAGTATCAGTTTGTCAATTACTAAACTTAACGATGCTTTTGCTCCTTGTGTTGGTGAATTGGAAATAGAATACACTCTTGATGAACGTACGCAGAGAATCATTGCAAAGTATCCTAATGAAAATTTTGAAGTTATACTTGTTGTTGCTGACAGCTTGGGTAATATAGTTCATACAACCAAGCAAAAAGCCGATAACAATGCTTCACTAACATGGAATGGTTTTAAGGATAAAGAGCAAAAACAATCGATCTCGTATGAAGATGGACCATATAAGGTTAGTGTGTCGTTGGTTGGTGGAAAGAAAATAGATGGAATTTTAGATGTACGATCATGGAAGGAATTTAAGGACTTATTGTATCAGGCAATATCAGGTGATAGCTTGATGTATATTTCAACATCTGTAGACACAACTTTCAATATCTTGCAAGGTGCTGCTTTGGAATGGGTTAAATATCCAGATATGCATAAATTTCTTATAGGACAAACAGATGAAAAAAGATATGATTCATATAAAAATATTCGCGATATATATATGACATATGAAGGGATTCAAAGATTTGGGAACCCGTTTGAATGGATCAAACAAAATTTCACTAACATAACATTTTTAGAGAAAAATTTATATGTACACAAAAAATTTGCAGAAGTATTAGATAATGTGCAACAATCATTAATCGATGCCGGCTCTTATAATGAAGTTGTTGCAAAATATAAGAACAATATAGGTGCTATGAGCATGCGTGTCATGAACGATCCTAATGGTACAAATAAAATCAGTGAACATGGATTAGGAATGGCTATCGACTTTTTGCCACGGAAAAACCCTCAAATTTTAGGAAGTAATATATATGTTGTTTTTTACATTAAACAAATGACAGGATTTGATATCGGCTCAAAAAAAACTGTAGACCAAATAAAAAATGCACATGAAAAGTTTGTAACAAAATTTGAGAACGTGCCAATAGATACGTTGATTAATGATTTTGACGCTATAAATCGGTATGAATCTGATATTAATAATGTTAGTTTGTATGATTTAAAACAAATGATATCTTTTATAAAAGATAGTACCTTCATGTTATCTGGTATTCATAACGGTAAAAAAAATATTGTGGAAAATCTCAAAAAGGTCCAAAATATTATTCCTCATTATCTTAGAAGTATGGTTAATGAAAATAGTGCTGTTTTACAGGGAGAATGTTTATTTGTGGATTTAAATCAAATATTAAATATGAATTTTGTAAACGATAGTTTGAATTATGATAAGTATCTTGAATTTGAAACATCAATCAAATCATTTAAAGAAAATTTTCAAATCAATTTCCCAAATGAAACCATGTCAACTTTTGGCCTTAATTTGAAGAAAGGTATTTCTAATATAGGATTTGGTAATAATTTATTGTACGATGGTTTTTGTAATATCGAGAAAGAAATCATCGATGCGTTTATTAACTCTAATGACAAAATACAATGGGGCGGAACATTCAATAAAAAGATAGATCCTATGCATTTTGGATTTACAACATCAGAAGCAACAAAAATCATAAAAGATGAATAATATGAAAAGGATTTTGATAATGTCTATTTGTGCTATTTGTTACATAAGTGCAACGTCACAACAAAATAATAGCATTACAAGTCGGATTGCATACATTAAAGATGCATACAAAAAGTACACAATAGATTATAGATTGAATAGCCATATGTATGAAACAAAAGAAATTGATTTTTCATATGAATACTATAATCCGATATTAGGTCTTGATGATTACTATAAAGATTACAGTTTGGAGGGATCAGATGGATACGGTTATAAGAAGAGAATTACTCGTTATTATAGAAAACCAGACAACATCCTAAAAAAAATTGAAATATATGGGATGTTAGATAATAACGATACCTATACCACACAATTAGTGGAGTGTTATTATGATTCTTCTGGCATATATTTCATATATGTTCGTGATTCTCAATCTTCATTGTTTGACTTTGATACTAGGTCGTTTCCGACATCAGAATATAGGTTCTATTTTGATGAGAGTGGAGGGTGTATAAAATCGTTGAAAAAAGAATACAATTGTCCATCGGCAGAGTCTGAAACTTTGTCACAAACCATAAAAAATATTGAATTTAATTATTTAGAATGCAGTTCATTGTTGTTGGAAATAAAAACTCTTATAGAAAAGTATAAGGAATGATTGCGAGATGGTTTCTGTAATATTGAACCCGAGGTTTATGAGGCATTTAAATATGCTCATGAAATAGTCAGTCAAAGAATACTTGGTAAAAAGTTGCCCCTTGATGCAGGTATAACATATAGCAGTTCTATAGATGCCATGCATTTCGGTTTGTGTAAAGAATTAGTACAATACTTGACAAATAATCCTTAATTATGAATAGATTACTTAGTTTGATTTTTGCATCAATAAGTGTGATGCAAGTTGCCTCAGCTCAGGATTCATTAACCGTGAAGATAAATCACATTGATGAGTATAGAGAATATGTCTTAAATCATAGGAAGGATTTCCTTGTTGTGAAATTTCCTTTGAATATGCAATATGTAGATGAGACTTCGTGTTACATAGACTACGAAAAGCCCGATACTCTTTTCTGCTATTTCCAGAATGATGATTTAGTGTTAATGGAACATCGTTTGGACAGATTGATAGGTGATTGCGATACCGATGAATCAAGATTTGTAAAATATGTGCGTGCTTTTTTTGAGGACGGTAAATTATGTTTGGAAGAGGAATATATGAATGTATATACAGAAGGATGGGGCTCGTCGGAAAGCGGGAAACGCGTAATTGTCAACTATTGTTATGTTGAAGAATTTAGAAAATATTGGGACATTACAATAGATAAGAAGTTGTGTGATAAAAGCAGGAGTCCGGCAGAAGATTATGTTCTCGAGACTCAGTTGGATAGTGTATTAAATGCCACTGAGTGGGAGATAGAATTTGTAGTCAAAAACACAGGAAGTTATCCAAAGGGTAATGGCGAGGGCTGTACAAGGCATAGGTATCTGTCTAAGTTGGAAGATAATGGCTTCGTATTGCCAGAGGGTTTGAAGTTGCCGTATAGTAAATAAGCAGTTTTTGCCACGTTCGACATAGACTACTATATTCGGAGTATAGGTTAATTTGCATGGTGAAATGTGGTGGTGTAGTGGGCGCGATACAATGGGGCGGAACATTCAGTAAAAAGATAGATCCTATGCATTTTGGATTTACAACATCAGAAGCAACAAAAATCATAAAAGATGAATAATATGAACAAGATTCTTTTAGCAATTATGGTGGGGTTGACATTGTGTCAATCTAATCAAAAGGATGGAGAGACACAAGATTCAGTGCGCTCCGAAAGTACTGTAAATGATAGTGTAAGCATCCATTTTGACGTTAGTTACAAAACCATGACTAAAAGCGGAGAATTTACGCCTAAAGCAGTGCCATTGACAGATTCTTTAGAGATGAACTATTTGTCAAAAGGTTATAACGCAGTATATGAAAACGGAGGTCTGGGATTTATGATTTTACTGCCTAAGGATACAACTGTTTCAAGAATATGTAACACAAAGAAATTCAGTCATATACAATGGCGACTTCATAATGAGCTTATTCGAAAAATAAAATCCGGAATGACAGAAAAAGCACTAAGTGATGAAGTGGAAGTATATTTTGATGTGTTCTTTTACTATATAAGGCAAGAGCATCTTTATGCCGATGGTGGAGCTGTTGGTGACGATGGCATAGAACGACCAGATTGGGGACCTGAGGATAATGCGCCAGTAGAAGAATATAAACTGAAAGATGGCAAGTGGGTTCTTTCAAAATATATTCCAGATAGAAGAAGAAAGTCAAATTTGCAGTTTGGCTTAGACAAGGCCAAAGAAATTCTAAAAGCTCGCTTTGGCAAGATGGCAGAGGATATGGAACGTGATAAAACCAACTAAACCATGCCAAACCTTAAAAAACTAATTCTCATAATGCTGTGCGTAGCATGCGGCACGGCCGTGGGGCAAACCTACACCACAAAAATGCGCCACTGCGTGACGGGCAGTGGTGTGGTGCTGCGTTGGGCGCCCGCCGATTATGCCACGTGGCACATTGCCGACACCATGGGCTACACCATTAAGCGCTACACCATACTGCGCAGCGGCGAGGTGCTTGCACCCGAAGAGATTCAGAATCCGGCCAACATTCTTACAGCTCATGTCAAGGTTGCTCCACTTGCCCAATGGGAACCCTTTGCCAACGACAAGTATGTGGCCATTGCCGCAGAGTGCCTCTATGGCGAGGTGGAAACGTCAACTGCGGCGTCAACAGCCCGTGCCATCTATCAGCAGTATCGTCAGCAGCAGCAGCGCTTCGCTTTTGCGCTCTACGCCGCCGACATGTCGCCCAAAGCCGCCGAATTGTCGGGGTTGATGTATACCGATACGTGCGTGAACAAAAACGAGAAGTATCTGTATCATGTCTTTTTGGCCAATCTGCCCGACACCATCAGGCAGGACACCGCAATGGACTTTGTGAATCCCGGCATTGAGACACCAATGGCAAACTTACCGGCACCCGAAGCACGAAGCGGCAACCTTGCCGTCAACCTGCAATGGGATATTACAATTATGAGAGACTACTACACCGCATACATTGTTGAGCGTTCCGACGACGGGGGCGCCACATTCCAGGCTCTGTCTGATGAGAATGTTGTCAGCATTACGGGCGACTCGCCGCGCAGTGCCAATATGGTTTATTACACTGACTCGCTGCCGGTCAACAACGTGCCATTTCTATACCGCATTCGCGGAGTTGACTGTTTCGGGCGCATAAGCCAGCCGTCAGATTCGGTTGAGGCGTGTGCCGCACCACCGCTGGATATGGCGCCAACCATTGTCAACTATAATGTTATCGACAATCGCAACGTTGAGCTGGAGTGGTATTTTCCTGATAGCCTTGAGTCGAGCGTATTTGGATTTCGCGTCTATTCGCAGTCGGGACCAAACCAACGATTGCACAAGATTTTTGAAGGCACCGATTCGCGTCAGCGCCATTTCACCGACCTGATGCCCGGAATGACCAACTACTATAAGGTTTCGGCCTACAACAGCGATGTTGAGAGGCTATCGCCCTACGTCACCTACGTGGGGCTGATAGACAGTTTCCCGCCTGCGCCGCCTGTTGCGCTGCATGGCGAAATCGACACCACCGGAATAGCCACAATAAGTTGGCGAGCCAACACCGAAAGCGATTTGAACGGCTACCGCGTCTACACGTCGAACCTGCCCAACACGGAGTTCGCATTGCTGTCCAACTCAATAATCAAAGACACGGTGTTTTACACCAGTGTTAATCTGAACACACTGACACGCAAGGTGTACTATCAGGTGCGGGCTATCGATGTGCGCGACAACCTTTCGGAGCCGTCGGAGACACTTGTGCTTACCCGCCCAGACACCATACCGCCCGCATCGCCGGTGCTCAGACCGATAACTGCCGTTTCAGGCGGATTTCCGAAACTTGTTTGGGTGGCCAGCAACAGTTCCGATGTCGCCGCTCATGCCGTAATGCGCAAAGCATTGGCCGACAGTGCTTATACCGATGTTAAGACAGTTCCGCAAGGCACAATCAGCGAATGGTCCGACAGTACTCTGACAACCACCGGCATCTATGTCTATCAGGTTGTGGCTGTCGATGAGTCGGGCAACCGCTCTGAACCGTCGGAACCGCAGCGGTTTGTGTTCGACTTTGTTGAGCACATAGCGCTCACTGTCAAGCACGACGCCGGGCAAGTGCGTCTGCAGTGGACACCATCGGTTAAAAATGTGGCGAACTACGTGGTATTCCGCGCCACCGACGACGAACCCCTGAAGCCTTACGACAATGTCGGGCAGTGCAGTTATACCGACGCACAGACCACACCCGGCCATAAGTACCGCTATGCGGTAAAGGCGGTGTATACCGATGGTGGCGAATCGATATTGAGTGAAATTAAAGCTATAAAATAACACACATGAACCGGCAAATCCGATTCATACTGATTCTTCTTGTCCTGACATGGGCTGTAGGCGGACAAGCGCAGGATGTTGAGCAGGTTGTGAAAGCCGACCCGTGGAGAAGTTCTGGCGCCATAACCATGAGCAACATTTTCACATGGCCCAAAGACTCTTTGAAAACCAACTTGCCTTATTCCTATTATCTGTCAGGCAGTCTGAATACAACGTTTTTCGGAGTTGTGTCAGTTCCGATGAGTTTCTCGTACACCAACAACGAGTATGCGTCAACAATTGCCTATCCGTTCAACAGATTTTCGTTAGCGCCGTCGTATCGGTGGATAAAAACCTACATAGGCTACTCAACAATGTCGTTCTCGCCCTACACAATGTCGGGACGTGAGTTTATGGGCGGCGGCGTAGAACTCACACCGCCCGATTTCCCGCTGTCGTTCAGCGCCTATTACGGAAGGTTCAACAAGGCTGTTGAATTCGACAGCACTCTTATGCAACCCCTTTACAGGCGCATGAGCGGTGGCATGATGATTGGCTACAAGGCCGATATGTTCGATGTCAGCGTCAATGCGGTGCGCTCTGCCGATATTGAGAACTCAATCTCGCCCGACAGGTCGGATACGAACTATGTTGCGCCGAAAGGTAATGTGGCGTTGGGGTTGACTGTCAATGCGCACCCCTTCGAAGCCACAACCGTATCGGTCCAGTACGCCACCAGCATCATCGACAACAATTGTTCGAAAGACGACAGCACCAACTTGTCGCCTGGCATTCTGTCAAAAGACGACGACACCTATCGCTATCAGGCTTTCAAGGTGTCGGCAAACCAATCGGTCAGCTTCGGCACGTTGGGCGTGTCGTATGAGCAAGTGTCGCCCAATTACGCCACTTTCAGCTCGTACTACAACACCGATGATTTCCGAAATCTGACTGCCGACTTTGCTGCACGGATAGGCAAATTTGCCAACATTAGCGGCAGTGTGGGCTATCAGCGCGACAATCTTGAAAATCAGGAAGTGAACACCAACACGCAGGCTATTTATAATGTCGGGCTGCAGCTGGCACCAATCGAAAGACTGTCACTTAGCGGTTCGGTGTCGAATATCCAGTCGTATGTCTATATAAAAGATGTTGTTGAGAAAGCCACGGAGACCAATCAGTATCAGAATCTTGATACGCTGAGCTACACAGAGTTAAACTTCAGCACCAACGGCACCGCCAGCTACACTTTCGGCGACCCGCAAGCATTATCACAAACCATATCTACCAGTTACAGTTACCAGAAAACGTCGCATGAGCAGAAGTATAGCGATGATTTTACTGATACGCGCCTTCACAATCTGAACCTGTCGTATCAAATTTCGCATTCCGACTCAAAGACGACTCTGTCACTGTCGGCTAACTTCAACCGCACCGATGCTGCACCGCAGAAAACCGATGTGGCTACCTATAGTGCCACTTTGAGCAATTCGTTTGTAAAGAATCTAAGGGCCAGTTTTTCTGCAACCTACAACACTGTGAAATCGGAAACCGACTATGCCATTACTAACTTGCGCGCCACGCTCGACTACTCGTTTCTGGAGCACCACAATGTCAATCTGAATTATTCGGCACTTACCAATAACTCAAAACCCGGCAGTCCGCAATACTCTCTCAATTTGACCTACACCTACAACTTCAGTTGCGGCATAAAGCGCACCGATGGCAAGTGCCACTGGAACGGAGATTTTTAATTCTTCACAATTTTGTGCGTAATGCCGTCCGATGTGGTAATAAAATATACTCCGTCAGCATATTCCGACATATCAATGATGAACGAAGTGTTCTCGTCTTCACGCTTAAGCACCACACCGCGAGCGTCGGTCAGAATATATGAGAAGAACTTTGAAGCGCTCACATTGACAAAAGATATGGTCGGGTTTGGATAAATGCTGACGTCAATCACTTCTTTGCTGGTAACAGAAGCAACGTTTATGGTATCATGGATGTATGTCGTATCATGCACATAAACAGTATCATGCGTTGTAAAAATTGCGGCAAGCAAAGTGTCTTTGGTGACAGTTATCCTGCGCGGATTCTCTCTGTTGCCGTCGTTCCATTTCAGAAATCCGAATCCGCCAGTCACATATTGTGTGGCTACTGCCAGCAGCAGAGCTGTGGAATCGTGCTCATATATGCCACCGCCTTCAACATATCCCCACTCATTGTCCGACAATGTCGTAACAGTATGGCATTTGGCAAAATAAGCATTCAGTGTGGTGTCTGATTTTATGCTGACTGCACGTGGATTTGCAGTATCGCCGTCGGTCCATTTCACAAAACGGAATCCCGCTTTGGCATTTGCCGTGAAAGTGACAACAGAATCCTTCCCGCAGAATCCGTTTTTGTCAAGTCCGGCAATTGCAACAAAACCTTTGGCAGAGTCACTAGCGGCCGCAGACGCTTTGTACAACTTGTCGAAACTAGCGGTTATTGTGGTGTCGTTTTCTATAATGAAACTGATTGAATCAACTTGAATGCCGCCATTCCAATTTGCGAACTTATAGCCAATCTTCGCTGCAGCCACAAGGCTGACGGTATCGCCGTGATTGTATTCGGCGGCCCCCGAAACTGTGCCCATGCCTTCATTAAAATCAACAGAAACCGTATATTGGTTGATTTCGAAAATCGCACCAAAAACGCTGTCGCGCGACACGATGATATTCTGCACACTGTCAGTAATATCGTTGCCGTCGGTCCATTTTACAAAATGATAGCCAACAGCGGGATGTGCTTTGATTGTAATCTCTTTACCATTGAAAAAATCAGCGCCATTAACGGTTATTCCTTCGCCGGCTTTCGTTTCAGTTATGATTTCATAAATGGTGTTCAATACCGGGTAACCACCGTTTTGCGACTGATTGTCAGGAACAAACGCGCATGGATTCTCGCTGTTTAGTGTCATGATAAAAGCGTTTGTCTGCATACTATTGGCATTGGTTTTTGTACCACCGTATGTGCTTGACTCACAGCAATGCTCTTCAAACGACGAGTTTGTTGTGGTCGACGACTGGTTGGCAAAGCCGCAAATGCCGCCAGCGTATTTTGTCGAAGGCATGTCATTGCCATTTCTTGCCGACAGATAGTTGTTTGTTAATTTGCCAACATTGTAAGTCGAACTGATATCAGAATTATTGCTCATGCAACCACAAATGCCACCAGCATAGTGATAGGTTCTGTTATAGCAAGTTATGTAATCGCTTGTTTGAGCAGATTTAACCAAAATGGTCGAATTGTTGCAGCAGCATTTGATTCGGGTGTTGTTTGCTTTGCCGCATATACCACCAACATGTAGTATTGACTCATTTGTGTTTTCAGTGACCGATTCGGTAGACAGAGCCCCGGAGTTGTGGCAGAAAGCCAAATCCGATTTCTCAGCATAACCGCAAATCCCGCCGACAAAGGAACTGTCGATACACTCAAACAGCGTTTCATTTGCCGCATTGTCAGTAATAATGCATTCATTGTGGCAATTGTAAAATACCGTGTTTTTCGCATAACCGCAAATACCGCCACAATAGGATGTTATTGATTTGCTTCTTTTTGATTTTACAATACCCTTTACAGTGATGTTTTTTATGGTTGCACCGCTCGAATACCCGAATAATCCGATACTGCGTGTTTCAGCCGAACTGTCAGCAACATTCATATTCGAAATGGTGTGGTTGTTGCCGTCAAAAACACCTTTAAACGGATTCCTTGCCTCGCCAATGCTAAACCACGGTTGATTGTTCAGGTCGATGTCCGCAATAAGTTTATAGTGCAAAGTATCAAATCCCTGTGTTCCGGCACTAACAACATACGACATAAACGCCAGTTCGTTAGCGGTTCCAATAATATATGGCGACTCTTTGCTGCCATCACCTTCTGTGAATTCTTCCATGGCGCCTTCCCATGCGTCTGCCGCATGAGTGTTAATCACCGCCAACACCATGACGATGCTAATGAATGTAATCTTTCTCATAATTTTTGAAGTTAGTTCGATTGTAAAAGCATTACCCCCTTACGACTCAATAATAGAAAAAATATTGACATTCATACATGTTGCGGCAAGTTTGTCAAACACGGCATAAAAGCTCTGCGTATAGACAACAAGAACTTTCCCCGATAATTCTTTTCCCAATCTAACTACGCACGCATTTATTGTCAAGACGGCGGTAACCGCGTCTTGACAACCGCGAGCCCAAAAACGACCAAATAAAACCTTAATGCTCGCTTAAATGCAGGCTACGTTATCGGAGGCGGAAAAAAATTATCTAAAACATGGGAAATAAACATTTTAACTACGAAAGATTACTGAAAACGCCTGAATGGCGTGAGTACAGTAAAACCAAGTTAAAGCAGGACAATTACACCTGCCAAATCTGTCACCAAAAGAAATCGGAGAACGAACTGCTAGTACACCACAAAATGTACATTGAAGGAAAAGATATCTGGGATTATCCGCCAGAACTGGTTGAAACGCTGTGTGTAGATTGCCACGAGAAATTGCACAAACCGTACAAGAAGTATATTATTTACCGCCCTCCGAAGCTAGGATATCGCCAGGTGACTTGCAACAGGTGCCTTGGCGAAGGCCTTCTATATATGCGTAGCGGAAAATTCTGCAGATGCGACCTGTGTAACGGAACGGGTTCTGTCTATGAGGAAGACATTGAACCGTTTGATGATGATTGCCCAAGTCGCTGGTAATTACTTGATTAATTTGCCCAATAATATTTTGATTCTCGTTTCCTCATCTTCATCATCGTCATTCTGCACGACGCCTTTTTGCGGAGCAGGGACCGCAGGCATTAAATTGCCTAACAAGCCTCCGCCAGTTTTCTGAACTGAATCTATGATGGTGTCAACTATCGAAGCGTGGTGAGAATCATTAATGGATATTCCTATGCCGTCATTTTTTTGCCGCTCTGTCTTTTCGATTACCGCTTTACGGCTTTCGATATATTCGTCAGCCGCTTTCTGATATGAAAGGGCAAAAGTGCCATTTGTGGACCGCCTTATCTGGTCGTAGAACAAATCCCTAAACTCTTCTTTTATAAGCAAATCCTTTTCGTCAAGGTGATTGTTCGCTTCAATCAAAGCCCGGTAGCATTTCTCAATGAAAGCTTGCTCATTGCCCTTCTTTATCGTTATCCTCCCCGAAAGTATTTCTCTCAAAAATGAGTACGGACAATCTATATCGCCACCTTTGAAAACAACTCCGTTTTTTGTGTCGATAAAACTGACACCATATATTCCGCCGGAATTCTCTGCATACTTGATTTTGAGATGGTTATCTGTAAGAACTTTGTCGAAAGTTTCTTGCCGAACAGCAGAATAATTATGAAGCCAACTGAATTCCCGCTTCAGTTCGTTCCGCTGCAACGTGATTAGTTTTTTGTTTCTTCCGATTACGTTGCCCAGCCTTCGATATGTTGGCTTGAATGGTATTGCCGATGCTAAAACAGCTGGTGTTGCCTGCCGCCCGTTTTCGTCAATGATGAAATAACTGACAGTCTTTTTATCGCTAATTCTTATGCCGACGCTATAATCTTTAAGGCGTTCGTCAAAATCATCGACAGAAGTTATATCCTTCATTTCCAAACAAGTGGCAATCGCATTTATAATGTGCTGTCTTACATTGGCTTTATCGGCGGGCCCTGGTTTTATTCTACGAGCCTGTGTTTCCTTCTTGCTTTTTTTGTTCCGCTCAACTTCAACTAGTCCGTATTTCCTTTCTATTTCCGTCGCAAGTTTGCCTGCCTTGCGCCGTTCCTGAAAATCGCTTACACGCTTGCCGTGCCAGTCAATTCTTGTTGATACAATATGAATGTGCTGATTGTCAGTGTCGTAATGTCTGTATATGGCATAGGGGTTGTCTTGATAGCCCATGCCATGCATGAACTCATTGGCAATAGCTTGCAACGTTGCATTGTCAAGCGTCCTTTCGTTTGGAGGGAAAGACAGTGAAACGTGGAAGGTCGACTTCAGACAAAGGGGATTGAATGAAGCGACTTGTTCCAACGTTTCTTTTATGGCATTTGGCGATGGAATATTCTCAATACCAACAAGTTCCGCCATGCCCATAGCAACCTTCTTCTCGTTGTACCCGACAAGGCCGCCAAATGATTTACCTGATTTGATTTTGGGAATCATAACAATCCTTTCTTAAGAGCATTATCAATTGCCTTGCGGGCGCTGTTAATGATATACTTATCCGATATATGCAATCGAGATGTTGTGCCGCCTATGGCGTCAACATTGCATCTGTGGGTTATTTGGTTGATGTTAGCACCAATTTTTGCCAATTCTCGCAAAAGTTCCCGTTGGCAAGCACTTTCTGTTAATATTTTTAGTTGTCGATTAAACAGCATATCCCTCACCAACTCGCTCAGACTATGATAGTGTGAGCGTTCAAGTTGGTCAATTAGAAACTTCATCTGGGATTCGTTAACGCAGAATTGCAGTGTGAAGCCTTTTTTGCCTTTCAGCAATCTTGGGCAGCCGCCTCTATTCTTTTGGGTGACCATAGTTAAATTTATTTTTCATTATTACTGTTTTTGGGAAATGTATATGTGACATCGTTACATGCGAAATCTGTAATGATTATGTTCCGAATATCAGCGATATATCTCTCAAGAAATACACTCATCGCTTCCGTGCAGAATAATGACAATTGTGAGTCATTTATACATATTTTCTGAAGGTCGGTGATGAGAAGATAACTATCAGCCTCCTTTTCTAATCGTTCGTATACTTTTTTCCATGCTGTAGCATGAGAAGAAATCATCGTTTGGACACTTTCGGGAATTTTCCAGTTCTGGGCACAAGCCATTTTGTTGGTTATTTTGACACCATTTCCTGCAACCCAATCATTCTTGGAATAATGATGCCAAAATCGCTCAAATTCGGCATTGACTGGGCAAACTCGTTTCTCAAAAAGAAAGAATTTTTTTATGTTAATAATCTCACTCTCACATTCATTATTACTATCACGATTATTCTCACAATTACTATCAGCAGCAATTGCTTCGACCTTGCTTTTTTTGCAATTTCACTTCGCTTTTTGCTGACTTCATCATATTTCGCCTGATCACGTTTTATTTTGTCTGTCAGCAAGTTAAAAGCATATTTCAGTTCTATGTCTTCCATTTTTGTAGATCCGTAAAGTGCAAATTCGCAAATAGCCCTGAAATATGTGCCTAACTGAGCGTTTGTCATGTCCTTAATTGACAGATAATCAGATGCATAAAATACAAAAGAATCCATTTTCATTTCCGTCTCCTTTCCTGTTTATTGGTAATAAGTTTGAGAGCTAATTCAGAATCAATAATGATTTTTTTACCGATTTGCCTAATAGCCAGATCTATGCCCCCACTCTGCTTGATTCTGTTTGCAATAGTCTTAGAACAATGGAACAATTTGGCTATTCCGGGGATACCATAAACGAACTTATGTGCTTCATGCGGATGACCATTCTGCGCATCTTTTTTTATGTGTTCATGTATTTAATCGATCAGTTCGTCGACTGATAATTGCCATAGTGGCATATTTCCGTTAATCATCATACAATAATTTTTAATTAAACATTTGTTTGCTGCCGGCGATTCGAAAATGAGTGTTTTAGTTGTAAACACCACCGGAAAAAACCGGAAAACGGCAAAATGGGAAAATCGAAAAATGTCATTTCGGGAAGAAATGATAGAATTTTATTAAAAATCCGAATAATCACAACTGATTTCAGTTGCTGCGACATCAATACGAAGTCTTTTAAAAAAATGATATTTTTATATGTTTTCTGGACTAAAAAGAATTATCCGAAACAAAATACCCAAATTCACACCTTATGGGTATAAATTTGGGTACTAGTTTTATAACTGATTGACAACCAATTATACTTGTGGAGCTGCCGGGGTTCGAACCCGGGTCCAAACGAGGAAACAATAAGCTTTCTACATGCTTAGTTTGGACTTAATTTTCGAGATACGGCTGGATCCAAACCACCCACCATATCCTTATCCTCTAAATCTCGCATCGGGCTCGAGGCCGCCTCCTGCCAGTTCCGATTTGCTGCACCTCCTGTTCGATGAACCTCAGAACATGGGTTTCCGGGAGATGTCTTGTTTCAGCTCCTTGAGCCGAAATTATGCCAGTCTACTATACTTCGACTAGGCTGCAAGAGCGTAGTTATATTCGCCAGTTATAGCGTTGCGCCTGGGATTAACGGGCCAGATTCACTACTCCCGACATGCTTACATATTACTTCATCTCGCTGTCAAAACCATGTCAACCCCGAAATGATGTGCAAAAATAAACGGTTTTGCCAACATACAATAGTTCCGTTGCTGCCTAATCAGAAAAAAAACAACTTTATGCTAACCTTTTGCATATCTTCATACTTTTGAACACACACATCAACAAAAACATCAATATGCTAGAAAAGATAAAAGACGAAAACATCATTTTTATTGACATTGAAACCGTAGGACAACATCCTACGTTTGCCGATCTTAACAATACCGAACAAAGGTTATGGGAACGTAAAATGCAATGGCACATTGAAAAGGATAATACTACTGCAGCTGAAATATACAACCGAGCTGCCATTTGGGCCGAATTTGGCAAAATAGTTTGTATAAGCATCGGTTACATTTTTACAAAAGACAATTGCAAAACACTACGCATCAAATCATTTTATGGTCATAGCGAACGTGAAATTCTATTAGGGTTTAAAACGATGATAGAAACTAGATTCAACAAAAGCCAATACTTGCTTTGTGCGCACAACGGCAAAGAGTTTGATTTTCCATACATCTCACGAAGGATGCTTGTTAATGGTATTCGGTTACCCAAAATACTCGATTATGCAGGCCATAAACCTTGGGAAGTTCGCCATCTAGACACTTTAGATTTGTGGCGATTTGGCGATTACAAACATTACACTTCACTTGAATTGCTCTCCTCAATCTTTGGAATCGATTCGCCCAAAGAGGAAATGGACGGCAGCCAAGTTCACGAGTTTTACTGGCAAAACGACAATCTTACAGCTATAGCTGAGTATTGCCAACGCGACGTTATTACTATTTGCCAACTAATGATGCGATACAAAGGGCAACCTTTAATTGATAGCAACAATATTGAAATAACAGAACCTTTTTTGGGCGAAGAACCTATTGACGATAACACCGAAAAGGCTTAATAAAAAGGCTGCCAACTAATACAAATTGGCAGCCTTTTATTCTTGTTTTTACTTGATTTAGAATTTTACTCGCAAAACCGAGAACAATTTTAACAACCACATTGGCAATGGTTTGTTTTCTTTACGTCCTTTAAGATTGATTGACAAACCCAATTTTTTAATAATTGGAACTTTGTGAGTCTCAACAAATTCAATCAAAGTACCCTCTGGAGCTTCAATATATGCAAAATCACCAGATGCTTCACCCATATCAAAATTGCTAGTTGATGCAGCACTATCAACAGTGAAAGCAAATCCTTTTGATTTTACGAATTCACGCATTGCATCCATTCCTGTAATGTCATAGCAGATTTGAATAAATCCAGGATCACCCCACAATCTACCTTCATATATCTTTTTTGGCTCACGATCAAGCACTTGAATCAACTCTAGTTGCGATGTTCCAAAAATTGGAGAGAAGGCACCATGCGATTTTCGTGTTGTAGCTAAAAGAACTCGACGATAACGATTCTCACAACCAGGAACACCAGCCCAATCGGCAAAAACATCTTCCTTATCAGAAAGAACAACATCGTATCCCAAAATGTCGCGATAAACACGCAAACTATCTTCTATATCTTTCACTCCAATAACGCCTCCAAAAACACCGCCATTTGAATGGTTTGTCTTTTTGAAAACAAAATCATTTTCAACTATCTCCCAAAGATTCTTATAAATATCGCGAATAAAGAAATGATTTACGCCTTCTGGAGTTTTAGCAATTTTTGAAAGTACTTCTACCCCGTTTTCGCTAAATTGCTTAAATGCAGCGTTAATATCAGCTGTCTTTAATTTAGTTACGCAAACGCCCAAATCACCTAATTGCACATCAAATTGAGGCATAAGCGGTGTTCTTCCAGTATGTTGCCATATTTCAAAACCACCACCACCTTGCATACTCAAAGCAAGAATAGCACGACGTTCACGAGGTTTGCCTCCTGTATAAGGCAACATATATTCGGCCATTGCAGCCTCTTCAAAAATCTTAATATCGGTACCAAATTTGGTATTGTACCACTTCCATGCCTCGTCAAGGTTTGGAACTCCAACACCCATTTGCTGAATACCGTTAATTTCTGGTTTTGTACTCATATTGTATATTATTTACAATGGTTCAACTCTTGATGATAAAAAATAATAAAGTCTTGGAAACCAACGGCGTATATGAACCATAATGGTCGAGAAACCACCATATAGCACTTCTTTTTTGCCTCGCCTAACACCTTTGCATATTATTCTTGCCGATCTTTCAACCGACATGCCTCCAGCTTGACCCTTATCCATTTTCCCATAACGCTCACCTGTATTTGTTATGGCATTCACAGAAACATTTGTTGCTACCCTACCAGGTAAAAGCATAGTAACTTGAATATTATTACGAACATTCTCAGCTCGCAAACTCTCAAAAAAACCATGCAAAGCATGCTTCGATGCTGAATATGCTGACCTATATGGGAATCCGAATTTGCCAACAATACTAGAAGTTGCTACTATAACGCCGCCCCCATTTTTAACCATTTGCGGCAACAACCCCTTTGTTAATACAACCGTACCAAAAAAATTGGTTTCCATTACAATGCGGTCAATTTCAACAGGAGTATCAATAACAAACGAACGTTGACTTATTCCGCCAAAGTTGAATAATCCAAAAACATTCTCATTATCAGCTAAAACACGGTGAACTGCAGCTTCAATTGTTTCTTGAATAGCTAAATCAAAAGGTTCAATTCTTGTAGTAGCCCCCAACTCTTCACAATGTTTAGCAACTTTATCCAACGTTGCTTTATTGCGCCCCGACAAAATAAGACGAGTTTGATATTTAGCCAATTCATAAGCTACTCCTTCACCAATACCTGAAGTAGCCCCTGTTACCCAAATAGTCTTTCCTTTAAAATCCATCGTATCAATAAAAAAAAACAATGGCAAACAGCATAAAAGCCATTTGCCTTGTTCTTAATATCTGCTTTTATTCAATTCCTAACAACTCTACTGTAAAAAGCAAAGTGCTATATGGAGGAATAGAACCCACTCCACGTTCACCATAAGCCAAATTATATGGAATAAACAAATCCCATTTAGATCCAACTGGCATCAACGTCAAAGCTTCAGTCCAACCTGCAATAACTTGATTTACACCAAACACAACAGGCTCACCGCGTTGAACGCTACTATCAAAAACTAATCCATCTATTAATGTACCTGTATAATGAACCTTTACTCTATCTGTAACTTTTGGCTTTTTACCATTACCTTTCACAATAACCTTATATTGCAAACCGCTTTCAGTTTCAACAACATCTGAATCTCCTTTATTAACAGCCAAAAATTCTTTTCCCTTACGAAGGTTATCACCATATTTTGCCATAAACTCAGCTTGTTGAATAGAATCAAAATAAGTGCGAACCTTCGAAATATTTGCATCAATATCAATACGTCCTCTACCATTAGTTACATCACGTATTCCTTCAAGATACAAACGAAGAACAACAAGAGAATCATAACCTTCTTGTTCAAAACCATTTCTTATATTCTGACCATCAAGACTGCCCATTATCACACTAGCAGAATCTAAAAAACTCTTACTTGGAACCTCAAAAGATAAATTTTCCTCTCCATTAGATAATTGTTGAGAGTTATTTCTAAGGTCGTATACAAATTTTGAAAAGCGTTTTTGGAAAGAAGAATCTGGCTCTTCAACTTTTTTACCAGACATTGCAACTTCAAACAAAGATTGAACATATTTCTTTACATCGATAATAGTATCCAACCCTAAAGCATTCATATTTTTAACAACACCTCGACCGTCATAAGCTCCCATAACATAACTTATAGAATCAACCTTAGACACAATTTTAGAATCAGAAGTATAAGATGCAGAACATCCAACTATAACAAAGGCGCTTATAACACCTAAAGCAAAAAAGAAAAACTTTTTCATTTTAATTAAGTTTAAAAATTTGTGCGAATATATAAAATGACATTCTCACACACCTCAAAAAAGAATATTAATTACACTGAAAAACAGCTAAATAAGAAAATAAAAAAGGTCGAATCCATTTGGAATCGACCTTTTAATGCATATAATACTAAATTATTCTGCCTTTTCTTCTGCAGCAACTTCAACAACAGTTGCTTCTTCAGCTGCTTCAACTTTTTTCTTAGAAGAAGAACGACGTGTTTTAGGAGCAGCTTTAGCTTCGGTTTTAGCACTTTGTGAGTAGTTGTTGTTGTAATCAACCAACTCAATAATGCACATCTCAGCGCTATCGCCCACACGTGTACCAGTCTTCAAAATTCTAGTGTAACCACCAGGACGGTTGCCAACTTTTACAGCAACTTCACGGAACAATTCAGATACACTATCCTTATCTTGAAGATAGCTGAAAACAACACGGCGTGAATGAGTTGAATCAACCTTTGATTTAGTAATCAATGGCTCTACAAAAGTTTTCAAAGCCTTAGCTTTTGCAACAGTAGTAGAGATACGTTTGTGCAGAATCAACGATGAAGCCATATTGGCCAACATTGAATTTCTGTGAGCAGATTTTCTGCCCAAGTGATTAAAACTTTTATTGTGTCTCATCGCTATTAATCTTTCTCAAGTTTATACTTAGTGATGTCCATTCCAAAGGTAAGATTCATTGAATCAAGCAAATCCTCTAGCTCGGTTAACGATTTTCTACCAAAGTTACGGAACTTTAATAGGTCGTTTTTATTATATGTGCACAAATCTCCTAATGTTTCTACATCGGCAGCCTTCAAACAGTTAAGAGCACGAACCGACAAATCCATGTCAATCAATTTAGTCTTTAACAGTTGACGCATGTGCAAAACTTCTTCATCAAACTCTTCGGTTTGATACTTAACTCCGTCGTCAATAGTAATCTTCTCGTCAGAGAAAAGCATGAAGTGATATATAAGGATCTTAGCTGCTTCTTTCAATGCCTCTTTTGGGTGAATAGAACCATCTGTTTTGATCTCTAAAACCAACTTTTCATAGTCAGTTTTTTGCTCAACCCTATAGTTTTCTACAGAGTACTTAACATTTTTGATTGGAGTATGAATCGAATCTATGGCAATAACACCGAACTCAGCATCAACTGGCATATTCTCATCTGAAGGAATATAACCACGACCTTTGTTGATAGTCATATCCATTTGCAGTTTAACCGATGGATCCATTCTGCAAATAACCAACTCTGGATTCAAAACCTCAAAACCGCTAACAAAACGAGTAATATCGCCAGCAGTAAAAGTATCTTGACCAGTGATTGAAATAGAAACCTTCTCGTGATCAATATCTTCAATCTGTTGTTTAAATCTTACTTGTTTAAGATTCAAAACCATTTCTGTAACGTCTTCCATTACTCCAGGAATGGTAGAGAACTCGTGTTCAACACCTTCAATTTTAATGGTAGTAATTGCAAAACCTTCTAATGAAGAAAGCAATATTCTACGCAAGGCATTACCCACAGTATTACCATATCCAGGTTCCAATGGACGGAATTCAAACTTACCAAAACGATCGTCTGATTCCAACATTACAACTTTATCGGGCTTTTGAAAAGCTAAAATTGCCATAATGATTAGTTTATTACTTAGAATAAAGTTCTACAATCAATTGTTCTTTAATATTCTCTGGAATGTCACTACGCTCAGGAACATTAAGGAATGTACCTGCAACATTTTCATTATTCCATTCCAACCATGAATATTTGCTGTGATTTGTACCAGCCAAAGAATTTGAAATAACCTCAAGAGACTTTGACTTTTCACGTACACCAACAACTTGACCTGCTTTAACTGTATACGAAGGAATATTCAAAACATTACCATCAACAACAATATGTTTATGAGATACAAGTTGTCTTGCAGCAGCTCTAGTTGGAGCTATACCTAAACGATAAACAACGTTATCCAATCTAGATTCCAACAATTGTAGCAAAACCTCACCAGTAATACCCTTACTTCTTTGTGCTCTGCTGAACAAGTTAGAGAATTGACGCTCTAAAACACCATAAGTGTATTTAGCTTTTTGTTTCTCCAACAATTGCACACCATACTCAGAAGATTTTTTTCTTTTCTTATTCAAACCATGTTGGCCAGGAGGAAAGTTTCTGCGTTCAAAATACTTGTCCGAGCCATAAATTGCCTCTCCTAATTTTCTGGCAATCTTTGTTTTTGGTCCAATGTATCGAGCCATTTGTATTCTTTTTTATCGTTTTAACTAAAAATTAAACGCGACGTCTTTTTGGAGGACGGCAACCATTGTGAGGAAGTGGGGTAACATCTATGATTTCCAACACTTCAATTCCCATATTGTGAACAGTTCTAATTGCTGATTCACGACCAGCACCTGGACCTTTCACATAAACTTTTGCTTTACGCATACCTGCCTCGTAAGCAACTTTTGCGCAATCTTCTGCAGCAACTTGAGCAGCATAGGGAGTGTTCTTCTTAGATCCTCTAAAACCATTTTTACCAGCCGACGACCATGAAATTACCTCGCCATCACTGTTGGTCATAGAAACAATAATATTGTTAAATGAAGAATGAATGTGCACTGCACCTGTAGCTTCAACTTTTACAACTTTTTTTCTAGTAGTTTTTGACTTCTGTGCCATAATTACTTTCTATTATTTAGTGGCTTTCTTTTTATTAGCAACAGTTTTCTTACGTCCCTTACGAGTACGCGCATTGTTACGAGTATTTTGACCACGAACAGGTAAACCTAAACGATGGCGAACACCTCTATAACAACCAATATCCATAAGGCGTTTAATATTTAATTGAATTTCTGAACGAAGTTCACCTTCCAATTTATATCCTTCACCTAAGATTTTGCGTAGAGTTGCTATTTCTGAATCAGTCCAATCACCAACTTTAGTATCAAAATCAATACCAGCTTTCTCAAGAATTGTTCTTGCGCTGCTACGACCAATACCAAAGATGTATGTCAAACCGATTTCTCCTCTTTTGTTATTTGGTAAATCAACACCAACCAAACGTGCCATAAATTACTTTTTAAATTAAAATTTTGGTTTGCAAAATTAGTCAATTATCCTTGACGTTGTTTAAATTTAGGATTTTTTTTGTTAATCACATACAAACGTCCTTTGCGACGAACGATTTTACAATCGTCGCTACGCTTTTTTACTGATGCCCTTACTTTCATCTTTTAATCTTTTATTTGTACCTAAATGCGATACGCCCCTTTGTTAAATCATATGGGGACATCTCAACTTTTACTTTATCACCAGGCAAAATCTTAATGTAATGCATTCTCATTTTACCTGAAATATGAGCTGTAATCTCCAACCCATTTTCAAGAACTACACGAAACATTGCATTCGACAAAGCTTCAGCAATTGTACCATCTTGTTCTATTGATGCTTGTTTTGCCATATTATCTATTCTAAATTTATCTATTCAACCTTGACAATTCTATACTCAGACGTCTACAATTTCTATCTAACTCAATTGCGCACTTTAGTTATATGAAATATACGGTTGAATTATTAAATGGCCGAACGTCCTTTAATTCTACCATTTTTCATCAATCCATCATAATGACGCATTAACAAATGGCTTTCAATCTGTTGCAAAGTATCAAGAACAACACCTACCATAATCAGCAATGATGTACCTCCATAGAAGTAAGCAAAACTACTTTGAACATCTGCTATCATAGCGAAAGCCGGCAAAATTGCTATGATTGCAAGGAAAATAGAACCTGGGAGGGTAATTCTTGACATAATTGTATCAAGGAACTCAACAGTATTATGTCCTGGTTTAACACCAGGAATAAAACCACCATTCTTCTTCATTTCTTCTGCCATTTGTGTAGGGTTAATAATAATAGCAGTATAGAAATAAGTGAATAGAATAATCAAAACAGCTACGGTGAAATTATACCAAAAACCAACAGGATTAGAAAGTGCAGCAGCAATACCAGAAGCAGTTTCAGTATTTGAAAAACCAACTAGCACTACAGGTAAAAACATAATTGCTTGAGCAAAAATGATTGGCATAACGCCAGCTGCATTAACTTTCAATGGAATATATTGGCGAACACCTCCGTATTGTTTATTTCCAACAATACGCTTAGCATATTGCACTGGTATTTTACGAGTTCCTTGCACCAAAAGAATTGTAAATAGGATAACAAGTCCCAATGCAATAATTTCAAGCAAGAAAACAACCAAACCTCCACCTTGCTCATTCAAGCGCGAAATAAACTCTACCCAAAGAGCAGAAGGAAGACGTGCAATAATACCAATCATGATAATCAAAGAGATACCATTTCCCAATCCTTTATCAGTAATTCTTTCACCAAGCCACATTACAAACATGGTACCTGCTGTTAGAATAAACATTGAAGAGACGATAAAATAAGTACCTTTTAATATAAATGCACTTTCAGGAAGTTGAGAATGAAGGTTAGCAATATAACCTGGGGCTTGCAACATCAAAATGACAACTGTCAAATAACGTGTAATTTGGTTAATTTTCCTTCTTCCGCTCTCTCCTTCACGTTGCAATCTTTGGAAGTATGGAATTGCCATTCCTAACAATTGAATAACAATAGATGCAGAAATATATGGCATAATACCAAGTGCAAAGATAGAAGCATTAGAAAATGCACCTCCTGAGAACATATCAACCAAACCCAAAATACCACCAGAAGTTTGATTCTTCAATTCGGCTAATTGAGTTGGATCGACACCTGGCAATACTACCATGGTTCCAAGTCTATAAACTAAAATTAACAAGATCGTATTGACAATTCTTGTCTTAAGATCCTCTATCCTCCAAATATTCTTTAAGGTTTCTATAAATCTCTTCATCAATGTAAGATTACAAAGTTACTACTGTACCTTTTTGTGCCTCAATAGCAGCTGCTGCTGTTTTAGAGAAAGCGTGAGCTTTCACATTGATTGCCAAAGACAATTTACCATTGCCCAAGATCTTAATCTTATCATTTGGACCAACCAAACCATTTTCCACAAGCACAACTGGCTCAAAATCTGTAATGCCCTTAGCCTCAGCAAGCTTTTGCAAATCGCCAACATTCACTGCTTTATACTCAACTCTGTTGATATTTTTAAAACCGAATTTTGGAACGCGACGTTGCAAAGGCATTTGACCTCCTTCAAAACCGATTTTAGTCGAATAACCAGAACGTGATTTAGCTCCTTTATGACCACGGGTAGAGGTGCCACCTTTACCAGAACCAGCACCACGGCCAATTCTTTTCGATGTTTTAACAGAGCCAAACGCTGGTTTTAAATTGCTCAAATCCATAACAAATTCTTATTTTATTTCTTCAAAAGAAACTAAATGTTTTACTGCATTTATCATTCCCAAAATCTCAGGTTTAGCGTCATGCTCAACAACCTGATTCATCTTGCGCAAACCGAGTGCTGCAAGGGTCGCAATTTGGCGTTTAGAACTGCCAATTTTGCTCTTAACTTGTTTAATACGATATTTAGCCATGACGTTAAATATTAACCTTTGAATACTTTATCCAACGAAACACCTCTATCATAAGCAACAGTATACGCATCGCGCATTTGAGCCAAAGCTTCAATTGTTGCTTTAACAACGTTGTGAGGGTTTGAAGAACCTTTAGATTTAGCCAAGCAGTCTTTTACACCAACACTCTCAAGAACGGCACGCATAGCACCACCAGCTTTTACACCGGTACCATGAGATGCAGGTGAAATATATACTTGTGCACCACCATAAACAGCTGTTTGCGCATGAGGAAGAGTATTGTGAATAACTGGAACCTTAATTAAGTTCTTTTTAGCATCCTCAATACCTTTACTAATTGCTGTTGTAACCTCATTAGCTTTACCAAGTCCATAGCCAACAACGCCAGCCTCGTCACCAACAACTACAATGGCAGAAAAAGTAAACGCTCTACCACCTTTAGTTACTTTGGTAACACGGTTTACTGCTACCAAACGATCTTTCAATTCAAGATCTGTAGTTTTTATCTTTCTAATGCTTGACATAATTTCTAAAATTTAAGTCCTCCTTTACGGGCAGCGTCAGCCAAGGCTTTTACTCTACCATGATACAAAAATCCATTGCGATCAAATACAACCTCAGAAATACCTTTTTCCAAAGCTTTCTTTGCAATTGCTTCACCAACTTTTTCAGCTTTTTGTGTCTTGGTTTCTTTTGCTTCAGCAACCTCTTTAACTAAAGATGTGGCAGAAACAAGTGTAACACCTGCAACATCGTCAATAATTTGAACTGAAATTTGTTTGTTACTGCGAAAAACAGACATTCTTGGCTTCTCTGGAGTACCACTAACATTACAACGAATGCTAGCTTTGATCTTATTGCGTCTTTCTATTTTATTTGTAGCCATAATTTACTTTTTTTAATAGTTATTATTTAGCCTTACCACCAGACTTACCAACTTTACGACGAATGTTCTCATTCATAAACTTGATACCTTTTCCTTTGTAAGGTTCTGGCATACGGAAAGAACGAATCTTAGCTGCAACTTGACCAATTAGTTGTTTATCACAACTTTCCAATTTCAAAATTGGGTTGCTTCGTTTCTCAGTTTTTGCTTCAACTTTAATCTCAGGTGGCATTTCAAAGAAAATGCTATGAGAATAACCAAGACTCATTTCTAACATTTGACCGTTAGACTCAGCGCGGTATCCCACACCAACAAACTCCATTTCTAATGTGAACCCTTTAGAAACACCTTCAACCATATTGTTGATAAGCGCACGATACAAACCATGCATAGATTTGCTTGCAATCTCATCGTCTGGACGCTCCAAAACGACTTGTGCACCATCAACATTCACTTTGATGATAGGATTAACTTCTTGAGTTAATGTTCCTTTGGGCCCTTTTACTACTACCACGTTGTTATTGTCAACAGTAACAGTAACACCAGCTGGTATAGCTACAGGTAATTTTCCAATACGTGACATGTTGTAATTTTATAATTAATAAATGTAACACAAAACTTCGCCACCAACATTCTTAGCGCGAGCCTCTTTATCAGACATCACACCTTGAGATGTAGAAACGATAGCAATACCTAGTCCATTCAATACACGAGGAAGTTCTTCAACCCCTTTATATTGACGCAAACCAGGACGGCTTACTCTTTCAAGGTTTTTGATAACCGGTTCTTTTGTTTGTTGATTATACTTAAGCGCAATTTTAATTATATTCTGCTCATCTTCAAATTTATAGTTTAGAATATAACCATTATCAAACAAAATTTTGGTCATACTCTTCTTCATATTTGAAGCAGGTATTTCAACAACTTTGTGTTTTGCCATTTGAGCATTCCTTATTCTTGTAAGGAAATCTGCTATTGGATCTGTCATTTTAATAAAACTTTATCGGTTACCAACTTGCTTTTTTAACTCCTGGAATCAATCCTTTCAAAGCCATTTCACGGAATTGAATACGACTAATTCCAAATTGTCTAATGTATCCTTTTGGTCTACCAGTCAACGAGCATCTATTATGCATGCGAACTGGCGACGCATTTTTAGGAATTCTTTGCAATCCTTCGTAATCTCCTTCAGCTAACAGATTAGCACGTTTTTGTGCATATTTCTTAACTAGCTTAGCCCTCTTAACCTCGCGGGCTTTCATAGATTCTTTTGCCATGGATTAATTCTTTTTTAGATTTTTAAATGGAATACCAAACTCTCTTAGCAAAGCATATCCTTCCTCATCAGTTCTCGCTGTGGTAACAAATGTAATATCCATACCCAACAATGTTGTGATTTTATCAATATCAATCTCAGGGAAGATAATTTGCTCAGTAATACCAAGTGTGTAATTTCCTTTGCCGTCAAGTTTGCTATTAACTCCTTTAAAGTCGCGAATACGTGGAAGAGCAACTACAATAAGTCTCTCCAAAAATTCGTACATACGATCTCTACGCAAAGTAACTTTAACACCAATAGGCATTTTCTTTCTTAGCTTAAAGTTTGAAATATCCTTTCTAGACAAGGTTTTCATTGGCTTTTGACCAGTGATAGCTGTCAATTCTTCTACTGCAACATCAATAATTTTCTTATCTGCGATAGCTTTACCAACACCTTGGTTGATAACAATTTTCTCCAATCTTGGAACTTGCATCGGAGTTGAGTAGTTAAATTCTTTGGTCAAAGTTGGAACTATTTCCTCTTTGTACTTTTTCTGTAGTCCTGGTATATATTCCATTATTTGATCTCCTCTCCAGATTTTTTAGAATATCTAACTAATTTACCATTCTCACCCATTCTTCTACCAGTACGAGTTGGATTGCCAGTAGCTGGATCAATCAACATCAAATTTGATATGTGAATAGGAGCTTCTTGCTTAACAATACCACCTTGGGTATTTTTTGCGTTGGGTCTGGTGTGTTTAGAAACCATGTTTACCCCTTCAACGATAGCACGTTGTTTTTCAACCTGAACACTAAGAACTTTACCTTTTTGTCCTTTTGATTCACCTGAAATAACAATTACATTATCGCCTTTTTTAATATGCAATTTTGCTGACATTATTACTCTGTTTACAAGGTTTATAACACTTCTGGTGCAAGTGAAACGATTTTCATATAACCGTCACGCAATTCACGAGCTACAGGACCGAAGATACGAGTACCTCTGATTTCACCAGCATTATTAAGCAATACACAAGCATTATCATCAAAACGAATGTAAGAACCATCGCTACGACGAATTTCTTTAGTAGTGCGAACTACAACAGCCTTACTTACAGATCCTTTTTTTACTTCACCGCTTGGCAATGCTGTTTTAATAGCAACAACAATTTTATCGCCAATAGTTGCGTATTTTTTCTTAGATCCACCCAAAATATTGATGCAGAGAGCAGTTTTAGCTCCGCTGTTATCTGCAACACTTAAAATTGATTCATGTTGTATCATGGCTACTTCACTCTTTCAATGATTTCAACTAAACGCCAGTTCTTTGTTTTACTCAAAGGTCTGGTCTCCATAATCTTAACAGTATCACCAATGTTGCACTCATTCTTATCATCTTGAGCATGCAACTTTGTGGTTTTGTTGACAAACTTACCGTAAATAGGGTGTTTAACTTTACGTTTAATAGCAACAACAATTGTTTTATCCATCTTATTGCTAACAACAATCCCTATACGCTCTTTTCTCAGATTTCTTTTTTCCATCTGCCAAAATTATTTTTGGGGGTTATTTTGCCTGCTCCTCAATTCTGTATTCAATCTTGCAATATCTTTTTTAGTCTTGCTAATTTTAGTAGTGTCTTCTAGTGGAGAAACTGCATGATTTAAACGCATCTTGGTCAGTGCTTTTGTATTACTCTCAATCAACTCTTGGATTTCCAATGTTGACAACTCTCTAACTTCTGAAGCTTTCATTTTTCAATTAATTTGATGAAGGTTCATTAAACATAGTCATTGCGGACAATAAACTTGGTTTTGATTGGAAGTTTTTGTGCTGCCAATCTCAAAGCTTCTTTGGCAATTTCAAATGGAACTCCGTCTGCTTCAATAATAACACGACCTGGCTCTATAGGGGCAACGAAGGCTTCCGGCGCTCCTTTACCTTTACCCATACGCACATCGGCAGGTTTCTTTGTTATAACTTTATCAGGGAATATACGTATCCAAATTTGTCCTTCACGTTTCATATAACGTGTAACAGCTTGACGTGCTGCTTCTATTTGGCGTCCTGTAATCCAAGACTGCTCTAGGGCTTTAATACCAAAAGAACCGAAAGATAGCAAATGACCACGTTGTGCATTTCCTTTAATCCTACCTTTTTGGACTCTACGGTATTTAGTTTTCTTTGGCTGTAACATCTTTTACTAAATTTTATACGTTTATTTCTGACGTTTTTTTACTCCACCTTTCTTTTGGTTTTGGCTAACACCAACATTTGGAGATAGGTCTCTTTTGCCGTAAACTTCACCTTTGCAAATCCAAACTTTGATACCGATTAAACCAACCTTTGTCAAAGCTTCAACTTGAGCATAATCAATATCAGCTCTCAATGTATGCAAAGGAATTCTACCTTCTTTAAGAGTCTCGGTTCTTGCCATTTCGGCACCTCCCAAACGTCCTGCAACTTGAATTTTTATACCCTCAGAGCCCATGCGCATAGTAGAAGCTATTGCCATTTTGACTGCACGACGGTACGATACGCGACCTTCCAATTGACGAGCAATGTTGCTACCTACCAAGAAAGCATCCAACTCAGGTCTTTTAACCTCAAAAATGTTAATTTGGACATCTTTCTTAGTGATTTTCTTCAACTCCTCTTTCAATTTATCAACCTCTTGACCCCCCTTACCAATAATGATTCCGGGACGAGCGGTATTTACAGTAATGGTGATAACTTTAAGAGTACGCTCAATAATGATTTTAGAAACACTTGCTTTAGCCAAGCGAGCTTGAAGATACTCACGGATCTTGCTGTCTTCTAGAATCTTATCAGAATAGCTCTTTCCACCAAACCAATTAGAGTCCCATCCTTTGATGATACCTAATCTATTTCCTATTGGATTACACTTTTGTCCCATTTATTCACTTTTTTCATTTGTTTGACTAAGGTTGCGGCTATCAACAACCAAGGTTACATGGTTTGATCTTTTTCTAATACGATAACCACGACCTTGAGGAGCTGGACGTAATCTTTTTAGTTGGCGACCAGAATCTACTGAAATCTCTTTAACATATAGATCTGAATCTTCAAGTCTAGCTCCTTCGTTTTTCTGTTGCCAATTGGCAATAGCTGACAATAACAATTTCTCAACTCTTGCAGAAGCTTCTTTTGGACTGAACTTCAACACGCTCAAAGCTTTGTTAACTTCCATTCCGCGAACCAAATCGGCAATAAGACGCATTTTACGAGGCGAAGTTGGGCAGTCATTAAGCTTTGCAAAGCTTACGCTTTTCTTTGCCTCTTTAACTTGATTTGCTTTATTTCTTTTTCTAGCACCCATGTTAGTTCATTTTACGTATTACTATTTCTTTCCTCCGTGACCTTTGAACTGACGGGTTGGTGCAAACTCACCAAGTTTGTGTCCTACCATATTTTCAGTCACATATACAGGAATAAAGCGATTACCATTGTGAACGGCGAAGGTATGTCCAACAAAATCTGGAGAAATCATTGAAGCTCTAGACCATGTTTTGATCACGCTCTTCTTGCCCGACTCATTCATCTTTGCAACTTTCTCCTCGAGCTTATAAAAAATATAAGGTCCTTTTTTTAACGAACGACTCATAATTATGCTTTACTTTTTCTTCGTTCAACAATAAGTTTATTAGACAACTTCTTCGGACGACGTGTCTTGTATCCCTTAGCTGGCATACCCTTACGAGAACGTGGGTGACCACCAGATGCACGACCTTCACCACCACCCATTGGGTGATCAACTGGGTTCATAACAACACCTCTGTTTCGAGGACGACGACCCAACCAACGTGAACGACCTGCTTTACCAGACACTTCCAAAGCATGATCTGAATTGCCAACTACACCAATGGTAGCTTTGCAAGTAACAAGAACCATACGTGTTTCGCCTGAAGGCAACTTCACAATTGCATATTTACCCTCACGAGAAGTTAGCTGTGCAAACGTTCCGGCGCTGCGAGCCATACTACCTCCTGCATTTGGGCGCAATTCAATATTGTGAATAACAGTACCGAGTGGAATCTCAGACAAGTACAAAGCGTTTCCTACTTCAGGAGCCACGCCTTTACCTGAGCATACAACTTGACCCACGGTTAAACCATTAGGAGCCAAAATGTAACGTTTTTCACCATCGGCATAAACAATCAAAGCAATACGAGCACTACGATTTGGATCGTACTCAATTGATTTAACTGTTCCCTCGATACCATCTTTATCGCGTTTAAAATCGATAATACGATAGCATCTTTTGTGTCCACCACCTATATATCTCATTGTCATGCGTCCGTCGTTATTTCTACCGCCAGACTTCCTCAATGGACTCAACAATGACTTTTCAGGTGTACTAGTGGTAATCGTTTCAAAGTTGCTTACCACTTTACGTCGCTGACCCGCTGTAACGGGTTTCAATTTTTTTGCGGCCATTATTTAATTTATAATACTATATGTTGCTATAAAAATCAATAACCTGACCTTCTTTCAAAGATACAATCGCTTTTTTGTAAGCGTTTGTTCTTCCTTGAACAAAGCCAGCCTTTGTGTAACGGGATTTTTTCTTTCCAGCATATCTAATAGTGTTAACTGAAACGACATTAACCCCATACAACTCCTCAATTTCTTTGCGGATTTGCAATTTGTCTGCGCTCTTAACACAGATAAAACCATAACGGTTCAACTTCTCAGTTTGAGCCGTCATTTTCTCACTTACGATAGGTCTAATAATTACGCTCATAACTTTCCTCCTCTTATCCTAAAATATTATCAATCAAAGCCAAAGAGTCCTCAGTAATCACGAGCGATGTAGCCTTCATAATCTGATAAGTGTTTAATGTATCAGCAGTTACAACGCTAACACCTTGCAAATTTCGCGACGACAAAGATACATTTTTATTGGATTCAGCCACCACAAATAACAAGTTTTTGCCAGTAAGCTTCAAATTATCCAACATTGCTACGTAATTTTTGGTTTTAGGAGTCTCAAAATTCAATGAATCAAGAACAATAATTTGATTTGATTGTGCTTTGTAAGTCAAAGCTGATTTACGAGCAACTTGTTTCAATTTCTTGTTCAATTTGAATGAATAGTCACGAACTTGAGGACCAAATATGCGACCACCACCAACAAATACAGGAGATTTGATACTACCAGCACGAGCACCACCTGTACCCTTTTGTTTTTTCAACTTACGGGTGCTTCCTGAAACCTCATTACGTTGTTTTGATTTGTGAGTTCCTTGACGTTGGTTAGCTAAAAATTGCTTTACGTCCAAATAAATTGCATGATCATTTGGCTCAACTCCAAATATGGAATCATTCAATACCACCGATTTTCCGGTTTCTTTTCCTTCTTGATTTAAAACTTTCAATTCCATTATTTCTCAATTATTAAGTATGAACCCTTATGACCAGGTACTGATCCTTTTACTAATATCAAGTTGTTCTCAGCAATTACCTTAACAACACGCAAACTTAGAACTTTAACCTCATCGCCACCCATACGGCCTGCCATACGCAAACCTTTGAATACACGAGAAGGATAAGAAGATCCACCCAAAGAACCTGGATGTCTTCCACGGTTGTGCTGACCATGAGTTTGATCGTTAACACCATTAAAATGATGACGACGAACAACGCCTTGGAAACCTTTACCTTTCGAGATGCCAGAAACATCTACCCAAGACTCTTCATCAAACACGTCAGATACTGAGATTACATCTCCTAATTTATGCTCACCTTCAAAATCTAAAAACTCGGCAACTTTTGCTTTAGGTGATGTGCCGGCCTTTTTAAAGTGTCCCAATTGAGCTTTAGCAACATTCTTTTCAGATTTGTCTTCAAAACCCAATTGCAATGCGTCGTACCCGTCTGTTTCAACGGTTTTCACTTGTGTAACAACACAAGGTCCTACTTCGATAACAGTGCATGGAACATTCTTTCCCTCGGCACTGAAAATCGATGTCATTCCAATTTTTTTACCTATTAATCCTGCCATTTTTATGTAAAATAAAATGTCAAACTATACTTTAATTTCTACTTCAACGCCACTAGGCAGTTCAAGTTTCATCAAGGCATCGATAGTTTTAGCAGATGTGCTATAAATATCCAACAACCTTTTGTAAGATGATAGCTCAAATTGTTCACGTGATTTTTTGTTCACGAATGTTGAGCGCAATACTGTAAAAACACGACGATGTGTTGGCAATGGAATAGGACCACTCACAACTGCACCAGTTGTTCTTACTGTCTTAACGATCTTCTCGGCTGATTTGTCAACCAAGTTGTGATCAAAAGACTTCAATTTGATTCTAATTTTTTGACTCATATTCTTACTAAAAAATATTATTTCTTACCATTGATTTTTTCAAGAACTTCAGCCGATACGTTCTTTGGTGTTTCCTCATAGTGAGAGAATTCCATTGAAGAAGAAGCGCGACCTGAAGAAATTGTACGAAGAATAGTAACATAACCAAACATCTCAGACAATGGAACTTTTGCCTTAATGATACGTTCGTTGTTATGACCTGATTCCATACCTTCAACTTGACCACGACGCTTGTTAAAGTCACCAATAATATCACCCATGTAATCTTCTGGTGTTACAACCTCAACTTTCATTACTGGTTCAAGAAGAACTGGTTTAGCTTTGTTGCATGCCTCACGGAAAGCTTGACGAGCTGCAATTTCAAATGACAATTGATCAGAGTCAACTGGGTGGTACGAACCATCAAACAACTCAACTTGCAAACTATCAACAGGGAAACCCGCCAATGGGCCATTTTTCATAGCTTCTTTGAAACCTTTTTCAACAGATGGGATATACTCACGTGGAATATTACCACCCTTAATTGAATCAATAAAGGTCAAGCCCTCTTTGCCTTCCTCTGCAGGAGAGATGCGAACAAAAATATCAGCGAATTTACCACGACCACCTGTTTGTTTCTTAAATACTTCACGGTGTTCAACTGAAGATGTAATAGCCTCTTTGTATGCAACTTGAGGAGCTCCTTGATTACACTCAACTTTAAACTCGCGTTTCAAGCGGTCCATAATAATATCCAAGTGCAACTCACCCATACCACTAATAATAGTTTGACCAGAATCTTGGTCTGTTTTTAGGGTAAATGTTGGGTCTTCTTCTGCAAGTTTTAACAATGCTGCATCAAGTTTTTCCATATCACCTTGAGTTTTAGGCTCAACAGCAATACTAATCACAGGTGCAGGGAAAGTCATACTCTCCAATACAATTGGTCTGTCTTCAGCACAAAGTGTATCACCTGTACGAACATCTTTAAAACCGATACCTGCACAAATATCACCAGCCTCAATCTCTTCTTTTGGATTTTGGTGATTAGAGTGCATTTGGAACAAACGAGAAATTCTCTCACGTTTTTGAGTTCTTGCATTAAAAACTGTTTCACCAGCTTTAAGCACACCACTATAAACGCGGATATATGCCAAACGACCTACGAATGGGTCTGTTGCAATCTTAAATGCCAAACCACAGAAAGGCTCTTTAGAGTCTGCATTACGCACCTCAGCCTCATCGGTATTTGGATTAACACCATCAACTGCAGGAACATCAAGAGGTGATGGCAAATATGCTGCAATAGCATCTAGCAAGCATTGAACGCCTTTATTTTTGAATGCCGAACCGCACAAAACAGGAACAATACGTTGTTCAATAGTAGCTTGACGAATTACAGGTTTAATTTCATCAACTGAAATTGAATCTGGATTTTCAAAGAAGCGCTCAAGCAAAGAGTCATCCAACTCTGCAACAGATTCAATAAGTTGAGCTCTATAGTCATTGCAAATAGCTACCAAATCTTCTGGTATTGGTAGATATTCAAAAGTGCTACCATTAGCTGCATCATCTTTCCAAATGATGGCTTTCATCTCTAGAAGGTCAACAACACCCTTGAAATCCGACTCAGAACCAATTGGAACTTGAAGAGGAACTGGGTTTGCGCGCAAACGCTCACGAATTTGTTTTACTACTGAGAAATAATCAGCACCAACGCGGTCCATTTTATTAACGAACGCAATACGTGGAACTTTATATTTGTTTGCTTGACGCCATACAGTTTCTGATTGTGGTTGTACACCACCCACAGCGCAATATACAGCTACTGCACCGTCCAAAACACGCAAAGAACGTTCAACCTCAACAGTAAAGTCAACGTGTCCCGGGGTGTCAATCAAATTGTATTTATATTTTTTACCTTGATAAGTCCAAAAACAAGTTGTAGCTGCAGAGGTAATAGTGATACCACGCTCTTGCTCTTGAACCATCCAGTCCATTGTAGCAGCACCATCATGAACCTCACCAATTTTGTGAGTAATACCTGTATAAAACAAAATACGTTCAGATGTTGTTGTTTTACCGGCATCAATGTGAGCCATGATACCGAAGTTACGCGTATATGTTAAGTCTTGTGCCATTTTCTATCTTAATCCAATTAATTAAAAGCGGAAATGTGAGAAAGCTTTGTTGGCTTCAGCCATACGATGCATCTCTTCTTTTCTCTTAAATGCTCCACCCTCTTCGTTGAAAGCAGCCATTACCTCAGCAGAAAGTTTCTCAGCCATAGTACGTCCTGGACGTTTGCGAGCTGCTGAAATAAGATTTTTCATACTAATAGCAACTTTTCTTGTTTCACGAATTTCTTGTGGAATTTGGAATGTTGCACCACCAACACGGCGGCTACGAACCTCTACTTGAGGAGTAACGTTAGACAACGCTTTTTTCCAAATCTCAAGTGGCGACATCTCATTATCTTTCATTTTTGCGCCAATTACCTCTAGCGAATCATAAAAGATTTCGTAAGCTGTACTTTTCTTACCATCAAGCATCAAGTTGTTTACAAAACGTGTAACCAACACATCATTGAATTTTGGATCTGGCAACAGAATCCTTTTTCTTGGTTTAGCTTTTCTCATTGTCTTTATTTAATAAGATTATTTTTTAGGTCTTTTAGCACCGTATTTTGAACGACGTTGTTTACGACCCTCAACACCTGATGTATCCAATGCACCACGAATAATGTGATAACGAACACCTGGAAGGTCCTTAACACGACCACCACGAATCATTACGATTGAGTGCTCTTGCAAGTTATGTCCCTCTCCTGGAATGTAAGAGTTCACCTCTTTACCATTGGTTAAACGTACTCTCGCTACTTTACGCATAGCTGAGTTAGGTTTTTTTGGAGTTGTTGTGTATACACGAACACAAACTCCACGGCGTTGTGGGCAAGAATCCAAAGCTGGCGCTTTACTTTTCTTGTCAACCTCTACACGGCCTTTTCTTACTAATTGCTGTATTGTTGGCATATTTAAATGTTAAATAAATGTATATACTCTTCTACAAAATAGGTGTGCAAAGGTATACTTTTTTTGAATTGCGCAAATAGTTGTAAAACAATTCTTTTGATTTTTTTGTTCATGTCTTATCTGTCGGACAATTAACGTATTACAAAAACACTACACAAACTAGTTAACAGAGTAATTAACAAGTCAGCGCATCGCAAAGTGGCACGTTATCCACATGTTATTGTTAATTATTTCTGTCTTAAAAATCGATTTTTTTATTTCAAACCAAACCCAAATAGTGTTTTTTCAAACAAAAAAAAAGCGCTCCAATATAATTGGAACGCCTCTTTTAAATATATCACCAGACCTCTACACAATACCTTCTTGCAAGATATCATGTATGTGAATCATTCCCAAATACTTTCCATCTTTAGTAACAACTAATTGTGTTATGTGGTTTTGCTCCATTAAATGAAAGGCGCTTACAGCCATTTCATTTTCATCAATAGTTTTTGGAGTGCTACACATAATGTCCTTTGCTGTAAGATTTTCAAGCGCACGACCAGAAACAAGCATTCTTCTAAGATCGCCATCTGTTATTATTCCTCGCAGACAACCACAATCGTCCACAACGGCAGTGGCTCCTAATCGTTTAGACGTCATTTCCAAAATCACCTGACCTATAGGGGCATCAAGCCCAACTTGAGGACACTCATTATTTTTATATAAATCCTCAACCCGCGTATATAATCTTTTTCCCAAAGAACCTCCTGGGTGGTATTTTGCAAAATCAGCAGGAGAAAAGCCTCGACATTCTAGTAATGACACAGCCAAAGCATCGCCCATAACTAATTGTGCGGTTGTGCTTGAAGTTGGCGCAAGATTATTAGGGCAAGCCTCGTGCTCAGTATAAGCATTAATAATAATATCGGCATGCTGAGCCAAATAAGAGTTAGTATCAGACACCAAAGCTATCATTTTACTGCCACGCATTTTTAATATAGGTATAAGTACCTTTATTTCTGGTGTATTACCACTTCGCGATAATAGCATTACAATGTCATTCTTTTGAATCATACCCAAATCGCCATGAATAGCATCGGCAGCATGCATAAACAATGCGGGCGTTCCTGTAGAATTCATTGTTGCTACGATTTTTTGAGCAATTATGGCACTTTTACCAATTCCTGTTACCACAAGCCTACCCTTACAATTTAATATGGTTTCAACAGCAACCACAAAATCACTATTTATATATTGTGCAAGTTGTCGCACTGTATTTTCTTCTTGTTTAATAACATTTAATGCACAGCTTATTATTTCTTGAGTTTTTTTCATCTTAAATCAATGATATTATTGTGTTTGCAGTTGTTGAATTGATATTTTGTAAAATATATCTTTCAATTTTTGTTACAAACATCTATACAAGCGATATTTTTTATATTTTCAAGCGAAAATAGAAAAAAGGCAAAATGGAACTAAAGGATTATCTGAAGAAATATTTCGGATTTGACTCATTTAAGGGCAATCAGGAAATAATAATCAAAAATATTCTGAACCAACGCGACACTTTTGTGCTGATGCCAACTGGCGGAGGTAAATCATTGTGCTATCAGATGCCTGCTCTAATTCAGGAAGGAACAGCCATAATTATATCTCCTCTTATTGCGCTGATGAAGAATCAAGTTGATGTAATGCGTGGTATAAGCGACGTTGAAGGCGTAGCGCACTTTTTAAATTCATCTCTTTCAAAATCAGAAATACAAGAGGTAAAAGATGATATTTTAAAAGGCATCACAAAAATGTTGTATGTCGCACCAGAATCTCTCACCAAAGAAGAAAACATTCAATTTTTGCGACAAACAAAAGTGTCGTTTTATGCCATTGACGAGGCTCATTGCATTTCAGAATGGGGGCACGATTTTCGTCCAGAATATAGGCGTATTCGCGACATAGTTGAAGAAATTGGAAGAGCCCCCATTGTTGCACTTACAGCAACTGCTACCCCAAAAGTTCAAAGTGATATTCTAAAAAGTTTGGGCATTCCAGATGCTGATGTATTTAAATCGTCGTTTAACCGGCCAAACTTGTACTATGAGGTACGTCCAAAAGTTGAACCAAATAGAGAAATCATCAAGTTTATTAAGAATAACGAAGGGAAATCAGGCATTATATATTGTTTGAGCCGCAAAAAGGTTGAAGAGTTGGCAGAAATTTTACAAGCCAACGGTATAAAGGCGGCTCCATATCATGCAGGTCTTGAATCGTCAGTAAGGAGCGAAAACCAAGATAAGTTTTTGAAAGAAGAAATATCGGTTATTGTAGCCACCATTGCTTTTGGTATGGGTATTGACAAACCAGACATTAGATTTGTTATACACTACGATATGCCCAAAAGTCTGGAAGGTTATTATCAAGAAACTGGCCGTGCTGGCCGCGATGGTGGAGAAGGTCGTTGCATTGCATTCTACTCATATAAAGACATTCAAATGCTTGAGAAGTTTATGCAAGGTAAACCTCAATCGGAAATTGAGATTGGGCGACTGCTACTCACCGAAACAGTAACCTATGCCGAGTTAGCTATGTGTAGGCGCAAACACCTACTAAAATATTTTGGTGAGGACTACACTCAAGACAATTGTGGTTGCTGCGACAACTGCCTTCACCCTCGTGAGCAATTTGACGGAAAGGATGACGTGGTTAAAGCATTAAAGGTGATTGATGTTACCAAAGAATCATACAAAGCTACTTACATTGCAGAGGTGATTTGTGGAATTGAATCAGCTGAAGTTAACTCCAATAAACATTTTCAACTTGATGAGTTTGGAATTGGCGACGATCACGATAAAAAATATTGGGACACAATAATCAGACACGCATACATTGCTAAACTCATTTCAAAAGATATTGAGAAATATGGAGTACTGAAAATTACAGACGAAGGTCGCGCCTTTATGAAGTCACCCCAGCCGATTATGATTGTAAAAGATCACGACTACGAGCAAGAGGCTTCAGATATGGAAGAGAAAGGTAGTGGAGGAGCTGCAGCGGCCGACGAAACATTATACAACATGCTTAAAAGTTTGTGCAAATCGGTGGCTAAGCGAAACAATCTTCCTCCTTTTGTAATATTTCAAGAGGCATCGTTGCAAGATATGTCCATTCACTATCCAATAACAATGGAAGAGCTGCAAACAATGACTGGAGTTGGACAAGGCAAGGCTCAAAAGTTTGGTAAAGAATTCTGCGAACTAATTAAAAAGTACGTAGAAGAAAACGAGATTATCCGCCCCATGGATATGATTGTAAAATCAGTACCAAAAAAATCGGAGCAGAAACTAAAAATTATCCACAGCATTGACCGCCGAATGCCATTTGAGACACTAGCTGATGCTTGCGGTCTTGAGATTGATGAGTTACTTAAGGAAATAGAAACAATTGTATATTCTGGAACAAAACTCAACATTGATTATTACATAAACGAACGCTTGGACCAAGATTACCAAGACGAAGTTTATGAATATTTTAAAGAGGCTGAAGACGATTCAATTGAAAAGGCACTTGAAGAACTTGGCGAAGACGATTACTCTGAAGAAGATATCAGACTGATGCGCATTAAGTTTATTAGCAACGAAGGCAACTAACATTGTATAGACATAGTCAAGAAACAAAAACGCCCACAAAAAATTGCGGGCGTTTTTTTGTTACATATATAATATGGTGTGGCTACACTTTATTTATTCGTGGATATTCAATTCGAGTATGATAAATATTACGTAGTTTGTTTTTAAAAACTTGTTTAATAGTTTTTACATCCTTAAATGTTATTTGAGCATTACTCATTTGGTTTTCAGTAATCTTACCATCAATCACTCTTTCAACCAAATCGCCAATAGACTTATCGGAAAATTCTTTAAGTGAGCGAGAAGCCGCTTCAACTGCATCAGCAAACATCAGCACTGCACATTCTTTTGTAACAGGTTTTTGCCCTTTATAGGTAAATTTCTCAATATCAACATTTTCCATTCCTTTTTCATTCACCTCTTTGTTATAAAAATATTGTACATGACTGGTGCCATGATGTGTTGCAATAAATTCAGTAATCTGTATAGGTAGTTTATATTGGCGAGCTAGCTCAATACCTTTGGTTACGTGATTGAGAATGATGCTAGCACTTTCGACATTTGAAAGTTGATCAAGCGGATTTTGTCCCGATTGGTTTTCGCTGAACCACTGCGAAGCTTCAATTTTACCAATATCATGATACAAAGCACCAACACGCATCAGCAAAGAATTACCACCAATTTTTCTAATTGCCTCTTCGCCAAGATTAGCTGTTTGTAGTGCATGTTGGAATGTCCCTGGAGCTTTTTCGGCCAACAAACGCAATAATGGTTGGTTTGTGTCAGACAATTCAAGCAACGTGACATTTGACACTAAGCGAAACATTCGCTCAGTAACATAAATAAGTGGATAGCTAATGAATAAAAGTGCACCATTTATTGCCAATTCAAAATATGGGCGCAACTCTATTTGGGTAACATTTCCCTCGTGTAAAAGTTGTAGAGCTGTGTATGTTGCCATGTACGACAACGTTGCAAGTAAAACAGCCAATGCCATTTGTGTGCGTTTACACATGCGCGAAAAGCAAAAAATGACAACCGCTCCAGCCACCATCTGCATCACTATAAATTCAAACCCACTTGGGGCCAACAGTCCACATATAAGCAAAAAGAACGTGTTGATGAAAAAAGTTTGCCTGCCGCTAAAAAAGGCTCGCACTACTATTGGCAAAATGGCAAACGGAAGTATGAGAACATCACCAATTTTATAACGATTTGAAAAGGCCAACATTGCAACAGTAAGCACTCCCATTCCAAGAATAAAAACTAGTTTCAGTGGCGACTCAAACACATCAAATCTATAATTGATTAGGAATAGATAAAGTACAAAAAGCAAAATCGATACAAATAAAACCTGGCCAAGCAACAACCATATAGTTGTATTTTGTCCCATGTTTTCATATTCTTGTTTCAACGATTCAAGAATGCGATGCTTATTACCATCTATAAGTTCACCTCTGTTGATAATCGATTGTCCCGCTTGAACCATACCTCTAGTAGTTGAAATTTTTCGTATGGCATCGTATCTCATACGCTCGGTAAGGTCTTTATTGTACTCAACATTAGGAGCAATATAATCGTGAAGGTTTAGATTGTCGGACAACAAAATAAGAGTCAAATGATTATCGAAATGCTTATTAAACTGTGCCGAAACATATTGTTTTGCTTCTTTTAGGTTAAAAAAATTGTCGGGAGAAACTACACGCGTCACTTTATTATTAATAAGTGCAACTGGCTGTTTCAAAAACTCGCGGTCTAGTTCCTCATTATATGAGCAGATACCATTATCATAAACATTAGACAGAATACTTACTGACACATTTAGTACACTATCCTTCATTCGTTGGCTTAATTGGAAATGCGGATAACGCATCTTAACTGCATCAATAGCCACATTGCACTGATGGTCAAAATTGCGTTTAAACTCAACTATCTTACTTTGCTCAACCCAATCTTGCTTCACAAAGCACAACCTAGAAAGTCGCAATATACTATCTCGTTCCGTTTTAATTTCGGAGTTCGATTTTATAATAGCAAAATCAAAAGGGGCAAAAAGATCTTCGTACAGCCACTCTTTTCCTTTTTGAATGTCGTACTTAAACATTTGTTTTTTTGGCAAAAGCGCCACAAAAAGCACTAGTGCCACAAGCCATATTAAAGCTACTGCAAACTCTTTTTTTCGAGGTAGTTTAGTTTCTGATAGTAACATTATATTGCATTATAATTTATTTAAACATTGTACGATTAGCGGGCAAACCGAAAATACAAAAGCAAAAGTAATCATTTTGTATAGTTCTTTTTACCTTTGACCGCTTTCTGAAAAAGCACAAAACGATTTGCAATAACCATCAACCCCAAACAAAATATGGAGATTGATTTCCAAAACGAAATGAACAAACTAATGAATCTGTTTCCAAACGGATTCAATGCCATTGACGAGCCTATTGATGTGAACTTGCAAATGGAATACTTCAAGACATCAAAACAAGTACATAAAGAACTTGACGACGACTTGAATGTTGATATGCTTGAAAACATTAACTCCGAAACCTTAAGCGACGAAGACCGCAAAGTGCTACTGATTAAATTAGCCAGCATTGATGATGCGCGCGCCTTTCGTATTATTGAAGAATATGCCAAGGACACAGAAAACCCATTACATGCTTGGGCTCTTATGGCAAAAAACGAAAGTAAAATGCTAATTGAGGGTTCGTTGCTTAACGAACGTCAAGTATTTGTATCAACTGGATTAGGTGGCCGAAACAACAAACTTCGATATTTTGTTGTACTAATTTCAAACAACGAAGAATTTGCCGAATTTCAACAAAAATTGGTAAAGTCGGAATTTGAGACAGCAATGAAAGAGAACCAATCGGAACTGGAATCGATTGAATTTAATGGGAAATATGCTGCAACAAAACTTCTTATACCTCTCAATGTTCAATTCGATAAACTGATAATTGATGCAGTTAAAACATGTAACGAGTTTGGCAATTTTTTAACGCACGACTTTTTAGTAACCAATGTAAAAGAACTGAGCTTTGAAGAAATTGCCGAAATAGTTGCCCAACGCGAGAAAACAGGTAATACATTTACAGCAACACCAATAGACTTTATTGACGAAGGAAACATTGGTGATGAGTTGCCAGACAACGAATAATTAAAAATAAATAAAATGGTACGTCACATTGTAGTATGGACATTGCGCGACGAGCTTAACGGCATGTCCAAAAAGCAAATCGCAGAAAAAATGAAACAAGACCTTGAGTCACTTAATGGTGTTATTAGCGAAATTGTGAAACTTGAAGTTGGCATTAATTGCGCTTACGAAGGCAAAAATGCCGATGTAGTTTTAGTAGGCGACTTTGCCTCTATGGCCGATCTTGAGGTTTACGCCAATCATCCGGAGCATCTTAAATGCGTAGGATTTATTAAAAGTGCAGCATTAAGCCGCACCGCTGTTGACTACGAATTTTAGCGTCAATCTTAAAACACACAAAAAAAAGAGTGGCTCAGTAGAGTCGCTCTTTTTATATAAAGTAACGCGTTTATTCGTCGAACTTTTTCAAAATAGAATCAAAAGCATCGTCAGAACCTTGTTTGTCTCTAATGAACTGAAGAGCCTCGGCCATGCCGTCGGTAAACTTCTCAAAATCTTCTTTATAAAGAAAAATTTTGTGTTTTTCTACATGAGCCAAGCCATTGTCATCAAACTGCTTTTTGCTTTCTGTAATAGTAAGATACATATCGTTTTGCTTGGTCGATTTTACATCGAAATAATAAGTTCGTTTACCAGCCTTTACCGCTTTTGAGAACAATTCGTTGCTATCGCGAGCAATATCGTTTTTTTCAAAATCTTCAATCATATAATTTGTATTTGAGTTGAACAAAGGTAGAAAAACATTGAAACTACAAACGGAGAACTTTTATATTTTGAATATTAAAACGCGACATAACCCATTTAACTAATCATCGGCTTTTTTAGGCACATTTTCGGGTTTTTAGCCTACTCGTCCGTAAAAAAACGGATTTCGTCTATGTTGCTTTTTTAGGTTATTACTCTTTATTTTTTTTGCATTCGGAAAATATTCAATAACAACATAACACAAATAAAAAATGAGAATCAAACACCTAATCGCACTAATGTCGGCAATGGTAATTTCAACCGCCACTTTCGCACAAGCTTATGTGCATGGTACAGTAATCGACAAAAAAGACAATCAAGGATTGCCAAGTGCACAAGTAACTCTTACTCCAGCCAATGGAGGTGACATTATGGGTTCAGTTACCGACCTTGACGGTAATTTCCGCATCAAGACTCCAGCAGGAAAATGGAACTTAAAAATTGGATACGTTGGTTATTCATCGTACGAAAAAACCATTGAGGTAACCAATCAAGATATAAAGATTGGTACTGTAGGTTTGAAAATTGAAGAAAAAGAACTTGACGAGGTTAAAGTAACTGGAGTAATGCAACGTCAAGAGCAACGCGACGACACAACTATTTTTAATGCTGAGGCATTTAAAGTTAATCCTGATGCTACTACCGAAGACCTGTTGAAAAAAATGCCAGGCATGCAAATTCAAGGTAATGAAATTAAAAGTGGTGGCGAAACAGTAAAGAAAGTATTGGTTGACGGCAAAGAGTTTTTTGGCGATGATCCAATGGCTGCACTTCGAAACATTTCGGCCGATATGGTATCGAAAATTGAAGTTTACGACAAACAAAGCGACCAAGCCGAATTTACTGGTTTTTCAGACGGTAACGAAGAGCGCACCATTAACATTCTTACCAAAATGGGTATTTCAAAAGGTCGTTTTGGACGCGCATACGCTGGCGTTGGTACCGATGGAACCGACCCTCGATACGAAGCAGGTGGTAACTACAATATGTTTTACGGAGACCACCGGGTGTCGTTAATCGGACTATTAAACAACATTAACCAACAAAACTTCTCAATGGAAGATATGTCGTCGGTTAGCGGTGGCGGCATGGGAATGATGGGAATGATGGGAGGCCGTGGCGGCTGGAATGGCAATGGCGGCAAAAACCGTACTGGTTCATTTGGTGTAAACTACACATTAGACAAAGAGGATACAATACGTATTGAGACATCGTACCGATATGGCAACACCAAAAACGTTAGCAACTCATCATCGGACAAAGAGTACTTTAAAATAAACGAGGAAGATGAGTTCCGCACCGAAGCCGATACTAGCGACAGCGAGTCTACTAACTATAACCACAATCTAAACCTCACCATCGATTGGGACGTTAACAAGAACAACAACATTATTCTACGTTCGTACTTCTCATGGCAAGGTAGCGATAGTTACTCAAAAGACCTTTCAAATACCTTCTACGACGATAACCTTTATCGTTTCACTTCAAACGAATCAACTAGCGATTCAAAATCGTATCGTGGCCGCGCAATGCTAACAGCTCGTCACCGTTTTAGCTTACCACGCCGAACACTATCGCTTTCGTTAACAACAAACATTAACAATCGCGACAATAACTCAGAAACTGACAAGGTTAATCAATATGCAGAAGGTATTGCAGAGGCTGCAACTAATAGCAAATCGTCAGAGAAGACTGATAACGATACCAAATCAATATCACTATCATCGTCGTTAATGTACACTGAACCTTTTGGCGACCATGTTGCTTTGCAAATTAACTACTCACCATCGTACGATATTAACTCGGGCAACCGCAGAGTGAACTCAGCAGAATCAAACGACTTTGGTTTGGAATTTGCACCAGAGGACTATAAGTTTTCATCAAACTTGTCAAATGAGAAAGAGACACGTTACCTACGTCAACGTGCAGGTTTGGGCTTAAACGTATTTAACGGCAAAGTGTTCAATGCTACGTTTGGTGTTGACTATCAAAATGCTCAACTTGAAAGCGAGCAAGTTTATCCTTTTGAAAACACAACAAAAACAAACTTCAGCAGCATTATGCCATCGGCCCGAATTCAAATTCAAAAAGGAATGGGCAACAACATTCGACTAAACTACCGTACTAACACTAATGCTCCAAGTGTAAACCAATTGCAAGAGGTAATTGACATGTCGAATATTTTGAGCTACTCAACTGGTGATCCAAACTTGAAACAATCGTACAGCCACAATATCAACTTGTTTATAGCAAGCAACAACATGGCTACTTCGCGCGGTATTTTTGCAATGTTCAACCTATCAACTACACAAAACTACATTGCTAACTCAACTAACACCTATCGCGAGAACCAATATCTTGATTCAAAAGATGAAAACGGCAATAACATTCAAATATTGCTACCAGCTGGAACATCAATTGTAAAACCAGTGAACACAAATGGTTTTTACTCGTTGCGCGCCAATTTGAACTACACAATGCCAGTGTCGTTGATTAAATCGACCACCAACTTTGGCATTGGCGCCAATATGACAAACACACCAACTTTAGTAAATGGAGCTAAGGGCGATAACAAAAACTACTCGCTAACAGGCAACTTGACATTGTCGAGCAATATTAGCCAAAACGTTGACTTTACCTTATCATACTGGGGCGGTTACAACATTGTGGAGAATAGTTTGAACAAAATGGGAAATCAAAACTACTACAACCACACATTGAGTGGCAACTTGAACGTATTACTAGGCACACGTTTTGTTATTGCAACCGATGCTGCTCATACCTACACCAACGGTTTGGGTGCCAACCGCGACAACAACTATGTTCAATGGAACGCTGCCTTTGGTTGCAAATTCTTTAAAGACCGCCGCGGTGAACTTCGCTTAAAAGTGAACGATATTCTTGACAAAACACAAAGCGTATCGCGTAGCATCCAAAACGATAACGTAACCACCACCACAACCGACGTTCTTCGCCGCTACGTAATGCTTACATTCACCTACAAATTCCAATCGTACGGTGAACAAAAACAAAGCAACCGTTTCCCAGGCGGCATGATGCCACCTCCAGGAGGAATGAGAATGGGCGGTCCACGTATGTAAACACACAGTTTTTTTTATTGACCCATAGAGATGAAGTCGGAGCGAGGAAACTTACTCCGACTTTTTTATGTCAACTAACCAACAATAGAATTTTTGTGCGTTTTTGGAGCAAACTAAACTTTGCGAACAACTCTAAAAAGCCTAAATTCGCCGAAATTTTTTTTACGATAATCTAATCAACAAATACTATGGCAAAGTTCGTTAACGAGGTATCAAGAACATTCGGCGAATACCTGCTTATTCCCGGATTGACAACCACAAAATGCACACCAGCAAACGTGTCGCTGAAAACCCCATTGGTAAAATTCAAAAAAGGAGAGGAACCTGCAATAACACTAAACATTCCACTAGTGTCAGCAATTATGCAGTCAGTTTCAGACTCGGGCTTAGCCATTGAACTTGCACGCAACGGAGGCTTGTCTTTTATCTTTGGTTCGCAGCCAATTGCCTCGCAAGCCGAAATGGTTCGCAAGGTTAAAATGTTTAAAGCAGGTTTTGTAACAAGCGACTCAAACGTTACTCCAGAAGACACCTTAAAAGACGTGCTTGCATTGATACAAAAAACTGGACACTCAACAATTGGTGTTACCCACGATGGTTCAGCAAACGGAAAATTGCTAGGCATGATTACAAGCCGCGACTATCGCTTAGACAAAGATAGTTTGAACAACAAAGTATCGGCTCACATGACTCCATTTGAAAAACTTACAGTTGGTAAACATGGAATTACTTTGAGCGATGCCAACCAAATTATTTGGGAAAACAAACTAAACGCACTACCAATTATTGACGACGAGCAAAACCTTAAATGTTTTGTATTCCGCAAAGACTACGATAGCCACCACGAAAATCCAAACGAACTATCAGATAGCAACAAAAAATTGATGGTTGGTGCAGGAATTAATACACGCGACTACAAAGAGCGCGTTCCAGCCCTTATTGAGGCAGGTGTTGATGTGCTTTGCATCGACTCAAGCGACGGTTACTCTGAATGGCAAAAAGAAACCCTAACTTGGATTAAAAGCACCTATGGCGACAAAGTAAAAGTAGGAGCAGGCAACATTGTTGATAAAGAAGGCTTTGATTACCTTGTAGCAGCAGGCGCTGATTTTATCAAAATAGGTATTGGTGGTGGTTCAATTTGCATCACCCGCGAGCAAAAAGGTATTGGTCGCGGTCAAGCAACATCGGTAATTGAAGTTGCTGCTGCTCGTGACGAGTACTTCAAAAAAACTGGCATTTACGTTCCAATTTGTAGCGATGGTGGCCTTGTTCAAGACTACCACATGGTACTAGCTTTAGCTATGGGTGCCGACTTTTTGATGATGGGTCGTTACTTTGCTCGTTTCGACGAGTCGCCTACCAAAAAAGTTACCATTGGCAACCGCATTATGAAAGAATATTGGGGCGAAGGTTCAAACCGTGCAAAAAACTGGCAACGCTACGATATGGGCGGCGACTCTGCTCTAAAATTTGAAGAGGGAGTTGATAGTTACGTGCCTTATGCTGGCAAAATGAAAGATAACCTAATGGTTACTCTTGGCAAAGTTAAAGCTACTATGTGCAGTTGCGGAGCTCTTACCATTGACGAACTACAAACAAATGCCAAAATTACACTTGTGTCGTCAACTTCAATTATTGAGGGCGGCGCTCACGATGTAGTTCTTAAAAATCAAGAATAAGTTTTGTACTAAAGATTATCAATATAAAGAGGTCTCTGCAACGAGGCCTCTTTTTTTATGCCCGTTTGCGACTACATTTCAAAAAAACACACAAAAAAAAGATACGTTGGCCATTGTTTCCCAGCGTATCTTGAAGAATGAAAAAACCATTAAAACTGTTCAGCAGAGTACGATTGACTCCACCAATCCAAAAGTGCTAATACCGACTAAAAGGTTTAATTGTTGTTTTTGAGAATGAATGTTGAAGGGATTAATCGTTTATTCCTTGTTAGCACGTATGTCATTGAACACTTTTGGTGAAAAACCGAAGGCAAATGTGTGCTTTTAAACAATAGATACAATAGGAAATGGAGGACTTTTGACGAAAAAAGCATTTTCTACGTGATTCTACGTAAACGAAATTGCATATTATTTCTTGACAAAAGTCATTTTGTTGCTTTTTAGGCTAATGCTTTTAACCTGCCAACCATAATCAATAAGTTCTTTTTTATACCTCAAAAACGAATGGTCAATTGGCACGCCTGCAATCTGTTCAATTTCGGCAAAAGTTAGAATCAGCTCAGATTGTGTAGTTGCAGCAATATGCTGCCATAGTTTTTCATATTTACTCATAATCGTTTGGGGAACTGCACTCCTCTTCATCAAGTAGTTTTTCGGTCTTGCTTATCGAATCGAAAACCAACAACGGTTCAAAGCCCTTTTGTATTACATAATATGCTGACTTTTGGTTTCGCTCAAACTTAGGTAGCGCCTTATGCTGTCGCATTTTTTTTAGCAGTTCGTGCTCCATTGCGGCATAATAATCGTTGTCGTTCAGTTCATCAAAAGCCTTGTTAATTGTTGTTTGGCTGATGCGTTTTTGGCGCAACATCATAGTTGTTTTTATTCGACCCCAATGGTTAAAACGCGTTTTGTCGCGCACATAAGCTTCAGCATAACGTTGATTGTCAACATATTTTTCGTCAATCAATCGATCAATAATTTTATCAATATCGTTAGTTGCTAATCCCCAACGTTTTAGTTTTTGCTCAATGTCAAAAGAACAAACCTCGCCACGCGAAGCAAGTTCCATACATTTATTCATTGCCCACTCAAAACTTATTCTACGTTCCATTTAGCCATCACTATTCTATCGTTCCCGCTAATGTCTTTTATTACTTCAACTTTTTTATAGCCCAAGTTGCCAAGCATTTGCACAGTTTCAGAACCAAACATTCTATTTATCTCGAAAAACAACCAGCCATTGTTCTTGAGCCAAATTGATGCACATTCTGCAATACGTTTATAAAACAACAACGGATTGTCGTTTGGGACAAATAAGGCCGAATGCGGTTCCCAATTCAAAACATTTGGTTCCATTGAGTAACGCTCGTTTTCGGTAACATACGGCGGATTACTAACAATAACACTGAATTGTTGCGGTTTAAACGGCAAATTATCGTCAAAAATCGATTGGCAAACAAACTCAACTTGGGCATTGTTTTGCTCAGCATTTTGTTTTGCAATGGCAATGGCATCGGCTGAAAAATCAATAGCATACACCGAACTGCTGTCCAGCAATTTATTTAACGAAATGGCAATGCACCCACTACCTGTGCCAACATCTAACACGCTGTGTTGTTGCAAATTACCCACAGTATCAACTATACGCTGAACCAACTCTTCCGTTTCAGGTCTAGGTATCAGCACGCCTGGTGCAACATTAAACTTATATCCCATAAACCACTCGTAACCAATAACATACTGCAGTGGTTCGTGGTTAAGCAAACGCAACACTTGCATAGCAATTTGTTCAGCAACGATATTTGATACCTTTGTGTCGCCAAACGCAAGTTGCTGAGTTCGCGAGAAACCTTGATTCTCTAGCAATTCGGCTGCTATAATGCGACATTCTGCCAAAGTATAGATACTTGACAGTTGTTGACAGATTTGTTTTTGAATTGAAGTCAATGTTCCGTTCATACGGGCAAATTTAATTTATAAATGAAGACACAAAGCGACGAATATTTCATGAAGCGCTGCATTGAGTTAGCTCGACTTGCAGGAAGCAACGCATCGCCCAACCCAATGGTAGGCGCAGTGGTGGTTCATAACGGTCAGATTATTGGTGAAGGATTTCATCATAAATGTGGCGAACCTCATGCCGAAGTAAATGCTATTGCATCAGTGGTTGACAAAAGTTTGTTAAAACAATCGACCATTTACGTAAGTCTTGAACCTTGTTGCCATTATGGAAAGACTCCTCCTTGTGCCGATTTGATTATTGCCAACCAAATTCCTCGCGTAGTGGTGGGCATGCAAGATCCTTTTGCAAAAGTTAACGGCATGGGCATCAAAAAGTTACGCGATGCGGGCATTGAAGTGGTTGAAAATGTTTTAAGAGCCGAATGCGAAGAACTAAATCACGCATTCATCACTTTTCAGCAAAAACGCAGACCATACGTTATGCTAAAATGGGCTCAAACGTCCGATGGTTACATTGATGCCGTAAGAACCGACAACAGCACTGCCCCACTGCTCATTACCGACGAAGCTTGCCGCACATTGGTTCATAGCTGGCGTAGCGAGTCGGGAGCAATAATGGTAGGATTCAACACTGCATTACTTGACAATCCTCGTCTTGACGTTCGCAACTGCAACGGCCCCAGCCCATTGCGCATTGTTACTGACCGAAACTTGCAATTGCCTTGGGAACTGCACATGTTTGATCAAAGCCAAACTACATGGATTTTAAATCAACTTCGAAACGAAAATAGCGGAAACGACAAACGTATTCAGTTTAATTGGGACAACCTTTTTCCCGAATTGATGGATTTGCTCTACTGCGTTGGTGTAAACCAACTTTTTGTTGAAGGTGGGTGCAAACTTTTGCAATCGTTTATTGATGCCGAATTGTGGGACGAAGCCCGAGTATTTACAGCACCAATGCAAATTGGGCGAGGCGTTGCCGCTCCTAAAATTGGAGGCAAAATAATAAGTTCGGAAAATATAGGCGATATTAAACTTGAAAGAATTATGCCTCAATAGGCAATAACAAACATCATTTATCAAAAACAAAAAAAGCCTTGAAAACTAAATTTTCAAGGCTTTTTTATTAAGAGCGGGAAACGGGACTCGAACCCGCGGCCCTAAGCTTGGGAAGCTTATGCTCTACCAACTGAGCTACTCCCGCATTGACTTGGCAAAGGTAGAAAAATGTGTTGAGCCAACAACCAAAAAGTATTTGCATCCAAAGCCAATAAAAACAAAAGAGCCGCCCCGACAACTCGAAGCGACCCTTATTGCTTTTAAATAACCAAACTATTTTAACAAGTTCGATTTAATATAATTCTCAACGTTATTGAAAATACGGTCGTTTAGATGTGAAGTGTCGGCTGGTTGGAATTTTTCACCAACAATGTTTTCGTAAAGTTCAATGTAACGAGTTGAAATTTGATTAATAATATCATCAGTCATTTCAGGAACTTGTTGGCCTGCTTTGCCTTGGAATCCATTATCCATCAACCATTCGCGAACAAACTCTTTTGAAAGTTGTTTTTGTTGCTCACCTTTTGCAAAACGCTCTTCATATCCTTCGGCATAGAAATAGCGAGAGGAATCTGGAGTGTGAATTTCGTCAATAAGGTAAATTTGGCCGTCTTTTTTACCGAACTCGTATTTGGTATCAACCAAAATCAAACCCATTTTAGCAGCAATTTCGCTACCACGTTTAAACAAAGCCAAGGTATATTCTTCAAGTTTTGCATAATCTTCAGCGCTCACAATTCCGTGTTTAATAATGTCTTCGCGCGAGATGTTTTCGTCGTGAGTACCAATTTCGGCCTTAGTTGTAGGGGTGATGATTGGTTGCTCAAATTTTTGATGCTCACGCATACCCTCAGGCAACTTAATACCACAAATTTCGCGACCACCATCGCGATACAAACGCCAAGAGCTTCCTGTTAAATAACCACGAACAACCATTTCAACTGCAAATGGTTCGCATTTGTGACCAATGGTAACATTTGGATCTGGGCTTGCAACTTTCCAGTTTGGAACAATGTCGGCTGTTGCATCAAGGAATTTTGCTGCAATTTGGTTCAAAACTTGACCTTTAAATGGAATACCTTTTGGCAAAATAACGTCAAATGCCGAAATACGGTCGCTAACAACCATTGCCAAATATTTGTCGTTAATGTTATACACATCGCGCACTTTGCCTTTGTAAACGGCTTTTTGTCCACTAAAGTTGAAGTCTGATTTTACAATTGTCTTTTCCATAGTTATATGTTTTAATACGAATTTCTATCAAAAGCTTTAACAATCTCCTTCACCAAACGGTGACGAACAATGTCGCTATCGGTTAATTCAACAATGCTGATGCCGTCAATTTTGTTGAGCAACTTTATTGCTTGTAACAAACCGCTATCTGAAGTTTTTGGCAAATCGATTTGTGTTGCATCACCAGTAATTATAAACTTTGAATTGAGGCCCATACGAGTCAAAAACATTTTCATTTGCGCCAAAGTGGTGTTTTGAGCCTCATCGAGTATAACAAAAGCATTGTCGAGCGTGCGGCCTCGCATAAATGCCAAAGGTGCAATTTGAATTATTCCGTCTTCAATAAGCGACTCTAATTTCTTTGCAGGAATCATATCGTTAAGAGCATCGTATAGCGGTTGCAAATACGGATCAATTTTTTCCTTTACATCGCCTGGCAAAAATCCCAACCGTTCGCCCGCCTCCACTGCTGGACGGCTCAATACAATGCGTCGTACTTCTTTATTGCGCAATGCTCTAACTGCCAATGCAATAGCAGTATATGTTTTTCCAGAGCCTGCAGGACCTAGCACAAACATCATGTCGTTTTCAGCAATCGAATTAACCATTTTTTGCTGATTATCGCTACGCGAACGAATGGCACGACCGTTGTTTCCAAACAAAATAAAATCGGGAGTTTCAGCCTGATTGTCAACTGGATGACCATCGTTGTTCAATATTTGAACCAAATCATCGTCGCTCAAACGATTGAACTTATCGAGAAAATTAACCACCTGACGGAACTTATTCTCAAATGCGGCAATTTGCTCTTCATCGCCCAACAACTTTATTTCAGTATCACGAGCAACAATGCGAATTTTAGGAAAAGCTCGTTTTAAAATTTCAAAACGAGTATTCTTAACTCCGTATAATTCAATAGGTTCGATATTATCAAGCTGAAGTAATTTCTCTGTCATAATTATGGCATTTCAAGCCACAAAGTTATAATTAAGTGCTAACTTTTATGATGTTTTTGCACAGAAAAGAATGCACTGAATATGTGCTTTCAAAAAGTGAAAAGCACAATTGTTTTTGCCAGCTAACCTTTTCTACGTGAAATCACGTAGAAAATTATTTTTTCGTCAAAATACAAAGTCAAACTACTTCATATACCTATATAATATAACTACCTTTGCAACAAATATTTTTACTTGAGAATTTATGAAAAAAATGTTCCTAATGCTGTTGTCTGCAGCGTTTGCTCTGCAGGTCAGTGCCCAAAGTTTTTCGTATCAAGCCGTTGTGCGCAATGCCAAAGGCGAAGTACTAAAATCGACCAAAGTTCCTTTGACTATTACTTTGGTTGACAAAAACGATGTTGTTGTATATTATTCTGAAACACAAGAAGTTTCGACCAACGACTATGGTATTCTTACCGCCAATGTTGGCGAGGGTAAGCCTGTTGGCGAAAATAGCCTTGCTAATGTTGACTGGGCTAGCAACGATGTGTGGATGAAAGTTTCGGCAACTGTTGAAGGCAAATCGGTTGACTTTGGCAAGACCAAAATAAACGCGGTGCCTTACGCTTTGTATGCTGCTAACGGACAAAAAGGCGACAAAGGCGACAAGGGAGATAAAGGCGACGCTTTGACTTTCAACGATTTAACCAACGAACAAAAAGCCGCGTTGAAAGGCGATGCATTGACTTTCAACGATTTAACCGATGAGCAAAAAGCCGCGTTGAAAGGTGACAAAGGTGACAAAGGTGACAAGGGCGATGCTGGAACTGGTCTAAACAATAAAGGCGCATTTGATTTCGGTGCCAGCTACAAACAAAGCGACTATGTTTTTGCTCCTAACGCTGCAGGCAACTCATCGATGTGGATTGCACAAGCTGATATAGAAAGTGCCGTTAAAGACCCAAAAGATGACGAAACAAATTGGGTTGAATTTAGCGCTCCACAAGGTGATAAAGGTGATAAAGGCGACACTGGCGACAAGGGAGATAAAGGCGACACTGGCGCTCAAGGTCCTAAAGGAGAAAAGGGTGATAAAGGTGATAAGGGAGATAAAGGTGACACCGGAGCTCAAGGTCCTCAAGGTTTAAAGGGTGACCCTGGAGCTCAAGGTACCACGGGTGCAACTGGTGCAATTGGACCTCAAGGACCTCAAGGTTTAAAAGGTGAAACCGGCGCTCAAGGTCCTAAAGGTGAGCAAGGTATTCAAGGACCTAAAGGCGACAAAGGTGATAAGGGCGACACAGGTGCTCAAGGTCCTAAGGGTGAAAAAGGAGAAAAAGGTGACGCTGGCGTTGGCTTAACTAACAAAGGTGCTTGGGTAAGCGGAACTACATACAATCCTGGCGATTACGTATTCGCCTCAAATGCAGCAGGAACATCTTCAATGTGGATTGTAAAAGCAAACAGCGCATTTACTTCAACTTCAGAACCTAAAAACGAAACAACAAAATGGGTTGAATTTAGCGCTCCTCAAGGCGAAGCAGGTGTGGGCATTGCTTCAACTACCGACAACGAAGACGGAACATTTACTTTAACATATACCAACGGGACTTCTTTCACTACTAGCAACCTTAAAGGCCCTAAAGGCGACAAAGGTGCTACTGGACTTCAAGGTGCTACTGGTGCAACAGGTGCAACTGGTCCTCAAGGTCCTCAAGGTTTAAAGGGCGACACTGGTGCTCAAGGACCTAAAGGTGATCAAGGTATCCAAGGTATTCAAGGACCTAAGGGTGAAAAAGGAGATACAGGCGCTCAAGGTCCTAAAGGCGACAAGGGTAATACTGGTGAAACTGGTGTGGGTATTGCTTCAACTACCGATAACGGCAACGGAACATTTACTTTAACATACACCGATGGCTCTACATTCACCACTAGCAATCTAAAAGGTCCTAAAGGTGATCAAGGTATTCAAGGTCCAAAAGGAAACGATGGTATGAATGTCTCTGGTACATCGGGACAAACTCTACGCCACAATGGTACTACTTGGGTGGCTAACAGTGGCATATACACCGATGGCTCTAAAGTTGGTGTTGGAACAACTAGCCCTACTCAAAAACTTGATGTTAATGGAAACATGCGAGTTCGTGGTGCTATTTACGACAGTGGCAACTCAAACGGAACTACCGGACAAGTGCTTACTAGCACAAGTACAGGAACCAAATGGCAAGCCCCTTCTAACGAATTTAAATCAGCCAGCATTCAAGCAGCATCAAACGCAGCCGACGACGAGGCTTTGTTCGAAGTTAAAGACAAAGACGGCAATGTAGTGTTTGCGGTTTATCCAAACGAAACTGTGGTTTACGCAAACGAAGAAAATGGCAAGGCAGCAAAATCAGCGTTTGCCGTTCGTGGACGTAGCGGCGCAAAAGGCGAGAGCGACATTCTTGCAGTTGGCACCGATGGAACAACCGTTTACGTTGATGACGAAAATGGCAAGGCAGCTAAATCAGCTTTCGCAGTACGTGGCCGTAGCGGCGCAAAAGGCGAGAACGATATTTTTGCCGTAAACACCGATGCTACAACCATTTACGTTGATGATGACGACAGCAAAGCTGCCAAATCAGCCTTTGCAGTTCGTGGACGTAGTGGTGCTAAAGGTGAGAACGATATTTTTGCTGTAAATACCGAATCGACAACCGTTTACGTTGACGACGATGATAGCAAAGCAGCAAAATCAGCCTTTGCAGTTCGTGGCCGTAGCGGAGCTAAAGGCGAAGGAAACGATATTTTCGCTGTAAACACCGAATCAACAACTGTTTATGTTGACGACGATGACAGCAAAGCTGCTAAATCAGCCTTTGCAGTTCGTGGCCGTAGTGGAGCAAAAGGTGAAAACGATATTCTTGCCGTTAACACCGATGCTACAACCGTTTACGTTGACGACGATGATAGCAAAGCAGCAAAATCAGCCTTTGCAGTTCGTGGACGTAGCGGAGCTAAAGGTGAAAACGATATTCTTGCCGTTAACACCGATGCTACAACTGTTTATGTTGACGACGATGACAGCAAAGCTGCAAAATCAGCATTCGCAGTGCGTGGCCGTAGTGGAGCAAAAGGAGAAAACGATATTCTTGCAGTAAACACTGATGCTACAACCGTTTACGTTGATGATG
>JAKSOL010000020.1 GCA_024405635.1 Salinivirgaceae bacterium | reverse complement strand
TGCCAGCAAGCGCAGTAAATGTTACCGCTTCGTTCAGCAAGATTGACTACGCAGTTACAACCGCAACAGGGTTGACTGGTGGTTCAGTTTCAGCTGACGCTACAGCACAATATCAAGACGAAGTAACCGTAACAGCAACCCCAGAAACAGGTTACAAGCTTGACGCAATAACCGTTACCGATGCAAGCGGCAATGCGATAGCAGTAGCTGATGGCAAGTTCACAATGCCAGCAAGCGCTGTTAGCGTAACTGCACAGTTCAGCAAAATTGACTACGTGATAAATGTAGTTTCAGAACACGGAAAAGTAAATGTAGTTGAAACAGCAAACTATGGCGACGAGGTTGAGTTTGCAATAGTAGCTGACAGCAGCTACCAACTTAAATCAGTTGATGTAGTTGGACAAAGTGCAATTACAGTAACCGATGGCAAATTCACAATGCCAGCAAGCAACGTTACCATCACCGTTACCTACGATAAGATTCTTGACTTTGTAAAAGTCATCTACATGGGATTCCGTGCCGATTCAACCATCGACCAAGTATATCAATCAATTAGAATTCCTGACGATGCAAACTACATTATGGGCGAATACGCATTGCTTGTTAGCAATGAGGTATCTGATAATCTACAAGACTACACCCATTTTGACGAAAATGCAACCGATGTTATTGACTACAACAAGTATTATGGAGCTGCATTCATGCTAGGACCTAAAGACGGTTATGTGTTTGCCAATACAATTACATTTGTTTGCGGCAACGATACAGCAGAGGTTGAGCCAATGAATATACCAATGTCGCCAACTCAATCTATGCAAGTAGTTGTTCACTATCAACTTAACATCAAGGCATTTAAGCACTTCCATGCTTACGATTTCCACCGCTTTGAGTGGGCAGCCGATAGTTTGAGCGCAGTACCAGTTTACCAATGCGAGTCAGACCAAATTGATAGCCTAGGAGTTGCAGTGGCATCAGTATTTAGCGAGAAGATGGTAAGCTGCACCAACAACGGCGAACGTAAATTCAATGTTGAAGTTGAGTACAAAGGCGTAACCTATCGCGACAGCATCAGCACCATCATTCCTGCATGGGGACACGACTGGAACGATGCGGTAGTGGCTTGGGACAGCATAACCCCAGCTCAAGTAACCGATTGGACATCAGTAACAACAAGCAGCACCACAACACGTGTTTGCAAAACCGACAACTTTGTTGAAACCGAGACAGTGAATGCAAACTTCACCATAACCGAGCAACCAACCTGTGTAACAGCAGGCGCAGGCTACTTCAAGGCAGAGTTTGAGAACGAGGCATTCGAATCTCAAATCTACGAGATAGAAATACCAGCATTGGGACACGATTGGGATTTGACAGAGTATATATGGAGCACAGTATCGTCAACCGTTGATGTTGACTGGTCGCAAGTATCTTCAACCTGCACCGCAATACACACATGCAAAGTAGAAGGAGCAAAAGAGGTTGAGACAGTTTATGCAACCATATTGGTAACCGAGCCAACATGCACAACCGAAGGATTGGTAATGTTTACCGCAACCTTTAGCAACCCATCATTTGGCACCCAAACCAATAGCACAGTACTTCCAATGCTAGAGCACAATTGGAGCGACGTGTCATACAAGTGGAGCAGCGACAACACAACCTGCACCGCAAGCCGCAGTTGCTCTGTAGGAGGCGAAACTGAACGCGAAACAGCAACAGCCACACGCACCGTTGTAGTAGAGCCAACCGCCACCACCGAGGGCAAGGCCGTATGCAGCGTAACCTTTAGCAATTCAGCATTTGATAGCCAAGAGGTTGAAGTGGTGTTGCCTAAATTAGACGCAATTGCCGACAGCGAGTTGCAAATGGCCAAGATATGGGCAAGCAACTACCAAATTGTAGTTGAAAACGCAATGAGCCAAGTTGTGGAAGTTTACACTGTCAACGGTTCTAAAGTGTTCTCAGGTGTAGCCACCAGCAATCGCTTTGAAATCGACATGGCAGCAAACACAGCACTTTACATTGTACGTGTAAACAACCAAGTAGAGCGCGTGGTACTTAAATAGGGCGAATTTCATTTCGTTATAGTTGATTTTGGGGGCGTTGAGCAATCGGCGCTCCCTTTTTTGTACCCATACGCAACGTGAATGATTAATGGCTTTTAGCTATTGGCCGTTGGCCATTAGTTGTTGATGCGTTGAATCGTTGATTTGTTGAACTGTTAACGTAGAACTTAAACTTAGAACTTCTATGCTATACGCAACATGCTGAAGGTTGAGCGAAACGAAATATCAGAACACAAAAAAAGGTGCACCTAAATAGATGCACCCTTTTGTTTTATCAAAACGGGAATATTAGGCGAGCCACTTTTCAACTTCGTCTAACATAAGCGCAGGAATATCTAATTTGTTCTTTTTGCGGTAGCCGTTAAGTTGTTGGTGAATTTGAGTAGCCTTAGCTTCGCGAAGTTTTTCAACCGAAGCGTAACCGGCAGCAATAACATGCTCAGCCCAAACCTCAGGAACACCAATCTCAATAAAATCGGCTGGAGTTACCACTTTTGCTTTCTTTTCAGGTTTCATTTGAGGGAAAAGCATCACCTCGCCAATAGCAAACTTACCAGTTAAAATCATAACCAAGCGGTCAATACCTATGCCGATGCCAAAGGTTGGAGGCATGCCGTATTGTAGAGCGCGCAAAAAGTCTTGGTCAATAATCATAGCCTCGTCGTCGCCCTTGTCGGCCAATCGCATTTGCTCAATAAAGCGTTGCTCTTGGTCAATAGGATCGTTAAGCTCTGAGTAGGCGTTAGCAAGTTCCTTACCATTTACCATAAGCTCAAAACGCTCGGTCAAACCTGGTTTTGAACGGTGCATTTTGGTCAATGGCGACATTTCAACTGGGTAGTCGCAAATAAAAGTAGGCTGAATAAAGTCGCCCTCGCAAGTCTCGCCAAAAATCTCGTCAATCAACTTGCCTTTGCCCATTGTTTCGTCAACCTCAATGCCTAGTTTCTTGGCGGTTTCGCGAATCTCCTCTTCTGTCATTGGATACAAGTCGTAACCTGTTTTCTCCTTAATAGCATCAAGAATAGGCAAGCGGCGGAATGGAGCTTTGAATGATATTACTTTGCCGTCAATTTCAACTTCAGGTTTGCCGTTTACAGCTGTGCAGATGGTTTCAAGCATCTTTTCGGTAAAATCCATACCCCAATTCAAGTCTTTGTACGAAACATAAAGCTCCATACAAGTAAACTCTGGATTGTGGGTTTTGTCCATACCTTCGTTGCGGAAGTTTTTGCCAATTTCGTAAACACCTTCAAAACCACCAACTATCAAGCGTTTTAGATAAAGTTCGGTGGCAATGCGCATATACATATCAATGTCGAGCGCGTTGAAGTGGGTAATAAACGGACGAGCCGATGCACCACCAGCAATTGATTGTAGGGTTGGGGTTTCAACCTCGGTGTAACCAGCATTGTCCAAAATGCCGCGTAGTGTTCTAATGATGGCAGCACGTTTAAGGAATGTGTCTTTTACTCCTTCGTTAACCACAAGGTCAACATAGCGTTGGCGATAGCGTAGCTCAGGGTCGTCAAACTTGTCGTAAGCAACACCGTCTTTGTATTTTACAATTGGCAACGGGCGTAGCGATTTGCTCAACACTGTAAGTTCTTGAGCGTGAACACTAATTTCGCCCATTTGGGTGCGGAACATAAAGCCGCGAATGCCGATAAAGTCGCCAATATCCAACAATTTTTTAAATACAGTGTTGTACATTTCAGGCTGAGCCTCGGTGTTAATATCGTCGCGGCTAACGTAAACTTGTATGCGGCCTTTTGAGTCTTGCAACTCAATAAACGATGCTTTGCCCATAATGCGGCGGCTCATCAACCGGCCTGCAATTGAAACTGGAGTTCCTGATTTTTCGTCGGTAAACTCGTTTTTAATGTCGGTCGAATAGTGTGTAACAACATATTCGGCAGCAGGATAAGGTTCAATGCCCATATTTCGCAACTCCATCATCGAGTTGCGGCGGCCTTGTTCTTGTTCGCTTAGTTCCATATTGTAGTGTTAAAATTTGGCGCAAAAATATAAAAATGATTGGTAGTGGAGTAGTGTGAGTATTCGCTTTACTAGCCAAAGCGCACAAAAAAAGCGTGTAGTCCAAGTGGGCTACACGCTTTTGTTTTTATGGAGCAACAACTATTAGTTGTTCTCAGGACGAAGTTTACGAACAACCTCACCTGTACGCCACATTTCGCTTTCGCGCAATGCTTTAAGTTCAGCCTCAAGACCAACACGGTAGTCTGGTTTTGAGTTAGCGTCGATTGAGATTTGAGCCTCGTTACCAGTTTTTACACTGTTGTAAAGTTTCTCAACAACTGGTTTAATAGCATCGTGGAAAGGAGTCATCCAATCCAAAGCACCACGTTGTGCGGTAGTTGAGCAGTTTGCATACATCCAGTCCATACCGTTTTTAGCAAACAATGGCATAAGCGATTGGGTAAGTTCCTCAACAGTTTCGTTAAATGCCTCAGAAGGAGTGTGGCCGTTCTCACGAAGAACTTCGTATTGAGCCAACAACAAACCTTGAATAGCACCCATCAACGAACCACGCTCACCTGTCAAGTCTGATGTAGCCTCGCGTTGGAATGTGGTTTCAAACATGTAACCTGAACCAATACCGATACCCAAAGCCAAAGTTTTTTCAAGTGCTTTGCCTGATGCGTCTTGGTAAACTGCGTATGAAGAGTTCAAACCGCGACCCTCAAGGAACATGGTGCGAAGTGAGGTACCTGAACCTTTAGGAGCAACAAGAATAACGTCAATGTCAGCTGGTGGAACGCAGCCAGTGCGATCGCTCCAGGTGATTGCAAAACCGTGTGAGAAATAAAGTGTTTTACCAGCGGTAAGATATTGTTTCATAGTTGGCCATACTGACATTACAGCAGCGTCAGAAAGCAAGCACATAATAAGTGTAGCTTTTTCGCAAGCCTCTTCAATGCCAAATAGGGTTTCGCCTGGTACCCAACCATCAGCTACTGCTTTGTCGTAGGTTTTTCCTTGGCGTTGTCCAACAATTACTTTAAAACCGTTGTCGCGCAAGTTGCATGCTTGGCCTGGGCCTTGTACACCGTAACCAATAACTGCAATTGTTTCGTTTTTAAGCACTTCGCGTGCTTTTTCCAATGGAAATTCTTCACGGGTCATTACTTCTTCAATAACGCCGCCAAAATTCATTTTTGCCATTTTGATGTTTATTTTAAAGATTATTAAAATGTATGTTTATTTGCGATGTTCTTGTTCTAATCCTTTTAAATACTCGCTTAACAATTCAATGTCAGGGCGGGTAATTGCCACGCGACCTGTACGTACAAATTGTTTCACTTCGTATGGTTTTAGTTTCTCAAACAACTCTTGTGTTTCGCTTTTGTGTCCTGTTTTTTCAATAATAATGTGTTCTTTAGTTATCTCCAAAATCCTTGCATTGTGCTGACGGATAATGGTTTCCATCTCGTTTGACTCTAGCAAACTTTCGGTTGCTAATTTATACAAAGCTAATTCTTGATACAAGATGTCTTCTTTTTTTAGATAAAAAGCACGAATCACATCAATTTGTTTCTCAAGTTGCTTTACCAATATCTCAACTGTGTTTTGTGGACAGCACACTACAATAATGAACTTAAACACGCCTGGAATGGCTGATTCTGACACAATTAGGCTATCGATGTTCAACTTGCGTTTTGTAAAGTTGATTGATATTCGGTTGAGCAGACCAATGCTGTTTTCCGAAAATATGGTAATTGTATATTCTTCGTTCATAGCTTGTTGCGTTTATTTGTTTTCGTCACCGTAAAGCATTTCGTCGGTTGCTTTGCCTAGTGGAACAATTGGGAATACGTTGCCTTCTTCTTCAAGTTGAACCTCAAGTATGTATGCCGATTCTGAATTGTACATGCGTTCAATTGCACTTTTAAGGTCCTCGCGTTTGTTCACCATTTCGGCATCAATGTTATAGGCCGATGCTAGGCGCACAAAATCGGGATTGCTGTTCATTGCAACGCTTGAATATCGATGGTTGAAGAACAACTCTTGCCATTGACGAACGTTGCCAAGGTAGCTATTGTTCATTATTATAACCTTAACTGGCAGTTTTTCTTGAATGATGGTTCCTAATTCTTGCATTGTCATTTGAAAGCCACCATCGCCAAGTATTGCAACCACTTTGCGGTTTGGACAACCTATTTGGGCACCAACTGCTGCTGGCAAACCAAATCCCATTGTTCCTAAACCTCCCGACGACAAGAAACTGCGCGAGTTTTGGAATCGAGCGTATCGTGCCGATATCATTTGTTGCTGACCTACGTCGGTTACCACAATAGCTTGCTCGGCCGACACTTTGTTTAGTGTGTCAATAACTTCGCCCATTGTAATTTTGCCCTCTTTTGGGTTGAGCAACGGATTAATAACGCGGCGCATTTCTTCGGCTTCGCACTCTGCAAAGAATGGTTCCATGTCGCTATGGTCGCCTTTGTTAATCAGTTTTGTAATCATTGGCAACGATTCTTTTACGTCGCCACGAACCCAAACGTCAACTTTTACAATTTTGTTTATTTCGGCCTTGTCAATCTCAAGGTGAATAATTTTTGCCTGTTTTGCGTAGCGAGCAACATCGCCAGTTACGCGGTCGTCAAATCGCATACCAATAGCAATTAGCAAGTCGCATTGGTTCGACATGCGGTTTGGTCCAACATTGCCATGCATGCCCACCATACCTTTGTAAAGTGGGTGGTTGTTTGGCATTGCCGACAATCCTAACATTGTTGATGCGCAAGGTATGCCCGATTTTTCAACAAATTCAAGCAACTCTTTTTCGGCATGTCCAAGTATAACGCCTTGACCAAATACTATCATTGGTTTTTTTGCGGCATTAATAATATCGGCTGCCCATTTTACTTTTTCTTCTTTAATTGCAGGGCTTGGCACATAGCTACGAATGTAGTTGCATGGTGTGTAGCTATAGTCGCAGTCTTTTATCAAAGCATCTTTTGTAATATCAATCAATACTGGACCTGGACGTCCATTTGATGCAATGTAAAATGCTTTTGCAATAATTGCTGGAATCTCGTTAGGGTTGGTTATTTGGTAGTTCCATTTTGTAATAGGCATTGAAACACCTACCACGTCGGTTTCTTGAAAAGCGTCGGTTCCAAGTAACATTGATCCTACTTGTGCAGTGAAGCAAACCACTGGAGTAGAGTCGGCCATTGCATCGGCAATACCAGTTATAAGGTTGGTTGCGCCAGGCCCCGATGTAGCAAAGCAAACACCAGTTTTGCCTGTTGAACGTGCATAGCCTTGTGCTGCATGAATGGCACCTTGCTCGTGGCGTGTTAAAATGTGGCGCAAGCGGTTGCTAAAGTTGAGCAACTTATCGTATAGAGGCATAATTGCTCCGCCAGGATAACCAAAAATGGTGTCAACATTGGCGGCAATCAGCGAAAGCAGCAAAGCCTCGGAGCCTGTTACTTTTTGCGATTTTGTGTGATCTTGCATATAGCGTTTTGTTGTTTAGTCAATTAATCTAATAGCACCCAAGTCGGCCGACGATACCATTGAAGCATAGGCTTTAAGGCTCTTTGGAACGATGCGGTTGCGGCGTGGTGCGGTAAAGGCTTTAGATCCGCGTTTCATTTCTTCTTCGCGGCGAGCTGCCAATTCTGCATCTGAAAGTTTAACCTCAAGTTTGCGGCTTGGAATATCAATTACAATAATGTCGCCGTCGCGCAACAAACCAATGTTGCCACCTGCTGCTGCTTCTGGCGAAATGTGACCGATGCTCAAACCTGATGTTCCGCCCGAAAAACGTCCGTCGGTGATTAGTGCGCACTCTTTGCCAAGGTGCATCGATTTGATGTATGATGTTGGGTAAAGCATTTCTTGCATGCCTGGGCCACCTTTAGGTCCTTCGTAAAGAATAACTACTACGTCGCCCGATTTTACTTTACCGCCAAGAATTCCTTCGCATGCTTCTTCTTGTGAATCGAATACTTTGGCAGGTCCTTCAAAGTGCCAAATGCTTTCGTCAACACCGGCAGTTTTAATTACGCAACCATCTTTAGCAATGTTGCCAAACAATACACCAAGACCACCGTCTTTAGTGTAAGCGTGTTCAAGGTCGCGTATGCAACCATTTACGCGGTCGGTATCAAAGCTGTCGAATGTGCAACTTTGCGATGCCATTTTGGTTGAGAATTTGCCCGAAGGTGCACTGCTATATATGCGTTTTGCTTCGGCATCAATAGTTGAACCTGTGATGCAATATTTTTTCAAATCGTTGGCAAGAGTAGCGCCATTTACGCGTAGTAAACTTGTGTCAAGCAAGCCGCCTTTGTTCAATTCGTTCAAAATGCCCAAAATGCCGCCAGCGCGGTTGCACTCTTGAATTGAGTATTTTTGAGTGTTTGGTGCCAATTTGCAAAGGCAAGGAACTTTTCGGCTCAAAGCATCAATGTCGGCCATTTTAAAGTTAACACCAGCTTCGTTTGCTACTGCAAGAAGGTGAAGAACGGTGTTGGTTGAACCGCCCATTGCAATGTCAAGAGTCATTGCATTTAAGAAAGCTTGGCGGGTTGCAATTGATTTTGGAAGAACCGATTCGTCGCCATCGCGGTAGTATTTGTATGCGTTTTCAACAACAAGTTTTGCTGCGTCTTTAAACAATTGCAAACGGTTGGTGTGAGTAGCCAAAATGGTGCCGTTGCCAGGTAGCGAAAGACCGATAGCCTCGGTAAGTGAGTTCATTGAGTTGGCAGTGAACATGCCAGAACAAGAACCGCAACCTGGGCAAGCGCAATGTTCAATTTGGTCCATTTCTTCGTCGGTTACGCTTGGGTCGGCGCCTTTAACCATAGCGGTGATAAGGTCAGCGTTTTCGCCGTTCCATTTACCAGCCTCCATTGGTCCACCGCTTACAAATACTGTAGGGATATTAAGGCGCATTGAGGCCATTAACATTCCGGGAGTAATTTTGTCGCAGTTTGATATGCAAACCAACGCATCGGCCTTGTGTGCGTTGCACATGTATTCAACCGAATCGGCAATAATGTCGCGGCTAGGTAACGAGAACAACATGCCGTCGTGTCCCATTGCAATGCCATCGTCAATTGCAATTGTGTTAAATTCGGCTGCGTAGCATCCAAGGTTTTCAATTTCGGCTTTCACAATCTGTCCAATTTCGTGCAAATGTGTGTGTCCTGGCACAAATTGGGTGAACGAGTTAGCAATGGCAATAATTGGTTTGCCAAGTTGCTCTTTCTTCATTCCGTTTGCGGCCCACAAAGCGCGGGCGCCTGCCATTCTGCGACCCTCGGTTGCAATGGCGCTGCGTAGTTTGTTTTTGTATTCCATATCTAAATAAAAACAAAAAGCCCCCCAAAAATGGAGGGCTGATATTCAAAACTTATATCTTGTAGTTCAACACAGCCCTCCCTATTCGCAGACCACCACGAGCAAGACTTTGACTATGTTGTTAACTAACTGTTTCATATTGTGCTAAAAAGCGCGGCAAAGATAAAGTTTTAGCAATACAATGTTTATTAAAAATTGTATGAATTTGCTAGCAAGTAACTATTTGCTGTAAAGTTTTTGCCAGTTTTTATATTCACGGTTTTTCCAATCGCCGTTGTGGTAAACATACGATGCAATTAAAGGAATAACGGTTGTGCCTTCAGCGTAAACCATTTGTTGCAATTGCTCGCTAACCTTACCCCACGAACCTGCCTCAAGCAATGTTGAACTTGAGCAAGCACCATCGCGAACGTCGGCTACTGTAATTTGAATAGCATATTTGTGCATTGGAACTTCAACACCAAGAATCTCAGCGCATACAACAGTGTCTTGTGCAAAGTTTTTTGGAGTACCGCCGCCAACCATAAACAAACCAGTTTCAGGTGCTGCCATTTTTATTTTGGTTAGTTCAACAAAGTCGCAAACTGAGTCGATGCTCAAGTATGGTTTGCCTTCTTTTGCGCGCATCCATTGGTGTTTGCCAATGCCAAAGCCTGCGCTACTATCGCTAAATGCTGGGCAGAAAATTGGAACGCCGCACTCGTAGCAAGTTTGAATCAAGCTATCTTTTTTCACGCTACGACCTTCGTGCAACCATTTGCCAAGTTCGTAAATAAACTCGCGTGAGCTATATGGGCGAGCCTCAAGCATGTTTGCCAACTCGTATGTTGCGTTGTCGCAAGCTTGCAATTCTTCTTCGTCAATAAATGTGTCGTAAATGCGGTCGATGTAAAGTTCGCGCAAGGTGGTGTCAGGAACCACGTTTTCTTTTGTTCCAATGTAGTGTTTGAAACCAAGAGCCTCAAACAAGTCCATGTCAATGATTGATGCACCAGTTGAAACAACCACGTCAACCATTTTGTTTTTTACCATATCAACATAAACTTGCATACATCCTGCAGCTGATGTAGAACCAGCAATGGTCAAAATGTTTGTACACTCTTTTTCTGCGCACATCATCATCAAAATGTCGGCTGCGCGAGCGGTATCGCGGCTTGTGAACGACATGCTACGCATTGCATCAATCAACTCGGTTGAGTTGTAGCTCTTAATGTCGATGTGCTTTACGGTTTCTTTCAAAAGATCTTTCTTTTCCATCGTAGTGTTTTTGTATAATTAGTACTTATTCAAATTGTCTATCATTTGTCTGATTGATAAAGATTTGCGTTTTGCAAAATCTTTTCTGTTTCAGTGGCGCAAATATATAAAGTTTGCGGCTTGTTTTTAGGTTTTTGCAAATGCGTTGTTTATAGGCGCTTGCTTTGCTTAATTAATGCAAAAATCCCTATACCGAAAGTTGGTCGGCATAGGGATTGTGTGATATGACAAGATATTGTTAATCAATATTTTCGTACAAGAATCGTTTAATGCTTTGTTTTGGAGTTTTTTCAAATTCCGAATCGCGAAGTACAATTCTTGACACTTGCATAAATTTTGGCAGTTCAGCGTTTAATGCGGTTTTGTTTTGCTCCATTATTTGTTGCAAGTCAACTCCGTCTTTTTCAGCTTGTGCAGCATCGGCATAAACAAGTGCTACAAGTTTGTTCTTTTTGTCGGCAACCACCACTTGCTCAATTACGTAAGGCAAGTTGTTGAGTTTTGCCTCAATCTCTTCGGGGTAGATATTTTCGCCTGAAGGGCCAAGAATCATACTCTTGCTACGACCTTTAATAAACAAGAATCCATCTTTGTCAAGTACGCCAAGGTCGCCAGTGTGTAACCATCCATTTTTATCAATGGCTTTGTCTGTTGCTTCTTGGTTTTTGTAGTATCCAAGCATCACATTGTCGCCTTTAACTAAAATTTCGCCGCTTTGGTTTTGTGGATCGCTTGAGTCAATGGTCATTTCCATTGCTTCAATAAGTTGACCACACGATCCAACTTTTGAGTCGCGCCAACTTGCATAGGTGATAAGCGGTCCGCACTCGGTCATGCCGTAGCCTACGGTAAAGTTGAATTTTAATTTGCGAAGGAAAAGTTCAACCTCGCGATTAAATGGAGCACCGCCGCAAACCATTTCGCGGAATCGGCCACCAAATGCTGCGGTGAGCGATGATTTTATTTTATTGCGAAGAATAATATTAATGCCCGGAATGCGCATCAGCACTTTCATCGCAGGTTTGTTGAGCAACGGTTGAATGGTTTTTTTGTAAACCTTTTCAATAAGAAGCGGAACAAACAGAAGCAAATGAGGTTTTATTGTTTGAAAAGCCTCCATCATAATGGTTGGTCCTGCGTTGCGGCCAAGGAATGTGATATGAGCACCTACGGTGAAAGGCCACAAAAATTCAAATGCGCATCCGTAGGCGTGAGCCAATGGTAATACACTAACAATTTTGTCGCCGCGGAATAGTGGCATGTGGCGAGTAGCGTAGTCAACGTTCACCATAAGGCTTTGTAGGGTAAGTACAACACCTTTTGAAAAACCTGTGGTGCCCGATGTGTAGCTAATTACACCTATGTTAGAATTGTCAACTGTAGGGAATTTTAGATTACTAGCATTAATTCCGTTTGGATATTTTTGAGCAAACAACGAATCGATGTTGGCCATAGTTTCGCCCACTTTGTGGTCGCCGCGCTCAAACGAAACTTGCCAATTTGCAATGTTAAATATTGCGTAAATGTTTGGCATTTGCTCGCCATTGAGAGTTGACAAAATGCCATCGCCACAAAATAAAAGCAGCGAGTCGGAGTGGGTTACAATGTTTTCAACATCACTTGGACGAAAATCGGGCAAGATAGGAACTATAGTGGCACCATAAGTAATAGTAGCAAGGTACACAATGCCCCAGTTTGCTACACTTCGGCCAATTAGCGCAACTTTATCGCCTTGTTTAATGCCGCATTTTTCATACAAGAGGTGAAGCTTTAGAATATGTTCGCCAACCTGACCATACGTATAGTCGTTGACTTTATAGTTGCCAAGCGCTGGCAAGTCCCATCCGGCTTTTATACTATCTTCAATCGCCAGAATCAAATTTTGTTCAACCTTTAACATTTTTTGCTCTGTATATCAGTAAATTATGATAAAAACTCCATGCAAAAATCTTGCCATTATTATAGTGGAGATAAAACAAAAATAATTAAGGTAATTGAGGGCGTAGTAACAGCCCATAAATTGCATTTGGCACGATAGTTGATTTTTAATTGAGCGTTAAATATGATAAATAAGTGATTGGAAGCGCTAAAAAATGCGGCGCCAAAACAAATAGTTATCTATATTTGCGCACTTATAAAAATGGTTTCCGTGTGTATTGAAAACCACGGCTTTAGATAATAAAAACGTATTTACAGTGAACAAAATTGTAGCAAAAGAGTTTTTCTCGGAAAATGTAGTAAAACTCGAAATTGAGGCTCCACAAATTGCCAAGTCGCGCAAAGCAGGGCATTTTGTGATTATTAAAATTGGCGAAAAGGGCGAGCGTATTCCCCTTACCATTGCTGGTGCCGATGAAGAAAAAGGAACCATCAACCTTGTAGCACAACGCGTTGGTGTTAGTACACGTAAATTGGCCGAACTAAATGTTGGCGACTATGTAACCGATGTTGTTGGTCCTCTTGGTCGTGCTACCGAAATTGAAAACTACGGTACAGTGTTGGCTTGTGGCGGTGGTGTAGGTGTTGCTCCATTGTTGCCAATTGTTATAGCAATGAAAAAAGCAGGAAACCGCGTAATCTCGATTCTTGCAGCTCGTTCAAAAGACTTAATTATTCTTGAAGACGAAATTCGCAAATACTCTGACGAGGTTATTATTATGACCGACGATGGCTCGTATGGCGAAAAAGGTAACGTAACCGTTGGTATGGAAGCTGCAATTGCAAAAGAAAAAATTGATCGCGCAATTGTAATTGGCCCAACCATTATGATGAAATTCGCATCACTCACCACTAAAAAATACGAAATCCCAACAATCGCTAGTCTTAACACCATTATGGTTGACGGAACAGGCATGTGCGGAGCTTGCCGTGTAACAGTTGGTGGTAAAACCAAGTTCGTTTGTGTTGACGGACCAGAGTTTGATGCTCATCAAATTGATTTTGACGAAGTGCTTGTTCGCATGCGTGCTTACAAAACAGAAGAAACAGAAGCTCTTGCTGCATATAACAAATAAATTGTACTACAATGACAAAAGAAGAAATATTGGCTCTTCGCAACGAGCCTTGGCGCGATGAGTTGCGCAAAAAGATGAGTCCTAAAGAACGTGGCGCAATTGAGCGTGTAAAAATGCCAGAATTGGCTCCAGATTACCGTATCACCACCTTTACCGAGGAAGTTCAGCAAGGCTTAACCAAAGAAATGGCTGTTACTGAGGCTCAACGTTGTCTCGATTGCGGCGATCCTTCTTGTATGAAAGGTTGCCCTGTAGGCATTAACATTCCTACTTTTATTAAACACATTGAAAAAGAGGAGTTTGCTGAGGCTATCGCAACTATTAAACAAACCTCAAGTTTGCCAGCTGTTTGCGGTCGTGTTTGCCCACAAGAAAAACAATGCGAGGGTAATTGCATTAAACTAAAAATGAACCAAAAGGCTGTAGCTATTGGATACTTGGAGCGTTTTGCTGCTGACTACGAGCGCGAGTCTGGAAAAATGCAAGCTCCACAATGTGCAGCAAGCAACGGCAAAAAAGTTTGCGTTGTTGGTTCTGGTCCTTCTGGATTGGCTTTTGCTGCCGACATGATAAAACTAGGATACGATGTTACTGTATTTGAGGCACTTCACGAAATTGGCGGTGTGCTTAAATATGGTATTCCTGAGTTCCGTTTGCCAAACAATGTTGTTGAGGCCGAAATCAATACTCTACGCCAAATGGGTGTAAAATTTGAGCCAAACACCATTGTTGGAAAAACCATCAGCTACGAGCAACTTCACGAAATGGGATTCGATGGAATTTTTGTAGGTTCAGGCGCTGGCCTTCCTCGTTTCATGAACATTCCTGGTGAGAACTTAATTGGTGTAATGTCTTCAAACGAGTATTTGACTCGTATCAACCTTATGGGCGCAGGTCGTGGTCAAGGTTTTGACACTCCAGTTTTGAAAGGCAAAAACGTGGTAGTTTGTGGTGGTGGTAACACCGCTATGGACTCAGCTCGTACTGCTAAACGTATGGGTGCCGAGACTGTAACTTTGGTTTATCGTCGTGGTTTAGACGAACTTCCTGCACGTGCTGAAGAGGTTCACCATGCAATGGAAGAGGGTATCGACTTCCACGTATTGCACAACCCACTTGAGTATCATGCTGACGAAAATGGTCGTGTAAAAGAGGCTGTGCTTCAAGTTATGGAGTTGGGCGAGCCAGATGCATCAGGTCGTCGTTCGCCAGTTGCTATCGAGGGTAAAACAGAAACAATTCCTGCTGACCTTGTTGTTGTGGCAATTGGTGTTTCTCCAAACCCAATTATCCCTACCAATTTCAAAGGTCTTGAAATTTCAAAGAAGGGAACAATTGTTGTTGGTGAGGAGTCAATGCAATCAGCACTTTCCGATGTGTTTGCAGGTGGCGATATTGTTCGTGGTGGCGCAACTGTAATCCTTGCAATGGGCGACGGTCGCAAAGCTGCTAGCGCAATGGATGAGTACTTAACAAAGAAATAATTATTAATTTAAACTATACTTCAACAAACCTACTATGGCAGGAAATGTAACCTTTACAATGATTAAGCCAGGAGCTGTTGCTGCTGGAAACATCGGAGCAATTTTGAAAATTATTCAAGAGAATGGTTTCCATATTGCTGCAATGCGACTAACACAATTAACTCCGCAACAAGCCAAACAGTTCTATAAAGTTCACGAAGGAAAACCATTCTTTGAGGACATGACGAACTTTATGGCATCGGCTCCAATTGTTGCAGCCATCTTGACAAAAGAGAATGCTGTTGCCGATTATCGCAAACTGATAGGAGCAACTAATCCAGCTGAAGCAGCTGAAGGCACTATTCGCCGAATGTTTGCTACTAAAATATCAGACAATGCAGTGCACGGTTCTGATAGCGACGAAAATGCTTTGATTGAGGCATCATTCTTCTTCCCATCAATGGAGCGTTACTAAACTTACCGTTACAATCAAAAGCGGGAATCATTAAAAATATGGTTCCCGCTTTTTTTATATTCGCACCTAAAATTTGGCGCAATGAAAAAAGCTTTGATAATTGTACTCTTGTTCAATCTGTTAAGATTTGCGTTTTTGCCGTTTTTGGGATTAACGCCGCAAGAAGCATACTTTACATTTTGCTCGGAACATCCATCGATGTCGTATTTCGATTTTCCACCATTAACTAGCTATTTGGTGATGATTTTTACAGCGTTAATGGGCAAAAATATTTTAGCGTTGAAAATCGGAGCCTTTGTTGTGATGGCCTTAGCTCAAGTAGCTTTTTTTATTTTTTCGTCAAAAGTACTTAGAGGAAGACAACGCTATACAGCATGGATTTTGTTTAGTAGCAGCCTTATGGTGGCAACCATTTCGTGTGTAACCTGTCCCGATGTGTTGCTTATTTTATTTTGGATTGTGAGCATAAGCGCATTGTATGGTGCGATTTTTGAAGGTAAGAAAGCACAATGGATAGTGGCTGGCATTTGCTTAGGATTGGCATTTGATAGTAAATACCCAGCTGTTATGTTGTTGGTTGGTCTTGTGTTATTCCTGGTTTTTTCGGCAAAGTATCGCCGACATTTAGCAACTCCTTGGCCATATATGGCACTAATGATAGCTGTAATTTTAGCAGAACCAGTGCTAATTTGGAACATTGAGCACGATTTTGTGTCGTTTAGCTTGGCTAGTACCGAGCGTGCTGAACCTTTTGAAAATTTTGTTCCGCAAAACATAGCCGGCTTGGGGCTTACTCAAATGGCTTTGCTTTTGCCGCTTGTGTGGATTGGCTTGTGGTGGTTAGTAGGCAAGTACTTTTGGCGAATTTTTACTGACCCCAATAGGGTTAATGTAGAACTATGGTTCTTGTTTTGCTTTTTTATGCCAATGTTTATAGGTGTTTATCTAATATCAATAGTTGCGCCGGTAAAATTCAATTGGTTGATGCCTGCGTACGTTTCGGGCATAGTTCTTTTGTCGCGCTTTGTTGATATTCGATTTTTGAAATGGCATATAGCGCTTGCTGCCGTTGCACATATTGCGGTGGTTTTTGCAATGTCAACATCGGAGCAATTAAAGCAATCGTTAGGGTTTGATGCGCAAATGCTTTCACAGAAGATTGATAGCGTTCATCAACAAAATAGCAATGCTTTTATTCTTACAGTTGATGGATATCAAACCGCTGCAAAACTGAGTTTCTTTTTAAACGACACAATTTATGGTCCACAAACTATAGATCAACGTGCTTATCACTTTGCTTATGTTGGTCAAGATGTTGAGCAACTGAAAGGAAGAAATGCAATTTTAGTAAGACCAATGAAGCATAGACAAATGCAGCAACATCAAATACTGCCTTTTTTTGAATCGACTAAAAAACTTACAAGTATAAAAATGAATGGTGTAACAGCTTATGAAGTTTATTTTTGCACCAATTATAAAGGCATAAACTAAAACCAAAGAAATATGGATGTAAAATCAGCAGTATTTGTAACCAGCTCAACCGACTATAAAAAATGCCCGCAACCCGATAAACCAGAGTATGCGTTTATTGGTCGGTCAAACGTAGGCAAAAGTTCGCTGATAAACATGTTAACCAATAGGCTTAAGTTGGCCAAAGTGTCGTCTCAACCAGGTAAAACACAAACAATAAACCATTTTTTAATTAACAACCAATGGTATTTAGTTGATTTGCCGGGTTATGGTTATGCCAAGACAGGAAAAAAGATGCGAGAAACTTGGGCATCGTTTATAAATGGATATATACTAAATCGCGAAAACCTTTACTGCCTTTTTATATTGATTGACTCGCGGCACGAACCTTTGGCAATAGACATGGAGTTTATTACTTGGGCAGGAACAAACCAAGTGCCACTAGCATTGGTGTTTACCAAAAGCGATAAATTGTCGGCACGACAGCTTGAAGAAAAAATAACCATTTATCAAGAACGATTGCTTGAAGTGTGGGAGGAGTTGCCTCCAATTTTTGTAACGTCATCGGAAAAAGTGCAAGGGCGCGACGAGATACTTGAGTTTATTGCAGAGGCAAATCGTGCCGAGTATAATAGTTTGCTGAAGACGTAAAATGCAAAATTCAGTTAATCAGCGTTTTATGTCTGTCAATAAATGAGCTAAACATTAGGTTTATTGCATGTTTATTATTTTTTGTAAACAAAAGCGACAAATCATTTTAAGCGTATAATTATTTTATAATTTTGTGAGCAGAAGATTAATAACTAAAACATTAAAAATCAGATAGTTAGTTATGGAAGCGAGTCCAATTAAACTTTTCTCTGGAACTGCAACCAAGTATTTGGCCGAAAAAATAGCAGATAGTTATGGAACCACATTAGGTCGTTCGGCGATTCAACGATTTGCCGATGGTGAGTTTCAGGCCACTTACGAAGAGACCGTTAGAGGTACACACGCTTTCATTATTCAATCAACTTTTCAGCCATCAGACAACTTGCTAGAGTTGCTTATGATGATTGATGCAGCAAAACGCGCATCGGCTTACAAAGTAATTGCAGTTATGCCTTATTTTGGTTTTGCACGCCAAGATCGTAAAGACCGTCCACGTGTGTCGATTGGTGCAAAGTTGGTTGCCGATTTGCTTACAACTGCAGGCATTTCGCGCGTTATTACCATGGACTTGCATGCCGATCAAATTCAAGGTTTCTTCAACTTGCCTGTTGACCACCTATATGCATCGTCGGTGTTTGTTCCATACTTGCGTAGCCAAAATATCGAAAACTTGACTATAGCTGCTCCTGATATGGGAGGTTCAAAACGTGCAGGTGCTTACTCGCAATATCTTGGAACTCCAATGGCTATTGGTTACAAGCATCGCGCTAAAGCAAATGTGGTTGACACCTTGAAAATTATTGGTGAAGTTAAAGACCGCAACGTGGTAATTGTTGACGATATGGTTGACACTGCTGGCACAATTACAAAAGCTGCTCAAGTGATTATGGATATGGGCGCTGCTAGTGTTCGCGTTATGGCAACTCACCCAATCCTTTCAGGTCCAGCTTACGAGCGTTTGATGGATGCTCCAATTACCGAGTTTATCACAACCGACACCGTTCCATTGGCACATCCTGAGTGTGAAAAAATTAAAGTTCTTTCGGTTGCCGACTTGTTTGCTAACACTATTAAGAGCGTTTATAATCAACGTTCAATTAGCTCGAACTTTATTTTCTAGCGTATAATTATTCCAAAATATAGCAGCCGACCGCAATTTGTGGCCGGCTGTTTTTTTGCAAACACCCAAAGGGTTCTTCTATATTTGCGCCGCAATTATTATTGAGAATGATATTTCCAAACAATTTTGAAGATAAGATAGATTTTGGCCGCATCAGAGAACAATTGAAAGTTAACTGTGCTGGAGCTATGGGCCAATGGCTTGTTGACCAAATGTCGTTTTCGGCAAAACCCGAAGCAGTAAAGCGTAGGTTGCTTGAAACTAACGAGATGTTGCAACTGATGAATTCGGGCCAACCATTGCCAACTGAGGACTTTTTTGACTTTCGCGATGTGTTTGCAAAAATTCGTGTTGATGGTTCGTTTATTGATGTGCCAGAGTTGTTTAACTTATACAAGTCGCTTATTGTTGCAAAGGCTATAGTGCGATTTCTTACTCGCGATGGCCAAGACCAATATTATCCAACGCTTTCGGCATTGGCAGCGCAAGTAAACATTCACGACTATGTTATTGATAACACCGAGCGCATAATAAACAAACATGGCAAAGTGCGCGACAACGCATCGCCAGAGTTGGCTACAATTCGTCACGAATTGGCACTAAAACAAAATTCGGTTTCAAAACTTATTCATCGCATTATTGGTGAGGCGCAACAAGAAGGTTGGGTTGAACCTGATACTCAGCTTGCAGTGCGCGATGGGCGTGTGGTTATTCCAATAGCTGCATCGTACAAACGTCGCATACAAGGTATTATACACGACGAATCGGCAACCGGCAAAACAAGTTATGTTGAGCCTGCCCCAGTGGTTGAACTAAATAATCAGATTTCGGAGTTAGAATCGGCAGAGCGTCGCGAAATAATCAAGATACTTAAACTGTTTACCAAAAACATTCGTCCGTATGTTGACGATCTTGACGATGCGATGATGTTTTTGGGAATTATTGACTTTGACCGAGCAAAAGCACGCCTTGCCCAGCAACTTGGTGCAAGTATGCCAAAACTGGTAGATGAACCAAAAGTTGATTGGCGCAATGCTAGGCACCCAATTCTAATGATGAGCTTTGCCGAAGAAGGTAAAACCGTTGTACCTCTAAATATTGAACTTACAGAGCATGATAGAATTTTGGTTATTTCGGGACCAAACGCAGGCGGAAAATCGGTGTGCTTAAAAACAGTTGGAACACTGCAATACATGCTTCAATGTGGTTTGCTAATTCCAATTGACCCCGAAAGTACGGTTGGCATATTTGATAGTATTTTCATAGACATAGGTGACGAGCAGAGCATTGATAACGATTTGAGTACATATAGTTCACATCTGTTAAATATGAAGCAATTTGTGCGTTTGGCAACAAGCAAATCAATGATATTGATAGATGAGTTTGGTGCTGGAACGGAACCAATGTTGGGAGGAGTAATAGCCGAAACTATTTTGAATAGACTAAACCAAATAGGTGTGTATGGCGTAATAACAACCCACTACACTAATCTAAAACACTTTGCTGCCAGTACCGACGGCATAATAAACGGCGCAATGCTATACGATACCAATCGCATGGAACCAATGTTTATTATGGAAATGGGAAAACCTGGAAGTAGCTTTGCTTTTGAAATAGCCTACAAAATAGGTTTGCCACAAGATTTAATAGAGGAGGCTCGAAGCAAGGTAGGCGAGGAACATGTAAACTTTGACAAGCACCTAAGGCAAATAGCCCGCGATAAATATTATTGGGAACGTAAGCGCGAAAACATACGCAAAATAGAACGTCGCCTTGAGGAGATGATGGAGAAGGAAAAATCCGAACTCGATGAAATGAAAAAATTCCGCAAGGAAGTAATGCAGAAAACAAACGAGGAGGCGCGCCGCATTTTAAACGAGTCGAATAAAATGGTGGAAAACACTGTTCGCCAGATAAAAGAAGCGCAGGCCGAAAAAGAAAAGACTCGCGAGGTGCGTCAACAACTTGAACAATTTAAGCAAGATGTGCTCAAACCCGATACCGAAGAAGAGTCCCGCATTATGCGTAAAATTGCCAAGTTGCGCGAGCGCGAAAACAAAGTGAAAGGCGACAAAAAACGCGACCAACAAAAAGATGCTGAACAAATTGTTTTGCGCACAAGCGAGTTTACAATAGGCATGCCGGTTAAGATAAAAGGACAAACCACCATTGGCGAAATAATGGAGCTAAACGGTAAAAATGTTCTTGTAGCCTTTGGCAGCATGATGACCAGCACCACAATTGACCGCATCGAAATGCTGAACGAAAACGACAAAGCGCGTTTGCGCCAATCACCAAAACAGAAATTCAGTCAAAGCATCGACCTTAACCAACGCCGAATAAATTTCAACCCATACCTTGACGTTAGAGGACAACGAACCGATGATGCAATATCAATGGTTGCTGCATTGGTTGACGAGGCTGTTATGGTTGGAGCCTCGGAGTTGCATATTTTACACGGCAAAGGCAACGGAATACTGCGCCAAATGATTCGCCAATATTTGCAAACTCTGCCAGTAATTGACAATGTGCGTGACGAACATGTGGAATTTGGTGGAGCAGGAATAACTGTGGTTGAATTAGGATAAATCAGGTCTTAGCCAGCTCGCAGTTTATAAGTCTTGTTGCCAAATTAAACCGTCGGTTATCAACATGTTGGCCGATGTTGACCGCCAGACAAAATTTGAGTGTAAAGCGTTGACTTATGCGTATTTTACGTCACACAAAAACAACCGTTGGTGTACAATTATTAACACCGATTAACGGCAAAAACTGATTTTGGAAAAAATTAGCAGTATTTTATCACAAAATAGTCGCAAATAATCAAAAGCGGCATGCTATGCTATTAAATTGGAATATTTTTACGTCGCCATAAAAGCACGAATACAAATTCTTTCAATATAAATTGTTATGAAGAGAATCTTTTTAACCCTATCAGTTGTGCTAACTGTTATGCAGTTGGTTGCACAAGATTATAGGTATTGGGTGAACAACGGTGGAAACTTGAACGACAAGAGCCACTGGTCAGTTACTTCAGGTGGAAAATCTGGAGATGCACTATCGGCAGCTACCGATATTGTGTTTGATCAAAACTCGTTCAGCCAAAATTCAATAGTACGCGTTAGTAGCGACATTGCACTTGCAAGTGTAAAATCAAACGGCGCAAGTTTCAAATTGATTGGTAAAAAGTCAATAACCATTAGTGGAGATATTGATATCGATGCCAACGTTGATATGCTAAGTTTGATGGGTGAAGTCCACCTGAAAGGAGAGGGCAGTCACACAATTAACATTGCATCGCAACTTGGAGCTGATATTTTTGTTGAAAGTGGCGAATGGACATTGCAAAGTGCATTAAACACTACAGGCAACATTTCAGTGGTTGGAGGTAAACTAAATACCGCTGGATTCGATGTGGTTTGTTCTGAATTTAGTGCAAAACAATCGGCTCAACTTGCACTATCAGAGTCGGAAATTATAATTGACAAGTGGAATGTTGATGTTACTGACGCGCGTCAAGTGTTAGCTCAAAATTCTACATTGTTCTTTAAAGGAGCTATGCTTGAGAATTTTGTCTCAACAGATGGCATTAAATATGGAGCATTGAAGAGCGTGACATTGAGAGGCTCAAAGGCAACAACTAATATGGTAGTTACAGTGATCGATGTGTCTTGTAACAAATCATTATCTTCAAATTTGAATGCTGCAAAACAATCTGATGGTAAAATTAAAGTAGTAATTAACGGAGGTTTGGGTAATTATGATTTGTTTACTCAAATTCAAATTGGATATGACATCAAATTGACCAAAGTTGGCGAAAGTTCAAACAACTTTTTAATAGAAAACCTCTCTCCTGGAACAGTAACTATTGGTTACTCTCTACTTGGAGGCGACCAATTAGAGTCGATGCAAGTTACAATAGGTCAGCCTTCTGCAATGAATACAGTTATTGAAGTAACCAAAGATGCTGATTGCCATGGTGACCCTATTAAAGAACTAACAGCTACCACAACAGGAGGTTCTGCTCCATATTCTTATGTGTGGACTGAAATGTACAATCAAGTTCCTGATACTTCAGCAAGAAACATTACTAATGTGCCAGACGCATCGGAGCTTCAGCTTATGGTTACTGATAATAATGGATGCCTACAAGCAATAGGCTATAGTTATTATGCTGATTGGGATGAATATAACGACTATAAAACCCAACCAAAACTTATTGAGACCGAGGCTGTTATGACTCCAGCTTGTGAGGGTGAAAATACAGGTTCGGTGACAGTAAGTGCAACAGGAGGAACAGGCACATTTACTTCATACACAGTTAATGGCATAACAGTCACAGCACCAATTAATATAGTTGATGGATTGGCTGCAGGTTCCTATTCGTTCTATGCAACCGATAGTCATGGTTGTAAGTCAGAAGAAGATTTTGTAGTGGTTGACGAAAACCCAACTCCAGAAGTGACTGCCGGAGTAGATGATGAAATTTGTGCTGACGAAAGTTCGTACACGCTTTCGGGTGCATCAACACAACATACAACTTCAGTTGTATGGTCAACAAGCGGAACAGGAACATTTGATAACAATGCAGTTGTAAAAGCAACATACCATCCAAGTCCATCAGATGTAGCAGCTGGTAGTGTTACCCTAACACTCACAGCAAACGGAATGGCAGGATGCTCGCCTGTATCCAACAATATGACTTTGACAATTAGTCCTCTACCAGTTCCAACCATTACTACAGTTGATGGTAATATTTGCGGATACGAAACCACATTGGCAGCTACAGCCAACTTGGGTGGGACTCTTGATTGGGAATTAGTGTCGGGCGCTGGTTCTGCATCATTTGATGGAAATAAAGTTACAGTTACCGCCGATGGCGATTACACTTTCCGTGTAAAAGAAACAACTCCAGGAGGATGTGTGGGGTATAGTGCAACAGTAGTTACACTTACATTCAATGCAGCTCCAACAGTTGATATTACAACAGCTGATGCCGAAATATGCGAAGATGGAACACAATCAATTAACGCAACAGCAACAAACTATTCGTCGTTTGCTTGGAGCGCAACAGCTGGTACTTTGAGCAACACATCGTCGTTGACCAATGTGGTTTACACACCAACACTTGGAGCTACAGACAACCAAACCATCACTTTAACAGTGAATGGTAATGGAGCTTGCTCAAGCGTAACCGACCAAATGACAATTAAAGTGAACCACGTTCCAGCACCAACATTGGTAACTACCGATGCTGATATTTGTGGACTAACATCACAACTTAAAGCAAATACCGATGCTGGTGGTTCGGTGCTTTGGACCGCAGTAACAAGTGGTGCAACTATTGCTAATCCAACTAGTGCAACAACCGACGTTGCAGTTAATGCGGAAGGAACATATAAATTTTATATGACAGAAACAGTTGGTAATTGTTCTGGAACTACTAGTGAGGTTACTCAAACATTCTTTGATGCTCCAGAGGTAACAATTACCACAACACAGCCAAACACAATTTGCCACGATGGCAAGCAAACCCTTGCAGCAACTGTTGTGGGAAATGTTGATTTAGTTTGGACAACTAGTGGCTCTGGCTCATTCTCGTCAGCCACAACAGCCAACACCATTTATACTCCAAGTGTAGCCGATTATGGTACAACAGTAACACTTACATTAACTGCCAATGGCAAAGGGGCTTGTGCAGGTCAAACAGTAAGCGACAACTTTACATTGAAGGTCAATCCTCTTTTAAAACCAGAGTTAAGTATAAATTCTCAATTCTGTGGATTGTCTGGTTATGTTCAAGCAACTGGCATTCAAGACGGCTCGTCAGTAGTATGGGCAAAACGCGATGGCCCTGGCACTGTTACATTTAGCAACTCAACTATAAGTGGAGGAGTAGCTCGAGTTGATGTTGCAGTTTCTGAAGCAGGTTCGTACGATTTTGAGTTAGTTGAATCGTTGAACGGATGCTCAAGTTCGTTGCCAAACTTTACTTCAGTAACATTCTTCAACGAGCCAACTATTAACTTGCCAAAAACCAGTGATGTGTCGTGCAGTGCTGATCCATATACGCTAAAAGCTACAACAACAAATTGTAGCACAGTTAATTGGATAGTAAGTGGCGGGACAGGAACATTTACACCAGCAACAGGAGCAAATGTTAAGTTTACGCCAAACTTTGGACCAACAGACATGTCCGTTACATATACCATTACTGCCATAGGAGTTTCGTCGGCAGGAGTTTGCGAAAATCCAACCGCAACTATGGAACTTACAATAAGCCGCACTCCTGATCCTACTATCACAGCACCAGCAATAGCATGTGGAATGGCTTGCGATGTTGAGGCGGCCAACGTGCTAACAGGTTCAACTCGCAATTGGACAAAGGTATCTGGTCCAGGTAACTTAACATTTAGCAATGCATTATCAAACGTAACAAGCATAACAGCAAGTGCCGAAGGATTGTACGAGATTCAATTTGAAGAGGAACTTGGCGGCTGCTCGGCACTTACAACAGCACAAATAACTTTCTACGCTGCACCTGAAGCAAATGCAGGCCCTGATTTGGCAATATGTGCTGGCGAGAGTGTAACCTTGACAGATGCTCGTGTTAAGAATTCAGTTCCATCTGTGTTTGATCCTGTGGCTTGGACAACAACAGGTTCTGGTACATTCTATACTAGTGCAATCAGACAACCAGTTTATGAACCAAGTGCTGCTGATATTGCTGCTGGTAGCGTAACTTTGACATTGACAGCAACTCATGCACATTGCGGAACTCATTCCGATGACATGGTTCTTACCATTAATCCAATACCAACCCCATCAATTATTCCTGTTGATGGAACTGATATTTGTGGTTTGACTACTACTTTAACAGGTGTCGCAAGTCTTGGAGGAAATCTTGAATGGTCGCAAGTGTCTGGTCCTGCTCAAGCAACTTCAATAGGCGATAATACAATTGTACCTCAAGGTGGAACATACGTATTCCAACTCAAAGAAACAGCCAACAACTGCGAGGGCATAACTAATGTTACAATTAAGTTTACCGAAAAACCTTCAATTGTTCTTAATCCAACATCAAAAGAAATTTGTTCAACCGAAACAGTTGAACTTACTGCAGAATTTGACCACTGCACTAGCATTAACTGGACTGTAACTGGTGGCGGAACTTTGAGCGCAGCAACAGTAAGCGGAAAAACATCAAAAGTTACATATACATCAGATAACGTAACAACAGGCTACACAGCAACCATCACCGCAACGCCTGTTGGTGGATGCGATGCAAGTGGAGTTCAAACAGCAACTATTATTGTAAACGGAATGCCAGCTCCATTCTTGTCAGATGTGACAGTTTGCGGACTTAACACATCAATATCTGTTACATCATCAGTTGCAGGATCAACATTTAATTGGAGTGGCGACGGTTTAACCTTCAGTTCATCTACAAGTTCAAGCCCAACTATTTCGGTTTCAACTGGAGGTACCTACACCGTTACTCTTGAAGAAATTGCTGGCAACTGTAGCAACACAACAACTGCTCAAATAACATTTATTGAAGAGCCCGTTGCTAATGCTGGTGCAGCAGATGCGGTTTGCGCAAGCGAATCGTCATACTCAATAACCGACGCTTCGGCTTCAAACTACTCATCGTTGAGTTGGAGCACAAGCGGTTCAGGTAGCTTTACAAACGGAACATCGTTGGCAGCAACTTATAATTTCAGTGCTGCCGATATCTCTGCAGGTTCGGTTACTCTTACATTAACAGTTGCTGCAAATGCTCCTTGTACAGAGCCTGTTACTAGCACCAAGGTTATTACAATTAACCCATTGCCTGTTCCAACAATAAGTGGCGACAATTCAATTTGCTTGAGTGGTGAGGCCGATTATACTACCGAAGTTGGAATGAGCAACTACGTGTGGAGTGTTACCGGTGGTAGCATATTGGCAGGACAAGGTACTTCAACAGCAACAATTAGTTGGGAAACCGTTGGTACGGGTACTGTTAGTGTTAACTACACTAATGGTAACGGATGCGAGGCCGCTGTTGCATCTTCTTATAGTGTAACAGTTAACCCACTACCAAACATTGGTTTGGCAGCAGCAATTGATGCTTGTACCAATTCGAGTCAAGTTATTGATGCTAACGTATCGGTTGGTTTGGCTCCATTTACACACCTTTGGACAGGCGATGTTGTATATCTTGATGCAACCAACATTGAGTCTCCAACATTTACATGTGATGTTGCTGGAACTTATACATTGAATTATAAGGTTACAGATGCAAATGGTTGCGAAAGCACAGCATCAACAACTATTACAAATATTCAAGGACCTAGCGTATTTGCTGGCGAGGATGCTATTATTTGTTATGGTTCAGATTATACCATTGCAGATGCAACAATGACAGATGCAGTATCAGTTCTTTGGACAACAAGCGGTGATGGTTCATTTGACGACGCAACAAGTTTGAATCCAACCTATACACCTGGTGGCGCAGACTTAACAAGCCTTAGCGTAACACTAACCGTAACTGCTACAAGTGCAACTTGTGGTAACGTAAGTGACGACATGATTCTTGATATTGCTCCAGCAATGGATGTTGCAATAGGAACATATTCTCCGTTCTTAATTTCGGAAACAACCAATATTGAGGTAAAAATTGATCTTGTGCACGAAAACTACGGTCAATTGCAATACTATCTTGTTTCGCCCGATGGTAAAGAGGTTAAATTGTATGACCACGTTGCCGATGTGTCCACTAATTGTTATCAGATTCTTCGCAGCGGAAAGCCTGCCAAGTTTGTATTTAACACCAGTGCAACACAAACACTTAATATGTGTAATTTGAGTAAAACAGCAACAACTCTAACCGGTACATTTTTGCCAACTGATATTAAGGGTTGGGAGAACATATATGGCGAAGACCCCGCAAAAGGAGGATGGGCAGTTCGTATTGTTGACATGTTTGTTGGGCAAGTTGGTGAACTCACACAATCAATAATATCATTTACTGATGTTAACCATCAAGGTAATATGCAAACCATAACCTTCAATTCGGGTAGTATTAACATCCCAATTTTAGACAATGGTGCAATTCGATACATTTCACCAATCGGATTGTCAACAAGTTGCTACGGAGCTTGCGATGCTCATGCAGTTGTTAATGTTATTGGAGGGTCGGGAGTGTATAATAGCTACATTTGGGAACAACCAGAAGGTAAAGATCCTGTACAAGGAACTAACGAGGTTGACCTTTGCGGAGGCGATTACATTGTAACAGTAACCGACTCGCGCGGTTGCTCGGCAACTGGTAAAGTTCACGTTCTTGAGCCAGATCCAATTCTGCTTGAAACCACAGCAAGCGATGTTACTTGCAACGGTGCTGCCGATGGTTCAATGAGCGTAACAGCACGACAAGGCGTAGGTGCATACACTTATCAATGGAACGATGCTGACGCAACAACAACAGCTTCAGTTAGCAATGTTGCGGCTGGTGAATACACAGTTTGGGTAACCGACGAAAACCAATGCTCGGTTTCAGCCGATGTTAAAATTGAAGAACCAACTGCAATTAGTGTTGACAACATTGTGGTTACAGCATCAGATTGCGCTAACCCAACAGGTTCAATTGAGTTCACCATTAGCGGTGGAACTCCACTAGCTGGTGACGCATACGACATTACTTGCGCTACTGCAACATTTGTAAATGGCAAAGCCGAAAACCTTGCAGCCGACATTTATAGCGTAACAATTAAAGATGCAAATGGTTGCTCTGTCGATACCGTGATTACCGTTCCTGACAACGGCGATGTAACCTTTGTGAGTGTTGTTGAAACCGCTCCTATTATGTGTAACGGAGCAAATGGTGGTGCAGCTCTTGCTACTGCAACAACACAAAACGGAAACGTTGATGATTTGTACTACGAGTGGTACAAAGAATCAATGGAAGGTTCACCAATCAACGGAACAATGAACTTCTCTGGTTTAATTGCTAACATTTATGGTGACGTTACATACTACGTTAAAGCAATTGACCAAATATCAGGTTGCTCGGCTATCGATAGCATTAAACTTTCGCAACCCGAGGCTTTGTCAATCAATGTAATTGGATTTGAAAACCCACTTTGCATTGGCTCGTCAACAGGTTCGGCCGAAGTTGAGGCTGCTGGTGGCACCGCACCTTACACATACGCTTGGGTTGATGCTAATGGCGACGATGCTACTAGCGCAACACTTACAGCAGGCGACAACATTGTAACCGTAACCGATTACAATGGCTGCACCTATAGCGAAACTATAACATTGGTTGACCCTGAACCAATTGTTACTAGCATAACATTCACTCCAACAAACTGCCAATCGTTTGATGGTACAGCTACAGTTGAGGTGGTATCGGGTGGTGTTGCTCCATTCACTTACGAGTGGACCAATGCAAACCAATCAACAACAGCAACAGCCGATGGCTTGGGAGTTGAGCGTTACTATGTAACCGTAACCGATGCAAACAACTGTTCAGTAGTTGATTTTGTTGACGTTACCGACAATTCAGTAATGACAATGACAGTATTGTCAACCACCGATGTAACAAGTGCTTGTTCAAACGATGGAGAGATTGTTATTCAAATAGACGATGCATTTGGCGAAGTAACATGCACATGGTACGATGAAGATGGTAACGATGTTGATGGTGTTCTTGCAACCGCTGATGGAACTCGTCTATATAACATAGCATCGGCAGGAACCTACACAGTAGTTGTAGTTGACGAACACTCTTGCTCAAAATCGTTCGATGTTACTTTAGGAGGTGCTCTTCGTCTTGATATTCGAAACACTATCAATGTATCACCAACCTGCTATGGTGGCAACGATGGTATGATAACAATTGACCCATCAACTGTTGGTGGAGTTGGCCCATACACATTCGAATGGTTGATGGACAATACTATTGCCGATAGTCATTCGGGTCTTGAAGCTGGTCAAACATACGAGGTTAAGATAACCGATAGCGAAGGTTGCGAGGCTGTGGCTAATGTTGGCCCACTTGCAAGCCCAAGTCCAATTATTGCCGAATTTGAATTTGTTCCTGCAGGATGTGCAGCAAGCGATGGTTCAATAACCGTTACAGGTGCAACATTTGATGGCGTTCCAGTTGCAATTATCGATGTTACTTGGTTCGATGCCGATGGTGCAATGGTTGCTTCTGGTCTAAGCTTGAACGACGTTCCAGCTGCTAAATACCAAGCAATAATCACCACAGCAATGGGTTGCGACGTTGATACTCTTATTACCCTTAAAGACTTGTCAACACTTGAATTGCAACTAGTTTCGGTAGATATGCCAATGTGCAAAGGTGCTGAAAATGGAACAGTTGAACTTACCGTTCTTGGAGGTGGTAGTGGCGACTATACATTTGAATGGTTTGATGAATCGAACAACCTTGTTTACTCATTGACCGATGCTACTAACACTACTGTAAAAGCAGGTAAGTATCTAGTAGTTGTAACCGACAATCAATCGCTTTGTGGTGCTTCGCTTGAAGTAACAGTTGACGAACCTGAAGAATTGATTACCAACATAGTATTCACACAACAAGTAGTTTGCGCTGGCGACAAAGTTGCAAGTTTCTATGTATCAGCTCAAGGCGGAACCCCTGATTACATATTCACTTGGACTCACAACGGCGAAATAGTAAGTACCGATTCTGCAATTTCGAATGCCGAAGAGGGTTGGTATTATGTTGAAGTTAAGGATGCAAACGCTTGTGTGGCCGAAGACTCAGTTCAAATATTATTCCCAGAACCAATTAATATTGAGGTTGTAACAACCGAGTCTGAGTGCGACACTCCAACTGGTACCGCAACCGCAACTGTTACAGGCGGTGTGGCTCCATACACATACGTATGGCACACATTAATGGATCTTACCGCAATAAGCAACGATGCCAACCCAATCAACTTGGCAGTTGACACCTATGTACTTGAGATTCAAGATGCGCTTGGATGTGTAGTTACCGATACAGTTGATGTTGAGGACAACGGTTCGGTAGGATTTGAATGGGAAGTTGTGAGCGACATTCTTTGCCCAAGCAACTGCAACGGCGAAGCAAAAGTTACTCAAGTTTATGACGACAATCAATTGTACACAACATTCAATGTTATTTGGAACGACACAGAAATCGGTGCTCATGCAACTAACCTTTGCCTAGGCACAAACAAAGTTGTGGTAATTGCTCCAAACAATTGTCGTGCAGTTGAGTACATTACAATGAGCGATGAAAAAGCTTTGCGTGTTAAACACATTACAAACTATCCTGACCTTGACGGCGATCCTAACTGCAACGGTATGCTTATTGCAGAAATTGCTGGTGGCGTAGGTAACTACACCGCAGTTTGGACTAACGAGGCTGGCGAAGAATTGCCAAATAGCATTTTTGATGCTACAGCAAGCGAAGCCAAAGCATATAGCTTGTGCGAGGGCAAATACACCTTAACCGTTAAAGACGAAAACCCAGAAGGTTGCGAGATAATAGAAACCTACATTATTGAGCATCGTCCTTTGTTGTTCCAAATGGTTAGCCAAACCGATGCAACTTGCTACGGATACAACAACGGTAACGCAAAAGTTGAAGGAGTTGGTGGTTTGTACGAACCTTATAAATATGAATGGTACGCAGTTGGCTCAACCGACTTGTTGAGTAGCAAACCTGAACTTGAAAATGTGTATGCAGGTAAATACTACTTCATCATTTCGCAACACGATTACATGACCATGATTTCTGATACAATCACCATTGGTCAACCAAGTACTCGCTTGCATATCCCTGCCGATATGGTAGTTACAAAGGGTACCAAGTGCTACGAGTCAGCTGGTTCGGTTCGCATATACGAACAAGGCGATTTCGCTTCAGCATTCAGTGGTTTTGCTCCATTTACCTACATCTTCAGCAATCCTGATTGGACAGTTGATAGCATTAAGGTATCGGGCGAAAAAATCAACATAACCAACTTGCCAATTGGCGAATACTCATTGTCAGTTATCGATTCACTTGGTTGCGTGTTCGATACAATTTACAATGTTGAAGACCTATCGCACTTTAAAGTTGAACTTGCAGTTGACAAACCACGTTGCTTTGGCAAAGAGGGTACTGTAATTGCAAATGCAAGCAGCGACAACGGCATACGTTCTTACACATGGAACAATGGTTCGGCTGAAACTGCAGATCGCATCAATGGTAAGGCTGGCATCTACTACGTAATGGTTGAAGACGAAATGAATTGCCAACGTTTTGATACCATTGAAATGCCAGAAACACCAAAAGTTGCGTTTACACTTGGCGCAATTGAACCAAACACTTGTTTCACCGGTACCGATGGCTCAGTTAGCTTCAACAACATTACTGGTGGGCTGATGGGCGTTTATGACCAATACATTTTCATGGGAGCAAACGGAACAATCAATAAGAACGTTGAAACCCGCGATTCAATGGAAATAATAACCGGCATACCAACTGGCGAATACAAAGTTTACATTATGGATGTTAACGATTGCGAGAGCGACACTATTAACATTACCGTTCCAAGCCGTCACTCGCAAATGGCAACAACCATTACAGTTGACGATGCATCGTGCGAAAAGTACTTTGCTAACGGAAACTTGTCAATCGACGGCGAATTTGAAGTTGCTGTAAGCGTTGTAAACCAATACTCAGTATCTGGAACAGTTGAAGAACCAGTATTCTTCCAACTAGGTAACAATAAACCTTCAGCTAACAGCAAATTCAGCAAACTTGCAGCAGGCGACTACAACGTTGTGGTTGGTTTCTCAAGCGACATGGTTTGCCCCGATACTTTGAATGTTACTGTGGGAGCCGACAACAAGTTTGCTCTTGCAGGAGCATACATCTATCGCAGCTCAACATCAAACGAGTATGCTAACGAAGTTTATGTTTGCCCTGAGGAAGAAGCTCTTCAAGCTAACTTCCACACAACCGATAACTTCAGCATCGACAAACGTGTATGGTACTTAAACGATTCAATTGTTGACGACTCAGTATCAACATGGGCATCGCTTACACCACGAGGCGCTGAGGGCAACGACTACTACTATCGCGTTCAAGCATACAACGACAAGTGTATGGATATGGATACCTTACATGTTATTGTTCTGAATCCAACCGATACGCTTAAGGCTGGCATTGTGATGGCCGAAGAGGGAGTTGAACCTCAAGATAATGTTTACCAATTGTTTGGTGGCATCGACTTAATGTTGCATGCAAACCAAGGAGAGGCACTTACCTTTGATGTTCCTTCAACTGTTGAATACCAAAACGCATACTATTGGGCAACAAGCAAAGAGGTGTCTTGGCAAACTACTGCTGACACTATTAGCCCAATTGTGGTTGCTAAAGAGGATATGACAATTAAGGTTGTTGATACCGTTTCGGTAACCTATGCAGCTATAAGCGACACATTGCAATGCGTATTCACCGATAGCATGGTAGTTTCGGTATTGTCAGACATTCGTCCACCAGAGGTATTTACACCAAACGGCGACGGTGCAAACGATACATGGGTTATCAACGGAATTCACGCTTACCAAAAAGTTGAGGTAGTTATCTTCAACCGTTGGGGTGGTCGTGTATGGCAAAAGAGCGGTGTATATGAGCCATGGGATGGTACAAATGCTAAAGGCAAAAACCTACCTTCGGGCACTTACTACTACTCAATTAAGTGCAGCGACAGCCGCATTGGAACTAAAGAGAAATCAGGACCTGTTACAATCATAAGGTAATACAACTATGAAGAAGATATTTTTAACCTTGTTTGTTGGAGCAATGTTTGTTGCTCCAGAGGCTAAAGCACAACTACTGCCACAATTCTCGCAGTACATGTTCAACGATTATATCGTGAACCCTGCTGTGGGAGGTACTAACGACTATTGGCAGATAAAGTCAAACTTTAGGTATCAATGGGCGGGCATTAAAGATGCCCCTCAAACCTATCTGTTTGGCGGTTACGGACCACATAAAACCATGCCTATGGGTTATGGTGGTTACATTTTTAACGATGTAACTGGTCCAGTTTCAAACCTTGGAGCTTATGGTTCGTATAGTTATAACTTGCAAATCAGTGGCGACATTCGCATATCAATGGGTATGTTCCTTGGTCTAATTCAACAAAAAGTTGACCTTACCGAGGTGTCGTTTGGTAGCACCGCTAACGAGGTGTTTACTAGTTCGGTTTACAAGAAAATTTATCTCGATGGTTCGTTGGGTGCATATTTGTACACTTCGCAATATTATGTTGGGTTGTCAATCAACCACCTATTCTTTAACAACATGACTTTGCTTGAAGACTTTGACTACGAAGCAGAATACAAAAAGGCTGCCCGTGCTCGTATGCACTTCTATGTTCAAGGTGGTTACAAGTACAACATCGACCGCAACTTCGACATTGAACCTTCAATACTTGTAAAAACTGTACCTACCTACGATTTTATTATGGATGTTGATTGCAAGGTTATTTATCAAAAAACATTTTGGGGTGGTTTGGGCTTCCGCTACAACTTTAAAAACCCTGAGGCTGTTAAAGTATTCCTTGGCTACAACTACAACGACATGATAAACGTTGGTTACTCTTACGACTTAACAGTTTCAAAGTTGAGCCACTACAGCAAAGGCTCGCACGAAATTATGTTAGGTGTTAAGTTTGAGGATATTCGTAAATCAAAATCGAAACGTAAAATTCGTTAATGAAACGTGGCTTTTGCATATTGTTAGTTTGTGCTAGCTTGTTTTGCGGTTGTAAAACCGACCCCAACGCAGGTAAAGAACAAATTGACCGCGAAACACTTATTAATGTTTTGGTTGATGTTCACTTGGTTGATGGGTATATGACTGCAAAAGGTTATCGTCCAAAAGACCATTCTAGAATTATTGGCAACGCTTACAACTACGTTTTTGAAAAGTATGGTATTACTCACAGTGAGTTTATGAATACCATGAAATGGTACAGCAATCGTACCGACCAACTTGAGTTGGTTTACAATAAAGTTATTGTTCGATTGCAAGCTTACGAAGCCGAGAATGAACCTAAACGTATCGATTAGACTTTATTACCTTATGATTAAAAAAAAGAGTTGCTCATTGAGTAACTCTTTTTTTGTATTAGCATCAATTGCATTGCTTTCGCTAAACTGAAAACGAATAACTATCTTGGCGCTCATTATGGCAGACGAGTTTGATATACGGAGCAATGCCTCCGATAAGGAATATGAAAACAGGTTGCGTCCTTTGTCGTTCGACGACTTTAACGGACAAGACGATATTGTTGAGAAACTGAAAGTGTATGTTGAAGCGGCACGCCAACGCGGCGACCACTTGGACCACGTCCTCCTTTCGGGCCCTCCCGGATTGGGCAAAACTACTTTGGCAAACATCATTGCCAACGAAATGGGCGTAGGATTTCACGTAACTTCAGGTCCAATTATTGATAAACCTGGCGATTTGGCTGGCCTTCTTATAAAACTTCAACCAAACGATGTGCTTTTTATCGATGAAATTCATCGTCTATCTTCGGTAGTTGAAGAGTACTTGTACTCGGCCATGGAAGATTTCCGCATCGATATTATGCTTGACAAAGGCGCCAACGCCAACTCAGTGCAAATTGGATTAAACCCATTTACCTTGATTGGCGCTACTACGCGTGCGGGCAAACTAACTAAACCTCTTTACGACCGTTTTGGCATTAAAGAGCACTTTGAATGTTACGACGCCAATGTGCTTAAAACTATTATTGTTCGCTCGGCCGACATACTTGGTGTTCCTATTGATGACGACGCTGCTTACGAAATATCGTTGCGAAGCCGTGGCACTCCGCGTATCGCAAACGCACTTTTGCGCCGTGTGCGCGATTTTGCGCAAGTTAAGGGCAATGGCACAATCGACTTAGCCATTGCTCGCATGTCGCTCAAAATAATGAACATCGACCAATATGGACTCGACCAAATGGACATTAGAATATTAACCACCATGATTGATAAATTTAATGGTCGCCCAGTGGGACTTAACACTATTGCAACCGCAGTTGGCGAAGACAGCAATACCATTGAAGATGTTTATGAACCATATTTAGTAAAAGAAGGTTTTGTAAACCGAACTCCACGTGGTCGAATCCCAACCGAAAAATCGTATCGCCACCTTGGCTATACATGGAACTATAACAACGATTCGATGCAAGGCACTCTGTTTTAGAACTAAGCATTAAACACGAATCTTATACCAAAACAGAAAAAATGAATCTGCTAAAAAAAATAATAATAACACTTGTAATGCTTTATGCGTCAACCAGTTCGGCACAATATTACTTTGCCAATGACGAAGTTGACGAATTAATGAAAGCAGATGTTGGAGCGCTTAACTTAAAACTCAACAACTACAACTTTGTATGGAACAACGAGTATTTTGGCCCAATGGTGAAAGGCTATACTCTTATTGGCTACAACGCAAAAGCAGCCATTGAGTACCATTTTTCAGAAAACATAAAGGCGCAAGGTGGAGTTTACTTGAAAAAATATTCGGGACTCGACAAGTTTACATCAGCTCAACCGCTTTATTCAGTAACTCTACACAACAATTGGGCATCACTCACATTGGGATCAATAAACGGAGCAGGTTTTCATCGCTTGCCCGATCCTGTCCTTAACAAAGAGCAGCAACTTTATGCCAACAACGAAAACGGGGCGCAAATAGTGATTAACCGCAACCGACTTTTTGTTGACATTTGGTGCGATTGGCAAAATTTTATTTTTCAAAACGATGCTCATCAAGAGGAAATTTTTGGCGGATTATCGGCTGAATATAAGGCAGTTAGCGCCGAACAGTTTTCGCTAACCATTCCAGCTTCGGTTAGCATTTACCATCGAGGTGGGCAAATTGATACTTGCGACGACAAAATGCGCTTGTTGTACCACATTTCAGCAGGTTTGCGCATCGAAAAAAAACAATCTGCTTGGGTTGATAACATAGCTGCAGATGCGCGCGCTATAAGTTTCAAAGATAATTCGCCCGAACCTCTTAGCCAATATGGCGACACATTAGGCTATGGCGTTTTGGCAAAAGTTGAGGCTGCGCATAACACCAGTTTTGTAAGTGTTGGTTACTGGTATGGAAATAAATTCCAGTCAAAATTCGGCAACCAAATTTTTCAGAGCACATCGGGCTACGACCCACAAAAAACTGACCGCAAGCGTAGTATTTTAACTGCTGAGTTGAATTTATCGCACCGTTTTGCCAATGTACTTACAGCATCGTTTGTTGCCAATGTGTACTACGATTTGCGCGTGCGATGCACCGACTACAACTATGCAATTTTGCTAATTCTACAACCTAGCATGTTAATTCATCGTTTTGACAACAAATAGCCCAAATGCGTCAAGTTTCAAATGTGGCTTAAGGTGTGTTTTTTGTATATTTGTTAATATGTTAAATCCATTAAAAATATAATTATGGCAAAGTCAAAGTACGCAGGTACACAAACCGAAAAGAATTTGCAAGCAGCATTTGCTGGCGAATCGCAAGCACGTAACAAGTACACTTATTTTGCATCAAAAGCAAAAAAAGATGGATTTGAGCAAATTGCAGATATTTTTCAGCACACAGCCGACAACGAAAAAGAGCATGCAAAAATGTGGTTCAAAGAGTTGGAGGGTATAGGCTCAACTGCCGAAAATCTTGCAGCCGCTGCAGATGGCGAAAATTACGAATGGACCGACATGTATGAAGGTTTTGCAAAAACAGCCGAGGCTGAAGGCTTTGCTGAACTTGCTGCAAAATTCCGTTTGGTAGCAGCTATAGAAAAACGTCACGAAGAGCGTTATCGTGCTTTGCTTAGCAACATTGAGGCTCAAGAAGTATTTAAAAAGAGCGAAGTTAAAGTTTGGGAGTGCCGTAACTGCGGTCACATTGTAGTGGGTACTGAGGCTCCAGAAGTTTGCCCAACTTGCAATCATCCTCAAGCATATTTTGAAGTAAGCGCTAACAATTACTAATTCTATTTGGCTGATATGAAAATTGCAGTACCAACGCGCGATGGAATTGTAGATAGCCATTTTGGACATTGTGCTTACTATACCATTTTTGATGTAGATAACAACCAGCAAGTTGTTGCGAAATCAACTTTAGCATCGCCCGAAGGCTGTGGATGCAAATCGAATATTGCTTTTGAAATGCAGCAAATGGGGGTAAAACTTATGCTTGCAAGCAACATTGGGCAAGGTGCGGTAAACAAACTGGGTAGCTGCGGAATTGAAGTTATTAAAGGCTGTCAAGGAAATGTTGAAACATTAGTAAACGATTATTTGGCTGGCAATGTTTACGATAATCCGCAAATATGCGATCACCACAACTGCGAAAGTCATCAGCAACCAGCGTTTAAAATCAACATTAAACTGTAGCATTGTTGCAGTTTACTTTTTATTACAAAGCGAACCGTTTTCTACAAGACGGTTCGTTTTTTTTGCAATTCAAGTAAACTTATAGCACACCTCCGCAAACCTTATTCAGTTCGTTGAGCGAATTAATGCCGTTATCTTTTATTTGGTGCAGAAAAATTCGGGCGCACATTTCGGCATCGTCGCCAGCACGGTGATGCGTACCTTCTTTAATCCCAAAATTGCGGCATACGCAATCAAGCGTGTTCGACTCAAATGTGTATAGTTTGCGAGCCGCACGCAAAGTGCAGAAATAGTTGACTGACGGAGTTGGTAAATTGAACAACTCTAACGATTTGCGGATGCATGAAATGTCAAAAGCCGCATTGTGCGCTACTAAAACGGGCGTTTCTTTTAAATAGGTTAAAATTTTGCTCCATACTTCAGGAAATTCAGGAGCATCTACTGTCTTGTCGGGAGTTATGCCATGAACTGCTATGTTCCAATATGAGTAGTAGTTGTTTTCGGGACGGACTAACCACGATTGTGTTTCAATCACTTTGCCATTTTTTACCACACAAATACCAGCCTCGCATATCGATGCGCGTTTTGACGTGGCTGTTTCAAAATCAATTGCGATGAAGTTTAATCCGTTAGTCATATCAGTATGTTTTAGGCAAAAGTATAAGTTAGTATAGCATAAAAGCAATATAGGTTTTGATTATGCACTTAGTGTTTTACTCCTCATGCCGATAATCAACAAGTTATCAGTGTGTTATGTAACTTTGAACAATAACGATGCAACTCACTGCTAAAATCAATGTTTTATATTGTTTTTGGTTTAAATTCGCGCCGTCAAATAACAAACAGATTCTATTGTCTAAAAAAGACAATGCATCCATTTAATAACCATAAAACTCAGACTATGAGAAAAATGTTTTCAATGGTCGCATTAATAATGCTATGTGCGACATTCAGTATTTTTGCGCAAGCTCCGCAATCACTTAACTACCAAGCTGTAGTTAGAGACTCTCAAAACAAACCAATTGCAAACGCTGCAATATCACTTGAGGCAAGCATTCTGCAAGGCTCTGACAATGGAGCAAGTGTTTATACCGAAACACATACCACCACAACCAATGCCAATGGACTTTACACCATACTTATTGGTAAAGGAACAACCACTGGCGACTTTTCAAAAATCGATTGGAGCAAAGGTCCTTACTTTGTAAAAACCATTACAACTGCTAACGGAAAAACAATTGAAGGTGTTTCGCCACTAGCAAGCGTTCCTTATGCACTTTATGCCGAAACTGCTGGCAATGTTGACCTTTCGGGCTACATTCAAAAAAGCGAGATAATGTCGCTGCTTGCAAATACTGAATTTATTAAGATTAGCGATGTTCTTGCTGCCCTTGATGAGTATGCTAAAAAGACCGACATTGACACTAAATTGGCCGATTATTCAACAACAGAAAATGTTAATGACACTCTTGATTTTTATGTATTGAAGAAAAACATGCCAAGTGCTGTTGATTTGAGCGATTATGCAACCACTGCAAAAGTAAACGACACCATTGATTACTATGTTATGAAGGAATCGCTTGCCGATAGCTTGACTAACTACGTAAAAAAGAGCAGCATGAGTGATTACTATACCAAGTCAGAAGTTGACACCAAACTTAATAGCTACGCTACTCAATCTTATGTTAGTTCAAACTACGTAAGCAAAACATCGCTTACTACAACCTTAAACGACTACGTAAAAAAGAGCGATTTAGCCAACTATGCTACAAAAGATGAAGTGAAGGCTATGTACGAGAAATGCATGAGTTTCCAACAAATGGAAGGCGAAATACCTGGTGTTTTCTCGGTTTCTGCAACCAAAAAAATTGTCTTCTCAAAAGGCAACTTGCAATACAACAAAAACACTCGAAAATGGCGTTTTGCCGAAAATCAATACGAAACCACTAAGAAAGCTGCTATCAATGCTACATATTCTAAATATAGTCAAGTTGATGGCGAAGGATGGACAGACTTGTTTTGCTGGGGAACAAGTGGTTGGAGCAGCTACTCTGGCGATGCTTACTATTCACCTAGCGAACTATTTGCAACCGATTTCTCAACAACAAAAACAACTGGGCCAGCTGCTACCGAATTTTTAGTTGGAAATAGTAGAAGTTATTCACTAACTGGTGATTATGCAAAAGCCGATTGGGGAGTTTACAATGCAATAACTAACGGCGAAAACAAAGCTGGAATTTGGCGAACACTCACCAAAGATGAATGGGAATACTTGTTCAACTCACGTACCGATGCCAAGAAAAAACGTTGTAAAGCACAGATTATTGGAGTCAATAGTGATATTAGTAATAGTGGCACAGTGGCAGGATTTTTACTCATTCCAGACGATTGGGACGTAACCAAAGAAACTGAAGCAGGTGTTGTTAGCCAAATTAAAAACAATGTTGGAACTGAAACAGTAGTTACTATGAGCATTTCAGCCCTACAACGCCTTGAAAGAAAATATGGAGTAGTGTTTTTGCCAAACTATAAAGGCGACGGAGAACTTGTAAAGAATTACGAGAACAATTCAGGTCTTATGTTTAAAATTGCAAACGTTGATAAATCGTACTATTGGTCTGCAACTGCACTTAATTCTGACATGTATTGCTATGCATTCGACCTATCGAAGAGCAATGCAGCAAATATTAACCTAGTTAGCTATTATAGAAACGAATTCTTGTTTGTACGTTTGGTAAGAGATTACGAATAGGATAGTTTCAAAAAGTTCCAAAAAAGCATCCATAGCAATATGGGTGCTTTTTTTGTGCATTAGACTAATATGCAGTAACATGAATGATTAGTATGATGCAAACGAATTTTTGAATGAAGAACGTCGGGAAATACGAAATTGAAAATCCGTTTTTTAATTGTTGGATTGCTTTAAAGTGCTTATAAGTAAGCGTTTGTGATTGCGAAAAATTTCACAATACTTACATGCGTGCCGATTTTTTAAGAATTATAGCAGTATCAATTTTGCTATTGGTAGTTGGTTAGTCAATTTTTTCTTTTCCAAACTTTAAAAATATTCCAGCCAAAATGGTGCCCGAAATGGAGTGCCAAGCACATGAAATGGCGCAAGGAACAACGGCAAGAGGGTTAGTTGCCATAAAAAAGTTTGATGCCAAATTGGTTGCCAATCCTGCATTTTGCATTCCCACCTCAATGCTTATGGTGCGGCGCTTGGCTGTGCTAAAATTGAACACGCGGCCAACAAAAAATCCAAGCAGGTAGCCAATTGTGTTGTGGCAAAACACTACGGCAAAAGTCAACAAAAACAAAACTAAACCATTATCAACCAGCGGCTTGTGAACGCTAAAAATAACACCACCCACAATGCAAGCCAAACCAACTACACTAAATCCTGGCATAATGCTCTGAATGGTTTTAAAGTTGCTTTTGTGCCCAAGCCAAACATTGAGCGCAAATCCAACAACAACAGGTATTATGGTTACTATTAAAATGTTGATGAACATTCCAAGAGTGTTCACTTCAACGCTTTGACCTGCAAGCAACAACACCAAGAGCGGAGTAACAAATGGCGCAAGTAGGGTAGAAACGGTTGTCATACCAACTGAAAAAGCAACATCGCCTTTGCACAAAAAACTCATAATGTTGCTTGAAACTCCACCCGGACAGCAACCAACCAAAATTATACCAATGGCAAGCGAAGTGTCGAGGTTGAAAATTCTTGTGAGTGCGTAGGCAACTAAAGGCATAACAGTAAATTGCGCCAACGTGCCTATCAAAATGTCAAGTGGACGAGATGCCAAAATGCGAAAATCGTTTGTGGTTAGCGTTAGTCCCATTGTTAGCATAATAAATCCTAAAATCAGAGTTTGTGTGTTGCCAACAACCCAACTGAATGTCTTTGGGAAAAACATTGTGAATATGGCCACTGCAATAATAAAAAGCGAAGTGTAGGTTGATAGTAATTTGCTGATTCTCTGTAGTATGCTTATCATGTCTTGTGTGATTTAGAATTTCAAGTAAAAGTTGTGCGTAAGGTTTATGTATTGGTCGCTGTAACCATGCCGACCTTTGTCTTCAATTATCATTTCGGTTGTGGTTGAAGTTCCAGCGTTTCGGCAAAATTCAACAAGTGCTCGTTTGTAATCGGCTGTTGGAGTGGGCTTTATGTGCATCACTCTTTGCACTTGCAAATTGTTTTTCTTGGCTTCGGAAATGTAGCTTTCTAGCTTGTCGTGCGGAATAATAACCGTGAATAAACCAGCAGGCGAAAGTAGTTTTTCGGCACAAGCAAACAACTCGCAAGTTGGTAATCCATCGTCGTGGCGGGCGCGGTTGCGGCTTTGGTTTGGGGTTTTAAGACTATTGCTGAAAAAAGGAGGGTTGCACACAATAAGGTCAAATTGGTATGTACAACTTGCCGCAAATGTTTGTATTGCAATGTTTTGCAACTCTATGCGGTTGCTCCATTTGCTCAGGCTAAAGTTTTCTTGAGCATCGTTGCAAGCATCAGAATCAATTTCAACTGCAGTTATTTGTGCGGTTGAGCGCTGTGCCAACATAAGAGATACAAGCCCAGTGCCTGTTCCAATATCGAGTATTGTTGATGTCTGTTCGCAGTTAGCCCAAGCGCCTAGCAACACGCCATCGGTGCCAACTTTCATTGCCGTGCGCTCTTGTGTTATGCTAAATTGTTTGAACTGAAAACCTGCCATTGCTTTGCTATTTTTCTTTGTTAACTCCCGCCCCAAAAAGTGCAAAGTCGTATTTCACAGGGTCTTCGGGGCAAAAATCGCGCAGTCGGGTGGTGAGTTCGTCAACTGCTCGCCAATCGTTTTGAGTACGTTTTAGCAAACCAAGTTGGCGGGCTACATTGCCGCAATGAACATCGAGCGGAATATATAATGCCGAGGTTGGAATATCGGTCCAAAGTCCAAAATCAACATCGGTGTCGGCGGGGCGCACCATCCAACGCAAATACATGTTAAGTCGTTTGCCTGCCGAGCCTTTAGCAACGTTAGCCAAGTGCTTTTGAGTGCGTTGCTGATGTGGCAACTCAAAAAAGATGTTGTAGAACTGAGCAAGAGTGTTGTGCATGTTGCCAGTTTGAGCAAAACCATCGGCAAAAACTTTGTGCAAACCACCGTGGTTGGTGTAAATGTTTTTCAGCGACGCGATAAAATACTGACAATCAACACCATTGAATGTCCGGTAAACAAATTTATCAATTGCTGCCAATTCGTGTTTGGTGTGGTTAAGAACAAAATCGTGAGGTTCGTTGTCCATTATGTCCATCAGTTGCTTAGCACTTTTTATTATGCTTTTGCGTTGTCCCCAAGCAATTGTGGCGGCCAAAAAACCAGCAATCTCAATATCGTGAGCGCAAGTGTAGCGGTGTGGAATGCTAATAGGATCGTTCTCAATAAAATCGATGCAGTTGTAGCGTTTCACTTGTGCATCAAGATATGCCTTCAGTTCCGAATCGTTCATCGTTAAGTTGTTATTGCGACAAAGGTATAACAGTTGATAATCTTCATGTTAAAACTGACCAATAATAATGCACCATCAACCAACAACAATAAACTAAGGCGGTGGCATTTGTTTTCTCTGTCAACTCTTTTTTGTTCTTTTGTTATGAGCAATTATTACGAGAATTGAATTATGAAAAAGATATTATTACCGTTGCTTATTTTGCTGATAACAAGCAATTTAGCCATGTCGCAAAAAGTTGCGTTAGTGCTTAGTGGTGGTGGAGCAAAAGGTTTAGCTCACGTTGGTTTAATTCGAGCTTTGGAAGAAAACGATATTCCAATCGACTACATTGCAGGTACATCAATGGGAGCAATAGTTGGTAGTTTATATGCCATTGGTTACTCGCCCGACGAGATGGAGGCCATGTTTAAATCTCCCGATTATATGGATTGGGCTAAGGGCATTATAAGCGACGATTTGAAATTTTACTACAAAAATCCTAGCGATAAACCCGATTGGGGATCGATGCAGTTTAAGCTGCACGGAAATAAAGTTGATGCGATATTGCCAACCAACCTTATCTCGCCCGAGCAGATGGACTTGCGTTTTTTGCAAATTTTTGCTCAAGCATCGGCGGCCGCAGGTTACGATTACGACAGTTTAATGGTGCCGTTCTTTTGCGTTGCTTCCGATATTCATAACGCTAAACCTGTGATTTTTGATGGTGGCGATCTTGCTCAAGCTGTTCGTGCATCAATGACTTTCCCAGGTTATTTCCGCCCAATTACTGTCGATAGCGCACTATTGTTCGATGGCGGTATGCAAAACAATTTTCCAACCGACATAATGCAAGAACGCTATGCACCTGACGTAATTATTGGCTGCAAAGTTTCTGAAAACCCCAAAATGCCCGACGAAAATGATTTTTACGAGCAATTGACCAATATTTTTATGAAACCGGCCGATTATAATATGCCAGAAAATGGAATACTAGTGTCGCCTGATGTGCTTTCGTTCTCGTTGATGGATTTTGATAAATACGACACCATTGCTCACCGTGGTTATGTTGAGGCAATGAATCTTATGGATTCCATTAAACTTTTGATTGACCGAAGAGTATCGGTACGCGAATTGGCTTCGCGCCGAACATTGTTTCGCCAAAAATTTAAGCCGCTTACGTTTACCAACGTCAACATTAATGGTTTGAAAGAAAAAGAAACCAAGCATGTGATGAGCACCATTCGTCGAGGCCACAATTCAATCACATTCAACCAGTTTGAAGACCGTTATTTTAAACTTGCTTCTGACCGTTTGGTGCAGAAAATTTATCCACGTGCACACTACAACGATTCAACAAAGTCGTTTGACTTGAACTTGGACATGGAGGCTAAAAACTCGGTTACGCTTAAGGTTGGTGGCAACATTACCACAGGTTATCATAGCTTTATTTATTTGGGAGCCGACTACATTCATCTTACTCAATACATTCACGAGTTTTCGGCAAACCTTTACATGGGGCAATATTATCAGTCGATGCAGGGTAAAGTTCGTACCGAGTTTATGTCATATCCTTTTTTGGGAACAAACCTTCCTCCGTTTTTCTTAGATGTTGCAATGACATACAACCATTGGAACTATTTCAACATGTCGAATATGATGTTTATGGATAGTGACGAGTTGTCGCGAGTTGAAAATACCGTTCGCGATTTGCGGTTTACTATAGGCACGCCAGTTGATAATCGTGGATTGCTTTACAGCGACATGGTTTTTGGCCGCGATGGTTACGATTATTACCGTAGCAGCACTATTGCTCGTACCGATGAATCAGATTACACATCGTTTACATATTCGCAAATAAATGTGGGATATGAGTATAAATTGCTCAATTACAGGCAATATGCCACTAAAGGCCGACACTATAGAATACAAATGTCGGGAACTTTTGGGCGCGAGCACTACACTCCAGGCATTACGGCTGCCGATACTCTTACTAATTTGAGCGAGGTGAAAAAGTATCATTCTTGGGCGTCAATTACTGGAACTGCAAATCAGTATGTAAACATAAATAAGTACTTTACTTTGGGCTATATGGCTCAGTTTAATTATTCGGGTCAAGGTGCTTTTTCAAACTCAATATCAACCCGTTTGTTTGCTAAGCAGTATTCGCCAACTCCGCACAGCAAAGAATTGGTGCTTGAGCAATTTAGAGCAAATGCATGGTTTGCAGCTGGTGTAATTCCAATTTACACAATAACCAACAGTTTGCAGTTGCGCGGCGAGTTGCATGCCATCTCCACTTATCGCGACATTAACCCAACTAGTTTCAAAACAACTTATTCCGATGTCCTTCCTGTGCCTCGTATTATGGCCTCAGCCAGTTTGGTTTATCAAACTTTGTTAGGACCATTCTGCGTGTCGGCAAACTACTACCAAAAAGAGTCCGATCCGTTCTACTTCAACATTCACTTTGGTTTAGTTATGTTTAACCGCAAGGGAATGGATTAAAAGGTTGAAGTATCATAAGAATAAGAAACAAAAAAGTCCATCTCGTATTGAGATGGACTTTTTTTGTTCAGCAAAATAGGGCTTTTACTTGGCGCGATAAGCGGCAGGCGAGTCAAGCACACAAATTTTGTCGGTGTTATCGGTTTTAATCGAAGTAATGTCGAGCAAGTTGTTCACCACAGAATCGGCCTGAGTGGCAGGAATGTTTATTGCGCTGCGAATCATGGTCTTATGCGTATTCTCGCCAGTGTTTATTTGCGGAATAACATTGGTTGTTATAGCGCCTTTTGCACCAACTTTAAGACAAGCTTCGCGCAAAGCATCAATACGGTCCTCGTCGCTGGTAATGGTAACCTCGCAGTTGTCTTGTGGCAAAGCCGATGAGTTTGTTTCAACATCGCTGTAGTCTAAACGGCGGCGCCAGTTGGTTCCACCTTTTAGCGAATCGATTGCAGCAATAATTTGCTCAATTGAAGCAGCGCTAGTTTGAACACCCATTTTCATGCGTGTATCCATTAAACCAATGCTGACAGGAGTTTGGTAAATAAAACCACGACCAGTTTTGTCAAGTTTGGCTTGCTCTGAAAGGAGGCGAATAATGCTGTTTGAGTCTTGCTCTGGCATAACAATGCTAACAATTTCTTTTTCGGCAGGAATGGTGATGCGAATCAAACCAAGTTGGTCGCGAATATCGTTGCCGGTGCCGCTTGTAAGTACTGGTACGCAAATGCCAAGGTCCAAAGCTATTTTGGCAAGTTGCTCGCCGCTACCTGGGATTGAAAGCACGCAAGTGATGCACGATAGTTTGTTGAGCATATTAACCTCAGTGTTTTTTGGCATAGCATCAAGCGCAGCAAGGTTTAGAGTTGGGTCGTCGTGACTAAACTCCATCAAGTCTTGTGCAAAGATGCTTCCGTGTCCGGGAGTTGCAAGGTCGCAGCAGTATATAATGGCGCCCATTACATCTTTTGCTTTTGCGCGAGGCACGGTAAAACGTATTACGCTTACTGGCGAACTTTGTAGTGTAACAATATCGCCAGGTAAATTAAATGGACGTTTTTTAATGTTTTCGCGCACCACACGACCGGTTTCAATGTAATTGTCAATGCCGAGTTCGGCTAGTGTTTTGGTCACTTTTGGGGCAAGCAGGTTATCTACAATGCAAGTGATGCGGCTCATACGGTGTGGAGGGTATGTGCCTTTAGCCATTTGTGTGCGCCAAACTGTGCGCGATGGCGAAAACACCTCGTTAGTGTTTGCGCTAGGGGTTGTATTGCTATTCATCATCTTTAGTATTCTTTAGATTTTTATGCTGCTTGCGATTTGCAATCAGACCAAACAAAAGCACAGTTATTATAGGCCAAGCCGATGCCATGGCAAGAATTCCAAATCCATCAGAAACGTGAAGCACGCCACCAATGCTCAATCCTAATGCCAATACCAAAGGCACGGTTACAGGTCCGGTTGTTACACCGCCGCTATCCCATGCAATGGCCGAAAATTCTTTGTCGCTGAAGAATGTTAAAACCAGTAGCAAGCCATACGAAACTTCAATCATTAGGTAGAGTGGCAAGTCGAACAATATGCGGGCCAAACCTAACGTGATGCCCAATGCCACACCAACCGATACTACCAACACTAGTTGGCGTTGTTTTATTGCTCCTACGGTTAGTCCTTCAACTGTCATGCCCAAGGCATTAAGGGCGGGCTCGGCAAGGGTTGCGCCAAATCCTAGTCCAAAAGCAAATACCAACACAAGTACCAAACCTATTATCGATAGTTTGAACATTGGTTTTTCGGTAATGATTTGAACATATTGTTTGGTTTCGGTATTTAATTGTGCGGCGTTGAATTCCACTGCACGAATTTGTCCGTTCTCGCACAGATTAAAGAACTCTTTTTGTTCGCCTTCTTCAGTAATGCCTTTGAAAAGCATTGTAGAGTCGAAGTTGTTTATCACTACGCGGTCAATGAATTTTTCTTCGCTAGCAAATGCACGAGGCAGTTGAGCTCCTACTTCGCCGCCCAACGATGCCAAACCAAGCGAAATGCCCGAAGTTAGCAGCACCATACCGAATAGTGTTATGCCAATGCCGAGTGCAATTTCGTCTTTGTAGCGCAATTTTTCGCGTAGCATAATAAGCACAATAAGCAAAAATGCTGTGATTGGTAGCACTGCTTGCAAACCGCCAAACAACTCTTTGTGCAATGTTGGAGCAAAAGCGGCAAATGGCGATTCTTGTTCGTCGCTTGCTGCCGATAGCTTAACATTTGAAAGCATATCGCGTTCTTCGGTTGTTGCGCACTTCAAAATCCAATCGGCAACTTGCATTGTGCCTAGGTATTTGGTGCGAGCCTCGTCGCTGTTTTCAAGCAATTTTATTGCATTTGTGTATGCCTCTTCTGATGCAAAAATTGCTTTTCGGCCTTCAACTGAACCGTGAGTAAATGCGTGTTGAATTACTTGCGATGTGTCGCCACCAAATATCACAGCCGACTGTGTGCGGTTTTCTGCTGCAAAAAATTCGTTTTCGCTCACCGGACTTGGTGTCTTTAAACTGAAGAAAGAACCCAAGGCTAGCACAGCAACAATTGGGAATGCTGATGCTAACATAATGATGCCAAAACCACCATTGCTGCCTCCGCCGTTGCTCGATGTGCGCGATACACCAATACCAAGTGCTAGTACTAGTGGTACAGTTACGGCTCCTGTTGTTACAGCGCCGCAGTCCCAAGCCAATCCTATTATTTTGCATAGTTTGTCGTCGTTTGCTGCATATAGTGTTAGCAACATAACTAGTGGAATAATTATGTAAATCAATGGTTTGATTGACCAATTGTAGTAGAATCGGCACATACCTAAAGCCACTGCAAGTCCTACGCCAACACCAACCGACATAACTAACTCGCCAGAGTAGCTATTAAGCATCATGTAGAGTAGTGGCGAGTCCCATGCTGTGATGGTTGCTCCTGCTGCACGCAATGTGCTTATTGCTGGTTCGGCGTATGTGGCGCCAAAACCAAGCACCACGCCAAATGCGCAAATAACTCCAATGCCCACGCGAGCTGGAAGTTTAACTCCCACACGTTCGCCAATAGGCATTAGTCCTAGCACCAATCCCTCAAGAAAGAAGGCCAAGCCTAGAACTACCAATCCAATTCCGCCGGCTGTGCCAAGTGCGTTGGCTAGCGGCACTCTCAATATAATGGTCTGAAAAACCACTAAGTACATAATGATGAATGCAACCGACTTGACTTGCTCCCAAATGCGCGACCAAGTGTAGTTGCCTAACATCCCTAATGCATCGGTAAACGATACCAAATGTTTGTTCGACATACTTTAAAATTTTAGTGTGCCAAAAGTAATTATTTGATTGTTTTTGAGCAGAATATGAACGAAAAAGATAACCTTATTTTTTGCGTTGACTCAACTTTTTTACCGATTCAGCCAACCAACAAAAAAGGCTGACACAACACAATGCGCCAGCCTTTTGTTTTTGTGTTTGCTAAACCTATTTGTTAAGCAATTGCTCAACCAACTTGGTTAGTTGCTCAATCTTTTGGTCTTGAGCTTCGTTTTTAGCCTTCAACTCATCAATAATTGCTTGTTGCTCTTTTATCGCCTCGATTAGGATTGGAGTGAATTTTTCGTACGATACTGATTTGTAACCATTTTCGTCAGTTGAAACCAATTCGGGATAAATAGCTTCAACCTCTTGTGCTATTACACCAATTTGTTTTTCGGCATTGAAACAATAGTCAAGGCTATCGGTTGGCACTCCTTTAAGTGCTGCCATTTCCTCGCGCGATTTCCAGTAATAAGTTACACCACGCAATTTTAGAACATTACCTAGCGACGAACCAAGGGTTTGCACATCTTTCTTAAGTCGTGCATCAGATGATGCTGATGCTGAAGTGTAGGTTAAAGCACCATTAATCCTAAGTGTTTTAGCACTAAAATCTCCATAAATAAGTGGTGTTGTTGTGCTTGAATTGGCTATGTAAAGTTTGTTGCTGCCAGTTTCATTATAGCCAGCGCTGTTTCCAATGAACACATTTGACGAACCTGTAGTGTTGCTATATCCAGCATTGGCTCCAATAATAGTATTGTATTGACCTTCTGTTTTGTTGCTTGCTACGTTACTACCAATTAGTACATTACTACCTCCTTCTTTTAAAGCGCTAGCAGATTGTAAACCAACTATCACATCTCCATAGCCCGTAGTAAGGCTTCGACCTGCCATTCTACCTAATAGTACAGAGCCTGTATATTTTACATCAGATGTTGCTCCATATCCAAATCCAGCCTCAAGGCCAATTACAACATTCATTCCCGAAGATGAATATGCAATATTATTGTTAGGTCTTCCTTCTCCTTTATAATTGGCACCAGCATCACAGCCAATAAATATGTTTTGATCATCTATTGAATTTTGACCAGCAGATTTTCCTATAAATACATTGTTCCTACCAGTTTTATTAGTTTGACCTGCAAAAAAGCCCATATAAACATTGTTTTGTCCTAACTCTGCATATCTGCCTGCTTCATCTCCAATATATACATTGCAAGAACCAAAATTTACATACATAGAATTTCCCGATACAGGATCTTTTCCATTTAGATAGGAATCACTACCTCCTATATTAGACGCTCCCGCATTATTACCTAAAAATACATTGTTTTTACCTAATGTATTAGATTGACCTGCATTGTATCCCAAGAATACGTTGTTGGTACCACTTGTATTTTTTTGTCCTGCTTGGTAACCCAAGAATGTATTGTATGATGCTGTATTTTTATTTCCTGCGTAGTAGCCTAAAAACACATTGTAGTTACCTGTGCTGTTGGTATAACCAGCATTATTTCCAATAAACACGTTGCTTGCGCCTATGGTGTTGGTATAACCTGCTGAATTTCCTAAGAATATGTTATTTGCTCCTGTAGTATTAGTATAACCTGCAGAATTACCCAAGAATACGTTATTTGATGCTGTGGTATTTGCTTGGCCTGCATTATAACCCAAGAATACGTTGTTTGCACCACTTGTATTTTTTTGTCCTGCTTGGTAACCCAAGAATGTATTGTATGATGCTGTATTTTTATTTCCTGCGTAGTAGCCTAAAAACACATTGTAGTTACCTGTGCTGTTGGTATAACCAGCATTATTTCCAATAAACACGTTGCTTGCGCCTATGGTGTTGGTATAACCAGCATTATTTCCAATAAACACGTTGCTACCACCTGTGCTGTTGTTGTATCCTGCAGCATTGCCCATCATTACGTTTTGAGAGCCTGTCGTATTTGAATGCGCAGCAGTATTACCAATTGCAACATTGTTATATCCTGAAGTATTTCCCTTTCCTGCCTCATCACCAATCATTACATTGTAATAGCCTGTTGTATTGTTGAGTCCTGCCAAATCGCCAATAAACACGTTGCTACTTCCTGTGGTGTTTTTTCCAGCTTGTCGGCCAATAAGAATGTTGTAATTAGCGCCTGAGGTTGAACCTCCTGCTTGGTCGCCCAATACAACATTTGAATAACCTGATTTCATTGACTTGCCTGCGTCATTACCCATAAACACGTTCTGATAGCCAGTAGTATTTGCAGCACCAGCATTATTACCTACAAACACGTTGTTGTAACCTGATGTATTAGCTGCACCAGCTTGGTTACCCATAAATGAGTTTTTAGTACCAGTTGTAATTTTTTGGCCAGCATCCAAACCAATCATGTAGTTGATTTTGTTAATGTCCATGTAACTTTGGTTTGTTCCGTCGGCTTTTTTACCGCTAACAGAGAAACCGTTCTCGGCTTCAGCATCAGAAACGCGAACGCTTGTGTTGTCGTTGGTAACCATAAACACATCGTTGTTATTTTTAGCTCCACTACGGCCACGTACTGCAAAGGCTGATTTAGCAGCTTTGCTATCATCATCATCAACGTAAACTGTTGTTTCATCGGTGTTTACAGCAAGAATGTTGTTTTCGCCTTTAGCACCACTACGACCACGCACCGCGAATGCCGATTTAGCTGCTTTGCTGTCGTCGTCATCAACGTAAACGGTTGTCGATTCGGTGTTTACGGCAAAAATGTCATTGTCACCTTTTGCGCCACTACGGCCACGAACTGCAAATGCCGATTTAGCAGCTTTGCTATCGTCATCGTCAACGTAAACGGTTGTAGCATCAGTGTTTACGGCTAGAATATCGTTTTCACCTTTAGCACCGCTACGGCCACGAACTGCAAAAGCCGATTTAGCAGCTTTGCTGTCGTCGTCATCAACGTAAACGGTTGTCGATTCGGTGTTTACGGCAAAAATGTCATTGTCACCTTTTGCGCCACTACGGCCACGAACTGCAAATGCCGATTTAGCAGCTTTGCTATCGTCGTCATCAACGTAAACGGTTGTCGATTCGGTGTTTACGGCAAAAATGTCGTTCTCTCCTTTTGCGCCACTACGGCCACGCACTGCGAATGCTGATTTTGCTGCTTTGCTGTCGTCATCATCAACGTAAATGGTTGTAGCATCGGTGTTTACAGCAAAAATATCGTTTTCGCCTTTTGCGCCACTACGACCACGAACTGCGAATGCTGATTTAGCTGCTTTGCCATTTTCGTCATCAACATAAACGGTTGTTCCATCGGTGCCAACTGCAAGAATGTCGCTCTCGCCTTTTGCACCGCTACGGCCACGTACGGCAAATGCTGATTTTGCTGCTTTGCCATTTTCTTCGTTTGCGTAAACCACAGTTTCGTTTGGATAAACCGCAAACACTACATTGCCGTCTTTGTCTTTTACCTCAAACAAAGCCTCATCGTCGGCTGCGTTTGATGCAGCTTGAATGCTGGCTGATTTAAATTCTGCGTTTTCGCCTCGCTCTACTTTTAATGCTTGGAGTTGTTCTTGAGTAAAATCTTCGTATTTAAAAGCTTCACCTTTGTCACCTTTCAACGCAGCTTTTTGTGCTTCTGTTAAATCGTTGAAAGTAAAAGCATCGCCTTTGTCGCCTTTCAACTCTGCTTTTTGCTCGTCGGTTAAATCGCTGAAGGTCAATGCTTCGCCTTTATCACCTTTGTCACCTTTCAAACCTTCGGCATAAAGTGCGTAAGGCACAGCGTTGATTTTAGTCTTGCCAAAATCGACCAATTTACCGTTTACGGTTGCCGAAACTTTCATCCACACATCGTTGCTCGACCAATCAACATCGGCAAGTGTTTTTCCGTTAGTTGAAGTTCCCTCGCCAACGTTGGCGGTAAGAACACCGTAAGCGTTTGTTTTAACTGTTTGTGTTTCAGAATAATAAACCGTTGCATCATTCTTATCAACCAAAGTTATGGTTAATGGAACGTCGGTTGTTTTAATAACTTCGCCTTTGGCGTTACGCACAACGGCTTGATACGAAAAACTTTGAGCGCTGACTTGCAGAGCAAATGCTGCAGACAACAGCAATAGGAACATCTTTTTCATAAATGAATATCGTGTGTTAAGTTTTTAGGTCACAAACCTAATTGTTTATTTGTTTATCAGTTGCTCTATCAATTTTTGCTGAGCTTCTAACATTTTCTTTAACTCATCAATTTGCGATTGTTGACCTTCAATTATTTGTTGTTGTTCTTTAACCGCCTCGATTAGTATTGGGGTAAGGTTGCTATAATCAACGGTCTTGTATCCGTTAACATCGGTCTTAACCAATTCTGGCAAAACGGCTTCAACATCTTGAGCTATTACACCAACTTGTTTTTCTTCATTAAATGAGTACAAAAGAGTTTCGTTTCCTTCTTTATCAGTCTCAACTGTATTTGGCAATGACCTGAGTTCTTGTTCGTTCTTCCAATAGTAGTTTACTCCTCGCAACTTAAGTACTTTATCCAAAGCACCGTCTAATGTTTGAATATCTTTCTTTAAGCGCTCGTCAGAAGACCTAGTTAAGGAACCTGTATATGTAATACTGCCTGTAGTTTTGATGTCTCCTTCGAAGTAACCAGCAAAATTTGTTGAACCTCCAGAGGCAGATGCATAAATACCTCGGTTGGTTCCACTACCTGTTGCTACTGCCCAAACTCCAGTATTTCTATAGCTACCCGAAGTGGCATTGCCTCTTATGCCTACATTGTCAACTGATGAACCATTTGTGCTATTTGCAACAGCATATACACCATAATTCCAAGACGTGGCGTTTGAACTAGATGCGTAAACACCATAAACCTCAGTTTTTGTTGATGTGGATTTTGCTTGAACAGCGTAAGAACCGTCTGATATCTCAAACGAACCATATCTTGCATACAAACCATTCCATCGATATGATGTTCCTCCTAAATTGTATGAACCATTTGACGCAGGAGTAAGGCCGCTGCTAAATTTTCCACCAATTGAAATATTATTTGAATTAATATATATTGATTTTGAGTGGCAGTTAACTTCGCTATCAGGATGAAGGTACAACATGCCATTATAGATACCAACATCACCATTATGAACTTCCAACTTTTGATCGGGGTTGGAGCATCCTATTCCAACATTTCCAGTTTTGGTAACAACAAAAGCATTTGATCTATTATTAGGACCAGTTCCATTTGCAATAGTAAATAACCTATCTGTCATAGTGCCCATTTCATCCATCAAAACCCATGAAACATCGCTACTATTGCCATCGCCATCCTCAAAAATGGTTGCAATCTCATTGTATTGTCCAACCAAGAATTCACAATACGAGTTTGATACAAGTCCTTTGCCGAAAACGGCTGAGTTGTTAGAATTTGCAGTGTTTGAATATCCTAATGCAATAGAATTATTACCAGAAGCGGTGTTTGAATACCCCAAAGCAGTAGAATAATTACCTGAAGCTGTAGTATTATATCCAAGGGCAGTTGATGCGGTGCCTGATGCTTTAGTGTTATAACCGAGAGATACGGCATAAGAATTAGTAGCTTTTGCCAAATAGCCTAGCGCTGTAGAGTACATACCTGTTGCTTCTGATTGATATCCCAAACTTGTAGAACCTTTTGATGCTGACTTATTTTGATAGCCCAATGCTGTAGAATATTGGCCTATTGCTTTTGATTGGTATCCTAACGCTGTTGCACCACTATTTGATGCTTTTGTTTGATATCCAAGTGCTGTAGTATAAGAATATGAAGCAGTGTCTTGATATCCAAACGCAATTGCAGCGGTACTCTGAGCCAAGGACATATATCCTCCAGCAAATGAATACTGACCAGTTGCTTTAGATTGATAACCAGATGCTGTGGCTGCAGTTGATGATGCGGTTGTACTATAACCCAAAGCAGTAGAATAATTACCTGAAGCTGTTGTGTTATAACCCATTGCTGTTGCATATTGGCCAGTTGCATTTGTGTTAAATCCAAGAGCCATTGATTTATTTCCAGAAGCCTTTGCACTTTGACCAAATGCGAATGCAGAAGTATTAGTTGCTTGTGCTGCATCGCCAATTGATACAGAACTTGCTCCTTGTGCCTTTGCATTTGTACCAAAAGCAAACGAACTATTACCTGTAGCTTGCGCAGTTTTGCCTATAGCAGTAGAATACATTCCACTTGCTGTTGAATTGTAGCCCAAAGCTTGTGAGTAATCTCCACTAGCAACATTTTCGTATCCTGCTGATACTGAATTGGCTCCAACTTGATCTGCTGCAGTTATTTTAACTTGACCAACAAGAAAAGCATTTTTATTTTGGTCAGGATACCACAACATTCGAGGTTCGCTTGCAGAAGTTTCTACTGTGCTACTGCTTGAAATGTCAAAGTAGTTAGATTCAGTTCCTTTTGCTCCGCTACGGCCACGTACAGCGAAAGCTGATTTTGCTGCCTTGCTATCATTATCCGCATCAATATAAAAGCGTGTACTGTCGGAGTTAATAGAGAAGAAATCGTTATTAGCATCTTTAGCGCCGCTACGTCCACGAACGGCGAAAGCTGATTTTGCAGCCTTGCTATCATCGTCGTCAACGTAAACTGTTGTCTCATCAGTGTTTACGGCAAGAATATTGTTCTCACCTTTAGCACCGCTGCGGCCACGCACTGCAAAAGCCGATTTTGCAGCTTTGCTGTCGTCATCATCAACGTAAACGGTTGTAGCATCAGTGTTTACTGCAA
>JAKSOL010000002.1 GCA_024405635.1 Salinivirgaceae bacterium | reverse complement strand
ACCGGATAGCGCTGTGCCGCAGCCGTCAGGCTCAGCAGAATAGCGGTCAATATGGATAGTAGGCGGAGCAAGGTTGGTGAACTGGTGAATCGGTGAATCGTTTAGAGTTGAGAAGTTTATCCCGATAGCTATCGGGGGCTTCGCTATTTAGAAGGTTTAGAATTTTCAACTTTCAATTTTCTCAACATTTTGCCCTTTAATTGTTTTCGGTTTCAGTTTGTGTTTGCGTTACTATCCTCACTCATTATTACCCATTCGCCACTATTATCAGAGCCAATGTGTTTAATTTTTCCTTCTGATTTAAAGATTTCCAAATCGCGTTGAATAGTTTTTGGTGACACATTCAATTGTTGCGATAATAGTTTTATTGTTGATTTTGGATTTATACGGATTAACGCTATCAATTTCTCTTGTCTGGTAATATTATTATCGGATAATATATTTAGGGTATGATTGTCTAAGACATTTCTGTTGTTGTCTAAGACATTGACTGTTTCGCTTGCTTTATTGAAATACACTTTAAACCTAATGTAGTTGTCACCAAACTCAAAGTTCTCTTTGTTATAAGAATGCATTATTCGCAGCATGCCCGACCCCAACGCTTCCACCAAATCAACGTCACGGAAAACACGCATAAGCTCTTTGTTTCGGGGCATGCTTATACCACTAAAAAAATCGGTTTCACTTAATCCCTCAGGTATGCGGCCTATCGATGTTATTTCGATATGGTCAGAAAACAATTCGATTTTAGCCGGTGCACCATAGCTATAATCGTTATGTACGATGGCATTTACCACAACTTCACGTAGTGCTATCGGATCCCAAAGGGGCGTATCAATCCGGCTTGTCGGTGTTATTGTTGAACGTACTTTATTAGCAACATTCAATTTATCAAGAATTTTGCGAGTCGCAGTCAGCAAACAGCAATACCCGTATTCGTTATTTTCCACAAGTTCATATCTGTCGGTTCCTGCGTATTCGGCAAATTTCATTGAGTTTCCGTTTTCATCGGCCAAAAGATAAGCCGCATAATTCATCTGCTCATTATCTGTCAACAATTCAAGAGTCTTTAGAAAATTGTTGTTCAACGAGAATCCTTTTTCCTGATAGTATATACGCAACTGGCTGAAAGTCAGATCTTGCCGCGGTGATGGAATATTTTTAAGAGAATTGCGCACACGATGCGAGAACAAATCTTCAATCATTGCGGTGGTCATTGGTTCAGCTGCGGTTCCCACTCTAATGTAACAGCCATGCTCCGACATTCCGTATTTTGTTTTGTAATATGGTTTTTCGTTACCACTGGCTATAAAAATCTTTATAACACGTTTATTATCAATGGTTGTGGCAGTAACATCGAATAACCCCATTGGCGATGGTGATATGTTTTTGCGAATACGGTCTTTTATCTTTAGCATATCACCGTCAATATCTTTCAAACCAACAGCTGTTCCATTTTTCTCGATTCCTATATATATTATTCCTCCTTCTCGATAGTTGAGAAATGCGATAACTTCTTTCTCTATATCAAGTTTATCAGTCAGTTCCCGTTTGAATTCGATGCGGTTGGTTTCTGTCATATCTTATTGTTTCCGTTTAAGTTTAGAATTTTCAATTTTCTCAACATTTTGTCCTTTAATTGTTTTTGGTTTCAGTTTGCGTTCCTCTACTTCGCAATCAGCACCTTCAAAACTCGATGCTCATCGCTGGCGCTTATGCGCAGGATGTACACGCCGTCGCTGGCGTTGCTCAAATCGAAACTCTCGCTGTATTCGGCATCTCCGGCCAGTTTGCGCTGTTCTATCTGAGTACCGTGGCTGACGCTCGAAATAGTCATTTCGGCATCGTGGCTTTCACGCAGTTGCACATCAACTCTGAACAATCCGTTTGTCGGGTTGGGTTTCACCGTAACCGATTTTATCAGCGGGTCGTAGCCCAACTTGATGTTGTCGGTAGTGTCGGGCAAATCCGAAATCTCAACCTGCTTGGTGATGTAACTTACGCAGCCGCTCGAGTAGGCCCACAGTGTGATGTTGTACAAGCCAATGGTGTTCGGCTTCAGCTGCAGTTCGTAGAGCGAGCTGTCCACAACCTCGAAATCTGCGGCGCTGAAATCCCAACGGATGCTGTCGGTCTTCATGTTCGACAGTTCGACAAGGGCAATGGTGTTATCCTTCGAAGCGTCGGAAGCCATGTAGAAATCGGCTTCGAGCAAATCGTCGCCAATGGTGATTGTAACGGTGTCGCGACTGATGCAGTTGGCTCCGTAGGTGGCCACAAGGTGGTACTCGCCCTGTTCGGAAGCAATCAGGTTGCGCTTGTCTGACAGTGTTGAGTCGTTCAGAATCCAACGGTATGTTTTGAAGCCGTCGGTTGGTATGAACTCGTAGGTATTATCGGGGCACATGAGCACATTCTCCTCGCCAATCTCCACGTGCAGCGAGTCGGGCTGACCAATGGCAAAGACTGCAGAGTCGCGGCAGTTGTTGCGGTCGGCAACAACAATGGTGTAGGCGCCTTTGGCAATGCTGTCGATGTCGGGCAGGGTGTCGCCGTTGCTCCATAGGTAGCGGTAACCGCCCACACCGCCCAAAGTGAGTGTGCTGATACGGCCATCGGCATAGCCATAGCACGAAGCGTCGCGACTGCCAACCTTTATGATTTCTATCGGCGACGGTGCATCAATATTGAAACTTGTGCTGTTTTTGCAGTTGTTCGAATCGATGATAAAAACCACATTCCACCCAGCTGGCAGATTGCCCACACTCATTGCGTTCTCGCCATGCGGCCACTCGATGCGGAATGGTGAGTAGGGTGTGGCAGGAACAATATCGGCACTGTCGATGACTGCTGTTCCGGTTGAATCGCCATAGCACAGCACCGGCAGCGTGCGTACACGCTCTATCTTCGGTCCCGATGATGGATTGATGCGGTACGATTTTCCGGCTTTGCAGCCTTTGGCGTCGGCCACTTCAACCTCGTACAGGCTATACCCCTGAAGACTGTCGATGGCAGTCAGGTTTGCAAAACGCTCTTTTATCAGACCGTCTTCGCGCCAGCTGTTGGCATACGGTGCGGTGCCGCCTGCAATTGTTATAAAGATGCGACCATTGTCTGTGTTGCAGGTGGTGTGTATCACACTGTCGTGAGCCACTTGCAGGCTGTCGGGTTGCGGAATATCGACCGCCAAGCTGCCTTCAACGGTCTGGCAGAAGTTGCTGTCGGTAATGCTGAATGTGTGCGTGCCGGCATTGAGCGAGCCCACAAAATTGCTTTTCTTGTCGAAAAAGTCATCGTAATGGACGGTGTAGGGTGCGGTGCCACCGGCAATGTCGAAGGTTACGCTGCCGTCGGTCCGGCCGAAGCACGACACCGAATCAACTTGAACCACGCGGGCTGTCAGCGGTAGCGGTTCAACAAGCTCGACTTTCAGCGTATCGGTTATGCCTTTGCTGTCGATAGCCACAAAGGTGTGAACCGCCGCACCACGACCGTCGTACGCTGTTGCGCGCCCAAACTCGCCTTCGGCTGCGGCATACTCGTAGTCGCCCCAGCCGCCAGTGGCTTTCAGAATAATGCGGCCATTGTTGTAGCCGTTGCACGATGGGTTCTCAACCGTCTGCGCCTGCAACTGTAACGGTTTTTCTGGCTTACGGATTATGAACTGCGCGTTGACACGATTGGCCGACTCATCGACAACCGAAACCGTATAGTTGGCGGCCGTCAAACCTGACATCGGCAGATTTCTGTCGTTCAGTACGGTGTCGGCAAGGAAATCGTCGCCGCGAAGCATCTGGACAATGAACGGCGCCCTTCCTCCATCAATGCGCAGTTTGGCAGAGCCGTTGGCCGCGTCTTGCTTCGACACATCAACAATGTTGCTGACTATCAGATGCATTGGCTCGTATCGGGCAATGGTGAATTTTGCATAGCGCACGGTTGTGTCAGCCAGAACGCACTCAAGCAGATAGCTGTCGGGCGCAAGGCCTGTCAATTCGAATTGCAGCTTATTGTTAACTAGGCTGGTAACATCTTTTTTCACACCCGAATTGCCATGCAGAGTGATGCTTTTGAACCCTGTGGTGTCGGATGTGAACCTTGCCATGCCGTTGCAGGCGCCAACCGCCGTCTCACCAATTATGGTGTCGATGATTAGCGGCAAATCGCCATTGGTGGCCAAATAGGTTATGGGCACCGACACCGAGCAGTTGTTGGCATCAGAAACATCGAGACTGTAAACTCCGGCGCCCACCTTATCCCAAACGGCATTGGTGCAGGTCTGACTGGTATTGTGGTTCTTCCACAGATAGGTATAAGGCGCGGGCCCCTGCTGCACAACAGCCTCGAGCCGCCCATTGGCAAACTCGTGCGCTGTGGGGTAAACGGGTTTCACCGTGGCCTTTACGCTGCTGTCGGCTATGGTTGCCGACATTAGTATCTCGCAATTGTTCGAATCGACAACTACTATTGAGTAGTCGCCGGCCGCCAGCTGCTTTGGAATTATGGTTAAATTGCTATTGGTGATGTATGGCTCAAAGTAGAACGGGGTGACAGAACTGCTGTCGGGTTTGACCAAATAAGGCATTGTGCCTCCCGTTATGTTGGCCGATATAAGTCCGTCGTTTTTGCACGACGATGCGCGCAGTAGCGGAACAGCCATCAGCTTCGGCGGGGTGTTGACATACACCTTTTGTGTGGCCGTCACTCCTTCAGCATCTGTTACCGACACTTCGTAATAGCCACCCTTTATATCATGGAATGTGTATTCATTCTGGTTGGCACCATAAAGGTTGCTTTTGCTGCTGCATGAGTATTGGTAGCCATTCCAACCGCCTGAACCCCTTACTGTTATGCTGCCAAAAGAACCATTGCACAACGCATCGTGCGGCGTGGCTTCAATGCTCAGCGGACTATCGGGCTGGCGCATTTGCTTGGTGGTGGCGGAATCGATACACTCCTTATGGTCGGTTACATATAGTTTGTGTGTGCCCGGCCTGAAAATGTCATTAAAAGCATGATTACCCCATATCACCTGCGCCAAAGTATCTTTTTTCGTATCAAGGAAAATGTTGAACGTTCCCTTGTTACCACCCGAAACATTCACATTAACCGAGCCGCCCGGCTTACCATACTCGCGGATAATGTTATTCTCATCGGTGATGGAAAGGATTAGGCTGTCGGGTTGCTCAACTTTGATATAGAATGGGTTATCGCTTACGCACTCGTTTGTATCTTTTAGCCAAATGTGATAATGTGTTGCTTGTAGATTTGAAATGGTTGGATTAAATGCTTGCCAATTTGCAGCACTTGGCATTGTATCTTCTTTAGAATAATATAATCTTATTGGCGCTCCTTCTACCTTGCAGTCTGTTTCGTATTCTATTTGCTTTATCTTACCGTCACTTAAACCACTGCAACTAACTGAATCAAATAGAGCTTTTGTTACATGTGGATTTTGGTATTGTTCAAGGTTAACTATTTCCTTTTCTGTACATCCTTTATTGTCTGATACATATAGTGTGTGCTCTCCATAGCCTAACATATCAAACAAATGTATTTTGGTTGCTGAGTCTGCAGAAATAAATGTTTTATCTTTTTCAAATTCTGCAAATTCACCTGGGATATTTGGACCATTATCGTCAATTGAAAATATATAATTACCCCATCCGCCGTTAGGTGATACTACAATGCTTCCATTGTCATTGGTACAAGTAGGGTCTTGCTTGCCAATTATTTCTAAGCCCAATTTTGAGTTTGGTCCTTTTACTGACGCATTCTGTGTATATGTACAACTTCCGTCTATTATTAATACTTTGTAACAATTACCTTCTGTGTTAGCACTTAGATTTTCCAATTTACTTTTCCCTTGGTCATTTTTGTCTAATGATAATAACAGGTCTTTGGCTGTATTGTTTTTAATATTTGATGCTGATTCTATTTCTATAGTGCCATCGTTTGTTCCAAAACATGTTACATCTTTTACCCATAAATCTATTTCTGGTCTAGGAATTTCAACTATTTGAATAGTATCTGTACGTGTTACTGTTTGACTTATCTTACAATCGTTATTGGTTGTCTCTTCTGTTTTCAACAATTTCACAATATTGAAGGACTCTTCTGTCTCAAATGTTGTGACTGCTGATTCTTGAGATTCTCCATTTATCTCAAACGAACATTTGCCATTTAACTCAATTACACCTCTTTCTCCATAGCACCTTGTGGCATTCTTTTCTGCTGATTTGGCTTTGCAGTTTGATAATGATAGTGGTATTATACCATTGGGGGTTAGATTGTATTCTGAATATGTTTTTGCTTGAAGTGCTTTGTATCGCAAATACAGATTGTATTTTGTGCTTGATGAATACTTAAAGGTGCCATTTAATTTTGTTGTACCTGCTGCAGTTTTGTTGCTTTTCAATACTTCTTTATCACCGCCTTTTAAAATTAATTCATATTCTGATATGTTGCCACCGCCTTTGCCTTCTGCTGTAATGGTAGCTTTGTTACTATTCTCGTTATATGAAATAGTAACATCTGGAACTTCTGGATCTCCTGATTTTGACTCGCTCTTTAAGAAATTAATTGTTGGCTCAAGTATGGTTATATTTGTATCAACTGCGCATCCATCATGTATAGCCGTCAGTGTATATGTGTTGGCTCGCAAACTGATAGTACTAGTTTTATCTGTATCCCAAGTTACACCTGAAATCGTTTTTTCTCCTATTTTAAGTGTTATTTCTTTATCGGCATTTGTTGCTTTTAATTTCAGACTGCCATTATCTCCAATTGTTGTTGCATCTTCATTTTCAACATTAATAGCAAATGATTTATCTTCTACTTTTATGTCGGAGGCTATTAGAATCTTACTCGTGTTATTTTCGCCTACAAATACATTATAAGTGCCTGTAGCTACAGCGATGGCTTTCCCAATATTTTCATTATAGCGATAATCTTTAGATATGTTTTCATTTTCACTATTTTCAATAATTATTGAATTGAATTTTGCGATAGGATTTCTACTTGTATCAGTAACCGTTATTGATCCAGAACCATTTTTACATTTTTGGGGACTTGGCGTACATACAAATGGTAAATTTATTCTTATTGTTCGTAAAATATTACTGTCAGTTTTGCTTGCAAATGTTAATGGATTATCGCCATACTTCAAACCAGAAATAACCATTCCGACTTTAATTGTATCTTCCTTATATGTATATGGTGTATCTGAGCCTTTGATTTTTGTTAATTTAATTTCTCCATTTTCTGATACTGTCGTTTCTGGATATTTAGTAACCTCCGACTCAATTGTGAAATCATTGTATTTGTATGTATATGGTATAGTATCGCTATAGCAGCCATCTGAATCTTTTATTTTTATATATCCGCTATATGCTTTCTGATTTCCTATTGATTTGGGCAAAAAATCTTTTTTTGGGATGCCTGTTATCTTATAGTATTTCTTGAATATATCATCTTGGAATTCTGCCCATCGGCTGTTTCTTTCTTGCACAAATTTTTCCCACGCTATTTTCTCTTTCGCTTTTTCATACCCTATTATTTCCTTGTCAGAGTTTTTGTCATTGCTTATTGAATACATTTCGTCAACTGACAATGGGTTGTAATATCGGCAATATTTCTTTCCTCCCATTACATATGTAAAACCTTTGCCATCATCATAGTCCTGAACTGATGTTAGAGTTGGACGTTGGATTCCATTATTGTATGCCTCATAAGAAATACCATTATACAAAACTTTGATACTGCCTCCTCCATCTTGAATAGCTATCAAATCTTTATTAGCTACATAATAACGGCTATTAATATCTCCTATATCGCTTAATGATAATGGGATTTCGTGTTCATTACATACGGATATTGTCGAAAGGTCTTTCATGTCTATCAATATCAAACCATCATTTTCTGCTTCAATTTTTTCCGTTAAATAATATCCGTTGTTTCCTGCTATAAACTTAACAGTGGGATCTGTACAGTATATTGTTAAATTATCTTCTTCGCTTGAGTTACTTTTTTTACGACTTAACTTAAGTTCAACATTATAATTGTCTTTTTTGGTAATAGAAAATGTATAAGTATCGTTCGAACTAGCACCAGCACAGGTGTTAGACAATGAAGATGCTACATCACCTTTAATTTTTATGAACTTACCCCCAGAATAAGTTCCATTTTTCTTCGAAATTTTAAAATTGACTATATAGGTGTATTCTCCATCGTATTTTTTTAGCATATAAATGTAATCAACATTTGTTTCTGAGTATGTTTCTGGTTCCCAGTTATCTCCTGCTGATTCGTTTCCATTTGGCTCCCCCAAAAGCAAGGTAGAACGTATTGTGTCAGTCTGATTATTATACCAACTACTGAAGTATGTTTTTAAATAATCGCTCTTTGTAATTGCAAATGAATAGTTGGGTTTTTCTTCATTAAATTTTTCTCTTAGATTGCCATACCCTTCTTCTGAACCTTCTTTGTGCAGTGAAAATTCACAAATTGGTTCGCCAGAATTCTGGATACTCCCCAATTTATCATACGCATATATGCTATAAGGCAACCTATATGGCGTGGTATCTTTTATATCCAAATATATAACTGGATCGGTAGGTGATGCCGTCGAATCTGGATTCGGTACTTGTTGGGCGGTTATTGGAGCTGGTTTCGGAGATAGCTTAAAAGGCTTTTTAGTGGAAATAAAACTTTGAAGAGAAGTTTCTAATGTAGCTAATTGTATGCACCACCAACCTTGAGTTGCTTTTTTTGTTGTATCATTTAGATAATCCAACAAAGATGTATTAATAGATTTTTCTGTTCCATATAGTATAAATTCATTTGATACATCTGTTGATTTACATTTATCCAGACGAAAAGCCGGAGCTCCTGTATTTATCGAATCTTTATCTCTAGCATTAGGATCGTGTATTAAATTCCAATATATAGAGCCGTCACCAATGAATATGTCAAATAATTCAACATTTTCGATATTAATCTTTATTGACAGTGGTTCTGTATCGCAAGCGGTTCTGTGAATATCTACAATGTCAAAATCAGGGCCTTGTGAGTAAAACCTACACTCCACATCTTTATTGTATGTCCATCGTCCTGTTCCATCCTGCAATTGTTTTTCCACCCTGATTGTAATGATTTTACCAATGTTTGCAATAAAATCGGCACTTCCGTATGGTCCAACAATGTCTTGATACCTAAGTTCAATGCTTTTGTTTTGGGCTATCTCAACATTTTTATAAATAGTTTCCCATTTATCGGTTCCGTTTACTTTATACCTAATTCGGGTATTACCCTTTTCGTAATATTCACCTAATTGCAATTCCAAGCATTCGTTTTTGTCAATATTCAAATGACTACTATTGTCAGAATTAAGAACTTTTACGGGAATAGGTACGTCACAAATAAATGTTGTTTGGATAGAATATGAATTACGATGACCTCCTGCAAAATCGTTAAACAAATTGTAACATGGATCAGAAGCACCTTTTGTCTTTAAATTCAATCCTGGTTTCATGTCAAATATGAATTCCTGATCTTTGTCATTCTTCATTTCTTTGACATGAGACTTAATCACAATTTGACGTATGGTTCTATCCCCTTTCTTGAATGTTTTTCCCTTTTTGCCAAAATCATATTCATAGGTAACACTGTCTAAATAATTGTTGACGTCATTTGCGGCGTCTATAATTAATTGTTCTTTACCTTTAACTATTGAATCATAATATACTTTACTACTATCGAATTCTGGCATTTTTTCGCAAAGGCCTGAGCCTTCGAATTTTTGACGTATAACGATGCTTGTTAAATCATGTGCTACATTCGAATCGTCAACTTCAGCAAACGAGTACTGAAATGCACATATAAACCATATCAACAATAGTAGTTGTTTCATAATTATAACGTTAATCCTTTACGAATCTAATACTACCCAAATAAAGAAACGAATGACCACCAATTGCTATACCGCCATAATTCTTTGATATAATGTAACAAGTAAGACCTTTTGATCTAAAAAAAGCATATTTGCCTCTTATTAAATTATCGTATTTTATCGAAGAATATACTCCTCCTTTAGGAACTGCGTTGAAAACACCTTGATATGTTTCTGTAAAATTGCCGACACTGTCTGTCCATCCGTATGATGAGAATAATTCATGCACTGCACCGTTAGTTGCAAAATAACGGTTCAATGTCGTGTCTGTATTTCCTAATTTTATTAAAACGTTTTCGTCATACATGGATAATGTATCTGTTTTCTCATTTATTCCTAAATACATCAACAAGTCATTCCAATCTTCTTCATTTGCCTCATGGTAACCTTTTAAATAGTTTATTCCATACCCATAGCTATTAACAAAATTGTATAAATACTCATTATACCCATAAAAATCAATTAACCAATTTTTGTGTACTATTTCCAATGGGTATTCCATTCTAGTCGGCCCCCTATAGTCATCAAGAGTCCAAACCTTATTACCTATTTTTGCAATTCTGTATATATTGAATTCATAATCACAAACACAGTTCTGTTTGTCCATCAATATGCCACGAATGGTGTCTTTTACACTAATGGTGCTTTCTCCAACTGGAACGGCAACATCAAAGCAGAAATCGTATATAACAGGGTCGTAATGCATTATGGTCTTGCCATCTTTCCAATACCTGTAAATGTATGCTGGATAGTCGGGTCTTTCACGTGTTCCTCCTTGAGCAATGTAACATGAATCAACACTGACAGGGAACGTCATTGCACTCTTGTTGTATGCTGTGTCGTAACTAGTAATCAGATTGACATTAACCATTGATGCTAAATTGTTGCATTCGTAATAATTGTGAATTATGTGTTTAGTCGCTGAACTATAACCTGCTTCAAAGGGATTGTCAGTTGTTGCTTCATACACCACTTTATCATCTTCTTCGTAGTAATACTGCAGTTTCCAATGGATATTGGCGGCAATATCACCATTGCCATAATCAGCTGTCAGGGCTAAATCATGCTTTGGTATGGAGTAGAATTTAATTTCCTGAGTATCGCCAAATGTTGTATCGTTTCCGTGAACTATATATGGTGTGGCTTCTACATAATAAATGGCAAATGGCTCTAATTCTATGCTGGTTGCTCCTACAACAGACATATTTTCCTTTGATGTGCCTACTTTAATAAGGCTTCTGCCTTTCACACTTTCATAGTTAGTGTAAACAGGCATTTTCAAATTGATACTTCTCTTGCAAATGGTGTCGCCATCTTTAATTTTTATAGCATCAACTTCCGATACGCATTTTTCAAAAGACAAGTCAAATTCCTCGTCCTTGCAACTTGTAAAGTTCAATGCCACACATGCCATTGCGGCAATGGTTAATAGTTTTTTTGTTTTCATAATTTTTTGTTTTTATAAATTTAAATTCATTTGATATTTGCTTGTTGTCTTGCTCTTGCCGGGCAAGGTATATTCTAATATTATAGGATATGCCCCCTTGGTGGTTGGTGGTATGTTGTCTGCATTTAAAAATTGTTGTACACCTTCGGTTTTAGCTGTTCCTTTTGCTACTTTATTGGCTACTGTAGTTCTTATGCTACACAAATCTTCATCAATGTATTTTTGCATGTGGTTGTTTATATTGTTCCATCCGTCTACGCTATTGCGAGTACCTGTTTCAATAGCATTATCACTAAGTTTTGTAAAGCCAGAACCGTTGTACCAATACATAATATCTCTATTGGTTGGTGGCTCAATATTGCCTATTACTTTTTGTAAATCTTCGTTTCCATACATCAATGGCTCTACATTGTCAACATACCATGGTGTATTTGCATAGTCTGGTTTTATCTTAATGCTGCCAGCATCAGAGTTGTTTTCGTATTCTGTAAAATCAAGGTTTTCTGTGGTGGTGCTTTTGTCAACAATGTTTGCTTTTAGATTATAAACAAATGAGTATTCTTGCCATGGTACAATACTACCAATTGCCATTTTCCCCATCTTCTCGCTAAACGTACTATAAGCACTCGTTCTAAAATCAAGCTCATAAATATTTGTAATATCCTTAATCTCAATTGTGCCTTCGGCTGAGCGTGTGGTCTTCTGCATATCGGAACGGGTGTCGGCAATTTTTTCGCTGGTGGCTTTAATGTTGGCGTCGGTTTTGGCTGCTGTTGCCGTGGGTTTGTTTATAATGGCAAGGTGATAAATAACATCGGGCGAGAAACTGAGTTTGCTTGTGCTGGCGTAAACCTCAAACCGCACATTGGGGTCGGTGGTTTGGCGTGGGCTGGTGGTGTAATTGAAAGTGGTGGTCTGCGCCTTGCCGCCAAAGGGTGTGAGTTGCAGCAGTTGGTCGCAGTCCTTAGGTTTTTGGGTGGTGAAAAGGTAGCTGTAGTCGTACTCCACAAGCAGGTAAACCTCAGAGTGCTCGCTGCTGTAGAAGTTGTACTGGCGGTCGGCAGGGTAGCTGTATAGTACATGCTCGGGCATAATGTAGTCAGGTCTGTCGCCCGAAGTGAACTCTACGGTCTTGGTCTCAACGCAGGCTGTGCCGTCTTCGTTCTTAACGGTTTCCCATTTGCCGCCGCTCAGTTTCTTAAACGATACTTTGGCTTGCACCTTGTGTTTCTGCCGGCTCTCAAGCGGGCTCTTCAGCTTGTAGGTGAAGGTGCGGTTGTCGTCGCTTGTCTGCATGGTGGCTTCAACGGCAGCGTTGCTTTCGAGATTGGTTATTGTAAACTCGTCAATATCAATGCGGTACGTACAGCCGTCGTCAAGGTCCATTTTTTGGTTTGCCGGCACGTTCAGCACAAGCTGCGGGGCAACAAACACGTTCACATCGGTGCTGCCGCCGTCGGGTGTGAGCTGTGCAATCACATCCTCGCCAAAGGGGCTTCCTCCAACCATCTGGCAGGTGTCGCCAATCTGGAAATCGAATGTGAAACGGCCTTTAACCAGTCCGTTCAGCACATTGAAATCGCCGCCAACCATGCCGTTGAAATAGAAGGGCTTGGGGCCGGCGCCTGTCAGGTACGAAACCATTCCGCCTTTGAAAATGTTGAATTCGCGCGATTTCTTAAACAGATTCACCTTCATTCCAACGCTGGCGTTGCCGTATGCCCAAGCCTGCGCCTGCGCATACCAGCCGTTAATGCCCACCGGGTCGCTCGAGCCCTTGCAGTGCACATTGGGGCCGTAGTCTTTCAGCAGAAACTCGGTGCCCATGCCCAAATTGAAAGTGGCGTAGAAGGGTTTCAGCGTGGCATCGAATCCCACTTTCAAACTTGAGCCCATGGCAATGCCCTTGCCCTGGGCGAGCAGTCTGGCATCGGGGCGGTTCGTCAGTTTGCCGCGTTGTGCGTCGCTTATTACTCTGCTGTTCAGAATCTCGTCAGGCAAGTCGGGCAGACCGGGAATGTCGTCACCCATCATAAAATAGCTGTCGGTTTCGGCAATGCCCAACAATTTTACTCCGCAGCGCTCATCGGGCGTGCCAATGCGGGTGTACCATTTGTCTTTCGAAACGTAAATGTTGGCAAAGCCAAGCTGGTCGTTAGGGCCGCTGCCGCGCAGTATGTCGCCCACGTTCAGGTAGGCCTTCAGGTCAGAAGTAAACGTCTCGTTCTCAATATCGAACATCATACCCATCGAAGCGCGCAGAACGCCGTTGTTTTTAGGTTCGGCCAGTTGCTCCTTCTTGAATTCCACAACACCTTTCGAAGCGCCTTCAATCTTATCCATATTGCTCTTTATGCTCTGAGCCAGGCCTGCGCCCAAATCCTTGCACACAAAGGTGGCGTCGCCGCGCAGCTGTATGAAGTTAACGCCCCAATTTTTGTTAAACTGTATTTCGAGCCCCACATCGGCATCCATAAGCTTGTCGCTGCCCGAGAAGCCGAATTTTGTGCGCGCCATCAGACCTATGGACACATCTTTGTTGGGCACATAGTTTATTTTTGACAGCGATTCGCCGAAATCGCACGTCGCCTCACCGCGTTGCTGTTGCATCTTGCTGTAAAGGCCGCCGCCAACGCCGTAGAAGTTCAGGAACGATACTTTAACGCCTTTGGCTGGCGTGGTTTCAAGAAAAGCATCGGTCAGGAAGTATCGGTAGTTGTCTTTTTTGCCGAAAACCGCCACGGCGTCAACCTGCAGCTGGCCGTTCAGCAGTTTCATCTTAACATCGCCACGGAAGCCACGGCCGTATATCTCGTCGCCGCTACGGAACTCAATGCCGCCCGCAAGCGAGAAGGCGTTCTGTTCATATCCGATGTGTATTTTTCCAATCTCAACATCGCTGAATTTCCATTTCTGTATGTTGCCGTAGAGCCGCAGCCCGGCTTCGCCGGTGAATTTTTCGGCCACATGCACGCCTGCCGTAACTGCCAGCCCGGCCGAAGTGCTGTCGTCGGTCTCAAAGCTGCTTATCTCGCTCACTGTGAGTTGGAATCCGGCCACATTGGGCGTCTGCAGCTTGCCGGTGAGTCCAACATGCCCCAAACTGAAATCAGTTGGGCTGATGCGCATCTGCTGGAATTCGATGTCGGGCAGAGTCAGGCGGTTGTTGTTCTGGCTGTTGCCAATGGCCGCGTTGATTGATATTGTTCCGTTCAGGTTGAGTTCGGGCTTAATCTTGTTGCCGTCAATCTCAACCCTTATTGTTGAGTTCGATGCAATCTCAAGCGCGCCGCTCAGCATCGGAAACTCGGCGCTGTCGGGTAGGGCGGCTTCAATGCTGTAATTGCTGGTTTCGATGTTCAGGCTGGCCGCGTAGTCGAGTTTCGAACTTTCGCCCAATGGCGGCACGTTGATTTTACCGCCAAAGGTTACGCCTTTTACCTGATTACGCAGAAGGCTGATTTCAAAATCGCTCACGCTCAGGTCCCACGAGTCGGATTTGACACTGTTCGATGTAACATTCTGCGCCGCGGCATGGCAGCTGAAACCTTCACCGTCGATTATCACGCCCGAAAGCGACAAGCGGGTCGGTGTTGGCGCTTTGGTTGTGTCCTGGCGGCTCATGAAGTCGGGCAGCTGCACTTCGGCCTGCGATATGGCAAGGCCACGCCACATGTTGCGGTCGTCATCAGTGCCGCCTTCAAAGTAGCCGTCGGGGAAGCTCACCATGGCCGATGTCTGGGTGTAGCTCTGGTCGAGCGTGGCTCCGCTGATGCTGAAAATATAGTTGCCGAGCCCCTTCATCACAAACCTATTGTTGATGCCGAACGATACGGTGAAGTTGTTGATGTCGTCGATGTCAGCTTCCAAATCGGCCCGCAGCCGTCCGGTACGTTTCCCTGCGGCATCAATAGTCTGTATGGAGCTGCTTTTCAGCGTAAAGGCCAGTTTGGCCGTCAGTTTCTCGAATCCGTTGCAACCAAACTCAACAGCGGTGCCGGCTTTGAAGATTACCGAACTTTCGCCGCCCAACTGTCGCTCAAGCGGTGCCACCAGCTCAATTCGGCCGCGTGTGCCCACACCGTTCTGTCCTTCAACAATGGCTTCGCCGTCGAAGGCGAGCTGCTTGCCGCTCTCGTTCAGCGGTATGATGCACGACACCTTCATGTGCGAATTGCCGTCGTTGTCGCTGTAAATCTCGTTTATGCAGATAAGGTATTTTTCTCCGTCGCCAACGCCCACAGGCAGGCTCAACTCGCGCTTGCGGAACAGGTCTTCAAGTGATTTTACCGTATTCGATGCCGATTTGACAGTCTCAAAGACACTTCGGGCGGCATCAAGGCGCTGCTGCTGGTCGTCGGTGAGCTTCAGCGAGTCGAGCAGCGAAGAAACGGCATCGGCCGCCTCAGATACGAAAACATCGGTGTCATTTGCGCCATCCTGCGCACAGACCGTACCTGCGCACAGCGGCAAAAACGACACGCAACATGCCATTGCAAATGTTAGCAGAGTTTTCACACAAAACTTCATATTCCAGAGTGCACCTGTGGCATAAAAATGCTCACAATCTTTTTTTTTGAAAAAATCGCTTTCCCTACATCACCATCCGGCTCCGTTATCTTGTCCCGTGCCAGCAATGCACAACTTGCTTGTCAGTGCCAAATTCTTATGTTTCAGCTGTTAAAACACCGTATGCGTACAATATCAGACAATGTCGGCAAATGTCAACAGCAATCGCGAATCGCAAAAATAACTCTCAAATATAGTCACTAAAACAATATCTTCGATAGTCTTCGATTATTTTCGTTAGGAAGGATTTTTCTGGTGGGAATGGCTCACCCGACAACCCATTCTGTAAGGTTGCGCTCGGTGGTGCTGAAGCTGGCGCCTATTTTCACCACGCGCTTGCCAGGGGCGCTGATTCTGACGGCATACTTCTTCTCATCAATCTGTGCAAGGGCTTCGGCAGCCGATTGGTCGCGCTTGCACTCGATAATGTAGGCGCACACTTTGGTTTCAAAGAAGACATCGATGCGACCGCCTAAAACAGGAAGTTCGATTTTAGCCTGATGCCCTGTGGAACGCATCATTAAGTACAACATATTGCGGAAGTTAGCCTCAATCAGTTTTGGTTCGTGGCTTTCGAATGGTATTTGGCTAATAATCACTTGTATTTGTTGCATGAAGCCATCAACATTGTCAGTTTCAATGGCATCTCGCAAAGCCACAAAGTCATCGTCAAGAGCACCTAAGCCTTTGCCCGAATACTCGGTCACTAAGTATTGCACAAAACCGTCGGCCACTTCTTCGTTGGGAAATCCCAACTGGTAAAACCTTCGTCCGTCATATCCTTTAATAGTCAGATAGCCGCCTTGGTAGAGTGCGGCAGTGATGTTCTCATCGCCATTTCCAAACGATGCAATTCCTTCCTCTGTGGAATTAATTCCGCCATTGAATTTTGTAAGGTCATAGTTCCTTGCTTTCAGCATTTTTGCCAGATATGTGGGGGTGCCGGTGCTGAACCAATAATTATCCATCCGTTTGTCAGACAATGCGTTGAGCAAACTGAACGGATTGTAAATGTCGGTTGATTCGATACTGAAGTGATAGCCATCGTACTTGCGTTTCAGAAGTTCGTACATTTCGTCTTTTGTTGCATTCATTTTATTGGCGAAATTCTGCACCTCATTGTCGAAATATTTGTGTAATTCTGATTCTGATACTCCGCATATTGTGGCATAGGTGTTGCTCATGGATATGTCCTGCGGATTGTTGGCCGCGCTGAATATTCCCAATTTGCCGTATCGTGTTACGCCCGTCAGAAAGGCGAAGCGTATGCTGCTGTCGGCGCGTTTCATGACACTATAGATACTTTGTAACTGGGTGCGGTTTCGGTCTTGTTGTTCGGGTTGCCCTATGGCGTCTGTTAGCGGTTTGTCATATTCATCTATAAGCAAGACAACTTTTTGACCTGTTTGTTCCTTGGCACGGTTTATCAATCCCAACAATCGCAATCCAAAGGTGGTTTCATCTTTGTCTGTGCCGTATTTTGATTCATTATCAGTCAGAAACTTGTTTATAACAGCTTCTGTTGTGCCTTCGTTTACGTATGATTCTCCCGAAAAATCTAGATGAAACACCGGAAACTGCGTCCAATCCTTTTCCAATCGTTCCATTGCGAGGCCGCGGAAAAGGTCTTTGCGCCCGTTGAAATATGCCTCTAATGTAGTGGTTAGCAGACTTTTGCCAAACCTGCGCGGACGACTTAGAAAATAGTATTTGCCTGAATCTACTAGTTTGTAAACCAGCTCGGTCTTGTCCACTTATACGTAACCGTCTGTAATTATTTCCTCAAATGTCTGTATGCCTATCGGATATTTCATTTCTGAAACCGTTTGTGCAAAAATATTTATTTGTTTGGCGATTTGCAAACCCGCATAAAGTTTCAGTTGCACTCAACTTCCATACACGCAGTGTCGCGGATATAGTTGTCGTAGGTGGCGGCAGTTGCATAGGTGTTTTGAAAGGGTGTAATGGGGATTTGGTGCGCAAAGCCACTGCCATTGGCGTAGTCAATGGTTATGCCGCTGTGAGTGCTAACCTTCACACTTGCCACGGCAGGTTTGAAAATCTTATTCAGCTCTTTCTCAAGAGTTTGAGTATTTAGCAGGCTTGCACCGTTCACCGGTACAAGGCAGACTTGGATTTCTTTTGGTTCAAAGGTGAGCCCCAACTAATTACCCTTTTCTTTTTGTGGAAAAGCCAACGATATTGACACACTCAACACCAAAATGCCTATTATCACCATAAGCGAAACGAAAGTTGATACACTTATGCCAAGAACAATATCAATAAGCATTTCAATACCTATAAATGTTAGCAATACCGACAATCCATAGTGCAAAAACCAAAATTTGTTCATTACGCTATCGAGCAAAAAGAACAACGACCTTAGCCCCAAAATGGCAAAGATGTTTGAAAAGAATACAATAAACGGATCTTTTGTAACAGCAAATATGGCTGGAATTGAATCAACAGCAAAAACAATGTCGGTAAACTCTATAACCAACAACACCAAAAACAATGCTGTTATGTACAACTTACCATCTTGACGAACGAAAAAGTTATGGCCATGCTCGCCAGGCAATAAACTAAAGTGCTTTGAAGCAAACTTCACCATCGGGTGATTATCGGTATCCATTTGCTCATCGTCTTTATTGAAGAACATTTTAACACCCGAAATAATAAGCACCACGCCAAACAATGCTAGAACCCATTCAAAACGAACTATAATGGCCGAGCATGTAAAAATGAACACAAAGCGCAACACAACAGCCGTTATTATGCCCCAAAACAAAACTCGATGATAATATATGCGATTGATATTGAAACTAGTGAAAACCAATATCATAACAAAGATATTGTCAACCGATAGTGACTTTTCGATTAACAACCCCGAAAGATACTCAAGCGACAATGCATGCCTATAATTAGCAATATTGGCCGCCAAGCCAACCGATTCATCTATTTTTAAACCATGGCTATATTTCTGATTTATAGCTTGTAAATCAGATATTGAAGTGATATTGTGAATCAAATCGCCCCAGAAATACAATACCAATGAAAACAAAAGCGCAGTTCCTATCCAAACACAACTCCAAATGCCTGCCTCTTTTGCTGACACCACATGATCGTCTTTATGAAAAACTCCAAGGTCGATAAAAAGCATAAATGCTACCAATAGCAAAAATGCCACAAACGAAATCACCTCATGCGATAACATAACCAAATATTATATTGATCGTCCAGGATACTGTTCCAATGCAATAGCCAACACACTTATTGCCTTGTGCAAATCTTCTTTATTAAGCACATAAGCAATACGCACCTCGTTCTTACCCAAACCTGGAGTTGTATAAAAACCACTTGCTGGAGCAAGCATCACAGTTTGGCCCTCGTAACTAAAATCGCGCAAAAGCCACTCGCAGAATTTATCCGAATCATCAACCGGCAACTTTGCTACTGTGTAGAAAGCACCCATTGGAATCGGTGTGTAACAACCGGGTATTCTATTTAAGCCGTCAATCAAATACTTGCGACGCTCAACATATTCGTCGTACATATCGAGCAAGTATTCCTCTGGAGTGTCTATTGAAGCTTCTGCTATTATTTGACCAATCAAAGGAGGGCTCAAGCGAGCTTGACAGAATTTCATCACATTTGCTCGCACCTGTTTGTTTTTGGTTATAAGAGCACCAACGCGTATTCCGCACTCGCTATATCGCTTTGAAACAGAATCAATTAGAATAACATGATCTTCAATATCTTCCAAGTGGCAAGCCGAAATGTATGGAGCTCCTGTATAGCAAAACTCGCGATAAACCTCGTCGGAGAACAAGAACAAATCGTACTTTTTCACCATATCGCGAATTTGATTCATCTCCTTACGAGTGTACAAATAACCAGTTGGATTGTTAGGATTGCAAATCAAAATACCTTTAGTGCGAGGGGTAATCAACTCCTCGAATTTTTCAACCGAAGGCAATGCAAATCCTTCATCAATAGTTGAAGGTATAGTTTTTATTACTGCTCCAGCAGAAATGGCAAATGCCATATAGTTTGCATAAGCTGGCTCTGGAACAATAATTTCATCGCCCGGATCAAGGCATGCCATAAACGAGAACAACACAGCCTCCGAACCACCTGTGGTTATAATTATATCATCAACATCAACATCAATGTTGAATTTGGCATAATAGGTAACCAATTTTTGGCGCAGACTTAAAATACCCTCACTTGGGCTATACTCCAAAATCTTACGATCCACATTCTTCATTGCCTCAATGGCATTTGGTGGGGTCAACAAGTCTGGCTGACCGATATTAAGGTGATAAACCTTTGTTCCGCGTTGTTTTGCAGCGTTTGCCAATGGCACCAGTTTTCTAATTGGCGACGATGGCATTTCAATTCCGCGTTCCGAAATCTTTGGCATTTTTCTAATTCTTAATTATTAGGCTAAATTACTCTTCGCCTTTCTTATTTATTTTTCCTTTTATCTCAAACACAATTGGCTCGTTGCAGAAGTTGCTATACACATACACCATTTTGGTAAACACTCCTATGCGCGACGAGTCGTATCCAACTTTTATTGTTGCCGTTTTACCTTGTTTTACTGGGCGTTGCGAGTAACTAGATGTAGTACAACCACATGATGTTGATACACTTGTAATTACAAAGTGTGCAGCACTATCATTCAAAATTTGGAACTCAAATACCGTTTTGTCTCCCTCAGTCAATGTTCCAAAATCATGAACTTTTTCATTTACTTGCAATGGCGCTCCATTTAATTTAATCCATTGTTCTTTGTCTTGGGCATTAAGTACTAATGCCATCAAACAGAAAAAAACAACCAACAAACGTTTCATATCTTCTTTCGTTTACCTTGATTTTCCAATCGAAATGTGCACATGCACACATTTTTCAGCAATTTGCAAAAGTATCAATTTGAACTTAATATCCTTAAAAAATATGCGTTCATAACGGTTAATATCAACACTCACTTGGCTGTATTTCTTTAAGCGTTTTATCAATATCTTTTTGATAAACCTAACTTTATTATAACAGCAAAAACCAACAATGTTTTTTTTCTAATTTTGCAATTGAAAAATTTTTATTGAGATGGCCTTAACCAAAAAAGCACCAAAAGTTAACTTTAGCTTCGACACTGAAACTATCGACAACTCTCATTTAATACTTTACAACGATGATATCAACTCGTTTGAGTACGTTATTGACTGCCTTATAAAAGTTTGCCATCACGACCCCATTCAAGCCGAACAATGCGCAACCATTGCTCATTTTAACGACAAGTGTGCAATTAAAACCGGTTCCTTCGACGAATTAAAACCTTTGCACCAACAACTTGGAGCACTCAACCTCACCACAAGCATCGATTAGATTAAATTTTACGTTTCAACACGTTAATTCAAACCTAAAATTTGCTCAATAGCGCTAAACATTTCTGCAAAACGCAGATTCCATATTGATTGCTTAAAATGTGCGTATTCATTCCTATATGCCAACTTTATTCGCTGATTATTTTCACATGAATAAGTTACATTGGCTAATCTATCGCATAACTTCACAAAAGTAGCCACCTCATTTTGTCTAATACCCAAATAATATTGATCGTTTGCTCTTTCTTCACGTGTGCGCCCTTTTTCGTTTGTTAGAGCATAAACAACCTCAGACAATTCCACTCCACAAGCCTTTGTTACGTCATTATACGATTGACGAGTATCTTCAATCACATCATGACACCAACAAGCCGACAATGCTAACTCACATTCTGTAGCAGTTAGCAAATGAGCAAATTTACAACCATAATCATAGGTCATTTTAAGGTGATATGTGTAAGGTTTATCATCATAGCTCTGCAATGTATTAGCATGGCATTGATACGCATACATCATTGCATTAGAAATCGATTTCCCATCAAACTCCTCATTCAAAGTGCAATAATCACGAAATAGTGTTAAAGTTTTTTCGTCGGGAATAAACATATTATAAAACTATTTATCTAAGGTGATTTAACATTTAGCACTAACTATTTAAAAAATAGCATACGCCTATAAAAAACGAAAGAGAACTATAATAGTTCTCTTTCATATATTAAATAGTGTTTGATAGCTTATTTGTTAACGTACGACAAAATTGCAACAGCCGCACCTTCTTTTCCACCTTTAAACGACACTACAATGTTATACATACCTGTTTTTTGGCACATAAAACCAATTGCAGGTTGAAACGAACCATCAGCATTTAGATTAGAACCAAGAGCTTTGGGGCCTTCCAAAAGACTCACAACAGCCTTACCTTCATATCCTTCGGCATTACATACAGTAATTTTGTACATAGTACCTTTATTCAAAATTACATTGAATTTGGTAGACGGTGCCGCTGCAGCACTTGCTGGCAATTTAACCTTAAAGTCCTTTAGATATGTTGCGTTACCAATACCCAAAGCACAAACATTAACCAATTCGTTGTCTTGAGCACTAGTTTTGCTTGTCGCAAATACAACCAAAAATAAAGAAAGTAATATGTAGATTGATAATCTTTTCATATGTCAGTATTTCTACAAATTGATAATCATCGAACGAGCATTTTCAATTGCTGAAATAATTTTGCCCAAGGTTTCATTTGAAATTTCAACATTCTGTTTGTCTGTTTGAATAATAACAAGCATTCCGTCAATCTCTTTTGCCTCAGGTTCACCCATTTCATAAGTAATCCTCACGTTCTCATACTCCTTTTTAATTAACTCAATCTCTTTAATTAGTTTGGCAAAACTTGGGTCTGATTTATAATTCTTAAGCACCAAAATAAGGTCGTTAAGCACTAGTTTTTGGTCTCCAATACGTTCAATTATATCGCTAGCATTTGGCGACTCTTTAGCAACTTGACCTGCAAGGTACATACCTTCAAGCCACATACCTGTCATAAGCAATGCACTGATATTGCTACGATTGTTCTCGCGAAGATATTCGTCCATATTATTGAACGCCGAAACCGAAATATACATCAACGAGTCAATATTTTCATTGTTGGTTGCCAAACGTTTAATTGTATTAAAATCAAAGAACTGGCCAATACGCAACGCATTTGCAAGATTTTTAATTGCTGTCATGCTATTGATAATTGAACCTGTTTTTTCATACATGTTCAAGTATCCAAGATCGCAACCATAAACACCAAGATTTAAAGCTTGCTCAAAGTTGGTTGTCAATCCGTCAACTCGGTTAGTTGGAGCCAAATATTTTTGTTGAAATGGCACACCTGCTGATTTTAATAACGCAGCCATTTCAATTGGCGATGAAAGATTTTCAATAATATCATTCATTGCATCCTTTGAAATCATCAAAGGCTTGTTGTCAAAAATTGAATCCGGTATAGAAAAATCGTCTGACTTACTCGATTTATTACCATCACCTTGGCAACCCACCAATAACAATGAGCCTGCTAATAGAGTGCCAAAAAGAAATTGGAACTTTCTGTTCATATCAATCTTACGTTTAGGGTTGTAAAATTATCTATTATTTTTTTGTTTTATCATTTTTGAAATTTTTTCGTCAATTTCTTGACAAAATCTCCTATTGAAACATTCATAAGTTTCTTCAAACCATCGTAATACAACACAAAATAAAATGCGATTGTCATTAACCATACCACCCACATATTAAACCAAAAGGTATCAAATTCGTGGCCTAAGAAATATTTGGTTGGAGAGAAGAACTGTGCTCTGTAATCAAAGATATTATTTACCCATGGTGTTTCATATATTGGATCAACTTGTTGTATTAGCCTATCTTTGTACGACAAAACTTTATTTGCTTCAATTTTATTAAGTACAATATCTTGTATAGCTTCATTCAGATACGCTTGACGTAGTCTTTGGAACTGGCCAGGACTTTTACTTTCCCAATAATTCTTTATAGTTTCTATACGAAGAGTAGCGTCGTCGGCCATTTTTTTATAATACTGTTTTAGCAACTCAATATACTCACGAGTATATGCTCCAACTTCTGGAGTAAACTTCTCAATAGTAAGATCTTCAAGATATTCAAACGAATAGTTTAACAAACTATCAGGAACACGAGTCTTTTCTTTTCCAAGCTCATTTTTCAATGTAGCCAATTCCCATTTATAGGTATTTGCATCTGCATCGGTCATAACCGAACCACAAGCAAAAGCACAACGATCAACTCGTTCACTCAATTCTGGAAGATAGAACGTAGTTTTAAAGTCTCCAACGCTAACCTGTCTTTCATATTCATAGAAATAACGCTCAAACTTATTATCCTTATATTGACGTACAATCATTCCTTCGTAAACCCAACGAGTTGCAATAAACTCACAAATTGGAGGAACTCCATTAACACTACCAATTGCTCGGTTCAATTTATTAAAACTGAACATTGCACCACCCAACGCCATTTGTGGAATCATTACCAATGGAATCATAATGTAAATGGTAACGGCAGAGTTAAATGTTGACGACAGAATTAAGCCTGTCATATTTGAGAAGGTTGCAATGGTGAACAATGCCCACCAATATTCGAACCACATTCCTCTAACTCCCAATATTGAGTTGGCTACAAGCACAAACAAAATTGACTGAATGGCCGAAATAATGAATAGTATGGCGATTTTTGCAACCAAATAAGACGATCGGCTCAAGTTCAAAAACTTTTCGCGGTTCAAAATCTTTTGGTCTTTAAAAATTTCCTCACCACTCACCATCAATCCTAAAAACATTGCCACAATCATACTCATGAAAACGTAAATTGGAATATTTGCGTTTTCGCGGAAGATATACACATTAGAATTAGGATCAGCAATATAGCGAATCAAAAATGAAAGGATAAGTCCCAAAATTGGAGCCTCCAATATGTTCATCAAAATATATTGCCTATTACTAATCTTTGCCAAGAAATCGCGACGGAAATAAATCTTTACCTGATCTATCCATTTTGGAATATCCAAAGATTTAGGTGGAGTTTCCTTTTGGTCGGGCAATTTCACATTTTTGTTAACCTCTGCAAATTTATCCTCCCACTCAACTGGTGTTACTTTACGTTTGTTAGTATATCTACCAAACTCGTCAACCACCTGAGCATCAATAATGTTAAATATCAATTCCGGGTTAACATTACCACAAGTTGGGCACTCACCTTGGTCTGAATTCAATTGTCCATCAATCTTTTTGAAATAGGTAACTGCATCAACTGGGTTTCCATAATAAATAAGATAACCGCCAGTATCAAGTATCACCATTTTGTCAAACATCTTGTAGATTTCTGACGATGGTTGGTGAATAACAACAAATATCAATTTTCCCTTCAACGACAACTCACGTAACAAGTCCATTACGTTTTCCGAGTCGCGCGACGACAAACCAGATGTAGGCTCATCAACAAACAATACAGGGGGTTCCCTTATCAATTCAAGCGCGATATTCAAACGCTTGCGCTGACCACCACTAATGGTTTTATGTAGAGGCGAACCTACTTTCAAATCCTTACGATCAAGCAAACCCAAGTTTAGCAATGTTTTATCAACTCGCTCCTGAATTTCCTCATCGCTCATATTTTTGAAGCACAATTTAGCATTGAAATAAAGGTTCTGATACACTGTCAGTTCCTCTATCAAAAGGTCGTCTTGTGGAATATATCCAATAACACCTTCCATTTTTTCCTTCTCATTATGAAGGTCAATGCCGTTTATAAGAACATTTCCTTGCGATGGGCGTTCGTTGCCAGTAAGTACATTTAACAATGTTGTTTTTCCTGCACCACTAGCGCCCATAATTCCAACTAACTTGCCTTGCTCCTCCGACAAGTTGATGTTACGCAAACCTATTGCGCCATTTGGGAATTTATACTCAAGATCATTAACGTTGTAAGTGATTTTGGCAGAAGTTACATCGGCCAAGTATTTTGAAACAACGTCGCTATAATATACTGGTTTACCTTTAGGGAAGCGAATTGCACTACCATTAGCAAACAAGTAAATTTTATTTCCTTTGATTGGCAGACCATTAAGCAAAAGCTCATGGCTACCCATATACTTCAAGAAGTAAAGGTCAACACTCTTTATTTGGAGTATTACCAATTCTTGGTCAAGATCTTCAATTTGGATATGCTTAGCAGCTGTTAATTCAAGAGGTTTATCGTTGATAATCAACATGCTTGCGACATCAAGACCATCAACCGATTCTTTAACAACAAACGTTTCAGTATTTGAAAATTCCTCTGACGAAACATTAAATACTTCGGCCACTGTATTGATAATGGCCATACGCTGCTCTGTAAATTGGCGGTCAGCTGCAACCAACTCAAACAAACGCACCAACGTAACAACCTTTTGTTGTTGGGTCAGTGTCTTGTTAATCTTTTTGCATATACCAAGAATACGAACCGAGTCGGTTACCGAAGTTAACTTAACGTCTTCGTTTTCTTTTGCCTTTTGCAAATCCTCACGGCCACTAATTTGGGCGTGTTTGTAGAATAAAGCCAAAAACTCCTCAACCAAGTCTGAACTCAATTGAGAAGTCAAGAAATTTTCTACAAAGTCTATCTCGCTTTCCTTTACGCCACCATCCTGCTTTGCAATAATCGCAAAGAGCTGCATTAAGGCCTTTAAGATCTCTTCACTCATCTAAAAGTGTTTCTTTATAGAACTATAGATATCTATAGAAAAAAAATTAATCCAATGAATAGCTAATTTGCTCAAATGGCACATCAACAATGTCAGAGTATTCTTCACCTGCCTCTTCCATGTCTTCGTCGTCATCAGGATAATACCATTTAATGAGCACTTCTTTTCCCGACTCATGTATTTCCTCTAATTTCAAAAGGATATCAAGAATCATTTTTGAAGATGCAGTATTGAAGTAAACCAATTTGAAGTTAAACACAGTGCTACCTGTTGCCTCATCAGCATAACGGTCCAACCAATCCAAAATAGGTTTATAAAACATTGCAACGTCCTCAGGAAGTGAACGTCCTGAAATTTCAAAAATTTCGTTTGCAACGTCTAGTGTTACACTTGGAGTATCGTCGGTTCCAACTATTTTAATTACTTCCATAATTTATATAATTTATTAAGTGTTAATCTGATAATTGAGTTCTCGAAATTGTTGATGATATAATAAAAAATGTATACTCGTCATTCAATTGGACAAACGAATAATTAAGTTTATTACCTGTTTTCTTTGCTATATCAATAAAGCCTAAGCCTGCGCCACCTTTTTCGCTCAAACGGCCGTCCTTAATCTGCTGCTTATACAAGGCTTTCAACCCTTCTCGGTCCAATGAGTTGATTTTCTCAAGAATTGATGCTATTGCGTCTTTCTTGTGAATCATCATCACATTACCTGTTGTTATGGTATAATTTTCCTCGTCTTTGCAAAGCAAGAACACTCCGCTACCCTCACGGCGGTCTTCTCCAGTTTCCAAGCTATCAGCGTGTTTGCTAATATTTTGCAAGAACTCTACAATAACGTGAAAAACCTTTTTCTGCACCGAATTAGGTTCTTGCTCCATCAACATACTTGTTTCGGTCAACGAAGTAAACGCCTTGGTTACTTGGTGCGATATCTCACCTTTATAAACCAACTCGGCATTTCGTTTGCCCATTGAGTCGCTGAAATTGTAAACAAAATCTAGGAAATCTGAATTTTCCATAGCAATTATATTTTATGTTTTAAAACTCTATACCTATTAATAATATATCATCAACTTGCTTATAGTTTCCTCTATAAGCTTCCAAATCATCATTCAATATTTTTTCGTGCTCAAATATAGTTGCTTCTGTGTTATTTAAAAGCACTTCTCGCATTCTATTTGTTTGATATTTTCTTCCACTATCTCCTCCTACTTGGTCAGGGAATCCATCAGAGAAGAAAAATACGCGGTCACCAGCTTCAAGATTTATCAAATGATTCTCAAAATCTTCCTCCTGTTTCTTACCCAATGGTATACCTCCAATTGCCTTATGGCTTCCTTTGTATTGAATCAATTCTTTTCCTCTCGTCAAATACAAAGGACGATGAGCACCTGCAAATTCTAGTATATTTTTCTTAAGGTTTATTTTACAAAGTGCCATATCCATACCATCTCGAGCCTCAGAATCAATACGATCTTGCTTCAATGTTGTACGAACCCCTTCGTGAACCTTATCTAGGATTTGACCTGCGTTAATATTGTCATAGTGGTCAACAACATTATTCAATGTAAAATAACCAATAAACGACAACAAAGCTCCCGGCACACCATGACCTGTACAATCAACTGCTGCGATAAACAAGTCATCACCTTTTTTAAAGAACCAAGGGAAGTCTCCACTTACAACCTCACGAGGGCGATACAATATGAACGAGTTCGGCAAATACTCTTGTATAAACTTGGTATTTGGCAGAATTGAGTTCTGAATTCGTTTAGCATAGTTGATACTCTCGGTAATTGATTTATTCTTCTCTTGAATTTCCATTTCCGCCATCTTTTGCTCAGTAATATCGTGAGCAACAAGCAAAATAGTTTCCAATTCTTTGTTATCGTCGCTAAACTCTGGTATTGCATTTACTTGCATTATACGATCACCAAAATTAGTTGGGAAAGTAACCTCTGTATCGTGTTTCTCATGAGTTTCTTTCACAATTTGTATTGCTTCGTTAAGCGACACTTTGATTTGCGGATGGAAATCAACTTCATTCAAATTCTTGTTAATCAACGCTGAGGGCTCAATGTCTGTATATTTTTTAACCACTGGGTTTGCATAGAAAAATATACCAGTAGTACCAACACGAGTAATCATATCAAGAGAGTTTTCGGACAACGACTGCATTTTACTCTTCATGCGCTCCTCTTTCTCTGCACGTTTACGCTCAGTTATATCTTGCGAGTTGATAATGATACCCTTAATTGCTGGGTCGTTCAACAAATTTCGACCAATTGATTCTATAAAGATCTTTTGGCCATCTTTCCTCATATAAGTATATTGAATTGTTTGCGGAGTTTCAGGATCTTCAAGTAGTTTTGTAAATGCCTCTGCAAACTCTTTAATACCTTTTGCTGTCAACCTATCAAGGTCCTTACCTGCAATCATTTCATCTCCAGTGTAGCCATATATATTTACAACTGAAGGACTTATGTATGTAAGCACTCTATTTTCGTCATAGATTGAAATAATCTCCGAAGCATTTTCAAGCAATGAATTCAAACGCTTTTGCGCATTTTCAATCTTCTCGTTTTGTGCATTAAGGTCAGCATTTTTCTTCTCAACCTCCTCACGAGTTTCTTGCAATTGCTCTTTTTCTTGAAGAAGCGCAATCTCGCTCTCCTTCAATTCCTTTGTCATTTTTTGGGACTCATCGTATAGTCGTGATGTATTTGCAGATACTTTTAAGTTTGAAATAGTACGGGCAATAACATCACTCAACTCTTTCACAAATCTGATTTTCAAATCAGTGATATCGTCTTTTAATGACGCAAATTCAAGAACTCCTTGCAATTTTTCGTCAGACACTAAAGGCACCAGCAATAACGACGTTGGTTTTTGCTCACCTAATATGCCACTAGTAATTGTGATAAAATCATCAGGAATCTCGCGACGGAAAATCACATCCATCTCAAATGCACATTGACCGACCAAGCCCTCTCCTATAGCAAAACTTGCGTTTTGATATTTGCGGCGGTTATATGCATAAGTCGCTGTATTTTCCAACACTTTTTCGTCTTCGTTGTAGATATAAAACGCACCTTGAATAACATCAATGTATTTAATTACCTCAACCAAAGTCTCATACGATAGTTTATCAAGTTCTGACTGTTTGCGCAAGATATCAGCAATTGAATCCTTTCCTTTTGCAATCCAGTTATGTTCTTTCTCTTTTTCATTAGTTTCGGCAAGGTTGTTCTTCATAATTTTCAACGAGTGGCCTAACACATCGTTATCATCAACCTCTCCATCTTGAGCATTAAAATCGCCTTCACCTATTTTTTTTGCAAATTGAGCATTTTGTGTAATAACACGATTCTTCTCGTTTATTTCAGCAGTCAACTCATGTATTGCTTGGCGTGTTGATTTTGTAAACACATAACCAATACCTCCCATTATAAATGGGAGCAAATCAACAACAAACAAAATTGCATTTTGGCCGTGTATTTCTGTCAATCCTACAATAGACACTTCGATATCGTTGCTTATAAACGCAACAATCCACGACACGACAACTACAAGTATGCCTATACATACCATGCTTGGCACGTAGTTCTCCTTGTTGTTTGCCCTATATACTAGGACACTCTTTATGGTATCAACTAAAATTCCCATTAGGTTTTCAGTTTATAAAGGTGCAATATTACCAATTACTTTAGACAAATCATCTATCTTGCTTGCTACACATTTTTCCAATGGTTTAAATGTAGCAATTTCTATTAAACCGACCACATTATCGTCCTTTAAAATTGGAACAATTGCCAAATTATTGACTTGCGACTCGCCTAACCCCGACACTATTGTCATGTTTTTGTTTGACAATTCGTTTAGCATCATTGATTTTTTATCTAACACCACTTGTCCCGATATACCCTCTCCCACTCTAAAACTGGATGGAGCTTGATCGCTATAATATGCATATGTTGCCACTGGATTAAACACATCTCCATTATCATCTTTTTCGGCCTTATATACAATTCCTATCGCCATATCAACTTGCTTTGACAACGAAGATAAAAGAGATTCTGCAAACATTTTCCAACCTTCGTTTTTAGTTACAAGAGATGCTACCTTTTCCAAATCGAAATCTCGTTGATCTATATCTCTTATAATATCATCAACCTTTTGCTCGTATTGGTCTTCGGTCTCAATCATTCGATCTTCTTCGGTTTCGATAACTGTGTCTACCATTTTGATGCCCATAAGCATCATACTGAACGCCATAAACGCCATTAGAACTAGCAATGCCAACAATGTGAGCGATGCTATATTGCCCATATTTTGGCTACCGCAAAGCAGTACTATAATTGAAACTACACAAAGTAGCATCATCAAGATGCCGCAAGTGTACGTTTTGCTTTTGTGTTTCAAAATATCCATACAATTAGGGTTATGTTAGTTTAAGCAAAAAGTCAATAATTTGTTTGGTTGTAAATATATGGTCAACTTTTGTTGCATTCATTGAAGCTGTAGTCATTGTTGGGACTTGACATTCTTTAGGATCTTGGACTATAGTCAAGCCTCCACCGTCTGCTACACTTTTCAATCCTAGAGCTCCATCTTTGTTGGCTCCACTAAGAATTATTCCCACCAACTTACGCTTATAATTGTACGAGGCGGAAAAGAATGACAAATCGATTGATGGGCGCGAGTGATTAATCACATCCTCAGTAGATAGTGAAAAACGGTTACCCAACTCTATATACATGTGATAGTTTGCGGGAGCCAAATATATGCGACCATTGCGTAGAGGTTCTTTGTCGTGGGGCTCAATTATAGGCAACTTTGATTTAATTGAAAGAGCCTCAACAAAGCCCGAACGCACATGTTTCAATCTATGCAAACACATAATAATTGGCAATGGATAGTCGGCAGGCAATGCGGCTATTATTTTGCACACCACCTGAAAACTTCCGGCAGAACCTCCAATCATTATGGCTTTATATTCGCTTTCCATACTCTAATCCATCTTTTTACGATACACCTGTTCAGCGCTATCAACCAAAACCAATTTTCGGTTTGAATCGCAATACTCAAGGGTCTCCATATCGCCAATAATCAAGTAACCGCCTATGTCAAGTTTATCAACTAAGGTTTTCACCACTCGCTCATACAATGGAACCGAATATTGCAGCAACACATTTCGATACACTATCATTTTATATCGTTTTGTGTCGGCATTTTTCTGTACATCGCGCACCGAAAGATTTACCCCATTAAGCAACGATGATTGCATTTTTGCTCTATTGTCCACCAATGTATAATAGTTGGACAATGTTTTAGGCCCCGAATATCTAGTATAGTTTGCATCACCCAACTCTAATTTTTTGGAATCATACAAACCACCATCTTTTATTTGTTTCAAGTTTCGGTTTGATGGGCAATACGCATCTACTTGAACTTTATCTAACAAATTTGCTTCAGACAACACTATCATCATTGAGTAAAGTTCGTCACCTGAAGACTCGCCGGGCATTAATATATTACACTTGCCCGACTTGCACACTTCTGGCAAGTATTTGTCACGCATTTCGCGCCAAGCCGAAGGATCGCGGAACAATTCTGTAGTCTCTAGCGACACTTCATACATCACATCATCGGCGGTAATTATTCCTTTTTTTATTCTATCCTCAAAATTATCTACCGACACGCAATTATATGTATTGAGCATGTGCACATAGCGGCGTTTTAATATGGTTGACGCATAGTCGGCCAAATTAATGCCAAATGCCTCGGACACAAATCCGTTCATTTTTCTAATATCCACTATACCCAAAGTTTCTATCATAAGCTAAAACATTGAAATTGTTTGTTTTTTACGATAGAAACCTACCATTCGCTCAAAGCTACTATTGGCCGAGCCCAAAATACTTTCCGAAGCTCCCAAAATCAAAAAGCCATTTACCGATAGGTTATTTGCAAACATATTGATAACCTTATTTTGCAATTTGGGATTAAAGTAAATGATTACGTTGCGGCACAATATTAAATCAAATTGGTGATAGAATGGGTTGCATCCGCTCACCAAGTCATGCTTACGGAACACTGGTTTCTTACACAAGAAATCATTCATTTGAATAACGTCCTTACGCTTATCAATATCAAAGTATTTTTCATAAGGGACGTCGTACTTTTGCTCAAAGTTGTACGGATTTTCGCGCATCACCTTGTCAAAGTTGTCCAAATAATTCAAGTTGAACATGTACTTGTAAGTACCAGTTTGTGCGGCCTCAATAACAGCGGTATTTATATCGGTAGCAAAGATTTGAGCTTTATCGAACATGCCAAGTTCGTTAAGCAAAATCATCATTGAATAAATCTCTTGTCCCGATGAGCAGCCTGCATGCCAAATTTTAATTGTAGGTTTATCCTTAAAACGAGGCAACACTTGATAGCGCAAGTTGAGCCACATTTGCGGATCGCGAAAAAGCTCGGTTGTGTTTACCGTAATGTCGCGCACCGATTTTTCAAGGAAGTCGCGATCACTCATTAGTTGTTTCACGAACAAATCGGCAGAAATTTTATTATCGGTAAGAATCTTGTCAACTCGGCGCGCAAACGACCTGTCGCAATAATCGCTAAAATCGTAGGTTGATGCCGTTTTAAAAGCAGCCAGAACCTTTGCAATATCGTCGTTACTAATCATACCTATTAACTATAATTCCACACCGATTGTCTTGCAACCGATAATTGTAAAAGTAGTATTTTTCATTAAACCAAGCCTCCTATTTTTTATTCTTTAATGCATTGTTGAGCAATTTCTATTCTTATCATTTGAATATCAACCACTAAAAGACTGCTGATTTTTTTTAATAACCACTACAAATACTTTTACGATACAATCAGAAAAAAGTTACCAAAAGCACGCCTCTCTACTCTTATTTTCGCTCTCTTTTTTTCAATTTCATCAGTTTACAACTTATTTCTACCTTTGGTTCAAAACATAAACACAATGAACACAATACGAACCATGTTTGGCGCAAGCACTTACGCTACTCGCCGCCGACTTTTACGTGACAAAGTAAAAACTGGTGTAGCAATTTTTATGGGAAACAACGATTCTCCTATGAACTACACCGACAATACATATCGCTTTCGTCAAGACAGCACATTTATTTACTTTTTTGGCATTTGGCAACCCGGCATTATGGCCGCCATTGATTTTGATAGTGGTGAAGAGATAATTTTTGCCGATGAATATAGTATTGATGACATTGTATGGATGGGAAAACAACAAACCATACGCGAACGTGCGCTACTTGCTGGAATCACTAGAGTAAAGCCAACCTCTGAAGCCATTGAGTATGTGCACACTGCTATGAGAATGGACCGCGACATAATGTACACTCCACAATATCGAGCTGATGCCTTAATAAAACTATCTAAAATGCTGAACCGCTCAACTGACGAGGTTGCTAATGGTATTTCAATGAAACTCACACAAGCCATAATAGATTTGCGCTCAGTAAAATCGGCCGAAGAAATTGAAGAGATGGAATTTGCTTGTGCTATTGGTTACGAAATGCATGTAGCAGCAATGAAAAATGTTACTCGTGTAAAAAATGAGTACGAATTGCATAGCATCGTAGATAGTATTCCACTCAAATACGGAGGTTACTTTTCGTTTCCTACCATATTAACGCAAAATGGGCAAACTCTACACAATCACTATCACGGCAATCCTATTACCTCGGGGCGCCTTATGTTGGTTGACGCTGGAGCCGAAACTGCAATGGGATACCCATCGGACTACACTCGCACATTTCCAGTAAATGGCAAATTCACACAAAAACAGAAAGAGATTTACCAAATTGTGCTTGATGCTAACCAAGCTGCCGCTAAACTTGCAAAACCAGGAGTAACATACTTGAGCGTTCACCTTGCTTGCTGCAAGATTATTGCACAAGGTCTTAAGAGCCTAGGATTAATGAAGGGCGATATTGACGAAGCCGTAGCCGCTGGTGCTCATGCAATGTTTTTACCGCACGGACTTGGGCACATGATTGGACTCGATGTTCACGACATGGAAAATTTAGGCCAGATTTATGTTGGTTACGACCAAATAACACGCCCAATTGACCAATTTGGCACATCATCGTTACGCATGGGCCGCACTCTTCAACCCGGTTTTGTTGTGAGCGATGAACCTGGCATATACTTCATTCCCGACCTTATTAACCAATGGAAAGCGTCTGGCAAAAATGCCGAGTTCATTAATTTTAACAAAGTTGAGCAATACATTGATTTTGGTGGCGTTAGAATTGAAGATGACCTTCTTATTACCGAAACAGGAGCTCGTGTTTTGGGTAGCAAAAAAGTACCATCAACCATTGACGAAGTTGAACAAACAGTACAAAACGGATAACCAAATGAAAAAAATACTAATCCTGACTCTTGCCATTATTGCAAGCACAAATTTAATAGCTCAAAAAAACGCCAACAAAGCGCTTAGCACCGGATTACTCCCCTACAAAATACAACTGGAGCTGACCAAAGAAATGGAAAAACAAAACTTTGTTTTTTCGCCAGCTTCAATAAGCACTGCATTGCAAATGGCAGCAACGGGAGCAAAGGGCGACACAAAAGTTGAGTTTAACAGGCTGCTTGCAACCGACTCAAAGCCTTGCGTTTCAACCATTAGCGGCAAATGCAAAGTTAACGTTACAAATGCTATTTGGGTTCAAAATGACTATCCTATAAATGCCTCGTTCAAAAAAGAAATGGCAAACAATTTTAAAGCAGAAGCAAAACTTTGCGACTTTAAATCGGACAAAAAACGAGCCAAAGCACGCAATGCAATAAACCAATGGGCAAAACAACAAACTAACGGCAAGATAAAGGAACTTATACCAAGTAACGCCCTTGACAAGAACACTCGTTTATTACTAACCAACACCATAGATTTTTCGGGCGAATGGGCTACTCCATTCAAAAGCAGCAACACTTGGCATGGCGATTTTTTTGGCGACACAACACAACGCGCATCTTTCATGCAACAAACGCAAATGTTAAACTTTTACTCCGATGGCAACATTCAAGCAGTTGAACTCCCATACAACGGCAATCAATTATCAATGTATATTATAATGCCCAAAGGCCGCACTATTACCGAAATGCTTTCGAGATTCAAAAATGGCATACTCAACGACATTGCCAAAGTTCTGCGCCCAACTTCCATTATATTATCGATGCCAAAATTCAACACCAACACAGCAACAAATGTTAGCGAAACATTGAAAAATATAGGTCTTAAAAACGCGTTCAGCAACATTGCCAACTTTTCGGGCATTAGTCAAGCTAACGATTTAAAAATAGGTGCTGTGTTTCACAATGCCACAATAATCGTAGATGAAAAAGGAACCGAAGCTGCAGCCGCAACTGCTATTGAAATGATTGCCAAGAGTTCACTATCGCGCGACATTCCAGTATTGTTCGACCACCCGTTTGTTTATTACATTGTAAACAAAGCAACAAACGAGGTGCTATTTGCGGGACAATTTGTTAATGCTGAATAAGTTCACCAACAATTTCGCCCCTATCAAACGACAGAACATAATTTCGCACATAGGTTTCTTTTGGCAACAAACCTTGGCGACCAACAAACACACACTTTTGTTTGTACGCCACAACTGCGGCCGTATCTGTCTGAAAATGCAAAATTTGATTCAAGATATCTGCCAATCTGGTTTGCTCTGGTGAGTTTTGGTATGTATCAATAACTTGCTGTGCAACATTACATTTCCAACGCATTGATTTTATACCCTTGTTTAGTAATTCAACCATTTGAGCACTCGATGTGCTATTGATGTCAGCCTCAGTCTTTTGAATTTTTGCCTGAAGAGAATCAATAATATGCCTATGCTCGGCAATTGCACTGCACAATTGAGTTTCGTATTCACGTTGCAGCAACCTTATACTATCGGCAGCAACCATCGGTTCAATCGCCCCCAATTCAACTACCCTAACCACATTTACACAACGCTTCAACTCGTAGGCTTTAATATACTCAGGACACGAGGTGCAAGATTGAAACAATGCGGCTAACAATAATATTGGCAGTAATTTTCTCATTGGTAGAAATAAAAAAACCTCCAAATTTCTTTGGAGGTTTGTTGTCGCACAAGGATTCGAACCTTGAATGACAGAACCAAAACCTGTAGTGTTACCATTACACCATGCGACAGTGCTGAATGCGGGTGCAAATGTATAACAAGTTTTAATATGTGCAACTCATTATGTTTTTTTTCTTATTTTTTTCAAAAAAAAGCCTATTCAATCACTTTTTGTTGCTTGGCAGCATTAGTTACAATTTCAGCCACAAGTTCCACATCTTGCTCATTCATAGCATTATATAACTTGGTTCTCAAATACGATTTTCCTTTTGACGCATAGGGATAACTCAATGCTATTGTTGCAATTCCTTGCTCAATAAGTGCTATAGATAACTGATTTGCGGTTTGTTCACCATCAAATTCAATAGCACATATTGCTGATTGCGTTGGCAAAATCTCAAAATGAGAATGATATAATTTTCGAATCAAATAGTTTGTCAGTTGAATAGGCATTGTTAAATCAACCGTTTTTAGTTGTTGCAACGCAGACAAGGCACTCTCAGCTGTTTGCTCTGACACTCCAAAGAAGTTTAACGGGCAAAGACCTTGTCGCAATGCATCAATAATCAGCCGACTACCGGCCACAAACGATGCCTGAATGCCAAGCAAGTTATATAACGAACCAACTTTAATATCAACTTGTTGCTCAACTCCAAATAATTCAGATACTCCTCCTCCATTTTCGCCTAACACGCCAAGCGAATTTGTTTCGTCAATCAGCACTGTGGCTTTGTAGCTATTGGCCAGATTGCAAATATGTTCCATAGGAGCAATTGCACCTGTAATAGGCGACACTGCATCTACTGCCACAATGCGACAATGCTGAGCTTGCGACAGTTGAAGTTTATTCTCCAATTCATCAACATCGAACTGATGAAAATGATGTAAAGTTGATTTGGTATTAACCGTTTCAAGAGTAGCAGTAATCAAAGCGTCTTCTTTATCGAGTAGCACATTTGCAATTTGTTCAACTACATTGCAATTTGATGACAACACCAAGCAATCGCTCGTTTTTAGAAAAATTGCCAATTCTTGTTCCAACTTACGTTGCAACGACTTGCATACAGAAAGCCCTGAGGCATTAAAATCTGCACTTTTACCAATAGGCAAATTGTCATGGATGAAATATGGGCGGTTGCAAAGATCAAATTTCAACGAATCGGCAACTGTTGTATTGCGATACAAACCTTTATTTGCTAATTGCGCAAGCCGAGCTTGTAGGCGGTTTTCAAAATCGAGATGCATAGTGAATTATTTGCGGCGAAGGTAATTGTTTTGAAATGTTTTCAGCATTTTCACAACAACAGAAAAGTACTCGGTTTAATTAAACAAAAAAGGCAACAGACCTTGGTCCATTGCCTTTTTTTTGACTATTGGCTTTTGGCCATTAACTATTAAAGCGAAATGCTTACGCGTTGTGCTTTAGCTCCAACTTTTACAATGTAAATACCTGCGTTTGGCATTGGTATTTCTGCAATGTTGGTTGTAGTGTTTTCACGTGCAATCAAACGGCCCATTACATCAAATACGTAGATTTCTGCATCAGCATTTTCTACTACAATAATATTTTGGTATGCGTAGATTGAAATTGCATCGGCTGCATTTTCTGCAACTGCAGGTTTCACATCACCTTGGATATCTCCTTGGTTGTTGCCACCTTGATTTTCGTTTGCGGCAAACTCTGCTGTTAGTGTTGTGTCGCTAACTACGGTTATTGTTATGGTTGCATCGGTTGCGCCGTTGCTCCATTTTGCAAAGTGATAGCCCTCGGCTGCGGTTGCGGTTAGGGTTGCTTTAGTGTTTAGGCCTACTTTACCAGCACCTTCCACAGTTCCAAATGCATCATTATTAGCAGTTAGAGTAATGTTTTTAACCGCACCCCAGATTACTTTGGCTGATGTATTAAAACCATTCTTTTTCCAAGTGTCTGGCTTAGCGCTAACCTCGCAATATATAGTATTAAAGCATTGGATTATTGCGTTGTCCTTAATTACGGTTACTGAAGCAGGGACAACCAAGGTTTCAACACTTTCGTTATTTAAAAATGCCAGATTTTCAATGGTTGTTACATTGTCAGGAATAACAACGTTAGCACTTTTACCAATGTACACTGATAACTGAGTTTTTTCAGCATCGGCACAAATAAAGTCGCCATCAATTGTACCATTTAATGTTCTTGCGGCATAATCGTTGGTACCATTGTACACAATATTACCTACATACTTGAATGCTTCGTCGCCAATGCTTGTAACCGAATTTGGAATGGTTACTGAGGTTAGGCTATTGCAATATGCAAACGCATACTGGCCAATGCTTGTAACCGAATAGGTTTTGCCATTATTCTCTACAGACTCAGGAATAACCACATCTTTTAGGGATTTGTAGCTATCGGCTTTTGTAACCTCTACCGTATAGGGCTCGGTTCCGCTTGTAATGGTGTAACTAAGATCACCACTCTGAAAAGTTTCTGCGGCAGCCATGGCCATAGTAGCCACAAAGCACACCAACACTAGAGTAATTAAGTGTTTCATAAAAGAAATATTTAAAAAGATTTATGAAGGTCAAAAGCAGAAGAAATTATGATAAACGATTCTAATTTTTAAGTTATAAGCAGCACGTTACACAATTAAATTATTCAACGCATCAACAAAAAACGCCCTACCAGCAAAAGCCAGCAGGGCGTTTATTATTAGTTAAGTATTTCTAATTAGAACATCTTCTTAACTTGTGCATATACATTCTCAGCGGTGTATCCAAGTTTCTCGTCAAGCACTTTGTAAGGAGCTGAGAAACCGAATGTTTCAAGACCCCAAACGGTTGATTTAGCATCGGCGCCAATTAGGAATCCTTGAAGGTTTACAGGAAGACCAGCAGTCATACCAAACACTTTTGCTCCAGCAGGAACTACGCTTTGTTGGTACTCAGCGCTTTGTGTGCGGAACAAGCCTTCAGATGGAACAGAAACGATGCGAACTTTGATGCCATCTTTGCGAAGAAGTTCAGCACCTGCAACAAGAGTAGAAACCTCAGAACCAGTTGCAACGCAAACCACATCAGGATTTGCATCAGAACCAGCTACAATGTAACCACCCTTGCGAGCTTGCTCGTAGTCGTTACCCTCTGGAAGGTTGTTAATGTTTTGGCGAGAGAAGATAAGCGCAGTTGGGCTCTCCATGTTGTCCATTGCCATAGCCCAAGCAACTGTAGTTTCTTTAGCATCAGCAGGACGAAGAACAAGGCATGAGTTCTTGCCATCGTGACGTTTCAACTTCTCCATCAAGCGGATTTGAGCCTCTTGCTCAACTGGCTCGTGGGTAGGACCGTCCTCACCAACACGGAATGCGTCGTGTGTCCAGATGAACTTAACAGGAAGTTGCATAAGAGCAGCCATACGAACAGCTGGTTTCATATAGTCAGAGAATACAAAGAATGTACCGCAAGCAGGGATAACGCCACCGTGAAGTGCCATACCGATGCAGCAGCAAGCCATGGTAAGCTCAGCAACACCAGCTTGGAAGAATGCGCCAGAGAAGTCGTTAGCAGTAAGCGCTTTAGTTTTTTTCAAGAAACCGTCGGTTTTGTCAGAGTTTGACAAGTCGGCCGAAGCGCAAATCATGTTAGGAACTTGCTCAGCCAAAACGCTCAAGCAAGCTGCCGATGCGTTACGTGTAGCATCGTTGTCTTTTTGAGAGCATTTGCTCCAGTCGATTTTTGGAGCTTTGCCGCTAAACCACTCGTCTTGAGCAGCAGCTTTGTCGGCATTTGCAGCAGCCCAAGCTTTTTCTTCAGCATAGCGCTCAGCAACAATTTTAGAAAGTTCTTCAGCACGTTTAGCGTAAAGATCTTTAACCTCTGGGAAAATTACGAATGGGTTTTCAGGGTCGCCACCAAGGTTTTTGATGGTGTTTTTGTAAGCATCGCCACCAAGAGGAGCGCCGTGAGTTTTGCAGTTGCGTTCGTATGACGAACCATCTTCTTTCAAAGCACCTTTACCCATGATGCACTTACCAATGATAAGAGTTGGTTTGCCTTTAACAGCTTTAGCTTGAGCAATAGCCTTGCGGATTTGGTCAGCGTCGTTACCGTTAATTTCAATTACTTCCCAACCTTGAGCGCGATACTTAGCAGCAGTATCCTCGTTCATAACCTCTTTAGTCTCGGTTGAAAGTTGGATATCGTTGCAGTCGTAGAACATGATAAGGTTGTCAAGACCAAGGTTACCTGCAATACGAGCAGCACCTTGCGAAATTTCCTCTTGAATACCACCATCAGAGATGTATGCGTAGATAGTTTCTTTACCGAAAGTTGGGTTGCTAGTGTGAGCAGCCAAGAATTTAGCAGCAATAGCAGCACCTACAGCAAATACGTGACCTTGACCAAGAGGACCAGAAGTATTTTCTACACCACGCTCAATTTCGAACTCAGGGTGACCAGTTGTTGGAGAACCCCATTGGCGCAATTGTGCAAGTTCGTCAAGAGTGTACTTGCCAGTCAATGCCAACTGTGCGTAAAGCATTGGAGCCATGTGGCCTGGGTCAAGGAAGAAACGGTCACGACCAACCCATTTTGGATTTTTGGGGTCGTACTGCAAGAACTCTGAGTAAAGTACATTGATGAAGTCTGCTCCACCCATAGCACCGCCAGGGTGACCTGATTTGGCCTTCTCGACCATTGATGCTGCCAAAATACGAATGTTGTCAGCAGCAAGCTTTGTTACGTTTGTGCTCATTTATTTTTGGTTTTATAACGTTTATAAAATTCAATTATTCAATATTGCAAATATACCAAGTTGCTCCACGTTCAATGCGCATAATTGCGCAATTTGGGTGTCAAAAATAGCAAAATTGGTGGGAGTTGTACTTATCGAGTTGTTTGTCAATAACAAAAACTCACATTTGAGTTTTATTGCTCTTTATAGCGACAACAATGATTAAGATTTTTGATTACGCAGTACGGCAATCTCCTCGGTTTTTTGCAATAATTCGTGTCGAAGAGTTTCAACTTCGCGTTGTAGTTCATCAACGCGGCCACGTAGCATGTCGCGCTCGGTTTGAAGTTGTGCTGAATCTTGATTTTTGCCTTGGCGCAATACATATACCACAAACACCAAGCAAACAAAGAAAATGATAGAAATGAATATTAATACCATATCAGTTATTATTTGGTTAAACAAGCAATTACAATATTATCAAATTCCGCTGATTGTGAGCCAACAAACTCTACCTGAATTGGTAATCGACATAGCGGAAGTTTAGATACTTGCTCATACAAAGGCGAATCAACCAAACGTGAAAAATCTTTTTCGGTTGTAACTATCAGCTTATTTGGATTGGTTATTGAATTAAACTGAACCACAATTTGGTCAATGTCTGATTGTGAAAAGTTATGATGGTCGGCAAAACGCACACTTTTAACATCGGCACTTTGCGACTGAAGATACTGCAACATATTTTCGGGATGTGCTATGCCTGAAACTGCTAACACACTGCAGTTTTTTGACAATGTGTATGCTCCATTTTCCGATTTTAAGTTGCCGTATTTAAATGTTGAAAAGAACAATTTTTGGTTAGGCTTTAAGTTCAGCTTTCGCTCAAACAATTGTTTATCAACATTTTCAGGGCATTTTGTAACCACCACCACATTGGCCCGATTTTTTCCCCAACGCGGTTCTCGCAACCTACCCGATGGCATCATTGTGTCGGCAAAAATGGGGCGATTGTAATCGACCAGAAGGATGTTTATTTTGGGCTTAACGTATCGGTGTTGGTATGCATCGTCGAGAATTATAGCCTTAGGCGGTTGCGGCATTTGTTGCAAATGGCTGATTGCACGGCATCGGTTTTCGTCAACACAAACGGTTATGCTTGGATTATTGCAGCGTATTTGATTTGGTTCGTCGCCAATGGTAGCTGCTGTTGATGTTGAATTGGCCAACACAAAGCCCGATGTTGAGCGTCCATAGCCGCGGCTAACCGTTGCAATTTGATTGCCAAAGTGTTTGCTAAGTAATCGTACAAGATACTCAACGTGTGGGGTTTTGCCAGTTCCGCCAACCGAGATATTGCCAACGCAAATTGTTGGTGTTTTAAATTCAGTTTGTTTAAGCAAATGACAATTGAAACAAATGTTGCGAAAAGTGGCCACTGCGCCATACACAAGCGACAATGGCCACAAAGCTATTTTTAATATTTGTGCTACTATTTTCAATACACCAAAATATCTTGTTCAAGACGCGCTTGAATACTACGAGGTTGCAAATTGCTGATGTAATCAATTGTGCTTTGAATTTTTTCGGCAATTGGCGATTTGCAACGCATTTGCATTTTGGTCCCCATCATTTCCATTAATTGCGACACCAAATCTTTTTCTTTGGGATAATCGACAACACCAAATTCTGAGACAGGAATATTTGCCATTTGAGCGGCAATATTAAGAGCCGAAGCCAAGTCGCCAAAGCAATCAATTAGGCCGTTTTGTTTTGCAGCAACACCAGTCCAAACACGACCTTGCGCAATTTGCTCAATATAATCAACATTGAGCGAACGCCCCGAAGACACACGATGTTTGAAAAGTGTGTATATGCTATCAACCAAGTGCTGCATGTATGCACTCTCGCGCGACGAATATTTGCGCACTGGGCTAGGAAAATCGGCATGTTCGTTGGTTTTAACCACATCGCAGTTTACACCCAATTTATCGTTTAGCAGTTTTTGCATGTTCAAACTTAGTCCAAACACGCCAATAGAACCTGTTAGCGTTAGTTCGTTTGCCACTATGGTCGAACCTGGGCACGCAATGTAATAACCACCCGATGCGGCATAATCGCCCATTGACACAACTACAGGTTTAGTTTTTTTCAATTTTTCGATTTTACGGTGAATAAACTCGCTGGTAATAGCGTTGCCGCCAGGCGAGTTTACGCGCAAAACCACAGCTTTTATTGCGCTATCGGCCTCAACCTCATCAATAGCCTTAGCCATCATGTTGAAATCAAATTGCTTTTGAGTTGCAGTTGACGATGCTTTACTAACTATTTCACCTTCAGCATAAATAATGGCAACTTTTTGATTACCATTTGCCACTCGCACGTTTTGCATATAGTCTAATAACGACACATAATTTATTTCGCTAACGCCAATTTTCTGTTTCAAACTATCTTCAACAACCGATGAGTAGCACACTTGGTCAACCAAACCTATTTTTTGAGCAGTAGCAGCATCTTCAACCAAAAGGCCATCGGCAATTCTATTCAATTCTTGAGCATCGATATTGCGCGACTTGCCAATTACATTGCGCATATAAGCCCAGAAATCGGATATCATCATTTGGTACTGCAAACGGTTTTCGTTGCTTATGTGACTTTGCACGTATGGTTCGGTAGCACTTTTAAACTTACCGCACTTGAACACTGTAGCCTCAACTCCGAGTTTATCGAGCAAGTCTTTATACATCATTACTCTTACCGACAAGCCTTTGAATGTTAGTTCTCCCATTGGATTGAGATAGATGCGATTGGCTGCGGTGGCTAAAAAATAGGTACCTTGAGTGTAGTTTAATGCGTTTGACACAACAAATTTTCCTGACTCACGAAAACGCAGTAACGCTTTACGAATTTCGTCGATGGTTGATATTCCAGCATAAAAGTCATCGCCCAATTCAAGTACTATTCCATCGATATTTGGGTCGGAAGCTGCAGCCTCAATTGAACGGGTGATTTGCACCAAACCAACTTGTGGGTCCGACTGGTTTAAGATTTGGTTTAAACTTGATTGCAAATCGTCGGTAACGCGGTCGCAGACCTCACTATTTATATCGAATTTAAGAACCGAGTGCGCCTTAATGTCCATTGGTTTTGATTTTTCGATTTGAGCAGTTGATGCCAAAACGCCAATAAAACCAACAAGCACAACAAACATTAGTGTTGTGTAGATGATAAGTGCCAACAAGTTTGCAAAAAGGCTTGAAATAAAGTTTTTCATGATAGTAAATAATTATTGTTTGCGACCTACAAATACTCCCACACAACCACGTCCTTCGCGCGACAACGAATAAACCTTAACCAACACAATTTGAGTACGATCTGGAGTTAATTCGTAGAACTGTTTTGAAGTGTTGCGGCTATCAAACACTTGCTCAACTACAGTAGTAGTTTGTCGGGTCCAAATAGTATCGGGCACAACTTGGCGGTCGATGAAAATACGTTGGCCATCGAGATCGAAATCGTAATAACCAAGCGTGTCGGTTTTGTACACATAAAGGTCTTTCTGTCGAATTTCCTTAACTACTCGCACCGATTTCTTTTTGGTAACAAACACTTTGTAGTACATGTCGCCAACAGCCTCTTCGGCCGCAACAAAAATGCGATAGTTTTGGCGAGAGTAAAGCACTGCACTTAACGAAACCGAATCGCCGGCTGCCATTGACGAATAAGTTGATTGACCATGATAATCGTATTGACCACGACGCTCAACTGTACCAAGTTTTTTTGTAGAACAATCTTGAGCAACAGCAATTTGAGTTGTTGCTAACAATGCAATTGTGTATATGAATTTAACTACTTTCATTTTGCTAATCTTTTAAGGTGCTGATATTGTTTCTAACATCGGTAATAACATTCACAATGGCAACTAATTGCTGTTGAGTCATTGGGCGGCCATCGTTGTCGTAAAGAACATCGTACTCCGATTGAATTTGTGCAATGTACTCGGCAACTTTAGCAACATTTGGAGCCGATTGGTTTGCATCGAGCAACTCCGATAAGTTTTCGAGCAGAACTTGTTGGTCGGCCACCACTTCTTCAATTTCAGGCGATACAGCTATATTTCCTACTGAACGGAAGCAGAGATAAAGGCTCTCAATCCACGCGCCAGCCACCACCATGCACTGAACGTCGGTAAGTCCGTTATCTTCAATAAAATTGATTACGTCTTGATATGAATCGCTGCTAATGGCTAATAGAGAGTCGCTTTCGTTAATGTTTGCGTTTATGCGTTCAACAAGAGTTTTGTTCATTCCCTCCATAAGGTTGAGCGATGTAGCAAGTTTCATTACCACACCAATATATTGTTCAGCGTTTTGCGAGTCGCCAAGCAAACTAGCATAAGCAAGGTCGGCTGCATACACACCCAAATTCATCGATTTTTGAAGTTGGGTTTCGTAAATATTAACATTGGCAACAGGGTTTAGCAAATCGGTATTGAATTTGACCTTAAGGCTCTGCATGCGTATAAACAAATCAATTGGAGTTGGAATTTTGTATGCCTTATTCGCCCCCAATTGCGCTTCAGCCATTTCAATTTTCATTTCGGCCGATGCTTGATTTTTTTTGCTATCGCTAGTGCACGATGCCATAACCGACGAGGCTACAGCTACAATAGCTAGCATTTTTAAAACCTGTTTTGTTTTCATAGTAATTCCGTTTTTTGTTTTGCTTTATATTTTTCAATCATTTCATTTTGAATAGTTTTCAACTCAAAGGTTTGTCCATCAAACACTCCATACGAGAAGTTGTAAACCCAATCGCCCAGCACAATGTAGTTCGATTTGTTTGGCAAGTTTTTTTGAATCATTAAATGTCGATGGCCGTACACAAAATAGTCAATTGACTTTTGTTCAAGCACTTGCATTGAGTAAACGTAGGTATATTCTTGGTCGTCGCCTTTATAAGGGAATGGAGCTAAACCTTTGCGGCCACGGCTATGATTTGACCATTTATGCCCAAACCACATTGCCCAATTGGGATGCAAACACGCAAACATAAATTGCAAAAACTTACTGGTAAACAATCGTTTTAGCAGTTTATACGACCAAGTATCGGGACCTAAGCCATCGCCATGAGCAATTAAAAATCGTTTACCCATAAGTTCGGCTTCAACAGGACCAAAGTGCAAAGTGCAACCTATTTCATCGTGCAAATAGCTAAATGCCCAAACGTCGTGATTGCCAGTAAAAAAGTGAACAGGAATACCACTATCGACAAATTCGGCTAGTTTACCCAGCAAGCGAACAAAGCCTTTTGGAACCACCGACTTATATTCAAACCAGAAATCGAAAATGTCGCCAACCAAATAAAGTTCAGCGGCATCAGACTTTATACTATCGAGCCACGCAACAAAAACATCCTCGCGCCATCGAGCTTCGTGCAAATTTGGATAGCCCAAATGTGCATCAGATGCAAAGTATATTTTCTTCTGACTATTTGGCATTTACGCTTGATTTTATCTTTTGCGCATCACCTCGTCAAGTTTTGTACGGAGCTGATCGGGATTAAGGTTTGTTGCAAGCACTACACGATTTCCATCGATAAGAATATTGGCAGGAATTGATGTAATACCCAATTGTTTAGCCACTTTGCTGTCCATGTAATTCAGTTCGCTAACATGGTTTATCCAATACATACGGTCTTCGCGAATGCAGTTTTTCCAATCGTCGAGGCTACGCTCAAGTGCAATGGAATAAATTTGGAATCCACGTGAACGGTATCGACCAAAAACACGACGAAGTTCAATATTCTCTTGACGGCAAGGACGGCACCAACTTCCCCAAAAATGAACGAGCACCACATCGCCTGCAAATTTTGAAAGACGAATGGTATCGCCATAAGGGTTTGACAATGCGATGTCGGGCAAAGTATCGCCTACTGCAACCGCAGTTTTTGCTTTTGGTTGCATACGCATTGCCGCGCGTGCTTTTTGCACATATTGGCGCAACATTATGGTGATTGCAGTTGTATCAAATCGGTTAAACAACGCAGTATCAACCATTTCAAACAATTCAAAATCGTCTTGAATATTAAACAGATTGGTGCGCACGCCCAACTTTGACGACAATGCAACATAACTTGCCAACGATCCTGGTCGGGTTTTAATAAAGTTCTCGTGAGCAGCACGGTCGGCTTTCAGAATTGAATCGGACTTGCGTGTTATATCGCTAACAATTTGCGGCAATTTACGGTCGAGTTGATGAGCCATGTAGAAGGCGTTTAATGTGTCGAGTGCGTAATTTGCAGCATAGTGCAACTTCATTAGTCCGCTCAATCGCTCCGACTCAGCACTACCCCACACTTTGTATGTTTGCACCAAATCGGGATATTGAACTGTAAGTTTCAAAGTATCGTTTGCACATGGCACAATGCGCAAGCAGTTGTCGGTATTAATGTATAAAACGTAGTCTTTGGGCTCTGATGTTTGCAATTCAAAAGCAAAACTGCCATTAGCATCAAGTTGAATTGAATCGGGAGCAAAACCCATTTTGGTCATATCGATAACCTTAAGGTATTTACCTTGAGCTCCACTAATTGTTCCCGACACCGAAATTTTGTCGGGCACGGTTACTGAATCGGAACAAGCGCTACACGCAAATGCCATTGTTATGGCACCAATCAATATTTTTCTGTTTTTCATAATCGGCAAATCTACCAATCGTTTATTTATCTATAAAACAACACTTTACGCAGTAATACAACTGCTCAATCTCTTGATTTTCTTTTCTAAAAATCACGCAAATTTACAATAATTCTGCAATGAAAACCGACACCCTGAAACCGTTAAAAAGAATTGAAAACTGCATGCCACAAAATACCAATCGGCACATACCTTTACACCAATGCAAAACCGCATTAGCATAACCCAAAAAAGAACTTACCGATGAACGAACAAGAATTAAACGCACTAACCGAACAAGTTAAAAAATTGGCACTTGAGGCTGGAAGTTTTTTAACTAACGAACGCAAAAAATTTGACCTAAATAAGGTTGAACAAAAACGGTCGCACGACTACGTGAGTTACGTTGACAAAGAATCGGAAAAGATGATTGTGGCGCAGTTGCACAAACTTTTGCCACAAGCAGGTTTTATTGCCGAAGAGAGTGGCACTCACATGAACGGCGAGCCTTATTGTTGGGTGGTAGATCCTCTTGACGGGACAACAAATTTTATTCACAACAACGCACCTTTTTGCGTTAGCATTGGTTTGCGCAACAAAACAGAAATGTTGCTTGGTGTGGTTTACGAATGCTGCCGAAACGAACTTTTTTGGGCAAACAAATACTCAAAAGCATACCTAAACGGGCAAGAAATAAATGTAAGTCGAGTGTGCGAGCTTAACAATGCAGCCATTGAACTTGGCTTTACCTACGATGCCGACCGCTACCGCAATTTTATTGTGCCAATCATAAATCGCCTATACGGAAACGTTGCCACACTGCGAGTGCTCGGCTCGGCTGCCGCTGAAATTTGCTACGTTGCTGCTGGCAGATTCGAGGCCCGGATAGAAGCTTTAATTGGACCTTGGGACGTTGCCGCTGCAAGCATCATTTTAAAACAAGCAGGCGGACTGGTGTCGGATTTTTGCGGAAACGAAAGCGACCTGTTTTATAGCGGAAAAGAAACCATTGTTAGCAACGGACTATTGCACGCTGCCATGTTGCAAACCATCAACAATTTGAAAGTGGAAGAATAAAGTCAAACAATCGCACTATAAAACAATGCTGATATTTTACCACAAACACTAACTTAGCAAACACCAAACATTAATATAACCAAACATGATTAAAGACATTGCTCACATTGCCTTGAACCCATTAGATATGGACAAGAGCATAGCGTTTTTTGAAAACGTTTTTGGATGGAAAAAAGTTTTTGAACTTCACAAAGAAAACGGCGACCCTTGGATTATTTATCTAAAAATATGCAAAGGTCACTTTCTAGAACTTTTTTACGGCGGACAAAACGACCGCGACTATGCTTTCGACTTTGAAAAAACTGGATACAACCATTTATGCGTTACAGTTGGCAACATTCGCAAAACACTACAAGAAATATACGACAAAGGCTACATTAAATCGCCCGAACCTCAACTTGAACCTAGCGGATGTAAAAATCTATGGCTTTACGACCCCGACGGCAACGGAATTGAACTGCAAGAATACACGCCCGAGTCGGTACAAATGCAAAGCAACGAAAAACCTTACCAATTCGGCCGCGACGGCTACGTTGGTATAGGTCACGCTTGTTTTGTTTGCAAAGACATTGATGCATCGCTTGACTTTTATTGCAACAAACTTGGAATGAAACTCGTTGGAATACAAAACAACGACAAAGGCGAACCTTGGCTACATTATGTACGAATGGCCGACGGTGTATATTTGGAACTCATACCCAACGGCAAAGGCGAAAACCCAAACACAGGCTGGAATTCGCGCGGATTCCAACACATTTGCCTCGAAACCGACAACTTACTTGAAGATGTAGAACGATTACGATCAATTGGCGTTGAAATTGACCAAGAACCAAAAACTTCAGCAGATTTAAACTGGCAAGCATGGATACACGACCCAGATGGCAACAAAGTTGAACTGATGATGATTGATCAAAATTCGCCACAAGCAAAAGCATAATTAAGTTTTAAGTTCCAAATAAATTATTGAAAATGAAAAAGATACTATTAGCCACAGGAGTGTTTGCCGCAATACTATTGGCATCGTGCACATCAAAAGCACCACAAACCCAACAAACAAATAATAATGTTGCAGACTCATTACAAATTACCAATCCAGAACTTTGGGCAGCACAAAACCAAAAACTGCAACTAAACCCAAATCGCGGAGTAATGCAAAACCCTTTGGATTTGAACGGATTTATTCAAATTGCCATTATAGTTGAAGACATTGAAGTTGCCGCCAAAGAATGGTCACAACTACTTAACGTACCCATACCAGAAATACGCATACTCCAAACAGTTGAAACAACCGACCCCAACTTAATGTACTACGGCAAAAACTACAAGTACGGACTTAAACTTGCATCAATAATGGCACCACAAGGATTCATTATAGAGTTGCACCAAGTTCTTGACAACAATCCAAACACATACAACGAATTTATTCGCGAGCACGGATACGGAGTTCACCACTTAGGCTTTGCTGTTGGCAATCGCCGCGACTCAGTTGTAAATGAACTAATTGACCGCGGATACCCAAAACGAGTTGAGCACATTTACCCTAGCGGCAGTTGGACTATTATTGACTGCGAGCAGTCGCTTGGCGTAAACCTTAACATTAAGCCAGCCATGTAAGCTCAGAAATGAGCCTTACAAATAACTCGCCACATACAAGCATCGAAAAAAAATCGAACTACTAAATACGAGAAAGCTATTACGAAAAGTTTACTTTTGCGGCCTAACTAAAATTTTGAGAATATGTCATTGCAATGCGGTATAGTAGGTTTGCCAAACGTAGGCAAATCAACACTTTTCAATTGTCTATCAAACGCCAAAGCTCAAGCAGCAAACTTTCCATTCTGCACCATTGAGCCAAACTTGGGAGTGATAACTGTTCCCGACGAACGACTAAACGCACTTGCTGCCATTGACAACCCAAAACGCATCATTCCAACCACAATTGAAATTGTGGACATTGCCGGACTTGTAAAAGGTGCCAGCAAAGGCGAAGGCTTGGGCAACAAATTCTTGGCAAACATTCGCGAAACCGATGCCATTATACACGTGTTGCGTTGCTTTGAAGACAACAACATTACCCACGTTGACGGCTCAATTGACCCAGTGCGCGACAAAGAAGTGATTGACATTGAGCTACAACTAAAAGACCTTGAAACGATTGAAAACCGCATTAACAAAGTTGAAAAAATAGCTCGCGTTGGCAACGACAAAAAAGCTCAAAAGCAACTTGAATTGCTGCTTCAATATAAAGACGTGCTACTTAAAGGACAATCGGCCCGCGTGGTTGACGTTGACGCTGCAGTAAAAAAAGAACTACTAAGCGACCTTAATCTTTTAACCGACAAACCAGTAATGTACGTTTGCAACGTTGACGAGGCATCAGTAAAAACTGGAAACAAATACACCGAAGCATTAAAAGAAGCAGTGAAAGACGAACACGCCGAAGTGCTTATTATTGGTGCAGCCATTGAGGCCGACATTGCCGAACTTGAAAGTTACGACGAACGCCAAATGTTCCTTAACGACCTTGGACTTGAAGAAGCAGGCGTTTCAAAACTGATAAAATCAGCCTACAACCTACTCAACCTTCGCACTTTCTTCACAACTGGAGCCGACGAAACTCGCGCTTGGACTTTCCGCCACGGAATGAAAGCACCACAATGCGCTGGCGTTATTCACACCGATTTTGAGAAAGGCTTTATTCGCGCCGAGGTTATTAAATACGACGACTACATTGAGCTTGGTTCTGAGGCCGCTTGCCGCGAATCGGGTAAAATTGGAGTTGAAGGCAAAGACTACGAGCCACAAGATGGCGACATTATGCACTTCCGCTTTAACGTGTAAAAAGCAGAACCACTAGTTCAACTTTCCCACCATGCCAACCAAAGCACTCGGATCGGACTATTTCGGCATAAACAATTACCCGATTCACATTTGCAAGGTTGAGCGCATGCAAAACATTACGCACGTTGCCGACCTAACCGAAATTGAGCACTACCACGACTTTACCGAAATTGTGCTTATTATAAGAGGGCAAGGCATGCAAGTTATTGACAATAACGAGTATATGGTGTCGGCCGGCGATGCGTTTGTTCTGCAAGGAAACCAACACCATTACTTTAAAGATGCGGGAAACCTTGAGATTGTGAATATTATGTACGACAGTCACCGTGTGAACATTTCGCAAAACGTAAAACAGATGGAAGGCTACAAGGCTCTTTTTTTTCTTGAACCACAATACCGTACACAACATCACTTTAAAAACCGACTACACATTGAGCGTGCCGATATGGCAAAAATTGAATATGTGGTTAACACCATGATTCTTGAACAAAACAGCAAGCACGAAGGCTACGAAATAATAATAGCAAACCGACTTGAAGAACTAATTGTACTACTATCGCGCCACTACTCGCAGCTTGAAACCACTGAAGCTCAAGCCCTTATGCGCATCGGCAAAGTTATAAGCTACCTCGAATACAACCACAATTCAAAAATATACCTTGAACAGTTGGCCGAAATGTCGAACATGTCGGTGCGAAACTTTCAGCGCATTTTCAAAAAGGCAGTAGGCTCATCGCCGTCAATATACTTGATACAAATACGCATACAAACAGCCCGCAGACTTTTGCGCGAAACCAACATGGCCATTGCTGATATTGCAACCGAGATTGGATTTACCGACACAAACTACTTTATCAAGTGCTTTAAAAAAGAAACGGGATCAACTCCTCTCAAATTCAGAATGCGCAACGTGAGTTAACAACGTTAAGTTCACTGACAGCAAGTTGCACTTTTTCCATTTTTAATACCAAACGAATAAATTGTTGTGAAATTGATATTTTTGCGCACCGAACATACGTTGAACCTCTCTTTTTTACTAATAAAACATGAGCAAAGGAAAAGTACTGATGGCTATGAGTGGTGGCATTGATAGCACAGTGGCCGCCATGTTGCTTATTGAGCAAGGGTACGAATTGGTGGGTGTTACTTTTCGCTCATGGGACAGCATATCAAAAGCATGCATGGAACACGAAACTGGCTGCTGCTCAGTAGATTCAATTTTTGAAGCAAAAAAAATTGCAACCGACTTAGGTTTTGAGCATCAGATTCTTGACATCAGAGAATTGTTTAAAGAAACCGTTATAAGCAATTTTGTAAGCGAATATTTAAAAGGGCGCACTCCAAATCCTTGCGTCGTGTGCAACGAATTCATCAAGTGGGGCGCACTTATTGACAAGGCCGATGAACTAGGTTGCAACTACATTGCAACTGGTCACTATGCAAAAATAGGTTGCGAAGACGGGCGCTACTTCATACGTAAAGGCAAAGACTTAACCAAAGACCAATCATATTTCTTGTGGAGACTATCGCAAGAAAACCTTAAACGAACACTATTTCCGCTTGGCGATTTTACTAAACTTGAAGTGCGCCAAATGGCAGCCGACCGTGGCTACATAAAATTGTCGAAAAAACGAGAATCGCAAGAAATATGTTTTGTCCCCGATAATGATTATCGGAACTTTTTGAACAACAACTCTCCAGAATATTTAACCATTAAGCCAGGCAACTATATTGATAAGCAAGGAAAAGTACTTGGACAGCACAAAGGATTTCCGAACTACACTATTGGGCAACGCAAGGGGCTACAAATAGCACTTGGTCAGCCCATGTACGTTACCCACATCAATGCCGCAACAAACGAAGTTACTTTAGGAACAAAAGACGACCTGCTAAGCAACATCGTTGTTGTTTCAAATTGCAACTTTATGAAAATGCAACCCAATGCAAAACCAATAAAAGCCATGGTGCGAATACGTTATCGTAGCAGCGGTGGGAGTGCCACGCTTGAGCCCATTGGCGACAAAATAAAAATAACCTTTGACAACCCAATCGACTCGGTAACTCCTGGGCAATCAGCAGTATTTTACGACAATGAAGTTTTATTAGGCGGAGGTTTTATTGATTAACCCACACATACAAACTATAACAAAAAAAGCAACTATTCAGCATTGGATAGTTGCTTTTTTGTGGAGAATACGAGAGTCGAACTCGTTACCTCTTGCATGCCATGCAAGCGCTCTAGCCAAATGAGCTAATCCCCCATTACGCAACAAAGTTACCCAAATAATGTTATCATCAAAGCAATAAATCAATCAGTTAGCACATTTAAAAAAAACACAGTAGCCAATCACTCATTTTTGTAGAAAAAAGATTTTCATTAGCAAGCCATGAGTTCAACGCAGTAGTTATGTAACAAATTGATTTACAGTGCACACAAATGCGAATAGGCTCAATTATTAAAAATTTAGACATTCTGCGCATGTTAATAACTTGACTAGTCCCGTGCCATTTTTTAGTTAACTTGCAAGCCGCTTTAAGAGAGAAATCACAAACAAGCATCACACTGAATAACAATATAATACAAAAAATATATGGCAAAAATAATCGCACTATCAAACCAAAAAGGCGGCGTAGGCAAAACCACGTCGGCAGTAAACCTAGCTGCAGCCCTCGCCACACTTGAGTATAAAGTACTATTGATTGATGCCGACCCACAAGGAAACGCATCGTCGGGCTTGGGTATTGACCTTGACGAGATAAAAATTGGATTATACGAGTGTTTGTGCGAGGATGCCGATCCAAACTTGGCCATTCAACACACCGAATTGCCAACTCTTGACATTTTGCCATCGAACATAAACCTTGTTGGTGCCGAAATAAAACTGATTCAACGCCCCGACCGCGAAAAAGTGATGAAAAATGCAATTAGCAACATCACCACCGATTACGACTTCATTTTTATTGATTGCTCGCCATCATTAGGTCTACTTTCAGTAAACTCGCTCACCGCATCAAATTCGGTTATTATTCCTGTACAATGCGAGTATTACGCGCTTGAGGGTTTAGGCAAACTGCTCAACACTATTAAAATTATTCGCCGCGGTTTAAATACCGAACTTAAAATTGAAGGATTCCTTTGCACCATGTACGACTCGCGTTTGCGCCTTGCCAACCAAATTGTTGAAGAAGTACGCACACACTTTACCACAATGGTTTTTGATACACTTATTTCACGCAGTGTGCGTTTAAGCGAGGCTCCAAGTTTTGGCAAACCTATTATGCTTTACGCAATTGACGACAAAGGATCGACCAACTATATGAACCTTGCGCGCGAACTTTTGCAACGCAACGGTATGATTTCTAACGAATAACATCATTTCAAAATATGAAAAAGCAAGCATTAGGCAGAGGATTTGACAAAATTGGCAACGGTGGTTTGGCCGACTTGCTAGGCGATGCTACAAAAAACATAAACGAAAACAACCCATCGATTAACGAAATAAGCATCAGTCTAATAGACCCAAACCCAGACCAACCTCGCACAGCTTTTGACGAAGAAGCCCTTAACGAGCTATCAATTTCAATTGCTCAATTTGGTCTTATTCAACCAATTACAGTTCGCCAAACAGCAAATGGACGCTACCAAATTATTTCAGGCGAGCGTCGTTGGAGAGCTTCAAAATTGGCAAACAAAGAAACCATTCCAGCCTACGTACGCACCGCTGGCGATGAGGATGTTCTGTTCTTGGCCCTTACTGAAAACATTCAACGCCAAGATTTGGACCCAATTGAAATAGCGTTAAGCTACCAACGATTGATGAACGAATGCAACCTTACACAAGAAGCATTGAGCGACAAAGTTGGCAAGCAACGTTCAACCATTGCAAACTATGTTCGCCTACTTAAATTGCCCGACGCTATTCAAGTTGCATTGCGTCAAAGCAAAATAACTACTGGACATGCCAAAGCGCTTATCACTGTTGAAGACGCCAACGACCAAACTTTTCTTCTTGAAAGAATATTAACCGAAGGTCTGTCGGTGCGCCAACTTGAGGAGGCTGCAAACGAATTAAAAGCAGGACCAAAAGCCAAAAAGCCAAACAAGAATAAGCCCAAAAACAACGATTTTGTTGAATTGGAAAGCAAATTGGGTAGCATGTTCAACTCAAAAGTGCAACTTTCGTGCAACGAAAAAGGCGCTGGCAAACTTGTTATTTCGTTTAAAAACGACGACGAACTGCAACAAATAATAGGTTTGTTTGACCAATTGAACAAATAACATTTTTGCTTTGCAAGTGAAAAAAGCTCATCAATTATTGTGTGTATTGGCGATTGCTGCACTCTCGTTATTGTGCACTACAAACGCCCATGCGCAATATGCCGACGGCTACAACATTCCCGATAGTGCATTTCAAGAAAAGCACTCGCCCCGACGCGCTGCTTTTTTATCGGCCATGATTCCTGGACTTGGTCAGGTTTACAACGAGAAATATTGGAAAGTTCCTATCATTTATGGTGGTTTTACTGGTCTAATATACTTTACAAGTTACAACAACACCATTTACCAGAAGTACCGTCGCGACTTTAAATATATAACCGACAACGACCCTAACACCAATCCAATTTACGTAAGCAACCAAGCCAATGCGCAAAAACTAAAAAACTCGTGGCAACGCTACCGCGACTTGTGTATTATTGGCATTGGTGCACTTTATTTCTTACAAATTGTTGATGCCAACGTTGACGCTCACTTTTTCAACTTTACAATAGACAAAAACCTAGCAATAAACATTGACCCGGCACTTGTTTCGCCAATAGTACCAACCGAAACAGCATGCAAAGCAAACGACATTCCACTTGGAGTGCGTTGTACAATACAATTTTAGATAATGAAATATTTCCGAAACTCGATTTTGGTTTTAGTCATACTCATGGCATCGTTTTTTGCATCGGCAAACAACACTCTAAACCAACAAATTACCGACACAACAAGCATTACCGACACCGCACCTGCAATTGACACTTTGTGGGCAGTTTACACCGAACCAATTGACTCAATAAACGAAAAAGTTGATAGTTTGAGCGCATTGTGGTTCGACAAACAAGTGTCGTTAGGCAATGACACTTCGTTTATTACACCCGACACTGCAGGCTTGGCAAACATTCCAGAATTTCCCGATTCGGTATATCGCGAGCGCCTACGTCAACTACCACTTATGGTTGAAGTGTCGTACAACTCAATGATTCGCAACTACATTCATCTTTACACTCACAAGCGTAGAGATTTGGTTGAAAACATGCTTGGTCTTGCCGATTATTACTTCCCCATTTTTGAAGAGATATTCGATTCAAAACAAATGCCCATTGAGCTAAAATACCTTGCAGTTATTGAATCGGCACTTAACCCTAATGCTGTTTCAAAAGTTGGAGCAACTGGCTTGTGGCAGTTTATGTACGGCACTGGGCGTCTTTACAAATTGGAAATAAACAGTTTGATTGATGAACGCCGCGACCCAATTAAAGCCACATACGCAGCCGCCAATTTCTTAAACGATATGTACAAAACTTATCACGATTGGATTTTGGTGATAGCCGCATACAACTGCGGTCCTGGAAACGTAAATAAAGCCATTCGCCGCAGCGGTGGGAAACGCAACTATTGGGACATTTACTACTATCTGCCACGCGAAACACGAGGTTACGTACCTGCCTTTATTGCAGCAACTTACGTAATGAACTATTATGCCGAACACAATTTAAAAGCTAACAAAAGTTCAATGCCTATTCTTTGCGATTCGGTTATGCTAAACCAAAACATTCATTTTGAGCAAATTAGCCACTTTATGAACATTTCGGTTGACCAACTTCGCAACCTTAATCCTCAATTTAGACACGACATTATTCCTGCAGCCACAAAACCATACGCTCTAAGGTTACCTGCAAACCAAATATTAAGATTCATCGACTTACAAGATAGTATTTCGCACTACAAAGATTCGTTATACTTTAACCCTTCGGCTATGGAACGCACGCCCGTTCGCACCGCCGCCACTGGCAAACCCGGACTACCTCCAAAGGGCAACTATACAAAATTGATTTACACAGTTAAATCTGGCGATAACTTGGGATACATTTCAAGTTGGTATAATGTTCGCGTTGACGACATTAAATATTGGAATGGTTTGCTACGAAACACCATTCGCGCTGGACAAAAACTCACAGTTTATGTGCCCACAAGCAAAGTGAGCAAATACAAAAACATTAACACAATGAATTTCAGCGAAAAACAAGCTTCGGTTGGAAAAAGTAGCACCACTACAACTCAACAACAGAGTTCAAGTTCGAACAACAACACTGGCGAGTTTGAAACCTACACAGTTAAACGTGGCGACACACTTTGGGAAATTGCAAAAATGTACAACGGAGTTTCAGAAGCTGACATTATGAGTTGGAACAACCTAAGCAGCGCATCTAAAATATACGTTGGCCAAAAACTGAAAATAAAACGATAGTTTGCAATGAAACCGCGCGGAATACTTTTGTTTATGGCCATGGTTGGTCTTGCAATGGCCGCCATAGCTTTAGTTTTTCCGCCCAACGGCATCAAAATTGACGACAACATTGTTCTAAATTTCAGACTAAATACGCCTTCACACGACACTATTGCTACCTCTTCAATAATCGACTCGGCAATGCTTGCCATTGTTCAGAACGACGATGAGCCGTCTTTGACTGAAACGCCCAACACCGATACCGTAGCCAAACACGACACTTTAGTTAAAAAAGAAGAACCGTCTGTTGTTCAGCCCCTTGCCCAAAACCACAAAAGCAATTCAAGCAAAATTCAACCTATTGAATACGCCACAACCGACAAAGAACATCTAACCAAGTTTTTTGCAAAACTTGCAAAGAGCAACAGCAAAACAATAAGAATACTACATTATGGCGATAGCCAAATTGAAGGCGACCGCATAACTGGATACTTGCGCAATCTTTTCCAAACCAAATATGGCGGAAGCGGACCAGGTTTAATAACCGCCATTCCGGGAATAGCAAAATCGTCGGCAATTGACCACCAAGCTTCAAAAAATTGGCAAGTATATTCCATCTACAACAAAAAAGACACCATAGGCACGCAAAACCGATTTGGAATACTTGGCAGGTTTGCCCGATTCACTCCAAACCAAAACAGCAGCGAAGAACAATCGGCATGGATTGAGTTTAGTCCATCAACAATGGCTTTCAAATCGGTACAAAACTTTACACGTTGCCGCATATTTTACGGCTATGCAACCAAACCATTTACCGTAAAAGGCTTTGTTAACGATTCGCTTACTTGGTTCGAAAGTTTGGAGCCAATTGACCAAACCGAACAACTGTTGTGGAAATTTGACAAAGCGCCAAACCAATTCCGCATTGAATTAACTTCAACAAATAGTCCAAACATATATGCCATTTCGCTTGATGCGCCAACTGGTGTAGCAGTTGACAATCTACCGTTTAGAGGAAGCATAGGCACCGAATTTGTAAAACTGAATTTTGCTCAAATGGCACAAATGGTTAAACACCTAAGCGTGGGACTGATTATTTACGAGTTTGGAGTAAACGCAGTTGCATACGAATCAAAAAACTACCGTTTTTATGAGCAAAGCCTTCGCCGACAACTACACTATTTAAGACAACTTATGCCCGAGGCAAAGATTCTTGTAGTAAGCTCGTCGGACATGTCAGAAAAAACTGCCGACGGATATGTTACAAAACCCGAAGTTGCAAAAGTTATTGAAGCACAACGCAATGCAGCCTTTGCCGAAGGTTGCGCATTTTGGAATCTATTTGAAGCCATGGGCGGACACAATAGCATGCCTCAATGGGTTAACGCCAAACTTGCACAAAAAGACTACACTCACTTTAACCGCAAAGGCGGACACATTGTAGCACAAAAATTATACGATGCCATAATGGCCGAACAAAGCAAATAACTAACCTCTCAAAAAATATGCGCGCTGTAATTCAACGAGTAAAACAATCAAGCGTAACTATTGACGGAGAAATAGTTTCGTCAATAAACCACGGAATGATGATTCTGCTAGGAGTTGCTCCAGATGACACAACCGACGACCTAAATTACCTTGTGGGAAAAATTAGCAAACTACGCATCTTTGACGACGAAAAAGGAGTAATGAACCTTGATGTTGCAACCGTAGGGGGCGAAATTTTAGTTGTATCGCAGTTTACATTGTTTGCTCAAACCGCAAAAGGCAACCGTCCGTCGTACATTCGCGCAGCTAGACCCGAAATTGCAATACCCTTATACGAACAATTTATTGCCGAAATAGGCAAAGCCTCCGGATGCAGAGTTGGTACCGGCCGCTTTGGCGCCATGATGGACGTGGAACTAATTAACGATGGGCCCGTTACCATTATTATTGATAGTAAACAAAAAGACTACTGATAAACTCCAACCACAAAACACTTTAATTATGAGAATAGAAAGCCGAATTGGTCACGTTCGCCGAACCCCACAAACAATTTATGCCGCATTGTCGGACTTTAACCGACTAAGTACTAACATGTTACCCCAAGACAAAATAAGCAACCTACAAGTAACCGAAGACTCTTGCTCGTTTGACATTAACAACGCTGGGCACTTTGGAATGCGTGTAATTGACCGCGAGCCTTTTAAAACCGTAAAAATTGCGGCCACCGAAGATAGCTCCATAAAATTTACAATGTGGATTCAAATGAAAGAATTTCAAGAAACCGACTCGGCCGTAAAAGTTACACTCGACGCTGAACTTAACATGCTTTTGGGTGCGGTAGCAAAAGGGCCTCTTACAAAATTTGTAAACTCGATAGTTGACAATCTGGAACGCATCTAAAAACAAAATCATCACAATAAAAACGCCTATTCATAAAAATGAATAGGCGTTTTTTTGTCTGTTTCACAGCAAAAGTATTGCATATTTATTCATAAATAATAAATATTTATACAAATAAATTTTGACAAAAAACCTAAACAAATACACTTCTATCCTGTTTAAATAGGCAAAACATTAAAACGATTAACACAAATAAGCCTTTATACTTATATATCAGACATTTAACAATCAACCAATGAGATAAAATACAATATTTCAATGAATTGAAAATGATAATAAAATGAATAATATCAGCATAAACACAATAAAACCAGCAGACATTACTATAAATAAATAATTTAATTTTGCATCCCGAAAAATCGAATATTATTATTCACTAATACTAACAAACATGCGAAAAATTCTTTTCGTCCTATTCATGGTTTTGGGGACATCAACAGTTTATGCTCAAGGCCTAACTCAGTTTCAGGCGCTTTACATTTACAACTTTGCCAAAAACATTGGTTGGCCCGAAATTGACAACTCAAAAGACCTTGTGGTCACAATCATCTCAAACACTGCCCTATCAGGCGAGTTGAAGAAACTGTCGCAAACCCGTAAAATTGGCAACCGCACCGTGATTGTTAAAGATGCGGCCACTCTTGCCGACGTTGCAAAAAGCGACATTATTTACCTCGACGCTTCAAAAGCTGGTCAAATTGGTCAGTTAGTAAACTCGCAAAAAGGCAACCGCGTGCTTATTGTGAGCGACAAAGGCGGACATTGCGCTAACGGTGCTGGTATTTCGTTTGTTACCGAAGGCGAAAAACTTAAGTACGAAATATCAAAAGCCAACATTGAAAAATGCGGACTTGATGTTTCATCGCAACTCCTACAACTGGGAAAATCAGTAGATTAACAAAAAAACAAGCAACTTACTATCAACAATGAAAAAAATACTAATTGCCATACTTGCGCTTACTTTAGCAACAACTGTATCGGCACAAGAACAACAACTAACTCGCGACCAAATATTAAGCATGAGTTTCGAGGAGTTGTCAGACCTTCCTTTTGACCAACTTATGGCCGCAGCCGAAACACTTGGAGTTAGCAGTGTTGACGAGCTTTTTGCCATGATTATGAATAAAAATGTGTCGTCAGCATCAAAAAAAGAGGAGAGCGCTTTTACTTCTCCACTTTCGTCAACCGTTATTACCCGCGACGAGTTGCGCTCTTATGGTGTAAGCACCATTGAAGAGGCCCTACGTTTTGTGCCTGGCGTTATCGTTTCTGAAAAATACAATGGTATATACGACGTTCAACTACGTGGTTTGAACAACATTCCTGACAACCACTGGTGCCTTTACACCGAAAACTCAAACACTATTTTAATGGTTGATGGCCGCCCATTGCAAAACCAAGGCATGGGTTCTACCAATATGGACATGATTCCTGTTTCAATTGAAGATATTGCTCAAATTGAGGTTGTTCGCGGTGCCGTTTCCGCTTTATATGGCATGGGCGCTGTTACTGGCGTAATCAACATTGTAACCGAAAAACCAAGCGTTGACTCTAAAATTGTTTCGGGACAATTCAAAATGGGCAACTACAACACAATGAACGGCGAAGTAGCCGTTCGCAAAGCCATTAACAACAAACTATCGGTTGGTTTGTCGGTAAACATGCAACGCCGCGATCGTGTTACTAACAAAATACACCTTTACCCTCAAGACGACTATTCTGGCAACGACTATTACATTCAACCAGAAGGCTCGGCTTACTACAACCCAGCAAACAATGTTCCTTTCTCGGCCGACTCGCTTCAAAGTATGATTAACGCAGGCCGTTTAATTAGCGTAAAAAATGGTGGAGCATTTACCAAAGTTGAAATTAAAAACATGCGCGACGCTTATAACGATGCCGGATTAAGCACAATGTACACCATCCTTTCGGGCATTAAAACTCTGGCATCTATGTTCCCCAACAAAATAAACGCTAGCATGTCCGATGCAGAAATTACCAAAACCGTTCAAGCAATGCTTCCTCAACTTAAAGAAATGGGACTTCTTGACAAATTTGGACTTGGTGATGCAAGCATCGAAGAGTTGAACTCATTCGCAGCATATAGCGCACCTGCAATAAAAAACGATTTTAGCGCATTAGCCAACAGTTATCAATTCAAAAACTTGTTTGGTCAAGTAAACATTGACGACGCTTTTGAAGATCCAGAGCGCTCGCGCGAAGCCGAAGGTTTCAACGCTTATTTGTCATACAACCCCAACAACGATGTTCGTTTTGACCTTTCGGGCGGATACCATCATGCATACGACGCCAACACCGCAATCAGCGACTGGCCATTGGCTCTTACCTATCGCCGTTTTGATAACTACTACGCAAATCTTAATAGTAACATTTACGGAGCAAACATTGCAGTAAGCTACACAGGTGGTCCACAAGACTTTATTGTAGGTTTCCCCAGTTTTTCGGTTACCTACAACAACTTAAATGCTTCAGCCGAATACACACACACATGGAAAGGTTTGGACATTACCCCAGCCCTAAGCTACCAATACTTACACTATAAAGATGTTGATAACGACGATGATACATACCTGAGCTCAGGTTTCTTAAACTCATCGAGCGCTAAAATGTCGGTATTTGGTGCAGGTTTGCGCCTCGACTATAAAATTGGAGGTTTACGTTTAATTGGTTGCGGCCATGTTGACAAAACCGATGCTCCCGACAAATGGAATCCATCGTGGCAATTTGCAGCAAACTACCAAATCAACACAAACAACTTTGTTCGTTTTGTTTACGGCAAATCTAACCGCGCGCCAGTGTTTGCCAACACAAAATCAAACTTCAAATGGGTTCGCGAAGGCATGAGCGACCCTAACATTATTCAATTACTTGGTACTCCAGAGTCTGATTTGGCTAGCATTCACGGAATTGAACTTGGTTACCGTTGGAAACCAACTCAACAACTTTTGATTGATGCCGAATTTTATAACTCTTGGAGTAAAGACTACGGTCGCCTTGCTGCTGCACAATCAATGTTAGCAATCGACTCTACCAACCTTATAACAATTCTTGGCAATGTTATGGCTGGCAACATCGACTACAGCGACCCTGTTCAAGTTGTTTCATCATTAGGACAATTTGACCGCAAATTGAACTTGCGCTACCAACAACTTGACTACAAGGTAAAACAAATGGGTGTTAGTGTAAATGTTGACTGGATTATATCAAAGAAACTTATTGCCAAGGTTAATGCAAACTGGCAAAGAACCATTATTGACAACTACTTTGTGTATAACCAAACCAAACACATCAAAGAGCAATTTACAGCCACAACCAAATCGGCAATGAACCTTACTGGCTTAATGGACGAATTCAATGCAAGACCTGAAGCATTAAGGCAATCATTTATTGAAAATGCATTTGTTTACACACCAACCTTTGACGAATTGAGTTATTTCAACGAAATGACAGATGAACATAAAGCCAAATTGATTAAAGGACTTAAATCTGCAACTTATTTTGGCACTGGCTATAATGACAAAGAAACAGGCAAAACATACCAAGCCTCGCAAGTTGCTGGTTATTATGTAAGTTACAGCTACTCAATTTGCAAAGACCATACAACTGGCGACTATTTCTTTGGCAGTGCAAATGCTCCTGAACAAAAAATTGAAAACAACCACAAACACAAAGACACGCCTTCGTTCTATGGCGTAGTTGGTTTAATTTACAAGCCTACCGACAAAATAAACATCTCAGCATTCGGCAACTTTATGAGCGCTCGCACAATGTCAATCTCATGCGGCACCGTTGACCTTGATGCTAAGTTTATTTTGAACCTTAAAGCTGGTTACAAATTGTCGCAAGGCTGCGAATTGTTTGGCACCGCAAACAACTTGTTTGCTAACGGCAAACGCGACTTTGCTTACACCGACCCTCAAAAAGCTTTGTACTCAATTGGTGTAAACTTCGCCTTCTAAACCAAGTTAGTTTTAGGTTTTTCTGCATAGTTAACCATCCACATTTCAGTTAAAACTGGAATGTGGATTTTTTTTGTCCACGCCCAATCCCGTACAAACGCGGCATGTCACGTCTCGGTTTTGAGGAATTACATTTTTGCATCTTGGAAACGCCGCGTGCGACGTCTCCACAACCTCAATTTCTCATACCAAAGCCTGTAGAGACGCGGCATGCCACGTCTCATTGCATTGTTTTTTTGGGGGAAAAGACGCCGCGTGCGACGTCTCTACGGGAAACAAAAAAAAGACATTGCCGTTTGTTGACAATGCCTTTGTATGGCTTAGTTTACAACAATCTATGGTTGGCACACAGGGCGAACAGAGGTCCCTCCGTAGCGAGGATAGTAGCTCCAATCCACGTATGTTTCTTTTGAATAAACTTCTTTCGGAGATGTTTCGCCCCATACAAAATATGACCCATAATCTTCGGGATTGATGGCTCCCACATTACAAGTTGCCCAAAGTGTGCCACTTGGCAACCCAAGGTCAACATATTCATGGCCATTATGTACTTGTCCAATGGCGCTAATGCTCAACACTGCAACCATTACGCTTAAAATCAATCTTTTCATATTCCTTTATGTTTTACGTAATTGTTATAAAAGAATAAGACTTAACGCTCTTAGTTAGTTTTGTTTGTTGTTATGTTATCGACTCTTGGTATTTTGTTATTAGAAACAAACCTAAAGTAAACTTCTGTATAGATGTTAGTTCTTTTGGCCTGTCTTGCAATACTTTTTCAAAACCACATAAGCATCGTCAATGCCAAGCTCGCCAGCTTTGCTAATGTCGTAGCAGCCTTTTTCTTTATCTTCAAGAAAAATAAGCGTCAAACCTCGGTTGTAATATGCTTGTGGCAACGCAGGGCCTATTTCAATTGAACGGGTGTAGTCGTCAATAGCCTCAGTAAATTGACGCGACATACAGAACACATTTCCTCGGTTGTAATACGAGACTCCCATTTGTGGATTCAAATTTATTGCCTTATTCAAATCTTCAATCACTGCCGAGTAGTCGTTTTCAACCTCAAGATGAGTGTCGGCTTGCTTAACTGGCACTGCGTTGTCGTTACCAATTGTTATCACAGGCTTAAAATCGTTAAGCGTACTCATATATTCAATCATCATATACCGAGTTGCGGCACGATTCAAGTACGCCAACAAAAAATCGGGAGCAATATCAATTGCTGTTGAATAAGCTTTTATCGATTGATTATAGTTCTGCATCATGCTATTGAGCAAACCTTGATAGAAGTAAAGAAACTGGTCGCCCGCGTTTTGCAATTTTGCTTGCTCGGTTTTATTCAGCAACATTCGCACCGAATCGGCACTCAACACCGAAGGTTGAACCGAAAACACAATTTGTTGGTCAATATTTTGGTTTTTATTCAGTTCCTCCAAGTTTGCCAAATAAATAGCAATTCCGTCATTCTCAGGCTTTTTAGTGGTTAGTACCACCATTGGTTTTAGATTTATTGAAACCTCTTTATTCTGAATCTCGCCATCGTCGGCATTAGCTCGATAAAAATCGCTATCAAATTCAATAACCTTTCGAAAATTGTACGAAGTGTCAACAAATTCTGCCATCAACGAATCGCCACCTTGACGTTTTTGGTACTCTTCAATTTTTTGTTCAGCTATTTTTTTATCCTTCATTGCACCTGCCACATCGCCTATCTGAAACCGTGCCGAACTACGAGCTTGATATGCTTTTGCAAAATCGGGGAAAATATTGATAGCTTGGCTCCAGTCTTCAATAGCTCCATAAAAATCGTTCGTCTCAAATTTTATGCATCCGCGGTTAAAATATGGCAAAATGTTGCTGGGAGTTAACTCAATTACCTGCGAATAATCGGCAATAGACTGTTCAACATTACCAATTTCGTAATTAAGCAAAGCTCTGTTGAAAAACGTAAGCGCATTTTTCGGATTTAGTTCAAGCACCTTGTTATAATCTTCCATTGCGCCTTGTAGGTTGTTCGATTTGTAACGCACAATAGCTCGGTTAAAATAAAGCGATGCATCTTGTGGGTCAATTTCAACTGCATGATCGATATCTGACAGCGCACGCTCAAAATCCTCTTTCATAGCAAGCGCCATAGCTCTACGGCTGTATCCGTCGGGGCTATATGGGCTCAATTTTATGCCGCGAGTAAAATCGTCAATAGCACCATCTACATCATCGGTACACAAACGTGCATAACCACGCTGAAAGTACGCCGACGACATGTCGTGCCGTAGGATTAACGCTTGATTAAAATCGGCAATGGCCTTTTCGTATTCTTTCATAGAGATATACGTAAACCCTCGACTAGCATAAATATCGGCATTTGACGGGTCGAGTTCCAAGGCATGTGCATAATCTTCCATTGCATCATGAAAATCTTGCTGCATCACTTTAATAATGCCCCTAAAACGGTATCCATCAGCAAAATATGGATTAAGTTCAATAACACGCTGGAAATCGCGCATTGCACCAATGTAATCGTCGAGCCTAAATTTGCAATAACCGCGCAAATAGTAAGGCTCTAACATATCGGGCTTAACTTGAATAATGGTATTGAAACGATTTATTGCACTTGTGTAGTTCGATTTAGTAATATCGCGATGTCCCTCACGCAAATAGTGTCCAATATCAAACTGAGCAAAAGCTCTCGTGCTGCATACAATTGCAAAGAGCAACAAGGTTATACGTTTCATATTTTAAAGGTTGTTTGGCAAATGTAAAATATTTGGCAATGTTCACTATTTCATTTTTCATGTCAACCACTCACATTACCAATTAAATAAACGCACATTCTTTTCAAAAATTATTACACCAACAACTGCCGAAATAAAAAAGCAAACGCAAAAAACCGGAGCATAACACTTTCTGTTTTACCGCCACATAAAAACATCACAATCAGCAACATACAGCATCAAAACTGCGCAATTAAAACTGAAAATTATAAAAGCTGAAATAAAAACAAGAACAATGTTTTTCAACTAAAAAAACGCACTATATTTGCGGCTCAAAATTTTTAACAATTTAAAACAATAAAACTATGTCTGTAAAGATCAGATTGTCAAGACACGGAAGAAAAGCAGCTGCTTTTTATCACGTTGTTGTTGCCGATAGCAGGGCGCCACGAGATGGTAAGTTCATTGAAAAATTGGGTTCGTACAATCCTAACACAAATCCTGCTACAATTGAACTTAACTTCGATCGTGCTCTTTATTGGCTACAAGTTGGTGCACAACCAACCGAAACCGCTCGTATGGTTCTTTCAACCAAGGGTGTTCTTCTTATGAAACACTTGCTTGACGGTGTTAAAAAAGGTGCCTTTGACGAGGCTGCTGCTAAAGCTAAATTTGAAAAATGGGTTTCTGAAAAGAACGACAAATTGGCTGCTGCAAAAACCAAAAACATTGTTGACGCAAAAGACGCTAAAAAAGCAAAAGTAGAGGCTGAACGCAAAATTAACGAAGCTCGCGCTGCTGAAATTGCTCAAAAACGCGCTGAGGCTGAAGCTGCTGCAAAAGCTGCTGCTGAAGAGGCTGCCGCTGAGGCTCCTGCTGAAGAAACTGCTGCTGAAACTCCAGCTGCTGAATAATTTTTCAGCCATGAGTATTGACGACAGCTCGGTTATTGGTCAAGTTGTAAAAGTTCACGGCATTGCTGGCGAACTTATGATTGAAACCGATAGTCCCGAAATACTCGAAGATATTACCGAACCCGTATTCCTTGAAATAGAAGGACTACGGGTTCCTTTTTTTGTTGAATGGGCAAAAATAAATAGCGGTCGTCGCGTACGCATCAAATTCGACGATGTTAACGACGAAAAAAAAGCACTTCAACTTGTTGGCTGCCCTGTGTTGGTTAGCAACGATTGGCTCGATGGATTTGAAGAAGAAGAATTACCTGAGCAAATTCTAGTTGGTTTTAACATCATCGACACAAAACACGGAAACATTGGCTCCATTGATGGATTTGAAAACATGGACATAAATCCAACTATGGTTATTAATCACAACGGTAACAATGTTTTAATACCCTTCCACCCCGACTTTATCAATGATATTAACCGCCGAAAAAGGAGCGTTAACGTTACATTACCCGACGGTTTGCTTGAAATTTATCTATAGGCACCCCGCCAATTGCCTTGCTCTTCATTTTATGCAAGATTAGCAATCTCTCTTTTTTATTCGCCAAACAAAACCGCATCCATTGCTATGTCGGTTGGCTCAGTAGGCACGCAATCGACATGCTGACAATTGTAAGCCACACCAACCTTAAAGCAATTTACTGCCGACAATGTTCGGTCGTAAAAACCGCGTCCACGCCCCATGCGATTACCGGCTGAATCAAAAGCCACGCCAGGAACAACTATCAAATCGACATCAGAAAGTTGCTTGTATTCGCCACCAACGGGCTCTAAAATGCCAAACGCCCCAACTTGCATATTTTGCACTCCTGTGAACTGGCGAAAAACCAAATCGTTACCAACCACAATAGGCAGAAGAATAATTTTGCTTTTACACCAACGCTCTACAAAACTATGAGTATCAATCTCATCGGCCAACGACCAATAAGTTGCCACAACCTTAGCTTGCTTAAATTGCACCATCTGCTCAAGCTTACTAAAAACACTTTCGGCTTGCGCGTGGCATTGTTCTGCCGATAGTTTACGTTTTTCGGCAGCCATCAATTTTCGCAGTTCAGTTTTAGTTTGCATACAAATACCTACATTTCAATTATTTACATTTTTACACAACAAGCAAAACGCTTTAACAAGATTAGCAAATTATTGACACTAAAATGTTTGTAATTGTTAAAGTAAACACTACTTTTGCGAACCTATTTTTAGAGACAATTATTAAATACAAATTAAAATGAAACAAGACATTCATCCAAGCAATTATCGCCTTGTTGTATTCAAAGATATGTCGAATGGTACAATTACCCTTACCAAATCGACTATCAACGCAAAAGATACGATAGAAATTGACGGAGTTGAGTATCCATTGGTTAAACTAGAGGTTTCAGCTTCATCTCACCCATTCTTCACTGGTAAGATGAAATTGGTTGACACCGCAGGTCGTGTTGACAAATTCAACAACCGCTATGCTAAACACATGGAGAAAAAACAAAAGTAAGATTTCTATTTCTCAACAAAGCATAATAGAAAAGCGCCACTCAAAATTGAGCGGCGCTTTTTTTATGCTTTTAACATCATGCTTTAAGAATGCTAAATTTTGATAATGTTGTTCTTAATAGCAAACTTTATCAAATCAACAGTACTCTTCAAGTTCAGTTTTTGCATAATGTGGTTCTTGTGAGTTTCAACCGTACGAATACTAATAAACAATTTATCTGCAATCTCCTGGTTACTGCATCCGTTACCCCATAGTCGCAATATCTCAACCTGACGAGAGCTTAAAGCATCAGCAGACTCCTCGTCGTTGTCAATACCTTTATCAATGTCGTTAGCTCGGCGGTTCATCAGTATCTGCGCAATTGAATTGTCGTAATAATCGTGGCCACTACGCAACGAGTAAATTGCTTGAATAAGTTCCTCACCGCCAGCTCCCATAGTGATGAATCCATTTGCTCCAGCTTTGATTGACTTAATCACATCTTCGCTTCGGTTTGCATTTGTGAGCAAGACTATTTTCAACTTTGGAAATTTGAGTTTCAAATCGACTATAAAATTTTGTTCCGAAGTTGATATTTCAAATAGGTTGACTACCAAAACATGCACGGTATATTGTTTCAACTTATCAAAAAGAGTGTCTTTGCTGGATGTGGCTGTAACGATTTTTAATTCTGAAAAAGCAGACACATAGGCGCTTATACAATCAATCATCATTTTGTGCGAACCAAATATTCCAACGTATATCATAGACTAAAAATTTTTGTAAAAAATTGCTGACTCTTTATTTGTACCATCCATAATCACCTTAATAGGCTGTTTAAACCGCACATGGCGGAAATGTGCAGTTTGACGCACAAGCTCCTGTTTTTCAAGCACTTCCCAACGAATAAAGTTTTGTTTAGAATAGCTTTGAACAGCAAAATAACCTATATTCATTGAGGTTACATTATGGAAAAAGTGTGAACCGAGCGAAAAATCTAGCGGATAATTATCTAGGCTTTCCTCAACAATCACTCGCGCATTTGAAATTTGCGACCAATCGACTGGAACTCCCAAAAAACGGTCGCTAGTTCCCCATCGACCTGGACCAATGAGTATGTATTTGCGTTTTTCGCTAATCATTATATTGTTAATGGTATCTATTTCCTTAGCCATTTCAACGGTTTCCATTTTTGAGAACTTGTCGTTGTCAATGTAAACCACATCTTCAATATCATCAATCACACCGTTACCCAAACACAACTTGGTATAAAGAAACATATCGTCCTTATTTTCAAGCAGTTTTGGATTAAATTTTGAGCGGTCGGCGCCAACCAATGGTTTAATCTGCAATAAGTAAAACGATGGTAGTCCATTTAATCCTCTATTAAGATTTACCGCATACTCAATCTCAACTGGCGAGCCAAACGCCTCTTTCACAGCATTAAGAATCAAGTCGATAGTTTCGGCAAGAGGAATGTAATTGTATTGTAAGATATTGGCAAAGTTTATAATGCGTGCACCAGGTTTATCAAGCCCGGGATAAATAGAATCGTTGTTTGCGTCGTAAACCGATGCCAAATGTTTCATTGAACCATGTTTTTCCGCCTCGTAAGTATCAAGCAATTTTACCGCTGCAAGTTCGCCATGCTCCAAAAAGTCAACATCTTGCATAGTTGTGTCAAGCGCGTAAAATTGTGTTTGTGTATTGTGTAACAACGATTTAGTTGTGTACATTGACACTTTTGGATAGCGAGGCGAGAAACGATACGATTTCCAACCATCGACCACATACGAGCCAAGTCCCATTGCTGCAACAGCAAAACCCTCTTCGGGTTTCATATCGGCAACTGGGTAAAAATTATGCGACTGAGCTACGCCGCTAATGTGCGGATAATAATAGTTACCGAACTGGCTACCAACTAACTCTTGTATAATAACCGCCATTTTTTCGCCTTCAATTTGGCGATTTATGGCTTTAAAATAGCCACGCGCCTGGTCTGAATAAACCGACGCAAATACTAATTTAATTGCATCACAAAGGTTTTTTACAACCTTTTCTTTGTCGTCTTTTTGGTTAGGCACCAGGTATGTATCAAAAACGCCTGCAAATGGTTGGTTTACCGAGTCTTCCGATATTGACGACGATCGTACTGCAATTGGAGTATTAATATGATTAGCAAACTCGCGCACTTTTGCTACCAAAGTGTCGGACAATTTACCATTGAAAAACAACTTGCGAATTTCTTCGTATGGTGTATTTGAGTTTACCACTTTTTCAAACAAGTGGTTTGTTGCTATAAAATTATCGAACTCGTCGGTACCAATCACAACCGTAATTGGGCTTAATAGATTAATGCGTTTACCAATTTCGCCAAGGTTTAGGTTATAAATCAGAACATCGATAAATGCTAAACCGCGAGCCTTGCCGCCAATTGTACCTCCGGCAAAACTCACAATGTTATGCTCGTCAATAGTCGATGTTTCGTCGTAATTCAAAATCTTACCTTTCTTTTTCTCTTCCTTGTAAGTTTGAATAGCATCCAATATTTCCTGTCGAGCTTGAGCCACATTATTCGACTCGTCAAGGCGCATTTGGTTAATGGTGCGTGCAAGTTGAATTTCGCCACGTCCCATAAGCCATATTGAATATTGGTTTTTTATGGCATGACGATAGAATGAGTCATCAGGAACCTCACGCAATAGCGTTTCAAATTCGCGCAACGACCGCGCCACTCCTATATTTCGGCCATCGCCTGTACGGAAAAGAAAATCGCCATAACCAAGATAACGAATAAGATACTTGCGTAAGTCTTCAAACAAGGTTTCAGAATTCTTGTTTATAAAGAAAATCTTATTCTCTTCGGCATTTGGAATATCAACATTTTCCGACGATTGCAAAATAACAGGCACGCTAAACACTTGCGAGCGCATATAGTTCACAAACTTTATTCCTGCCTCTTTATCAAGCCTTCCGCCCCAATCGAACTCAACATCGCTCACAACGCACAACAAGAAATCTTTGTATCGATTAAATACGGCAATAGCTTCCTCGTAATTGCGAGCATGTAGTATTTTAGGCCTTGAACGTATTTTGGCAATTTTATTAAGCTCGTTTTTCTCAACCTCTGGTAATAGAATCTGCAACTGGTCAAATACAATTGAATACAAAATTTGCAGATAGCGCGAGTAGTAATTTGGCGAGTCCTCAATCAACAGAATAACACGCACCAAGCCAACTTTTGTATCGTTGTCAACATTCACGCCATCCTCTATTGATTTTACCATTGCAAAAATCACCGAGGCATCGCCATTCCACACAAACAATTTGTCGAAACTGAGAGTTGTGGTTATTATATCGTTGAAATACCTAACGTCTTCTTGTTTGTTAACCAACAAATAAACAGGCACCGAAGGATTTAATGCCTTAATATCCTGCCCTATTTCCATTGGCAATTCGCGGTCAACGCCCACCATAATAATTACCAAATCAATTGGTGTAGCGTTCATAATTTCAATGGCATCCTCTTTGCTTGACACTCCCGTAATACGCGGCAAGGCAAACAATCCATATTGATAAACCTCGCCCATAAAACGCTCAAAAAACGAGTCGTCGTTTTCGAGCAAAAACGCATCATAAAGCGTTGACACAAATAGCACATGCTTGATTTTAAACTTCATCATATCAAGATACATGTACTTTTCAATCATTTGTTGATTGAAATATTGTTGCAACGGCTTTGTTTGTTTTGAAAGCGATTTTCGCAAGTTTTCGGTTTCGTGTTTTTGCGACGATGCAACCGCTTTTTGTTGTATAATTTTTGTACTCTTGTAGCTATTCAAATAACCAGTAATCAACTGCGTTATAGAAGCTAACATATCGCGTTCGGTACTCAAAAAAGGACCTTCATCAGCTTCGGGAAATTGTTTTAAATAATAAACCTCAACTACGCCTTTTTTGTTATCAACTGTAACAAATTGAGTTTTTTGCCCCCATTCAGTAACACGAAAATTATCGGTTGCATAATCTTGATTTTCAAACTGAATGCGAGCCGCAGTATAATCAGGAAACTGCCACGACAATGGCAAAATGTTACAAACATCTTGCAAAGTTTCGGCTTTTGTACGCAACGACTGAACTATTTGTGTGGTGCGTTTAATAGCCATCAATTCTTTTTCGCGCTCGTTATTTTGATATTTCAAGCGAGAATAGCTATCGCGAATTGCCGCACTAGTTAACATTCCAGCCAATCCCTCAAGCAATTGTTGTTCTTGAATAAGAAACGGGCCATTATCGGCCACCGGAAATTCTTGCAAATAATAAACATCAAGCAAACCTTGCTGCTTATCGGCCACAAATGGTTGTTGCAAATGCCACACAGTGTCGGCAAACTGGCAGTTTGAGTGAACTTTTCCGCCATAAGTAATGCGCACTGCTGCCGATGCGGGATAACGCATAGCCGTGGGCAAAATGCCACATATTTGATCCAACGCCTCGTCAAGATTACGGTTGGTTTTAAAAATATCGTCAACCAATCCCATAACCTTTTGCGATTTGGTTTGAATTTCGTTTGTCAGCGAAAATCGTTTTACTTCTGAAGTTGAAACAAACCCTTCAAGCAATTGACACAAATCGTTTACAAACGTATATTCATCTAAAGTAAATTTTGGAGCCGATTGGTCTTTAGAAACGCAATAAAACAAATCTACTCCACCCTTTAATTTTTCGGTTATGCTAAAAGTTTGTGTAAGTGTGGCACTTTGCGAATTAAAATTTGGAGTTGAATAAGCCACCTTATCATACCAAACGCGACACTCTACCAATTGTGGCTGGCTAAAAGCATCAACCAACATGCCACAAACATGCTGCAAAGCTTTGTCAATAGAATGACAAGCATGCAATTCGTGCAGTATATTGTTCAGCACAATCGATGTATGGCATTGTATTGAATCTGAGTTTTGCATATTGGTTACAAATAAGGATTGTTTTTACGTTCGTAGCCTATAGTTGTTGTTGGTCCATGACCACTGTAAACTAAAGTTTGGTCGGGCAAAATCAACAACTTACTTTTTATTTCAGAAACTAGTTGATTAGCGTCCCCACCTGGCATATCGGCTCTTCCCACACTGCCTTTAAATAAAATATCGCCACAAAACAGTGCATTATCAGCCTCGCAATAAAAAGCAACGCAAGCTTGCGAATGGCCAGGTACATGAATCACGCGCAAAGTTGAATTTCCAAACCTAATTTCGTCGCCATGATGCAATATAATATCGGCACGTGGTGCCTCACCTCGATTCAAAAAACCAAACATTTCGCACATGCTAACATAACGATCGAGCCACAATTCGTCGCCCTCGTGAAATGCAATTGGCGCCGCATAAGTTCCATGTATCATTTGTGCACCAAAAATATGGTCAAAATGACAATGAGTACACAGCAAAGACTTAACAGTCAAATTATTGCTTTTAATAAAAGTGCGAAGTTGTTCATCTTCCTGCTCGGTAGCATTACCAGCATCGACCAAAACTGCCTCGCAAGTTTGGTCGAAAAGCACGTATGTATTTTCTTGTAAAGGATTAAAAACAAACAACTTACACTCCATGCAAAATCAACTTTTTTCTAAATTTAAAGATAGTAAAAGCAAATTTATTGCGAATAAACACCAAAAAAATTACGTTGATAACGTAAAAAAATGTCAATTGTCAAAAATTCACCTTTTTATACTATACAGATTTGATTTTGATAACTATTAACTGCTAGCCATAAGCTAATCATTAGTATTTTTGCCAACAACAACGAAATAAATCAAATCGCCATGAACATAATTTCGCCAACAAACATATTGAGCATACTACCTTCCAATGTTCATACCGACTTTTATAACAGCGACATTGTTTTTGCCGACAAGCTTCCTACAATACCAAAAATAGGACTCACAAAAACCAACTGCACCATGTTGTTTATATGCTTAAGTGGTCAGATTGAAATTAAATACAACGGTAATCCTATTATAATTCCAAGCAAACACGCTCTTTATGTGCCAGTTAACACCACATTATCTGACACACAATGTAGCTCAGACTGCACAGTGAAGATTATTATGATTTCAGAAATATTAATGTCGCAAAGCATGCAACACGACTTGCTAACATGGAATCGAATAATGAAACTAGAAGAACAACCTTTGCTTGAATTAACACCCGAAAGTTGGAGCATAGGCAAGCATTACTTTGAACTTTTGCGACTTCACATCAATAGTAAAGAGCACCACTATTCAAACGAAGTTATTGAATCGCTAATAAAGTCACTACTAATCAGCTTTGTTGACCAAATTGATATTGAATCAGACATAAACAACCAACAAGGATCGTTGCAACGCACATTTAAAAGTTTTGAAGAATTGTTAACCCAAGACAGTGGAGAACACCGCGATGTTCAATACTTTGCCGAAAAGTTGCAAATATCGCCAAACCACCTTAATAAAGTTTGCAAAGCAACCACATCAAAAACCGCGTCAGATATAATACAAGACACTATTGGAAAAAAAATAATGTGCCTACTGCGACACAGCCGACTATCGTGCAAAGAGATTGCTGCCGAACTAAATTTTTCAACGGCTCAAGCTTTTTCGCGATACGTTAGACGTGCATGCGGTGAAAATGCAGCAAAACTGCGACAACCATCGCCACAAACTCCACCATCGAACTTATAAGTTCAAAACACAGAGATGTATTTTATTATCTTTGCAACTGCAATTTCATTTTTAACTATGAACATTAAATTGATAGTAGCAAGCGTAGCGCTAACACTTGCAGCGCTTAACACAAACGCCCAAAGCCAAGAACTTGTTGGCGATTTAAAGAGCCAAAAACAAGAACAAGGTACAATTACGATTGACCAAGACTGGCGCATTAATCAAATGCTTGACGCATACGCTCGCATCAACCAACACGACGGCATATCAGGTTATAGGGTACAAATATTTTCCGGATCAGGACAAAACGCTCGCTCACAAATGAACATTGTGAACCAAAAATTTATAAACAACTTTCCAGACTTTGATCCAGCACGAATATACTCCGAATACAAAGCTCCGTATTTTAAATTATGCGTAGGTGACTTTAGGAGCCGAAGTGAGGCAAATGCATTTTATCACGTTATAAGAAGCTTATACCCAGACTCGTACGTAGTAAAATCAAAGATTAAATTCCCCGAATTAAGCACCGCACAAAAACAGTAAATTTTTATTTGTTGCTTTAAAAAAAACGAGTATTTTTGCAGTCGCAAACGCGATAGAAGTTCTAAAGACATATATTGCGGGGTAGAGCAGTTGGTAGCTCGTCGGGCTCATAACCCGGAGGTCGTCCGTTCGAATCGGGCCCCCGCTACTACAAAAAGTTGCTAGTCAAACCGATTGGCAACTTTTTTTGTATAAAACATTTAACAATGGGTGTAATTAACAAACCGCCACAATTTGTGCGTAGATTAATGGATAAATGCAATTGGAAGTTAAGAACTTCAGAACGCACCATTTTTCTAACTTTTGACGATGGGCCAACTCCCGAAATTACCGATTGGGTGCTTTGTTTGTTAAAAAAATATAACGCCAAAGCCACTTTCTTCTGCCTTGGACGAAATGTTGATCATTACCCTGAAATTTATGCTAGAATTTTAGCCAACGGACATTCTGTTGGCAATCACACATATAGCCACTTAAATGGTTGGAAATCGAGTTTTGACGAATACTCAAACGATGTGGTTTTGGCTAGCGAATACATTGACAGCAAACTATTTAGATTTCCATACGGACGAATAACACCTAAACAATATAAATACGTTTTAAGCCAAGGTTACAAAATTGTACTTTGGGACGTTATGCCCGAAGACTACAATAAACGTATTGCACCAGAAAAATGCTTCAGTCTTGTAAAACGATATATTGAAGATGGTTCAATTATCGTATTCCACGACTCAAAAAAAGCATCGCGAAACCTCCAATATACACTACCATTGGTGCTTGAATATTACACCAAACTTGGGTTTAAATTTGAAAAAATAAACCTATCGGACCTTTAATCGGATTTTTACTTCTTTAATAGCTATAACAAATGCACAAAAATTAGCATTTGAGTTATACGCATTTTCACGTTATAGTTATTTGTTTTTTTTCGACAACCATTCACACAAAATGCTACATTTGCGTTCCGTGTACGTTAACGAAAAGTATGAAAAAACGGGTAAGCATTAAAGACATTGCCACTTTGGCTGGCGTTTCAATAGGAACGGTTGATCGTGTATTGCATAACCGCGGAGAAGTGAATGCAGAAACTCATAACCGCATTATGCAGATTATAAACGAGTTAGGATACACGCCCAACTTACAAGCCAAAGCATTGTCGATGAAAAAAAGTTTGCGTTTTGCTGTAATAATACCCGACTCGCAAGACAATAACCCATATTGGCAAAAACCGATGGACGGAATAAACTTAGCCATTGCCGAGCTATCGAACTACAACACCAATTTTAACATCTTTCACTTTGACGCCTCAAGCGAGCAATCGTTTATAAACGTATTAGCAAGCGTACCAGCAAACGAGTTTGATGGAGTGTTGCTTTGTCCTGTTTTTAAGCAAGCAGCATTACAATTTATTCAAACTCTTAACACTCAACAAATTCCGTTTGTGTTTATTGATGTAAACATAAACAATGCGGGTAACATTGGTTACTTTGGACAAGACGCTTTTCAAAGTGGTGTAATTGCCGCACGACTGATGCAAAAAGACATACACACAAGCCGCAACGTGCTTATTGTTAAGCAATCGAACCATAAGATTTTCTCAAACCATATTGAACAACGCGTTGCTGGATTCCGCAATTCAATTGGGAACGACTATCGCATTACCGAACTTGAAATTGACTTGAGCGACCCGCAAGAGCCAAACGCATCGTTGGGGCAAGCTCTTAAGCAGCAACAATTCAACGGCATTTTTATACCCAACACACGAGCCTTTAGGTTTGCTGACTTTGCATCGGCACAAGGATTAAAAAACATTTGCGTTATTGGCTACGACTTGATTGACGAAAATATTGACCATTTGAAAAAAGGTAACATTTCGTATTTACTTAACCAACGCCCCGACGAGCAATCGTATAAAGCCATAATGCTATTATTCAACTATTTACTTGGGCAAAAAGAGATAAAACAGATTGATAACTACAGTCCCATTGATATAATTATAAAAGAGAACGTAGATTATTACAGTCACGCAAATTGGACAAACAAATAGAACCATTTATAAAACCATATTTATATGAATAAACTAAACCAAACAATGAGCAAATACCGTTGGGTTATATGTTCCCTACTGTTTTTTGCAACAACCATCAATTATCTTGACCGTCAAGTTTTAAGTTTAACAGCAAAAGAATTTATATACCCCGATTTTCATTGGACCGACGACGATTATGGTATGGTAACAGCTTACTTTTCGCTATTTTATGCCATTTGCACGTTGTTTGTGGGCAAATTTGTTGACTGGATAGGAACACGTAAAGGTTATTTATGGGCCATAGGATTATGGAGTGTAGCTGCTTGCTTGCACGCATTATGTGGCGTGATAACTCAAAATATTCATGGATACGAATCGCTTGAAGCTATGCGCAGTGTTGAAAACGGTTCGGCGGCAGCCTTGGCAATTGCATCAACAGGAGTGTGGTTATTTTTAGGATGCCGAGCACTATTGGGATTAGGCGAAAGCGGAAACTTTCCGGCTGCCATTAAAGTAACTGCCGAATATTTTCCCAAAAAAGACCGAGCCTTTGCTACCTCACTATTCAACGCTGGAGCATCTGTTGGCGCATTGGTTGCACCGCTAATGATTCCACCTTTGGCCAAAGCTTTTGGATGGGAAGCCTCGTTCATAATAATTGGTGCATTGGGTTTCTTTTGGATGGGATTTTTTGTAAAAATGTACGACAAACCCGAAAATTCAAAGCACGTTAATCAAGCTGAGCTTGACTACATTCGTCAAGACGATGCAGCAGAAATCGCAAGTTCAAACACAGAAACAAAACCAGAAAAACCAATATCGTTTCTTAAATGTTTCACCTATCGTCAAACATGGAGTTTTTGCGTTGGCAAGTTCTTTACCGATGGAGTATGGTGGTTTATGCTATTTTGGGCACCTGGATATTTCCAAGATGTTTACGGATACAAAGCATCGTCGGGAACTGGCATGTTGCTTATCATGACTTTGTATTTGATTGTTACTGTACTTTCAATTTTTCTGTGCAAACTCCCCAACTACTTTGTTGAGCAAAAAGGCATGGAAACATACTCGGGCCGTATGCGCGCCATGCTAATAATTGCATTTATTCCACTAGTTGGACTACTTGCTCAACCTTTGGGCGGATTTTCAGCATGGTTTCCTGCAATTGTAATAGGTTTGGTAGGCGCAGGACACCAAGCATGGAGCGCAAACTTGTATAGCACCATTGGCGACATGTTTCCAAAATCGGCAGTTGCAACCATTGTTGGAATTGGCACAATGGCAGGGGGCATTAGTTCATTCATTATAAACCGTGGCTCTGGTATGTTTTTCGATTATGCCGAAAAACAAGGCGCAGCCATTCAGTTTATGGGGTTTGAAGGAAAACCTGCAGCCTATTTCGTAGTATTCTGCATCTGCGGACTAGCTTATCTTATTGCTTGGTCTATAATGAAATCGCTTGTTCCACAATACAAAAAGATTGAAGATTAAACACTTATACAATGAAAACTTTTATAACCGATAATTTTTTGTTGCAAACACAAACTGCACAAAAACTATATAACGACTTTGCGAAACCACAGCCAATTATTGACTACCACTCGCACCTTATCCCACAACAAATTGCTGAAAACAAGCAATTTGACAACCTTGCCCAAGTATGGCTTTCGGGCGACCATTACAAATGGCGTGCATTGCGTGCAAATGGTATAAACGAAAAATACATTACTGGCAATGCATCTGATTTTGAAAAATTTATGGCTTGGGCCGAAACTGTGCCAAACACACTACGCAACCCATTGTACCATTGGACCCACTTGGAACTTAAAATGTACTTTGGCATTGACGAGTTGTTAAATGCCGAATCGGCCGAACGCATTTACATGCAAACCGAAGAGATGTTGCAAAGTGGAAAAATGCGAGTTTGGGACATGATGAGAATGATGAACGTAGAATCGGCGTGCACAACCGACGATCCTATTGATAACTTGCAATATCACAAACAAATTGCCCAATCAGCTTGTCCAACCAAAATACTACCAACTTGGCGCCCCGACAAAGCTTCGGCCGTTGCTGATGCTGTTAGTTACAACACTTACATTGACAAACTTGCCGAAGCTGCAAATGTTGACATAAATAGTTTCAACACGTTGTTTGATGCGCTAGATAACCGTATTGACTACTTTCACAACTGCGGTTGTCGCTTAGCCGACTTCGGTTTGGATTTTCTATATGCCGAAGATTACACCGATGCTGAGATTGAAAATATTTTTCAAAAAGTTCGCAAAGGCAATCAATTGTCGCGACAAGAAGTGCTTAAATTTCAATCGGCAGCACTTTACCGATTTGCATTGCAAGTGCATGCAAAAGGTTGGATTCAACAATTCCATGCTGGACCGGTACGCAACAACAACACTCGTTTGCTAAGCACTTTAGGTCCTGATACTGGATTTGATAGCATGGGCGATTTCAGTCAAGCACAATCAATGTCAAAATTTCTTGACCGACTTGATAGTTCAAACCAACTAGCAAAAACCATTTTATACAACATAAACCCAGCCGACAACGAAGTTTTTGCAACAATGATTGGCAACTTCCAAGACGGAACCATAGCAGGCAAAATGCAATGGGGCTCTGCATGGTGGTTTCTTGACCAAAAAGACGGCATCGAAAAACAATTGAATTGCCTTTCGAACCATGGTTTGCTCAGCCGTTTTGTTGGTATGCTTACCGACTCGCGCAGCTTTTTATCGTACCCTCGTCACGACTATTTCCGCCGCATTTTATGCAACTTATTTGGTCGCGACATTGAAAACGGTGAATTGCCAAACGACCTTAATCTTGTTGGCGGAATTGTAGAAAACATTTGCTACAAAAACGCGAAACAATATTTCAACTTTTAAACATAAACCCTTTTGAACATGAAACTAACTAGACAATTGCTATTAGCTGTAGCAACATTGTTTGCCACCCAAATTGATGCGCAAATAAAAATGCCAAAACTAATTAGCGACAATATGGTTTTTCAACGCAATGCCGAAATAAACATTTGGGGTTGGGCTTCAGTTGGAGAAAAAGTTAACGTAAACTTTAAAAATGCAAACTACACAGCCATTGCTGCCGAAAATGGCAAATGGAGTGTAAAAATTCCATCGCAACCAGCAGGCGGGCCATACAACATAACAATTAGTGCATCAGACACCGTTGTAATTAACAATGTGCTTATTGGCGATGTTTGGCTTTGCTCTGGCCAATCAAACATGGAATTACCAATTCGCCGCGTTGAATGGATATTCCCTGGAGTGATTGAAAACGCAAATAATCAAAACGTTCGCTACACAAAAGTACCCGACCGATATAACTTTCACGCTCCACAAGAGGACCTTGACGGAGGAAAATGGCTAACCGTTAATCCACAAACCGTTGGCCAATTTGGTGCACTTACCTACTTTTTTGCCGACGAATTGAGCCGCGACCTCAACATTCCAATAGGCATAATGAACGTAAGTTTAGGAGGCTCACCTATTGAGGCTTGGATTTCAGAAGAAGAACTAAAAGCTTATCCAACTGCATACAACGAACTTAAACGTATGCAAAACGACTCGCTAACTGCCCAAATAAACAAAAGAGACAAAGAGAAGTCGGATGCATGGTACACTAAACTAACAAACCTCGACTTGGGATACAAAAATCATTGGGAAAGCCCCGAAACCGATATCGAAAGTTGGGAAAACGCAATTATTCCAGGCACTTGGTGTTGTTTTGACACAGTGCAATCGGCAGGCGCATTATGGTTTGCTAAACGCATTATTCTTACGGCAGAACAAGCAGCATCGGTACAAAAAATAATAATGGGAGTAATTGTTGATGCCGACGAGATATACATAAACGGTGAAAAAGTTGGTTCAACAGGATACCAATACCCTCCTCGCCGCTACGATATTCCAGATGGACTAATGCACGAAGGTGAAAACTACATTGCTGTACGTGCAGTTGAAAACGGTGCAAATGGTGAATTTGTAACCGACAAAGACTATATTCTGCAACTTGAGAACGACACCATTGACTTGAGTGGAGAATGGAAATTCCGCCGTGCTAGCACCATTCGACGCGCACCAGCATCGGCTTTCCTTCGATGGAAACCAGCTGGACTTTACAACGGCATGTTGGCTCCAGCTTTGGGATTTAACTACACTGGCGCCATTTGGTATCAAGGCGAATCAAATGCAGGACACGACAAAGAGTACACCCCTCTTTTAAAAACGCTCATTAGCAGTTGGCGTAAAGATTTAAACAACAGCAATTTACCTTTCATTGTTATTCAACTACCAAACTTTATGGAAGAAGTTGCCGAGCCAAGCAACGGAACTTGGGCTCGTATGCGTCAGGCACAAGCCGATGCCGCCAACCAAAGCGAAAACACATCGCTTGTGTGTGCCATTGACCTTGGCGAGTGGAACGACATTCACCCACTCAACAAAAAAGACCTTGCACATCGCGTTTATCTGCAAGCAAAATCGAAAGCCTACGGCGACAACAAAGTAATAGCCGACGCCCCAACAGCAACCAAACTCACGGTAAAAGGCAACAAAGCCACCATTGAGTTTACCAACTGCGGCAGCGGGCTTACAACAACCGACGGCAAAGCGCCTACAGCTTTTGCAATTGCAGGTGCCGATGGTAAATACTATTGGGCCGATGCGCAACTTATTGGCAACAAAGTAATTGTAAGCAGCAAAAAAGTTAAAAAACCAGTAAGTGTTCGCTATGCTTGGGCCGACAACCCAGGCAAAATAAACCTTTATAGCAAAGAAGGACTACCAGCGTTCCCTTTCAGCATAACTAAATGACAACAACTAACATTAAATAATACTCAAAAAATGAAAAAGACAGTAACATTTGGCGAAGTGATGCTTCGTCTTGCCACTCCAGGCTACGAACGTTTTGGACAATCAAACATGTTGAGCGCCACATTTGGTGGAGGCGAGGCCAACGTAGCCGTTTCGCTAGCAAACTATGGCATTCCAGTAAGTTTTGTAACTCGATTGCCCAAAAACGATATTGCCGACTCGTGCGTACGCGAATTGCGCGGCTTTGGAGTTGATGTAAACGACATTGTTTACGGCGGCAACCGCATTGGTATTTACTACCTTGAAACTGGCGCAGTTAGCCGAGCCAGCAAAGTAATATACGACCGTGCAGGATCGTCAATCGCCGAAATTGAAAGCGGAATGATAGACTGGGACAAAGTATTTGAAGGCGCCGGTTGGTTTCATTGGACAGGCATAACTCCAGCCATTTCAGCAGGTGCAGCACGAGTTTGCCTTGAAGCAATTAAAGCAGCCAACCAACGTGGCATAACCGTTTCGTGCGACCTAAACTACCGCAAAAACCTATGGAAGTATGGTAAAAGCGCAATGGAAGTAATGCCTGAACTAGTAGCCGGTTGCGATGTTATTCTTGGAAACGAAGAAGATGCCGAAAAAGCACTTGGCATTAAACCTGAAGGTGTGAATGTTGAAGGCGGCAAAGTAACAGCCGACGCTTACCTTTCAGTTTCACAACAAATTATGGCAAAATTCCCACGCTGCAAAAAAGTCATCACTACCCTACGCAGCAGCATCAATGCAAACCACAACAACTGGGCAGGAGTTCTTTACGACGGCAAAACACTATTCAAATCACCAGAATACCAAATAACACACATTGTTGACCGCGTTGGTGGCGGCGACTCGTTTATGGGCGGACTAATCTACGGTTTACAAACCTACACAGGCGACGACCAAAAAGCACTAAACTTTGCTGTAGCCGCATCGTGCCTAAAACACACTATTTATGGCGACTACAACCGCGTTTCGGTTGCCGAAGTTGAAAAACTTATGAACGGCGATGCTAGCGGACGAGTTTCAAGATAATTACAAATAACAAACATACTATTATGGCACGTTTCAAAAGATTAGATGTACTAAACACAATGGTGAGCACAGGTATTGTGCCTCTTTACTATAACAAAGACGTTGAACTTGTAAAAAACGTAGTAAAAGCCTGCTACGATGGCGGCGCACGCGTTTTTGAATTCACCAACCGCGGTGATTTTGCTCACGAAGTATTTGCCGAAGTAAACAAATGGTGCGCAACAAACTGCCCTGAAATGGCAATGGGCGTTGGCTCGGTAGTAGATCCAGCCACAGCAGCACTTTACATTCAACTTGGTGCAAATTTTATTGTATCGCCAAGCCTCAACCCCGACATGGCAAAAGTGTGCAACCGCCGCAAAATAGCATGGTTGCCCGGCTGCGGAACATTAAGCGAAATTAACCTTGCAGAAGAACTAGGCTGCGAGATTGTGAAAATATTCCCAGGCAAAGAAGTTGGAGGCCCATCATTTGTTAAAGCAGTAAAAGCCCCATGCCCATGGACCAACATTATGCCAAGCGGAGGCGTTGCACCTGAACGCGAGAGTCTAGAATCGTGGTTCAAAGCAGGAGTTTGCTGTGTAGGACTAGGTTCTCAACTAACACCAAAAGATGTTATTGAAAAGGGCGATTGGAAATTTATTGAAAACAAAGTTCGCGAAAGCCTTAACATTGTTAAAGAGTTGAAGTAAACAAACAACATGTAAAAAAGAGCCCAGTTTGGCAGTGCAACACACTATCAAACTGGGCTTCTTTTTTCAAAAAAAAATCGGCAAACAGTTTATTATCAGCATGTTTATTCTTTTTTGACAATAGCATTCCATTGTTCATTGAAAAGGCCGTTGATTTTCATACATTTGCACCGCCGTTTTTTTAAAACTAATAGCAGTATTATGTCGCAAAAAGTAAAACTCCGCAAGGGATTGAATATCCCTCTGAAGGGTAAGGCTGAAAAAGTTTTTGAGCAAAGCACATCTGCAGTAAAAAGCATTGCTCTAAAACCAACTGACTTTAACATGTTAACTCCAAAACCAGCAATAGCTGAAGGAGACAAAGTTAAAGCAGGCGATGCCGTGTTCTTTGACAAGAACCACCCCGAAGTAAAATTCACCTCGCCAGTAAGTGGCACTCTAAAACAGATTGTTAGAGGTGATCGTCGTCGCATCTTGGCATTTGTTATTGAGCCAGATGGACAAAATGAATCAGTAAAATTTGAAGTAGCAAACCCAGCCAAAATGGGCCGCGAAAAGGTTGTTGAAACCTTACTAAATGCTGGAGCATGGCCGCTAATTAAACAACGTCCATACGACATCATTGCCAACCCATCGCAAACACCAAAGGCTATTTTCGTATCGGGATTTGATAGCGCTCCGCTAGCACCTGATTACGACTTCATCCTTTCTGGTCAAGAATCTGATTTCCAAATGGGTATCGATGTTTTGAAAGTGCTCACCAATGGACAAGTTCACTTGTCATACAACGGAGCATACCCAATGAGCAAAATTTACTCTTCAGTAAAAGGTGCTGAAATTCACGAATTTGAAGGGCCACACCCTGCAGGTAATGTGGGCGTTCAAATCAACCACATCGATCCAATTAACAAAGGTGAAATAGTTTGGACAATCAACCCTCAAGATTTGCTGATAATAGGACGGCTATTTAGCAAAGGAGTGTTTGATGCTACCAAAGTAATTGCTCTTACTGGTAGCCAAGTTAAGGCACCTAAATATTACCGCACAGTACTTGGCGCAAACGTAGCTAGCATTTTGGCCGGCAACGTTGAAGGCGACAACAACCGCATCATCAGCGGCAACGTACTAACAGGCACACAAATTGATGCAAACGGATACCTTGGTTTCTTTAGCAACCAAATAACAGTTATCCCAGAAGGCAACGATTACGAGTTTATGGGATGGGCAGCTCCTGGATTTAACAAATTCAGTGCAGGCCGCACTTTCTTCTCATGGCTAATGCCAAAAAAAGAATATGAGATGAACACCAATACTCACGGTGAGCCTCGCGCCATTGTAGTAAGTAACCAATACGACAGCGTTTTGCCAATGGACATTTATCCAGAATTCTTGGTAAAAGCCATCATGGCACAAGACATTGACAAAATGGAGCAATTGGGTATTTATGAGGTAATTGAAGAAGATTTGGCATTGTGTGAATTTGCTTGTACTTCAAAAATTCAAGTGCAAAAAATTCTTCGCAATGGTTTGAACCTTATGTACACCGAAGTGGGATAATAATTTATTAGTATAAAATGAAAGCACTTAGAAATTACATTGACCGCATAAAACCGCAATTCAGCGAGGGTGGCAAGTTTGCTAAGTTCCGCTCAACCTTTGGAGCGTTCGAAACATTCTTGTTTACACCTAACACTGTAAACCAAGGCGGTGTGCACGTACGCGATGCTGTGGACTTGAAACGTACAATGACCGCAGTTATCATTGCCCTTGTGCCTGCACTATTCTTTGGCATATGGAATACTGGTTACCAACATTTCCTTGCCATTGGCAACAACGCCGCAACTTTTGGCGAAATTGTTTGCTACGGACTTATCAAAGTTCTACCTATTGTTGTTGTATCATACGTAGTTGGTTTGGCTATCGAGTTTATCTCTGCACAAATCAATGGTCACGAGGTTAACGAAGGTTACCTTGTATCAGGTATGATTATTCCTTTAGTTATGCCAGCCGACATTCCATTGTGGATGGTAGCAATTGCAACCGCATTTTCAGTAATATTTGTTAAAGAAGTATTTGGTGGCACTGGTATGAACCTTTGGAACCCAGCCCTTGTTGCTCGCGCATTCATCTTCTTTGCATATCCTACCAAAATTTCGGGCGACCAAGTTTGGTATGGTGCTGAACAAATGGCCGACGGTTTTTCAGGAGCAACTCCTCTTGCATTAGCAGCAGCTGGAACATACAACCCAGCAAACGACATGAATGCATTCCTTGGATTTATTCCTGGTTCAATAGGTGAAACTAGTGTAGTTGCAATCTTAATTGGCGCAGTAATCCTATTGTGGACTGGTGTTGCAAGTTGGAAAACAATGGTATCGGTATTTGTAGGTGGAGCCTTAATGGGCTTTGTTTTCAATGCTAGTGGAATGTCGTGCCTAACATGGTATGAGCATCTTATCATTGGTGGTTTTGCATTCGGAGCTGTATTTATGGCAACCGACCCTGTAACATCATCACGTACCGAGACTGGCAAATACATCTACGGTTTCTTAATTGGCGCAATGGCAATCATCATTCGAGTTATGAACCCTGGTTACCCAGAGGGCATGATGCTTGCAATTCTTTTGATGAACACATTTGCTCCATTGATTGACCACTGCGTTGTTTCGCGCAACATATCGAAACGCTTGAATCGTGTTAAAACAACTAAATAATCAACGAACAATGGCAAAATTTAAATGCAAAGTTTGTGGTTATATCCACGAAGGTAGTAGCGCACCAGCTGAGTGCCCTACTTGCAAAGCTCCAGCTTCAGAATTCGTTGAAGAGAAAAAGAAAATATCAACGAACAGCAACGGCTACACCCTTATTTATGCAGCCGTAATGGTAGTTATAGTTGCATTCTTGTTAGCTGCCGTTTCGTCGGCACTTAAAGCAAAACAAGACGACAACGTTAAACTTGCTACCAAAAAGCAAATTCTTTCGGCAGTTAACATTAACTCTACCGATGCCAATGCCGACTTTAACAAATATGTTAAAGCAGTGCTTGACACCGAGGGCAATGAAAAAGGCGCTGTTGCCGATTTCAATGTTATTGGTTCCGAAAAATACAATGTGGTTTACAAATGCGAACTTCCACAAGGTGTTAAATACATTATTCCTCTTGTAGGTAATGGTCTATGGGGCGCAATTGGTGGCTACATTTCAGTTGACGAAAACAAAAGCACTGTTTACGGAGTATTCTTCACTCACGACAGCGAAACTCCAGGTTTGGGTGCAAAAATCACCACCGACGAGTTCCGTAACCAATTTGTAGGAAAGAACATTCTTCGCGATAGTGCACTAACATCAATCGCTGTTGTAAAAGCAGGAACTGCTGTTAACGACAAAGACCAAGTTGACGCCATTTCAGGTGGTACACTTACATCAAATGGTGTAAATGATATGCTTGAAAAATGTCTTGGTAACTTCAACTCATTCTTAACCAAATAAGGAGGATTAAACTATGAGCGAATTATTTTCAAAGAAAAATAAAGAGGCATTCGTAAATCCTCTTGGTTTGAACAACCCTGTAACTGTACAGGTTCTAGGTATCTGCTCAGCTTTGGCAGTAACAGCAGAGTTGAAACCTGCAATTGTAATGGGTCTTTCTGTAACAATTATTGTTGCTTTTGCCAACGTTATTATTTCGTTGTTGCGCAACACCATTCCAAGCCGCATTCGTATTGTGGTACAGTTGGTTGTAGTTGCAACATTGGTAACTTTGGTTAGCGAGATTTTGAAAGCTTTTGCATACGACATCAGCGTGCAACTTTCAGTTTACATTGGTCTTATTATTACCAACTGTATTTTGATGGGCCGTTTGGAGGCTTTTGCAATGCAAAACGGACCTTGGGCATCGTTCCTTGATGGTTTGGGCAACGGCTTGGGTTATGCAAAAATTTTGATTATTGTAGCATTCTTCCGCGAGTTATTTGGCGCTGGAACTTTGTTCGGCATCAACATTCTTAACTACGAATGCATTGAGAAAGCAGGCTATCAAAACAACGGTTTGATGGTATTGGCTCCTATGGCTCTTATCATCTTGGGTTGCATCATTTGGTGGCAACGTGCTCATCGCAAAGAATTGCAAGAAAAGTAACCACTTAAAACAGAGATACTAATATGGATAATTTTTTGAACCTATTTGTCCGCTCTATTTTTGTGGACAATATGATATTCGCCTTCTTCCTAGGCATGTGCTCGTACTTGGCAGTATCAAAAACTGTTAAGACTGCATTAGGCTTGGGTTTGGCTGTAATATTTGTGTTGGTGGTTACACTTCCTGTAAACTACCTTTTGCAAACCAAAGTTCTAGGTCCTGACTGCTTAATTAAAGGAGTTGACCTTAGTTTCTTGGGATTCATTCTATTCATTGCCGTAATTGCAGGTATTGTGCAATTGGTTGAAATGGTTGTTGAGCGTTTCGCACCATCGTTGTACGCATCGCTTGGTATTTTCCTTCCACTTATTGCTGTAAACTGCGCAATTATGGGTGCATCGTTGTTTATGCAACAACGCATTGGCCTTGACGCTACCGACCCCAAATATATTGGCGGTGTTGTTGATGCTATTGGTTATGCACTTGGCTCGGGCATTGGTTGGTTGATGGCTATTGTTGCGTTGGCTGCTATTCGTGAAAAAATGGCATACTCGCACGTCCCAGCTGCACTACGCGGACTCGGCATCACTTTCATTGTCGTAGGTTTAATGGCAATGTCATTTATGTGTTTTTCGGGTCTTAAACTATAATTGTAAAAAAGCATAACAACAATGGATATCAATTTAATATTAGCAAGCATCGGGGTTTTCCTCGTTATTATTCTCTTGCTTGTAGCAATCCTGTTGATTGCAAAACGCTACCTTACCCCTTCAGGCAAGGTTAAAATTACTATCAATGGCGACAAAGTTGTAGAGGCCGACCAAGGCTCTAGCCTACTTAGCACTCTTGCCAACGAAGGTTTGTTCCTTCCTTCGGCTTGCGGTGGTAAAGGTTCTTGCGGTCAATGCAAATGCCAAGTTATTAAAGGCGGAGGCGAAATTCTTGATTCAGAAAAAGGACACTTCACCCGTAAACAACAACAAGACCACTGGCGCTTGGGTTGCCAAGTTAAGGTTAAAGGCGACCTTGACATTAAGGTTCCAGAGTCAGTTCTTGGCGTTAAAGAATGGGAGTGCGAAGTTATCTCTAACAAAAACGTTGCTTCGTTTATCAAAGAGTTTAAGGTTAAATTGCCTGCTGGCGAACACATGGACTTTGTTCCAGGTTCGTACGCTCAAATCAAAATTCCAGAGTATGACCTTAACTATGCGGACTTTGATCGCAGCCTAATTGGCGACCTTTATGTGCCTGTATGGGAAAAATTCGGTTTGTTCAATCTTAAACAAAAGAACACCGATGCTACAATACGTGCATACTCTATGGCCAACTACCCAGACGAGGGTGATATCATCACCTTGACTGTACGTATTGCAACACCTCCTTTCAAACCAAAAGAGCAAGGTCCTGGATTCCAAGACGTGCCATGTGGTATTGCATCTACCTACATCTTCTCATTAAAACCTGGCGACAAGGTTATCATGAGCGGACCTTACGGAGATTTCCACCCACGTTTCGATTCGAAGAAAGAGATGATTTGGGTTGGTGGTGGTGCCGGTATGGCTCCTTTGCGTGCTCAAATTATGCACATGCTTAAAACTCTTCATACTCGCGACCGCGAAATGCACTACTTCTATGGTGCTCGTGCTATTGACGAAGTATTCTTTATGGAAGACTTCCTTGAGTTGGAGAAAGAGTATCCAAACTTCCATTTCCACTTAGCTTTGGACCGTCCTGATCCAAAAGCCGACAACTTGGGAGTTAAATACACCGCAGGTTTCATTGCACAAGTTCTTGGCGACACTTACTTGAAACAACATGAATCACCTGAGGACATTGAGTACTACTTGTGCGGTCCTCCGATGATGGCCAAAACAGTGCTTGATTTGCTTGATAGCCTTGGTGTTGAACCAAAAGATATTATGTTTGATAACTTCGGTGGATAATCATCATATCTTGCGAAATAAAAGCCTCGATGCTCTTGCGTCGGGGCTTTTTTATTTGCCTAATGCGTATTAATGCAGTAACCTTTACTAACCTTCTGAACAATAAAAAAGCGCATCAGTAAATACTGACGCGCTCTTATTTTGATTGTAAATAATCTCTATCGCATTTCCTTGTACTTGTTAATCAAGCCATTTGTTGAACTATCGTGCGATGTTACTTCTGCATCGTTCTGTAATTCTGGCAAAATAACGTTAGCAAGTTGCTTACCTAGTTGAACTCCCCATTGATCAAAACTGAAAATATTCCAAATGATACCTTGTGTAAATATCTTATGCTCATACATTGCAATCAACGATCCTAGCACTTTGGGTGTCAATTTTTTAAACAGAATTGAGTTTGTGGGAATATTTCCTTTAAACACTTTATAAGCCACAAGATCTTTGTATTGGTCTTCGGTTTTGCCTTCTTTTTTGAATTCAGCAATTACTTGCTCCTCAGTTTTTCCCATCATCAACGCTTCTGGTTGAGCAAAAAAGTTTGCCAAAAGTTTTGCATGGTGGTCGCCAATTGGATTTTGAGAGATTGCTGGTGCCAAAAAGTCGCAAGGAATCATTTTGGTACCTTGGTGTATTAGTTGATAAAACGCATGCTGACCGTTGGTTCCTGGCTCTCCCCAAATAATTGGTCCTGTTTGGTAATCAATCTTATTGCCATTGCGGTCAACACATTTTCCATTGCTCTCCATATTACCTTGTTGGAAATATGCAGAAAAACGGTGCATATATTGGTCGTAAGGCAAAATAGCCTCGGTTTCGGCTCCATAAAAATTATTGTACCAAACACCTATCAATGCCAAAATAACTGGAATGTTTTTGTTGAAATCAGACTCGGCAAAGTGTTTGTCCATTTCGTACGCACCGGTCAACAATTGCTCGTAATTATCAAAACCTATTGAGCAGCAAATTGAAAGGCCTATTGCGCTCCACAACGAATAGCGTCCACCAACCCAGTCCCAAAACTCAAACATATTTTTGGTATCGATACCAAAATCGGCAACAGCTTTGGCGTTTGTTGAAAGAGCTACAAAATGTTTTGCAACCGCTTTTTCATCTTTTGCAGATTCAAGAAACCATTGTTTAGCAGTGTTTGCGTTGGTCATTGTTTCAAGTGTGGTAAATGTTTTTGAAGCAATGATGAATAGTGTGGTTTCTGGATTAACTTTTTTCAAAGTTTCGGCCATGTGAGTGCCGTCAATGTTTGACACAAAGTGGTTGTTTATGCGAGTTTTATATGGTTTCAATGCCTCGCACACCATAAGTGGACCCAAATCGGAACCACCAATTCCAACATTAACAACATCGGTAATTGGTTTGCCAGTATAGCCTTTCCACTCGCCAGAAATAATTTTATTTGAGAACTCCTTCATTTGAGCTAACACACGGTTTACTCCTGGCATTACATCTTGGCCATCGCTCATAATTGGTTTGCTGTCGCGATTGCGCAATGCTATGTGCAACACAGAACGATTTTCGGTTTTATTGATTTTTTCGCCTGTAAATTCCGCCTTAATAGCATCCTTCAGTCCACACTCTTCAGCAAGTTGAAACAAAAGGCTCATCACCTTTTCGTCAACAATGTTTTTTGAGTAATCGACAAAAATATCGCCCAATTGCAACGAGTATTTTTCAGCACGGGCAGCATCTTTAGCAAAAAGGTCTTTCATGTGAGTTCCATTAAACTCAGCAAAATATTTCTGCAACTCTTTCCATGCATTGGTATGCATTGGATTTACATTTGGTAGCATAATGCAGTATTCTTAAGTATTGTTAGTTGTTACGATAGTTTTTCTGTCAATGCCTTAATCATTGATCGCGGTGATTTTTCCTCGTACAAAATATGGTAAATGCACTCAGCGATAGGCATATCAACGTTGTGTTTTTTATTTATCTCGTAGATGCATTTTGATGCGAAATAGCCTTCGGCCACCATATTCATCTCTTCTTTTATGTGTTGAACCGAATAACCTTTACCAATCATTGTACCGAAATAGCGATTTCGACTGAATTGTGAGTATGCTGTTACAAGCAAATCGCCCAAATATGCACTATCTTTAATATCGCGGTTTATTGGATAAACATTATCGGTAAAGCGCTTCATTTCGCGAATAGCATTTGAAATTAGCACCGCCATAAAGTTGTCGCCGTAGCCCAATCCTAAACAAACACCAGCAGCAAGTGCATAAATATTTTTCAATACTGCAGCATATTCAGTTCCCAAAATATCGTCGGAGATAATGGTGCGCACATATCTGTTTTTCAACATATTTGAAACTGCAACGGCTTTTTCTTCCTCAGTAAAAGCAACAGTTATATACGACAAACGCTCTAGAGCTATCTCTTCAGCATGGCAAGGGCCTGTAATGATGCCTATGTTGTTATATGGCACTTTATGAAACTTATGCAGGTAGTCGCCTACAAGCAGATTTTCGTCGGGTACAATACCTTTAATGGCCGACACTACTGTTTTGTTTGCCAATGGCACTTTTAAATCTTGCAGTGCGCTTTTTAGATAAGCCGATGGAATAACAAACAAAATTGTATCACTATTTGCCACCACCTCGTTAACGTCGCTTGTAAGGTTAAGGTTTTTAGTATCAAATTCCACAGAACTCAAATACATGGGGTTATTGCCCATTTTTTTCATGTGCTCTATGGTATTTTGGTCATGCATATACCAGTTAAGCGGTTGTGGAGTTTCTTCCACTATTTTGGCAATTGCAGTGGCCCAACTTCCGCCACCAATAATGCCTATACGTCCTAATTCGAACATTATATACGGTTTATGATTTTTGGCAAAGATATAATTTATTGTAGGAGGTGTAGCGTATTAGTCGGCTTTGTAAGCATTCCAACCTTGAGCTACTATGTCAATGCAGCCGCTAGCCTTGCCCATAAGTTTGCAACCCTCGCTAGCCTCGGTTATGTAACCAATAATAGTAACATAATCTAACATCTGTGCAATTTTCGATTGGTCGGCGGCATCAATAGTAAATAGTAATTCATAATCCTCGCCTCCGTTCATTGCAAAAATAGTAGCATCCAAATTAAGTTCCTCGGCCACCATTTCGGTTTGCGCATCAATTGGAATTTTGCTCTCAAATATTTTTGCTCCACAGTTTGATTGGTCGCAAATATGTAAGATTTCTGACGACAAGCCATCGCTCACATCAATCATAGAGTGTGGTTGGATGCCCAATTCCATAAGTTTGCGAACCACATCAAGTCGAGGTTCTGGTTTCAATTGACGGTCAACCACATAATCGTATTTTTTCAAATCGGGTTGCGAATTTGGGTTTACCATAAACACTTCTTTTTCGCGCTGCAAGACTTGAAAACCAGCGTATGCGCCACCAAGGTCGCCCGACACGCAAATCAAATCGCCAACTTTAGCTCCACTTCGCATTGATGCCTTGCCTTCAGGAATTTGACCAATTGCAGTTATACAAATAACCAACCCCGTCATTGAACTAGTTGTATCGCCGCCAACAAGATCAACATCGTATCGGCTACATGCACGACGAATGCCATCATAAAGTTGTTCTAACGACTCTACCGAAAATTTAGCCGATGCTGCTATCGACACTGTTATTTGTGTTGGGATTGCTCCCATTGCACACACATCAGACAAGTTAACTGCTACCGATTTGTATCCCAAATGCGCCAACGGGGTGTAAACCAAATCAAAGTGAATTCCTTCAACCAAAAGATCGGTTGTTACCACAAGTTGTTTTCCTTCGCTAGTAATAATTGCGCAATCATCGCCCACTCCTTTAATTGTTGACGAGTTTTTGCACTCAAATGGTTTAGTCAATCGTTTTATCAGGCCAAATTCGCCCAACTCTGAAAGAGGAGTAATGGTTTTCTTTTCGTTTTGCATATCTTATTGATTTACATTTCGTTATCTAACAATCTAAAAACAAAAACAAATAACTTATCGCGTTTTTGATTGAGTTGGCTAAAATACTCAAATAGCCTTAAAATCCACCCAACAAGCAATGTGCCAAAGCCTTTATTGTTGGGCATTTTAGTTATTTTTGTCCCCGAAAAATTAATTCATAATGAAAAAACAAAACAACGCAGGCAATAGTCTGCAACTTATTGCCAAAACATTTGCCGGATTAGAAGACGTGCTGGCAAAAGAGCTAAACGAACTTGGTGCAAAGAATGTAAAAAAACTAAACCGAGCCGTTTCGTTTAGTGGCGACAATGCTATGATGTACCGTGCCAACTACCGATTGCGCACTGCCTTGTGCATTTTGAAACCTATTGCCGAGTTTGACGCTTCAAACGAAGATGAACTTTATAAAGGAATTGGAACCATAAATTGGGCCAACTACATGAAAGTTGACGACACACTATCGGTTTCGGCAGTAACATATTCAAAGATTTTTACCCACTCAAAATATGTAGCATTAAAAACTAAAGATGCTATTGTTGACCAATTTCGCCGTCGCACAAACAAACGCCCCAACGTTGACACCATGAATCCAACTTTAGCTATTGATGTTCACGTTTCGGAAAAGCACGTAACTGTGTTGCTCAACAGTTCGGGCGACCCTCTTTTTAAACGCGGATACCGACAAAGCGGAGGCAAAGCGCCAATAAACGAAGTACTTGCAGCTGGAATGTTAATGCTTTCTGGATGGAATTGCCAATCGGACCTAATGGACCCTATGTGTGGATCGGGTACCATATTAATTGAGGCGGCAATGATGGCTTACGGAATTGCACCAGGCTCATACCGCTCGCAATTTGCTTTTGAAAAATGGAACGACTTTGACGCTGATCTTTTTGAGCAAATTACCGAAGAGGATATTGATGTTCCCGAATTCAAATACAAAATTTATGGCAGCGACATTTCGCCAGTAGCAGTTCGCATTGCAAAAGACAACATTCGTGCTGCCTTTTTATCAAAGCATGTCGATGTTCATGTTTGCAACTTTTTCGACACTCGACCAAAATCGGCTCTTACTGTAGTAACTAATCCTCCTTACGGAGAACGTCTTCAACCTGGCGACATGGAGATTTTTTACCGCAAGATGAGCGACAAACTAAAAATTGACTACTTAGGCAGTGTTGCTTGGATTATTGGAAGCAATCCCGAGTGCATGAAATATATGGGACTTCACCCCGAAAGAAAAATAAAACTATTCAATGGGCCTCTTGAATGTACTTTCCGTAAATTCAGCATCTACGAAGGTAGCAAACGCGACCAGTTTGGCGAATAGCACAATATACTTAACCAATAACAAAAAGGGCCGTCCAAAAGGACAGCCCTTTTTTATATCATCGAAACTATTGCAACTACTTTTTGGAAGCTCCAACCTTACGTTTCACAATAAAACCAGAGCTTGAAAATTGGCGATTCTTAACCTTTGCATCGCCCATGTAATAGAGACTTGAATGTCCACTAACACGAGGTTGAATAGTTTTTTTGGCGTTAACTGACACCTCCGAATATCCTGACGCATTAACTATACATTCATCAGTTTGAAGATCAAACAAAAGTATTTCCGACTCGTCACCTGCATTAACAGTAAGTTTTTCAGAATAACCTTTAATGGCAGCGTAACTACCATCTACAAAGTTTGTTACAAAATTTGAAGCCATAACCTCAATGTCTGCACGCGACTGATCGGCGCATGTAAGAATTAGGTCGTCAAAATTTAAAACCTTGCTTGTTTTTAGCGACACTTGGTTAAGTAATGTAACCTCGTCTAAATCGCGAAAAGCAACTGTTACTGTTATTTTAGAAGTTTTTTTAATGTCGGCTGAAAGGATAATAAACAACGATCCGTTTACTACCGATGTTTGAAAAAGGTCAATAAGATTTTCGTCTGCCTCAATTTTTACGCATTCACCTTCTTCTTGAGAAAGGTATAATTCAAAGTTGCCTTGCGCAACAACTTTATTAAAACCAGATAAAACCTTAACATCGGTTTTTAGTTTTCCATTTCCCTTTATTGTTTGTGCTGATACACTGAACGACAACAACATAGCAAAGCACAATGTGCAGATAATCGAAATGAATTTATTCATTAGAATACGTTTTTGTTACAATTCGCAAAAATCTTATTTTTTTTGATATTTTTCAAAAAATAAATGCAAATATCTGATACTTAATATCAATCATCGGCACCATTAACCACAATCACTATTTCGCCCTTTACTGTTTTTGATTTAAAGTGCTCAATGGCGTCGGTCATTGTTCCTCTAAAATTTTCCTCGTGCATTTTTGTCAATTCACGGCTAACGCACACAAGCCTTTCGGCGCCAAAGGTCTCAGCAAATTGTTCAAGAGTCTTTACCAAACGAAATGGTGATTCATAAAACACCATTGTTCTTGTTTCGTCTTTTACGTTATCTAGTCTTTTTTGACGACCTTTCTTTTGTGGCAAAAAGCCTTCAAAGCAAAAGCGATCGTTTGCAAAACCACTATTTACCACAGCAGGAATAACTGCAGTTGCACCAGGCAAACATTCTACCTCTACATCGTTATCAAGGCAATGGCGCACTAGCAAATAACCGGGATCTGAAATACCTGGAGTACCTGCGTCACTAACTAAAACGGCAGTTTCGCTCTCTTTTATTCGTTGAACATAGCCTTCAACGTGCTGATGCTCGTTAAATTTATGAAAAGGTATTAGATGGTTCTTTATTTCGTAATGCGACAGCAAAAAACTTGTTGTGCGGGTATCTTCGGCCATAATAAAATCGGCCTCTTTAAGCAACCGTAGGGCTCTTAGCGTTATGTCCTCAAGGTTACCAATTGGTGTAGGCACCAAATAGAGTTTTCCCATATACGATTATTTTGAAAAACGGAGATAAACCAATTCAAGAAAATCGGCAACAGTTTCTTCTTCTTGGTTCCAATTAAATTGACTAAAAAGCATCTTTAGAGCGTCGTCAATATTGGCCGATTTTTCAATATTATCAAGTGTTTGCTGATACAGTATGTTGTCGCGACCAAACAATTGGTTTATAAAACGAATGCGGTCGTTTATTGCTATACTTTGACGTAAATTAGTTATTGGACGACGCGAAAACTGAGAAGCTAAACTGCGGCGTTTTTCTATTCCTGCCAAAACATCGTTAACCGAGCGTGCATTTTTCAAATATGCATCTGCCAATGTCGATGTTGGTTTTGTCTCGGTCTTAACTGCCGAATCGACAGTATTTGCAACATTTGTAGATTCAATTACTGCTGCCGTTTTTTCAACTGGCTGCGGTTGCAACGTTGGCGCTTCCTCTTTTTCAACAACTTGTTCAGTCTCAACATCAACTAAATCAAATTCGGAAGTAGAAACTTCAACCTCGTCTATATTGTCTTCAATTATTGTAGCAACAGTAGGTTTTTCTTCCTCCACAACTTTTTCAGCCACTGGTTCTACAACAATGTTTTGCTCAACTTGCTTTGGTTCAGCAACTTTTACTTCTGGTTCCAATTGTTTAACGGGTTCAACAACAGGTGTTTTAACTTGCACTGGTTGCGGCTCTGAGGCAGCTTGCAAATGCGATGCTATGTTGTTCAACGACTGTATTTTACCAATCAGCATATCCACTTCAAATTGCTGAATTTGTCCGTCATCTGGAAGATTATCAATTAAGGCAGTTAGCACGGTAGCTTCAGCCTTTATTATTTTAATAAGATTTTGCGCTTGCATTGTCGGCTTTATGTTTATTTTGCCAAAAGTAATCAATGTAGGCAAAACGCACAACGCTTGCTTTTTTTAGTTTATATGTTTTCAGAAGGTAATAGGCTTGAGCGCCGCGGTTGTATTGAGGTAATTTGCGGGTCGATGTTTTCGGGTAAAACTGAGGAACTAATCCGCCGATTAAAACGTGCCCAATTTGCAAAACAAAAGGTTGAAATTTTCAAACCTGCAATTGATGTGCGCTATTCAGAGGTTGATGTTGTGTCGCACGACGATAATTCAATCAGATCTACTCCGATTGATAGTCCGCGCAATATTTTACTACTTGCCACCGATGTTGATGTAGTTGGAATAGACGAAGCTCAATTTCTTGACGAGTCGCTTTACGAAGTATGCAACCAACTAGCTGACAGAGGCATTCGTGTTATTGTTGCCGGCTTGGACATGGATTACAAAGGCGAGCCTTTTGGCCCAATGCCCAAACTAATGGCCGTAGCCGAAGAAGTTACCAAAGTGCATGCCATTTGCGTTAAATGCGGCAACCTTGCTCAATACTCGCACCGGTTAACCAACACTGACCGACTTGTTCTTTTGGGCGAAACCGACCTTTACGAACCTCTTTGCCGTAGTTGCTACCTAAAAGAAAAAGGAAAGCAAGAATAGCACCTGTTTAATTGGGGCTTATGTGAAAAAGCAACAACATAAGTCAATTAACTTGCTCTCTCGTTATTTGATTAGTGCATCAGCAAACCCGGCCGACATTTTTGTCTGTAGTTCGCCATCATCATCAGTATAAATAAAATAGTATTCTATTTCAGGCAACGAATCGCACAACTCAACCGCAGCCTCCTCGCCCAACACCATACACGATGTTGCAATTGCATCGGCCGACATACAATCGGTTCCCATTATTGATGCACTCAACAGTTTATTTTTTGCTGGATAGCCTGTCTTGGGATTAATTGTGTGCGAATATTTTACGCCATCTTCAACATAAAACTTTCGATAATTACCTGAAGTACAAAGGCTTCGACCATTAAGCGCCACAATTTCTTGCAACTCTCGGTGCGATGCTGTGCTATCATCAATTGGTTTATCGATGCCAATGCGCCATGGCATGCCACGCGAGTTAACTCCACGTGCTATTACTTCGCCGCCAATCTCTACCATATAATTATCAATGCCCTTCCGTTGGAATAATTCGGCTATGTAATCGCACGACAATCCTTGCGCAATAGCATTAGCATTAAGTTGCAGTTGCGGTATATCTTTAATCACGCTATCGCCACTTATGCGTATTTTTTTGTAGCCAATAAACTGTTTAAGGCTATCAATCATTTGTTGCGATACTGCCTGCCGTTTGCTAAAGCCAAATCCCCACACATTTACAATTGGGCTAACTGTTATATCAAATGCGCCTTTGGTCAATTCTGAAATTTCAAGAGAACGGCATAAGCAACGTAAAAACAAAGTATCAGTAGATGTTACAATTTGGTTATTGTTCACCTTACTTATTGTTGATTGGGGAATATACGCGCTTAGCGATGTGTCAAATTTATGAAGCTGGTAATTTATTTCGGAGCTCAAATCAGCATTATACTCATATACAATATGATATGTAGTGCCTTGAATAAAGCCATCGCTTGCAAAATATGCAAAGCGCGAAGTGTTGCATGATACCAAAGCAAACAAAAGAAATATATAAGCAAATAGTTTTTTCATTGTTTATCAATTATTTACAAAAAAGGCTGTCCAAGTGGACAGCCCCTTTTTTGCTGAATTAAAATATTATTCAAGTTTACGTTTAACCTCAAACTCATCAAATGCCTCAACAACGTCGCCAACTTGAATATCGTTGTAACGCTCAATACTGAATCCGCACTCAAGACCTGCAGTAACATCTTTTGCATCGTCTTTGTATCGTTTAAGCGAACCAAGCGCTCCAGTATAAACAACCACTCCGTTACGAATAACACGAACTTTTGATGTGCGTTTAATTTTACCATCGGTAACAAAACCACCAGCAATTGTTCCAACTCCCGAAATTTTGAAAGTATCGCGAACCTCAACCGAACCGGTAATCTCCTCTTTAACCTCAGGCGACAACATACCTTCCATTGCAGATTTCACCTCGTCAATAGCATCGTAAATTACCGAGTACATATGAATGTCAACGCCCTCTTTTTCAGCAGCTTTGCGAGCATCGGCCGATGGACGAACATTAAAGCCAACAATAATCGCATCTGAAGCCGAAGCCAAGTTTACATCACTTTCTGAAATCTGACCAACTGCCTTATAGATAACGTTAACCTGAACCTCTGGAGTTGAAAGTTTTATCAACGAATCAGAAAGAGCCTCTGAAGAACCATCAACGTCGGCTTTAACCATAATGTTCAATTCGTGGAAACTTCCCATAGCCTTGCGACGACCAATTTCGGCAAGAGTCATGTGGGTTTGAGTACGCAAACTTTGCTCGCGTTGCAATTGCAAACGACGGTTAGCCACGTTGCGAGCCTCTTTCTCACTATCCATCACATTAAACTTATCGCCAGCCTGTGGAGCGCCGTCAAGACCAAGAATTTGAACAGGAGTTGCTGGTCCTGCGGTGTTTATTTTGCCACTACGTTCGTTAAACATAGCCTTTACGCGTCCTGTGTAGTTTCCTGCCAAAATTGCATCACCAACTTTAAGTGTACCATTTTGCACAAGAACTGTAGTAAGGTATCCACGTCCTTTATCCAAAGTTGACTCAATAACAGTACCAATAGCTTTTTTGTTTGGATTGGCACGAAGGTTAAGCATTTCGGCCTCAAGAAGCACTTTTTCAAGCAACTCCTCAACATTGATACCTTTTTTAGCCGAGATGTCTTGCGATTGATATTTACCGCCCCAATCTTCAACCAAAAGGTTCATATTAGCCAAACCCTCTTTAATTTTTTCAGGATTAGCTCCTGGTTTATCTATTTTATTGATAGCAAACACAATTGGAACACCTGCAGCTTGAGCGTGACTAATTGCCTCTTTTGTTTGTGGCATAATGTCGTCGTCGGCAGCCACCACAACAATCACAATATCGGTAATTTGAGCACCACGAGCACGCATAGCCGAGAAAGCCTCGTGCCCCGGAGTATCAAGGAATGTAATTTTTTGTCCGTCAGGCAATTTAACGCTATATGCACCAATATGCTGTGTAATACCGCCAGCCTCGCCTGCAATAACATTTGCTTTACGAATATAGTCGAGCAACGATGTTTTACCGTGGTCAACGTGACCCATTACAGTAACAATTGGCGAACGAGGTTGCAAATCTTCTTCCGAATCGGCTTCTTCAGCAATTGCTTCAAGCACATCGGCACTTACAAACTCCATTTTGTAGCCAAACTCGTCGGCAACAAGCGCCATTGTTTCTGCATCAAGACGTTGGTTAATTGCCACAAACAAGCCAAGGTTCATGCATGTTGAAATAACCTCGGTAACCGCAACTTTCATCATAGTTGCCAATTCGTTAACAGACACGAACTCGGTTACTTTCAGAATCATTTTTTCTGCATCCTGACGTTCTTGCTCCTCTTGAGCTCGTTGCTTAACGTCTTCACGTTTTTCGCGACGGTGAACTGCGCCTTTATTCTTGCCTTTTGGTGCAGTTAAACGTGCAAGAGTATCTTTAATTTGTTTTGATACATCCTCTTCATTAATCTCCTTACGTGTAAAGTTGTTTCCACCTTTATTATATGAAGATTTTTTACCTTGACGCTTTCCACCTTCACGCTCACCTCCATCTTGTTGAATTGGAGCATTAATGTTTATTCTATCTTTTGATATGCGTTTACGTTTTTTCTTCTTGGTATCGTCGGGACTAGGAGTGCCCTTACGATCTTGAGGCAAATCGATGCGACCTACTACATTAGGCCCTTGAAGGCGAACTTTTTGTGTTTCAATAAAATCAGGTTGCTCAATTTGTTCTTTAGCAACTGGTTTTTGTTTTTGCACTTTATTTGCTTGACGTTGAGCCTCACGATTTTGGCGCTCCTCAAGTTTTTCTTTATTAGTTTTTTTATCGGGACGAGTTTTGGTGTTTATTTGGTTCAAATCAATTGTACCAAGTACTTTAACACCCTCAAGTTGCTCAACCTTAGTTTCAAGATGTTCAATTGGTTTTGGTTCAACTTTTGGCGAATTTTCAACTGGCGCTGATTTAGTAACCACAGGTTTAGGCGTTGGTTTGACAACCATAGGTTTCTTGTCCTCAACCTTTGGTTCTGGCTTTGGCTGAGGTTTCTTTTTACCTTTATTCAAATCGATTGAACCAAGCACTTTTGGACCTTTCAATTGCTCAACCTTTGTTTTCTCAACAGTAGGTTTTGCCTCTACTCTTGTTTCTTGTTTAGTTTCAGGTATAGGAGCAGGCTCTTCAATCTCTTTTTCAGCAGAAATCGACTCTTTTTTGGTGTGCGACAAATCGACTTTTGTTGATTGTTCTCTCACTTTTTGGTCAGAGCTGAACTCTTTCTGTAAAATATTATAAGTCTCGTCGTCTATCTTTATGTTTGGATTTGCGTCTGCAACAAGCTTTTTCTTGGTAAGAAAATCAATAAGAGTATTGATTCCTACACCAAGTTGAGTAGCAGCTTTGTTTAGACGTATTGAATTATTGGTTTCTGACATTTGCTGAAAAAGTTTTAGTTAGTATTAGTCCTCAAGTTCCTCTTTAAGAATTTTAACAACCTCTTTGATTGTTTCTTCTTCAAGGTCGGTACGGCGAACAAGGTCAGGAATTGGAATTTCGAGCACGCTTAGTGCGGTATCGCAACCAATTGCCTTAATAGCATCAATAACCCATCCATCGATTTCGTCTGCAAATTCTTCAAGATCAACGTCGTTCATCTCTGAATTGTCGTTGCCATTATCGCGATAAACATCAATTTCATAGCCAGTTAGCATACTTGCCAAACGAATATTGTTACCACCTTTACCAATAGCAAGCGACACTTGATCGGCTTGAAGTGTAACATTTGCATGTTTATTTTCTTTATCAAGATCAATTTTTGAAACTCTTGCTGGGCTCAATGCGCGAGTAATAAACACTTCGGCGTTGTTTGTATAGTTAATAACGTCGATGTTTTCGTTACGAAGTTCGCGAACAATTCCGTGGATGCGAGCACCTTTCATACCAACGCAAGCGCCTACTGGATCAACACGGTCGTCGTAAGTTTCAACTGCAACTTTTGCACGTTCGCCAGGAATACGCTTAATATTTTTAATTGTTATCAAGCCGTCTTTTATTTCTGGAATTTCTTGTTCAAACAAGCATTCAAGGAATTTTGGGCTAGTACGCGATAGATAAATTGTTGGTGTTGAGTTATTCATATCAACTCGATCAACTACTGCACGAACATTATCGCCTTTTTTGAAAAAGTCGCCAGGAATTTGATCAGCCTTTGGCAATACAAGGTCTTTACCTTCGTCGTCGCGAAGAAGCACTTCGCGCTTAAATGTTTGATAAACCTCAGCCGAAACTATTGTACCTACGCGGTCTTTATATTTAGCATACACGTGGTCCTTTTCAAGTTCAAGAATGCGGTTACGCAAATTTTGACCTAACGACAAGATATCGCGGCGGCTAAATTCGGTAAAAGGCACAGCTTCTGTCACTTCCTCGCCCACCTCGTAGTCGTCTTCAATTTTCTTTGCATCGCTCAACGAGATTTGAAGGTTTGAATCAACAACCTCGCCATCTTTTACAACTTGACGGCGACGCCATATTTCGAAATCGCAACGATGGTCGTTAATAATAATGTCGTAGTTCTCGTCGGTTCCATAGGTTTTTACCAATGTACTTCTGAAAACCTCCTCAATAACTTTCATCATTGTAGGACGGTCGATGTTTTTTTCTTCTTTCAGTTCAGAGAACGACTCGATAAGATTTAGTTTTTCCATTTTGACACTAAAATATAATGGTTTCAATTACTGATTTTATTTCTGAGAATGCAAACGGCTCGGTTTTAGTAACTAGTTTAGGTCGTTTTGCGCCTTCCGGTTTTTCTTTTGCTACAAACTCCAGCAAGATTCCTTGTTCATTGGCATCTTTGAGTATTCCTCCTATTTTTTTGCCATCTAAAAACAGAACCTCAACTGTTTTATCAATCACTTTAGTGTATTGTTGCAACACTTTTAGTGGTTGTCCTATGCCTGGCGATGTTACTTCAAGCGAATAGTCTTCAACCTCGCGATCAACGTTTTCTTCAATAAATTTTGTTATAAACACGCAAGTTTCAACATCAACTCCCTGTGGAGAGTCAAGACTAACAACTATGTTGTTTTGGGTATCAACTTTTACTTCAACCAAAAACAAATCGGTGTCTGCAATTCTTTGCGATACTAGTTGTTCTATTTGTGATTTATCTATCATGGCACTTGTTTGTAATAAAACAGGGGACTTATTGTCCCCTGCAAATTTCTTCCCGACTGGCGGCAAAGTTAAACAAAAAAGCAACGCTTGCAAATATTTTATACCCGAGAAGTTTCCCGAATCTTATACTGCAAAATCAAATGACTTTTCAAGTTTGATTATAGAACTTCTTTTCTCTTCTGTTTCACTTACCACAAAAAAATTGAAAGCAACAAAGATGCTCTATATACGACCTATATAGCTTTATATACCCAGAGACGACTCACTATAAGGCCAAAAATAATATTCATACATATTTTTCCGCATCTCGAACATTATCATGAAAATATAATTTCTTTTGTCACTCTTCTAAAATGGCGGTTTTAATGATAAAAAAAACTGCAAGCCATTTATCGACTCGCGGTTTCCAATAAATCATTTTAAATTATCACTTTCGGTCTAGTGCCTCGTATATTGAGTTCTTGCTTTGGAATTCTGGCACCATTGCCTTCATTTGCGCCACAACTTGAAAATGATCCTGTGCTGCTATAGGTTCACGGAATTTTTCAATTTGTTCTTCTGCCACCTTATGGTCGTATTCGCGCACTTTGGCAACCATAATTTGCGGATGCGGTGTTGGTATTGTGTTCTCTTTGTCGGCTAATAGTTCCTCATATAGTTTTTCTCCAGGACGTAATCCTGTGTACACAATTTGAATATCCTTACCCAATTGCAGTCCCGATAGTTTTACCATTTTGGCGGCCAAATCGGCAATTTTAACCGACTTGCCCATATCAAAAATAAATATTTCCCCACCTCGAGCCGATGCACCAGCTTCCAATACCAACTGACAAGCCTCTGGTATAGTCATAAAGAAACGGGTAATATTTGGATGGGTAACAGTTATAGGACCTCCATCTTCAATTTGTTTTTTGAAACGTGGTATTACCGAGCCGTTTGAGCCCAAAACATTACCAAATCGTGTGGTAATGAATTTTGTTTCAGACGTAGCATTTAACGATTGGGTGTATATTTCACAGATGCGTTTTGAGCATCCCATTACGTTTGTTGGATTCACTGCCTTATCGGTTGAAACCATCACAAATCGTTTAACTCCATATTTAATAGCCATATCGGCCAGCAGTTTTGTTCCAAACACATTGTTGCGCACTGCCTCAATAGGATTGTTTTCCATCATTGGAACGTGTTTATATGCTGCCGCGTGATAGATTATTTCTGGCAAATGTTCCGATATTGTTTTTTCAACTCTAACCTGGTCGGTTATGTCGCCCATAACAATCTTGATATTGCTATGAAGATTGGCATCGGCAATTTCGGTTTCAATTTCATACATTGGTGTTTCTGCCTGATCGAACAACACAATCTTTTGAGGTTCAAACTTTATAAGTTGGCGCACCATTTCGCTGCCTATCGACCCTGCTGCACCTGTAACCATAACCACTTTACCCTTCACTTGTGCTTGGATACGATCATAATCGAGTTGAATAGGATCGCGCTCAAGCAAATCCTCAATTTTTATGCGTCGTATTTGTTTTGAGCTCAACTCACCGTTAATCCATTTGTCAACTTTAGGCACATTTTGTATGGTTACACCTTTGCTTAAGCAATAGTCAATTATTCGTTGTTTTTCTTCGGTTGAAGTAAATGATTGAGCCAAAAGCACATAATCAATTTCCTCGTCGCCTATTACCTTTTCTATTTGGCTAATGGGATATATTGGCACGTTGTTTATCTGTTTATCTGACTTTTTGCTGATGTTATCAACAAAAGCAACAACACGATAATGTTCACTGCGATCGCTCTCAATTGCATGTTTGGCCGAAAGTGCTGCATCGTTTGTGCCATAAATCACAACATTCTTCATTTTTCCTCGCCCTACTAGCAAGTCAACCAAAAACATTTTTACAACCCAACGCAATCCGAGCATAAAAATGAGGGTAAACATAAACTCCATCACCACAATCGACATTGGAATAAAGAATGCCTTACCAAAACCCCACAAACGCACTAAATTGATAGCAACAAAACACATGGTGCCACTAAACAATGTAATCACAATGCGTTGAACGTCTTGCAATCCTGTGTAACGAACTATGCCTGAAAATGTACGCGCCACAAGAAACGATAGTGTACGCAAGCCTACCACAAGCATAACTATCTCATTAAGGCTCTTTACAACTTCAACTTTAGGTATTTCAAAATCAAAACGCAGCAAGTATGCCAGCATTATAGATACTATTGAAATAGATATATCGATGAGTAATACTATCCATCGAGGAGTATATTTTTTGCTAAAAATCCACATTTCTTGTTCTTGTTTTTGCGGTCCGCAAGTTACAACAAAATCAATTCTACTGAACCTTCATCAAGCACAAACAAAAAAGGTCGAAACTTTCGCTCCGACCTTTTTTCAATTTATAATCTATTTTTTATTTGCCTTAACCCACTCAAATGCGTTACGCATTGCCAACGCCCAAGGTGAAAGATCTTCCATTTCGCGACCATCAATGTAGTGTGGCCATTGCCATGGGAACAATGCGCGCTCAGGGTGTGGCATCATTGCCAAGTGACGTCCATTGTCGGAGCAGATGCCTGCAGCATTGAATGCTGAGCCGTTAGGATTGGCTGGGTAGGTGCCGTAAGCGTACTTAACTGGGATATTGTATTTGTCCTCGCCGTAAGGGAAACTGAATTTACCCTCACCGTGAGCAACCCAAACACCAAGTCGCATACCTTCCATATTCTTAAAGAATACGCTGTTGTTTTTCTCAATCACAACATCAACAAAGCCTGACTCAAATTTGTGCGAGTTGTTGTGCAACATGCGAGGTTTTTCGTCGTGATTCATGTTGATAAGACCAAGTTCAACCATAACCTGACAGCCGTTGCAGATACCCATACTCAAAGTGTCGGGACGAGCGTAGAAGTTGTCAAGTGCTTTCTTTGCCTTTTCGCTAAACAAGAATGCGCCTGCCCATCCTTTTGCTGAGCCAAGGACATCGGAGTTTGAGAATCCACCAACAAACACAATCATGTTCACGTCTTCAAGATTCTCGCGGCCACTTACAAGGTCGGTCATGTGCACGTCTTTAACATCGAATCCTGCGGTGTAAAGCATGTAAGCAACTTCGCGGTCGCATTGGTTACCTTTTTCGCGAATAATAGCAGCCTTTACGCCACTTTTTGTGCGACGTTTAAGGTCGATGCCAAGCGATTTTGCTGAACCATCGAAGTTGTTGAAGTTAAACTTGTGAGTGTGGTTCTTGTAGTTATTGAAACGTTCAAGAGCCAAACCGTTTTGTGTTTGGTTGCAATCGAGCAAATACGAAGTTTTGAACCAAACATCGCGCAACTTCTTAATATCAAATGAGTAGTTGTTGCTACCGGTAGCAATGTTAAGTTGTCCTTTAGTGCCTAGTGTACCAATGGTTTTGAACTCGATGTCTGAGGCCGAAAGCATTGATGCGACTTTACTATCGTCGGCAACTTGAAGTACAAGTGCTGGATTTTCGGCAAACAAAAGTTTTGCAGCATCTTTTTCGCCAAACGATTCAAGGTTTGCGTTGATGCCCACCTCGTCGTTCGAGAACGCCATTTCAAGCAATGTTGTAACCAAACCACCAGCCGAAACGTCGTGACCTGCAATCACTAGACCTTCTTCAATAAGCGACTGAACGGTATTGAATGCCTTTGCAAAGTAGTCAACATCTGTAATATCTGGGCAATCGGTACCAACACCATTTATTACTTGTGCAAATGCCGAGCCTCCTAGTTTAAGGGCATCTTTCGACATGTCGATGTAAAGCAACTGCGACTTAACGTTATGCAAAACAGGCGATACTGTTTTACGAATATTTGTAACCTCGCCAGCTGCCGATACTATTACAGTTCCTGGTGATAGCACTTTGTCGCCGTTAGGATATTTCTGAGTCATTGACAATGAATCCTTACCAGTTGGAACGTTGATGCCCAACTTGATGCAGAATTGGCTCAATGCCTCAACAGCCTTGTACAAACGAGCATCTTCGCCAGGATTAAAGCAGGGCCACATCCAGTTGGCGCTCAACGATACGCCTTTTAGTTTATCTTGAATTGGAGCCCAAACAATGTTGGTCAACGATTCGGCCACTGCTATGCGCGAGCCTTTAGCTGGATCAATCATAGCGCAAACTGGTGCGTGGCCAACTGATGTTGCTACACCATATTTACCTTGATAGTCAAGTGCAACTACACCGCAGTCGTTAAGTGGCAAGTGTAGGTAGCCAGCGCATTGTTGGGTAGCAACCTTACCAGTTACCGAGCGGTCAACTTTGTTGGTTAACCAGTCTTTGCAGGCAACCGATTCAAGTTGAAGCACTTGTTCAAGATATTCAGCCACTTTTGCTGAATCATATTTTAGTTCGCTATAGTTTTCAGCTACAGTACTGTCTTTCATTATGGTACGAGGAGGATTACCAAACATGTCGGCAAGCTGAAGGTCGATTGGGTTTTCCGATGCTTGTTTGTCAACAAAGCGGAATTGCATATCACCAGTAGCCTCGCCCACTACGTACATTGGAGCACGCTCGCGGTCGGCAATTTTTTTCAAATGTTCAATGTCTTGATCTTTAAGCACAAGACCCATACGTTCTTGGCTCTCGTTGCCCACAATCTCTTTAGCCGATAGTGTTGGGTCACCAATAGGCAACTTGCGAATATCGATAACACCACCAGTTGCTTCAACCAACTCCGACAAGCAGTTAAGGTGACCGCCTGCGCCGTGGTCGTGAATTGAGATGATTGGGTTATCGGTTTGTTCGCTCAATGCACGAATGGCATTGTACACGCGGCGTTGCATTTCAGGGTTTGAACGTTGAACAGCGTTAAGCTCAATTGAGTTGTTGTACTCGCCAGTAGCCACCGACGATACAGCGCCACCACCCATACCGATGCGGTAGTTGTCGCCACCAAGAATTACAACCTTGTCGCCTGGTTCTGGGTCGGCCTTGATGCAATCCTTCTTTTTTGCATAGCCAACGCCACCCGCCATCATAATCACTTTATCGAAACCAAATTTCTTGTAATTCTCAAAGTGCTCCATTGTAAGCAAGCTACCACAAATAAGTGGTTGACCAAACTTGTTACCAAAGTCGCTAGCACCGTTTGATGCCTTAATAAGAATTTGCTCTGGAGTTTGATACAACCAAGGACGAGGCTCGGTTGCTTTTTCCCACGAGCGGCCGCCATCTAAGCGTGGATACGATGCCATATAAACAGCGGTTCCTGCAATTGGCATACTACCTTTTCCTCCACCCATACGGTCGCGAATTTCGCCACCTGAACCAGTAGCTGCACCGTTGAAAGGCTCAACTGTGGTTGGGAAGTTGTGGGTTTCGGCCTTTAGTGAGTAAACCGACTCGTAGTCAGTAACCTCAAAGAAATCTGATTGTTCTTGATTAGCTGGAGCAAATTGCTCAAGCTCATGACCTTGCATAAATGCGCAGTTGTCTTTGTATGCCGATACCACATTGTTTGGATTTGATGTGGTAGTTTTTTTGATAAGCTTAAATAGTGTATCAGGTTTTTCTTCGCCATCAATAATGAATTGACCGTTGAAAATTTTGTGGCGGCAGTGCTCTGAGTTCACTTGCGAAAAGCCAAATACCTCGCTATCGGTAAGAGGACGACCAAGTTTCTTGGCAAGGCTTTCCAAGTAGTTAATTTCCTCTTCCTTTAGAGCCAAACCTTCCTTTTTGTTGTAAGCGGCAATGTCGTCGATATGAACAATAGGCTGAGGCTTAATGTCAACGGTGAATATGTTTTGATCAAGGCTATTGTAGAACGACTTCAACATAGGGTCGAAGTGCTTTTTGTCAGCGCTTTGGGCCTCAAACTCCTCAATGCGGATAATGCCACTGATGCCCATGTTTTGGGTAATTTCAACAGCGTTGGTACTCCAAGGGGTAATCATCTCCTTGCGAGGACCTACATAAGATCCGCTTGGTGCATTTTGTCCTAAGCATTCTGATTTCCCGAAAAGCCAGTTCAGCTTCTCAATGTCGGCAGCCGAGATTGCATCGTTTGTCTTGACTGCAATAACCTTATTTTCAGGTGTTTTAAAGAAGGTAACCATTCAGATGTGTTTTAAAAATTATGGTTTCGAAATAGTTGCGCGAATGTAAGAAAAGAAAGCGGGGCTACCAAGATAGGTTTTCCACATTTTAAGAACGGGAAAAATGGATCTATTGCAATGAAAATTTTACATAACTATTCGCCAAGTAAAATAGCACTGCTTCGGGGTTGTGAATGTGGTCCCACTGGTATTTGTAGAGTCTTTGTGGTATTTTTTGCTCCTCCTTGAAAATTGAGTACACTTTGATAGCTTTTATACAATAACACTCAACCTTTTCCAAACCTAAAGTCGTTTCTTTAGCCACAATTGCAACACAGGATCAGCTATAAAGCAACGTTTACCATCCGATTCAATTAATTCTTTCTCGGTAAGGGCTGTTTTAATTCGCGCAATATTTGATGCTGTACCCAAATCATACTCGTCGCGCGTTTTGGTTGTTCCATAACCGCCTTCAACTCCTGCTAGCAATGCTCGTAGGAAATTGACTTGATACTTAGTCAAACTCTCAGTTTGTTGAGAGTAAAGCGCATCGTTGTCGTTGAGTAAATCACTCAATGCGCAACCAATAGTATCCATTGTTACAATATCGTTGGTATTTAGCATCGTCATCCAAGCCAATTGCTGAACATACGATGGGTGCAGTTGCACTTTTTGACAAATAATTTGCGCCATATCATCAGGCAGTTGCAAACCACGTTCTTCATAGCGGCTTTTCAAATATGGCAACCAATCTTCCTCACCAATTCTATCAAGATACATTGTATCGCCAAATTTATAGAAAGGATGACTACGACTTTGAAACAAAGTGGTCATCAGATGTTTTTTGCTACCATAAAGGCAATATGAAACCAACGATTGATTTTGCCACACCGACCTAAGTCGTTTTTGAATGTTTACGGAATCTGGCATTTCGCCTATTTGCTGAAACTCGTCGATACACACCACGATGCGACAATTCTTTTTCTCTGCTATCATTTGTGGCAAGTCAAGAATCTCTTCGGGTTTGTGTGTCTTGGGTGTTATGCCCAGACTTACAGAATACTCTTGTAAAGCATCGGTTGCAAATGATATTTTAGGCATCAACCTCTCCATAAACGACCTTGCATTCTCGCGCCACTCTTCAAATTTTGACGAGGTTTGATGAAGCACCGCCTCGGCAAACATGTTGTAGAATTCATATTCGTCACGGCATGCAAAGACATCTAACTTTACTACTATTAGTTCGTCAGTTGACACTTCGTTTGCAACCCGGTTAACCAACGATGTCTTTCCATATCTTCTTGGCGCTATCAAAATAGTACTTATGCCAGCACGCATGTTAGCAGCCAAGCGCGACTGCTCTTTTTGGCGACCTATGAAATGATTTTCATCAATCGCCACACCATACATAAATGGCCTTGTCTTACTTGTTAAATGCATGATAGATGTTTATTTACACTGCAAGAATATGACATATTCCCCAATTACACAAGTTTGTGTTACACAAGTTTGTGTTACACAAATTTGTATTAGATTTCACAACCTCATAATTCAAGTAATTTTTAGCTCATATTCAGATATTTAGCACAAGCATCAAGTCTTTCAGCCATCCATTACAAGCGATAATTTTTAGGCAAAAAAGCTCCGTTTTTAGAGATAAATTACCAACGGCAACTCATAAATTTCGCAACTCACTCTACCCTTTCAAGCGTTACAAATGAGTATGAAAAATCAACTTTTTCATCATCTGCCACATCAATTCGCTCTACCTCGCGCCATTGCGAATAATCAATTTGTGGGAAAAAAGCATCGGCTTCAAACTCGCGGTGTATTAGTGTTAAGTACAACTTATCGGCATACGGCATCATTTGGTTGTAAACCGACGCGCCACCCATAACAAACACCTCGCCATCGGCTGCTGTCACATTAAGCGCAGCCTCCACTGAGCCTACAACTTCAGCACCTTCGTCATCAAGTTCTCGACTAGTTATAACCACATTTCGGCGATTTGGCAACGGGCGTTTAGGCAGCGACTCCCATGTATTGCGACCCATTATAACAGTATGCCCACTTGTTATTGCTTTAAAGCGTTTTAGGTCGGCCGAAATGCTGGCCAACAATTGATTATCTTTTCCAATTCCGTTATTGGCATCAATAGCCACAATTACCGATAGTTGCAAAGGCTTTTCCATTGTTTTATTTTTTTACAAAAATACGCAGAGATTTTAAGTGTTAGTTACACATATATAATAATGTTAACCTCACGCAAGTGGTAATGCATTTACGGAGTGTTTATGCACTCTTGCCAATTATTACGGCATCAACATTGAATAAAAACTACTTTTGCCGCCATGTAAAACAACAAGCACAAACCACAATGGATATTAAATCGCTAATCAATCAGGCTCATAAATTTTTATTTCACGACCTTTGGAGCATCAATCTCGACACACTATCTCCAAAATTCAAAAAAATGTTTCATTACCTGCGAGTGGTAATGCTAACTGTTAGAGGATTTACTGAGAACAACGTACAAACCAAAGCATCGGCACTAACCTACCTAACAGTTTTTGCGTTGGTTCCAATGTTAGCTTTGGTATTTTTTATAGCACAAGCACTAGGCCTTGAACAAGTATTACAAAATGCCATTACCGAAAACTTTAAGGAGCAACAAGACATAATGAACGTTCTTATTGACGTGTCGCACAACCTGCTCGACAACATGCACAACGGCATTGCCGCCATTATTGGTGTTGGTGTTATATTTTGGGCAGTTGTAAAAATGCTAATGAACATTGAAGAACAAATAAACGACATTTGGCAAATAAAAACGCAGCGCACCCTTGTACGCAAAGTAACCGACTATTTGGCCATTCTTATTATTGTACCAATATTGTTGTTAGCCTCAAGCGCACTAAACGTTTATTTCAGTTCGGCAGTAAACGACATGATAAACAACTACTCGCTTGCCAAAGTAGCCAGTCCTGTACTACAAAACCTTATTAAACTATCGCCAATGGTAATAATGTGGGTATTGTTTACCTTTATATACATTGCCATACCAAACACCAAAGTATCGTTTTTACCAGGTTTAATTGCAGGAATAATAGCAGGCACAGCCTTTATGGTAACAGAATGGGCATACATAACACTTCAAGTTGGAGCCGCACGCTACAACGCCATTTACGGCAGTTTTGCCGCCATTCCACTATTGTTAATGTGGCTACAATTAAGTTGGCTAATATTGTTATTTGGCGCCGAACTATCGTTTGCCAGCCAAAACATTGAAATGTATGAATATGAGCACGAAACCGAAAACATGAGCCTTGTAAGCCGCAAGGTGATGCTAATTGTTGTGCTGAATCACATAATTAAACAATTCAAAAATGGCGAGCAACCACAAACTTGCAAGCAAATGTCAAGCATGCTCCACATTCCCCAGCGACTGCTACTAAGCTTAATTCAGCAACTAACTCAATGCAAACTAATTAACGAAGTGTTGATTGACGAAAGCCGACAAGAAATAGGATACTGTCCATCAACCGACACAAGCAAATACACACTAAAATACGTTGAGGAAATAATTGACAATCACGGCGAGAACATTGAACTACCCATTGACAATCTAAATATTATACGCAATAAATACACTGAAAAAATAGCGATTTATCGCAACCAATCAGCCGACGTATTGATAGGCGAAATGTAGCATCGATGCAGATTTTAAAAACGCAACCAAAAAGAACAAAAGGCAAAGGCGAAAATTGTTTGCAGTAACAAAAAAATATATACTTTTGTCGCTTGTAAAAAAAGCAGATATTAACACATTTAATACTAATAAGTAATGTATTTAACAGCAGAACAAAAACAAGAGTTTTTTGCTACCTATGGCAAAAGCGCAAAAGACACTGGTTCAACAGAGGGACAAATTGCATTGTTCACCTACAGAATCAACCACCTTACCGAGCACATGAAAGCCAACAAAAAAGACGTTGGTACACAACGCTCACTACTTCAATTGGTAGGTAAACGTCGCAACGCTTTGGCTTACTTGAAGAGCAAAGACATTGAAAAGTATCGCGAGCTTATTAAAGCTTTGAACTTGAGAAAGTAGCAAAAAGAGGCATTAAGTTGCCTTTTTTTGTTTATAAAATCTTAAATAGCAGCTCATTAGGCTGCTATTTGCGCATATATACATTTGGCGATTATTTTCTCTAATTATAAATCAGATTGTTGGCTAAAAGAGGAAACCAACAATCAGTAAATCAGAAATTTATGGATAATGTAAACGAAAAGAAACTACATGGTTGCAATGTAGTCAACAAAGAGATTACACTACCAGACGGCCGTGTAATCAAAATTGAGACAGGCAAGTTGGCAAAACAAGCCGATGGCGCCGTTATGGTAACCATGGGACAAACAATGGTACTTGCCACCGTTTGTTCAGCAAAAGACGCAATTCCTGGCACCGACTTTATGCCGTTGACCGTGGAATACAAAGAAAAGTTCGCATCAAACGGTCGATTCCCAGGCGGATTTACTCGTCGCGAAGGTCGTGCATCTGACTACGAGATTCTTATTGCACGCTTGGTTGACCGTGCATTGCGTCCACTATTCCCTTCAAACTATCATGCCGAAACTTTTGTAAACGTAACACTTTACTCGGCCGACGGAATTGACATGCCAGATAGCATTGCAGGTTTGGCAGCTTCAGCAGCTTTGGCTGTGAGCGACATTCCATTTGAAGGTCCAATTTCAGAAGTTCGAGTAGCTCGCATCGATGGTCAAATGGTTATTAACCCAACATTTGAGCAACTTGAAAAAGCCGACATCGAATTGATGGTTGCCGCAACCTTAGACAACATTATGATGGTTGAGGGCGAAATGAAAGAGGTATCAGAAGCCGACATGCTTGAAGCTATAAAAGCAGCACACGAGGCTATTAAGGTTCAATGCCAAGCTCAAATTGAATTGATGGAGACTGCAGGCAAAACCGTTAAACGCGAATATTGCCACGAAGACAACGACGAAGAACTTCGTCAACGCGTTCACGACGAGTGCTACGCAAAAGCTTATGCACAAGCAACTTCGTGCGACACCGATAAACATCACCGCGAGGCTATGTTCTCTCAAATACGCGACGAGTTTAAAGCTCAGTTTAGCGAAGAAGAACTTGAACTTAAAGGCGCTTTAATTGACCGCTACTATCACGATGTTGAGCGCGAGGCTATGCGCCGTTCAATTCTTGACGAGGGCAAACGTCTTGACGGCCGCAAAACCAACGAGATTCGTCCTATTTGGTCAGAAGTTGGTTACCTACCTGGACCTCACGGATCTTCAATCTTTACTCGTGGCGAGACCCAATCGCTTTGCACCGTTACTCTTGGTACAAAACAAGACGAAAAAATGATTGACGAGGCATTGATAAAAGGAAACGAGCGTTTTATGCTACACTATAACTTCCCTCCATTCTCAACAGGCGAGGCTAAAGCTCAACGTGGAGTTGGCCGCCGCGAGATTGGTCACGGAAACTTAGCTTGCCGCGCATTAAAAACCATGGTCCCTGACGACTACCCATACGTAGTTCGTGTTGTATCTGATATTCTTGAGTCAAATGGTTCGTCAAGTATGGCAACAGTTTGCGCTGGCACATTGGCTTTGATGGACGCTGGTGTAAAAATCAAAAAACCAGTTTCAGGTATCGCAATGGGGCTTATTTCAGAGAACAAAGGAACCAACTACGCAATTTTGAGCGATATTCTTGGCGACGAGGATCACCTTGGCGACATGGACTTCAAAACCACAGGTACTCGCGATGGTTTGACCGCTTGCCAAATGGACATCAAAGTTGATGGTTTGAGCTACGAGATTCTTGAAAATGCACTTGCTCAAGCTCACGAGGGCCGTATGTATATTCTTGACAGAATTCAAGAAACTATTGCCGAACCTCGTGCTGACCTTAAACCACACGCACCTCGCATTGTTACCTTGAACATTCCAAAAGAATCAATTGGTGCAGTAATAGGCCCCGGTGGAAAAATTATTCAAGAAATTCAAGCTACAACTGGTACCATTATCTCAATTGAAGAAATTGACAACATGGGCAAAGTTGAGGTTGTTGCAAACAACAAAGAGTCAATTGACAAAGCTATTGCCCGCATTAAAGGCATTGTAGCTGTTCCAGAAGTTGGCGAAGTATATCGCGGAAAAATCAAATCGATTGTAACTTTTGGTGCATTTGTTGAGATTCTTCCTGGAAAAGAAGGTTTGTTGCACATCTCTGAAATTGAATGGCGCCGCCTTGAAAAAGTTGAAGACGTGCTAAAAGAAGGTGACGAGATTGACGTTAAGTTGCTCGACATTGACAAAGCTGGCAAGTTGAAACTTTCTCGCAAAGTGTTGTTGCCAAAACCAGAGGGTTACGTTGAGCCTAAACGTAGCAACGGACCTCGTCCTGACCACAACGGCCACAAAGAGTAATAACTCTTAAACACATAAGTTGAAGCGCTCCAACAAAATTTGTTGGAGCGCTTTTTTGTTATCTACTTCAGCACAAAACTTATTCGCTAAATTTTTGATACAAAAACAATATTCTGCTCGCATATCGCGATATTATTTACATTTACTACCGTTTATAACGGCAAAGCGCAATTGCGTTATGCCCGTTTTGACTTGTGCGACGCAACTGCCCACCACAAAACAGAACACATAAACCTAAATAACTGAATTAATTACTTAATAAATGCAATTACAATGACAGCATTAAACGAAAAACTAGGTCTTTGTCCTAAAGCCTTTGGAGAAGCCACTGTTGATGGCAAAGTAGTAAAGCTCTATACCCTAAAAAACGAAAAAACTGGTATGGTAGCACAGTTGATTAACCATGGTGCAAAATTGGTTACCCTATATGTACCAGATGCAAAAGGAGAATTTGCCGACGTAGTTCTTGGCTACAGCACTTTGGACGAATACCTTGCATGCGACAACGCAAAAGGCGTAGGCGAACCTTTCTTTGGTGCAACTATTGGCCGCTATGGCAACCGTATCGGCAAAGGAAAATTTACACTTGATGGCGTAGAGTATCAAGTTGAAGTAAACGAAAATGCAAACTCACTACATGGCGGCACCCAAGGTTTTTACGCAAAAGCATTTGACGCAAACCAAATTGACGACAAAACCATAGAGTTTACATACACTTCAGCCGATGGCGAAATGGGCTATCCTGGCGAACTTAAAATGAAACTAACCTACACACTTTGCGATTGCGGATCGTTGAAACTAATTTACTCAGCAACCACCAACAAACCAACAGTTTGCAATCTAACTCACCACTCTTTCTTCAATCTTTCAGGAGAAGGTAATCCAACAATTTGCGACGAAAAAATCCAAATATTTGCCGACAACATTACCCCAGTTGACAGCGCGCTAATTCCTACTGGTGAACTTATGCCTGTTGATGGCACACCATTCGACCTACGCAAACTTTCGGTAATTGGCGATGGCATTGACGCTAACCACGAACAAATTAAACTTGGTGGCGGTTACGACCACAACTGGGTACTATCGGGCGAAACAGATGCCGACGGCCTACGTAAAGCTGCTTTAGTTGTTGACGACAAAAGCGGCCGTACTATGACTGTTTACACAACCGAACCAGCTATGCAATTCTATGCTGGCAACTTCCTTAACGGAACTCAAAAAGGAAAAGGCGGTGCATTGTATGCTCGTCGTTCGGCTTTGTGCCTTGAAACTCAGCACTATCCAGACTCGCCAAACCACGCAAACTTCCCTTCTACTGTTTTGCGTCCTGGCGAAACTTACAACCACGTTTGCATTTACAAGTTCGACGTTAAAAAGTAAAAAAGCACTTTGGTTACAAAATAAAAGAGCGGCGAATTTTCGTCGCTCTTTTTTTGTTTTGTAGGTTCATGCTCCAATATATAATCTAAAAAAAACAAGAGCGAGTGGACCATTATATCCAATTTTACAAGGGCGTTCAAGTTTTGTATTTCTTCGACAAAGTACTATCTTGCAAAGAGTTATAGCCCTGAATAATTCTACACTATTATATTTATTTAAAGTACAACCAAATTAAAATTACAATGAAAAAACTATTTCCGTTAGCAACCGCTCTGCTATTGGCAGCATCGGCTTGCACAAGCGACCAAACAACAAAGGTCAAAACAAACCCATACCCAGTTGTTGAGCCAGGAGAACAGGCTCCAATAGCCGACCCAGGACAAAACAACTTTGGCGGCACACACACAACCGACACCACAGGATTAGCAGCTAGAATAGCTGCCCGCAGAGCCGAAATGGACAAAATTCGCACAGTTCATTTCAACGACCTTTCAATGAGCGACCCTTACATTTATGCCGACGAGGCTACAAAAACATACTATCTCACATCGTCAGGCGGCCGCCAATGGCGAAGCAAAGACCTTGTTATGTGGGAAGGCCCATACAACGTAATAAATATTGAAGGATTGTGGCTTGAAAGAGCCGGTTTTGCTGCAGCAGCCGAAATTCACAAAATTGGCGATTACTACTACTATGCTGGCACATGGAGCGACCATAGCGATTTGATTGAACAAGTTGCTCGCCGTTACAATGTTCCTCACAACCAAACTTATTTGCTACGTTCAAAATCGCCCGAGGGTCCGTTTGAGAGTTTTGCTATAGAACCAGGATACGACTACGAGCCTCACAATTGGGATTGTATTGACGGAACATTGTATGAAGAAAACGGCAAAAAATATATGGTTTTTGTGCACGAGTGGACTCAAATTATTGACGGCACCATGGACTATATTGAATTGTCGGACGACTTGTCATACACTGTTTCAGAAAAACCAGTAACAATGTTTCGTGCAAGCGAAAACCCAGCTGTTGTTGAGATGAACGTAAATGGCGAAGCTACTTTTGGACTTAAAATGCCAGGCTGGGTAACCGACGGACCTCAAATGTTCCGCACAGAAACTGGCCGACTTGGCATGCTTTGGTCAAGTTGGGGAAAGGGGCGCTACATTCAATGCGTTTGCTATTCCGAATCGGGCACAATTGCAGGACCTTGGATTCAAGAACCAGAACCTTTCTTGGCAAACAATTCAGGTCACGGAATGATTTTCAAAACATTTGACGGCAAACTTATTTACTCAGTACACCATTCAGAGGGCAAAGGTCCACGCAAACCCCAGTTTTGGAGTGTAGATTTGTCGGGTGACAAGCTTGTATTGGGCAATAGAATTGAAATTAAATAACTACCAAACAATTCCCTAAACATATTTAATCCATGAAAAAAACATTGAACAACATTGCAAGGTTATTTGCAACGATGCTTGTTTCGGCATCGAGTTTAACCTTAACCGCTCAAACAATGCGGCTAAACGACTTGGAGTATTTTGAAGCCCAAGGCGTTAATGTGTTAGTTTACAACAACATATACAACGGCGGCTTTTGTGACGAAAAACTTGCTGGCATTGAAATTATTCAACGTGGCGAGCGCATCAGCACCGGCGGAGGAATACGCTTAATGAACACTCCTGAGCAATGGGACATTTACGGCACTATGGTAAACCGCATAGTAAACCGACAAGAGAACTCTATTGAAGTATCGCTCTATTACAAAGAGTACGACTTTATGTCGAAAATCTGCGTCTATGCTGAAGGAAAAGGTGTTTCGCTTGAAGTGATTCTTGACAAGCCTGTGCCCGAAGAACTAATTGGCAAAGCAGGTATGAACCTTGAATTTTTTCCAGCATCGTTCTTCGGCAAAAATTACATAATGGATTACGAAGCTGGCATTCTTCCAAAATATCCGCAACACAATACCGAGGTGAAGCCTGTGTCTGAAAAAATACCGCAATACTTTGGAGAATCGACTTTTGACGACCGCGGACGTGGCGAATTTCTTGTAGCACAACCACTTGCAACCGGAAAAGAAATTGTACTTGCACCCGAAGACGACAACCTTTGCGTTGCAATAAACTCAAACATCGACATCAATTTATACGACGGCCGACTTTTGGCACAAAACGGAACATTTGTTGTTCGCTCAATTTTGCCAGCCAACAAAACAGGAGTTGTCTTGGAGTGGCAAATTGTGCCTAAAAGCGACGCTAAATGGGTACGCAAACCAAACATTGGTTTTTCACAAATTGGTTATACTCCAGCACAAAAGAAAGTTGCAGTGGTTGAACTTGACAAAAACGACAAAGTTGCCAAAAACGCAAAAATTATTCGCTACACTCCCGAGGGAACTAAAGAAGTGGCATTGGTTGTCCCAGTTGAAAAATGGGGAGTTTTTAACAACCGCTACAATTATGCAAAAATCGATTTCAGCAAGCTATACGAGCCCGGTTTGTATGCAATTGAATATAACGGAACCACAACAAACGCATTCCCAATAAACAACAACGTTTATTCCGATAAGTGGCATGCGTCAATGGACATTTCGTTGGTTGTTGCAATGGACCACATGGAGGTAAACGAGGCTTACAGAGTATGGCACGGCCGCGCCAACATGGACGATGCTATTATGGCTCCTGCCAATATTAAGATTCACGACGGATACTCTCAAGGCGCTGAAAATTTCACCCAATACAAGCCACTTGAGCACGTGCCAGGACTTGCAGTTGGCGGTTGGTACGATGCTGGCGATTTTGATATTCAACAAAATTCGGTTGTAACAACCACATCAGACCTTGCAACTCTTTGGCGAATGTTTAAGCCTATGCGCGACATGACTTTTATTGACGAGACCACGCAATTTGCCGACATTCATCGTCCCGACGGTTTGCCCGATGTTGTGCAACAAATTATGCATGGAACTCTTAACATGAATGCTCAAATTGAAGCTTTAGGTTTTGTATCGAACAACATTGGTCAGCCTCAAATGCATCAGTATCACCACCTTGGCGATGCAATTAACCTTACCGACGGATTGATTTATGACCCATCGCTTAAACCATTTGAAGTGTCGGCCGACGGCAAACGAAGCGGAACATACGACGACCGCATCATTATGACTCGCAAACCTACCGCTGCAAGTGTAATGAAGTCGATTGTTGGTCTTGCTGCTGCATATCCTGCCCTTAAAGAGTATTTCCCCGAAGAGGCTGAACGCTCGCTGAAAAACGCAATTATGCTTTGGGAAAAATACGTTGTTAACAGCGACCCAGAAGACGAAGCTAACCAACGAAATAGCCGTTGGTATAGTGGCGACCCCAAAATAAGAGGTGCTGTTGAACTGTACTATGCCACTGGCGACGATAAATACAAGGATATTTTTATTGAAAAAATATTAGAGTTAATTAATCCTAAAAACGAAAATCCAAACGCATTTTGGGGAGGAGGAAGCGCTCCAATGTTTAATCTTTCGCTAGTTCTACGCGTTTACGACTTGCTTGATGCTACCACACAAGAAATAGTAAAGGCAGCTATTCCGGCATACGTTGAATCAATGAACAAACAAGGCGCCGACAACCCTTATGGAGTTACCATTTCGGGCTACGGTTGGGGCGGCAACACAATAGTTATGAGCAACGCTTTTAATGCCTATCTGATTTGGAAAAGATTCCCTGAAATGATTGATCCTGAACTTGTTCTAAAAGGTCTTAACTACTTGTATGGTTGCCACCCATACAGCAACGTGTCGTTTGTAAACGATGTTGGTGTAAACACTAAAAAAGTAGCATACGGCAACACTCGCGCCGATTACACAACCATTCCTGGAGGAATTGTTCCTGGTCTTTTGGTGCGCAACCCCGATTTTATGGAAAACAAAGACGACTACCCATTCCTTTGGGGCGAAAATGAATGCTGCATCAATTCAGTACCAAACTACGTTATGCTTAACCTTGCTTGCGAGGAAGTTGCAAAAGCAATAAACAAATAACCTTATCAAGCATATAAACATCAAAAAGGCGAGCTTTAATCAAGGCTCGCTTTTTTTGTTGACATTTGCGCATGTATTTGATGTTGCAATAATGCTATCGCAACCTCATCAATTCTCAAAAAAAATAACTTTGCTATACTCAACATCGAACACTAAACCACAAAAAAACACGTTCAATTTTCATCCATCATCAGAAAAAGGAACTAAAAAAACTATAGCTATGAAAACTGCATTTATCATAACACTTGCATCTGCTTTAATGCTACAATCGTGTGGAAATAGCACAAGTAATTCTGCCCTTTATGCTTCTAACTCAATAGTTGCTGCCGACGATGCAGAGTTTATGGTGGAAGAAGAGATTATGCCAATGGCATCGCAAAGCAACGTTGCTTTTCGCAAAAACGCCACTTTTGGAAGCACTAACGAGCCTACAAATCAAACTATCAACGTTGAGAAAAAAATAATACGTAACGGACAAATGGAAATTGAAACGGCCGATATTGTTAGCACAAAAGCCACAATTGATAGTTTAGTTGCAATTTTTAATGGTTACTATTCAAGCGAAAGTTACAACAACCGTTGGAACGAAAGATACAGCCTTTGCATTCGCATCCCATGCGGCAACTTTGATGCGTTTTTGAATTGTATAGAAAATGGCAACGGCAAAGTGACATACAAAAACATAAGCACAAACGACGTTACCGAGCAGTTTGTAGATATTGAAACACGACTTGAGAACAAACGCAAGTACATTGAGCAATACAAAGTGCTACTAAAACAAGCGCAAAAAGTTAGCGAGATTGCCAGCATATCTGACCAAATACGTTGCATCGAGGAAGAAATTGAAAGCGTAACTGGCCGACTGAAATACCTAAACAATCAAGTTAATTTCAGCACACTCAACCTCAATATAACCAATCAAGAATCAAAGGCTGAAGCCGATAATAGTTTTATGGCACGGCTACGTAAAGCATTAAAAAACGGTAGTTCGTTTTTCTCAAACTCAATCATTTTTGTAGCGGAGCACTGGCAAGCAATTCTTTCGCTTGGAGTTTTGTCAATGTTTGTTTATTGGATAAAGCGCAAACGCAAAGCAAACAAGCAAGTTTAGATTGATACGTTTTGTATCTCTCAAAATAAAAAAACACCCCGCCAAACAATCTTGACGGGGTGTTTAAGTGTTATTCAGTAAGCTTTATTAGCTATTGAATTTTGCTTTCAAATACTCGCGGTTCAAACGAGCGATATTTGCAATTGAAATACCTTTTGGGCATTCAGCCTCGCAAGCACGAGTGTTGGTGCAGTTACCAAAACCAAGTTCGTCCATTTTTGCAACCATAGCCAAAGCACGGCGGTTAGCCTCAACACGGCCTTGTGGCAACAAAGCAAATTGTGAAACTTTTGCAGACACGAACAACATTGCAGAACCATTTTTGCAAGCAGCAACACAAGCACCGCAACCAATGCAGGTAGCAGCGTCCATTGCAAGGTCAGCATCGGTTTTTGCAATTGGCAACGCATTAGCGTCTTGTGCGCCACCGCAGTTGAACGATACATAACCACCAGCTTGTTGAATTTGGTCAAATGCATTACGGTTTACCATCAAGTCTTTAATCACAGGGAAAGCTGCCGAACGCCAAGGCTCAACGCTAATTACATCGCCGTCTTTAAAACGACGCATGTAAAGTTGGCAAGTTGTAGCTTTGGTAGCAGGTCCGTGTGGATGACCATTGATGTAAAGCGAGCACATACCGCAAATACCCTCACGGCAGTCGTGGTCAAAAGTGATAGGCTCTTCACCTTTTGCAACCAAGTCCTCATTCAAGATATCAAGAGTCTCAAGGAATGAGGTGTCAGTGGTTGACGATACTTTATATTCTTTGAATTCTCCCTTTGCTTTTGGGTTTTCTTGACGCCAAACACGCAAAGTAACTGTTATATTTTTTTCCATTTTACAATCGTTTTAACCGTTAGTTTTTATAGTTACGTGTTTGAACTTTAATTGCCTCATATACAAGAGGTTCTTTAATAAGTTCTGGTGTTTTATTGTCGTCACCTTGATAGTTCCAGCAACCAACATAGAAGAAGTCTTGGTCGTTACGTTTTGCCTCGCCCTCTTCGGTTTGGTGTTCCTCGCGGAAGTGACCACCACACGATTCCTCACGGTGAAGTGCATCGTTAGCAATAAGCTCACCCATCACAATAAAGTCTTTCAAACGGAATGCTTTGTCAAGCTCGTTGTTCATGCCCTCTTCTGATCCTGGTACAAACAACTCTTCTTCAAATTGTTTGCGGATTTTCTTCAATTCAACAAGAGCTTTTTCAAGGCTTTCTTTGGTACGTCCCATACCAACATATTCCCACATAATGTGGCCAAGCTCTTTGTGAAGGGTATCAACAGATTTTCCGTCTTTGCCTTTTGGGTTCTTCAACAATGCTTTTTGAGCCTCGATACAAGCTTTTTCAGTTGCAGCAAACTCTGGAGCATCGGTAGAGAAACGTGGAACGGTAATTTGGTCTGACAAGTAATTTTGAATTGTGTAAGGCAATACAAAATAACCATCGGCCAAACCTTGCATCAAAGCAGATGCACCCAAACGGTTAGCACCGTGATCAGAGAAGTTGCACTCGCCAATTGCGAACAAACCTTTAACCGAAGTTTGAAGTTCGTAGTCAACCCAAATACCACCCATTGTGTAGTGGATAGCTGGGAAAATCATCATTGGGTTGTAGTATTTAACACCGTTGATTTCTTTAGCGAATTCGCCTGGGTTAACATCGGTAATTTCCTCATACATATCGAACAAGTTGCCGTAACGTTGGCGAACAACATCGATACCTAGACGGTTGATAGCCTCTGAGAAATCCAAGAATACAGCCAAACCAGTGTTGTTTACGCCAAATCCTTTGTCGCAACGCTCTTTAGCTGCACGAGATGCAACGTCGCGAGGAACAAGGTTACCGAAAGCTGGGTAACGGCGCTCCAAGTAGTAGTCGCGGCGGTCCTCAGGAATATCTGAACCTTTAATTTCACCTTTTTGAAGTTTCTTAGCATCTTCAATATCTTTTGGTACCCAAATACGACCGTCGTTACGCAACGACTCAGACATCAAAGTCAATTTTGATTGTTTGTCGCCGTGAACAGGGATACATGTTGGGTGAATTTGAACGTATGAAGGGTTTGCAAAGTATGCACCTTTACGATAAGCTGCAATAGCTGCTGAGCAGTTGCAACCCATAGCGTTTGTTGAAAGGAAGTAGGTGTTTCCGTAACCACCAGTTGCAAGAACAACTGCGTGAGCTGCAAAACGCTCAAACTTACCGGTTACCAAGTTCTTTGCAATGATACCACGAGCACGGCCGTCAATCATAACAACATCGTGCATTTCGTAGCGGTTAAAGCTTTTTACTTTACCAGCTTGAATTTGGCGGTTAAGACTTGAGTATGCACCCAACAACAATTGTTGTCCGGTTTGACCTTTAGCATAGAAGGTACGGCTTACTTGAGCACCACCGAACGAACGGTTAGCCAACAAACCTCCGTACTCACGAGCAAAAGGAACACCTTGTGCAACGCATTGGTCAATAATATTATTTGACACTTCAGCCAAACGATAAACGTTAGCCTCACGAGCACGATAGTCGCCACCTTTTACAGTATCGTAAAACAAACGATAAACTGAGTCACCATCGTTTTGATAGTTTTTAGCAGCGTTGATACCACCTTGTGCAGCAATTGAGTGAGCACGACGTGGTGAATCTTGGATGCAGAAGTTAAGAACATTGAAACCCATCTCTGCAAGAGTAGATGCAGCCGATGCACCAGCCAAACCAGTACCTACTACAATAATGTCGAGTTTACGTTTGTTTGCTGGGTTCACCAATTTTTGGTGAGCTTTATAGTTGGTCCATTTTTCAGCTACTGGACCTTCTGGAATTTTTGAATCTATAATAGACATCTCTGTATACTTTTTATTTATTGTTCAATTATTAGCACAATGGGAAAATGCCGATTGCAAAGCCTAGCACTACAACTGCAAAACCTACGCAAACAACTGTTGCGAAGATTCTTGAGATGCACTCCCAACGTTCAACCCAAATGTTGTTGTTCCAACCGATGGTTTGAATAGCGCTCCAAAAGCCGTGAGTTACGTGGAACCACAAAGCTGCAAGCCATACAATGTAAAGTACTGCAACTACTGGTTGGCTAAAGTAGAACTTAATCCAAGCTGCACCATCTGTAGCTGAAATGCTGTTTTCAATACCTGCCAATTCAGCAAACATCATCTTGTACCAGAATTGGCTCAAGTGAAGAACAACACCCAAGATTACAATAAGACCAAGCACCAACATGTTTTGTGATGCCCACTCTACTGATTTTGGTTTAACTGTTACGCTGTAACGGTCAGCACCTCGTGCTTTACGGTTCTTAACTGAAAGAACAAAAGCGTAGATAATGTGAAAAATAAAACCAAGAGCCAAAACTGCTGTACCTGCCAAGGCATACCAGTTTGTTCCTAGAAATTCACACACAGCATTGTAGGCCTCGCCTGAAAATGCTGCCACCAAGTTCATCGACATGTGGAAAAGCAAAAAGAGCACCAAGAACAATCCTGTTACGCTCATTATCAGCTTTTTGCCGATTGACGAAGAGAAAAGATTACTCATAATAGAAATATTTATAATACTACAATTTTTATTGTCGCAAAACTAACAAAATATGTTAGGCTACAAGCGGTGTTACAAGTTCCAAATACTAAATAATAGTGAAATTTTATTTAGCTTTTTTTCACTATGGCCAACCAAACTAACTAACAACCATTTACAATGATAAAAGAACGTGCTTGCTATCGATTTTATGAAAATATTTTATGCGAGCGGTAACCATAAACCGCTATTACAACAAAGCAAACAAAGGGCAATACAAACGAAAATCGCACTCCCGACAAGCCACAAATAGTAGGCTGATCTATCATTAGTGCCTGCAAAGGTGGCAAAATTGAGCCTCCAACAATTGACATTATCAATCCCGCAGCACCAAATTCGGTATCGTGTCCAACATTTTTTAAAGCAAGTCCGTATATGGTTGGGAACATTAGCGACATACATGCCGAAATTGCCACCAAACAATACAAACCAAATATTCCTTTTACAAAAACCACTCCGCACACAAGCATCACACCGCACAAGGCAAGAATTTGCAACAATTTGCCTGCATTAACAAACCGTAACAGGTAGGTACACACAAACCTACTACAACAAAAAATGCACATGGCTGCAATGTTATATAGTTGCGCTACTTGATTACTTATGCCCAACTCCATTTCGGCATAATGAATAATAAAGGTCCAACACATTATTTGCACGCCCACATAAAAAAATTGAGCAACAACACCTTCGCGATACGATGCGTTTGACAACAATCTTTGAAAGGTCGCTTTTACATTTAGAGGTTGGCTGTCGGCTTTTACATTTGGCATTTTTACTAACAAAAACACAATCATCATTACCAACACAACCGTACCTATTGCCACATAGGGGTCTCGAATCACCTTTAAATCGTGAGCTTGAAGTGCATAAAATATTTGTGGGTCGGCTTCGCGCAAGGCAAAACGTTCTTCGAATGGAGCTTCGTTTAATCGGGCAAGAATAAGTTGTTGAGCGGTGAACATACCAATAAGCGAACCAATAGGATTAAACGACTGCGAAAGGTTTAGTCGCTGAGTTGCTGTTTCGGCATCGCCCATACTTAATATGTACGGATTGGCACTTGTTTCAAGAAACGATAGTCCACATGTTAAGATAAAGTACGACACCAAGAATGGCCAAAACGACGTGCCTAGACTTGACGGATAAAACAAAAAAGCGCCCGATGCATAAAGTGCCAAGCCTATCACAATACCACTTTTGTAGCCAAACCTCTTAATAAAATAGGCCGCCACAAATGCCATTGCAAAGTAGCCTCCATAAAATGCAAACTGAATTAGTGAACCTTGAAAATTGTTCATCAGTAGCACTTTGGAAAATGCTCGCACCATTGGGTTTGTAATATCGTTGGCAAATCCCCATAGCGCAAATAACGATGTGACAAGTATAAACGACACTAATATTTGTCGCGACACAAGAGTTGGTTTGTTGCTCATTTATTTTTCAATTTTGGTTTGCGTTGCGGCAAGATAGTGCATTTAGGTTACAGAATAATACAGTTTTCTTTACTATTCTGAACAAACAAAAGGCTATTTAGAGTTAGCAATAATCGATTCGGCCACCACCATATCAACTGGACGGGTAATTTTTATATTCTCAAAGTTTCCCTCGACCAATGCAATTGCATGGCCAAACGATTCAACCACCGAAGCATCGTCGGTAAAGGCAGTTTGATAAGGTTGCTCAAATGCCGATTGTAATAAATTGGTGTGAAATACTTGCGGAGTTTGAACTATAACGTACTCGTCGCGATTGACAAGATTATTTGCTCCGTTTTCCAAATTCCGATGACGGATAGATTCGTTTATTGGCACAACAGGAACAACTGCTCCGATCTTTTCGGCCTCAACAAAACAACGCTCAAGTGTTTGAACCGAGACCAACGGGCGCACGCCATCGTGCACTGCTACCAAACCGCCTGATTGTACTTTTGATAGGCCATTTTTAACAGAATGAAAACGTGTTTCGCCGCCTGAAACCACTTCAACATTGGCTGTAAATCCATATTGAGAGCAAAGGCTATTCCACAATTGATGCTGTGTTTGTGGCAAAACAAGCACTATTTGCATTTGCGCATCAAAAGCACGAAAAACATCGATGGTTCGCATAAGTATAGGCCTACCTGCCAACGGCAAAAACTGCTTTGGCATTGCGCTGCCCATGCGAGTACCAGAACCTCCGGCAACTATTACAACACTACGCTTCATAATTCTTCTTGAGGTAGTGAATCAATCATTTTTTGAGGAGTAATGCCTATTCCGTTAACCTTGCACTTGGCTTGAGTGTAGAACGGCAAGCGTTTTTGCAAAGTTTCGTTTATGTATTCGGCAAGTTCTTCGGGACTTTTGCCAGCAAGCAATGGTCGTTTGCCAAGCGAGTGTCGCAAGTTAAATGCCAATCCTTTAGCATCCATTTCAATATAAAGTGTTGTTCCATGCTGATTAAGCTGCTCCATATTGTCGAAAAAGCATGGTGTTCCGCCCCCAGTAGCAACCACTGTATCAATCATTTTGAATGTTGACATCATAGCCTCGCGCTCAATGCGGCGAAAGCCATCTTCGCCCTGAGCCTCAAACAGTTGCGAGATGGTGCAGCCTTGTTCGTTTTCAATTTTCTTATCCAAATCGACAAACGAGTATTGCAACTCTTTTGCCAATTGTCGGCCGTATGTGGTTTTGCCACAGCCCATATATCCTACCAAGTAAATCAGCATAAATCAGTTTTGGTTATAGTTTGTATAGTTATGTATAAACCTCTTTTGGTTAGTTATTTAGCAGCAACTATTTGGCTTCTAATTATCCCCGAGTTTAATGTTTCGCTTGCAAATGTTGCTGTTCCGTTTTCGGACAAAGTTACAATCATCAAGCAGTTTGATTCGTCAATCTCGGTGTTGGTTATGGTGGCTGGGTTGCCATCGACCAAAATATTCAAATTAGCCATTTTAGGGTTGCTTAAAGTTTCAAGAGTGTTGGCATATAACCAAACTTGGTTACCGCGTTGTTCGGCACGCAAAACTTGCTCATCAATTGACCATTGCATTAGTTGGCTCAAGTAGTTCATCAGTTCTCGTGCTGCACGCAAGTGTTGGCGAATGGTTGGATGCCAATCAATGCCTTGCGGTTCTTTGCGGTCTTGCTCAGTCATCTCAAAAAAACTAATGTTTACGCCTTTGTTTTTTGCATCGGCTACCACTTTGTTAATGCAACGTCGGCACACATCTTTAAATTCGCCATAAAGCATTGTACCCATTAGACTTACAATTTGCGGACTGTTGTAATGCCCGCATATTGAGTCAATTAGTTGCATATACATGTTCATAAACTTAACCGTATCGGGCATGCAAACTCCAAAATCGTTTGTTCCAAGATTGATGCAAACCACATCGGGCTGAATGCTAAAAGGGTGCAATGGCAGCGAGTCGTATAAATATGTGCAACAATAATAATTTGTCATATTATCAACGCTACCACTATCGGCAGGTGCGCCATAATTTCGATAAATACCGATGCCTGATTTGCACACCATTATTGGATTGGCGTCAAAGCTACGAACCACCATAGGCGCGTAACCAAAGTAATGATTCTCGGTTGATGCCCCGAATTTTTCGCCCAAATAGCCTTCGTTTCCATAGGCGCAAGTTATTGAGTTGCCTATAAATTCGATGGTGTGGGTACGAGGGTTATTGCTTTCTACAATTTTTCCGCCACAAAGGTCAAATTGGTGAAATGTAGTTTTTCCAAACTGCTCTTCGGTAATTTTTACCAATTCAATTTCGTGTACTCCTTGTCCTAAATCGCTAGCTACGGTATATTCTTTTTGTCCCTCGTCAAGTTTCAGTTTTCCCTGATACACACGGTCAACAATCACAGCAAAATAGTTTTCGCCTCGCTCATCGGCAATCGTAGCCTTAACCTCAGTTGTTTTGGCAAAAAAGCGAATTGACACTCCCGAATACGAAAAGCAAGGAGCAGTTGGATTTGTAAAATCGATGCGACCGCTATATTCAACCAAATGATTGTCGGCATTAACTATTGAATTACTGCACGAAATTGCAAGAAGCAGCAAGGTCATTGACAGACAAAAGAGTTTAAGTTTCATAGTCCGATTTTTTTGCCAAATGTAGAACAATTAAACTTTGCGAGCGCATTGATTCGCAAGTTGTTTTGCCAATTTGCGCCAAGCATTAACAAACAAAAAAAAAGCACCCAGCCATAAGCCAGATGCTTTTTCTATAAAATCAATTAATGTGAATTATTTCACCTTTGGAAGTTGCGAAATACTTTTTGCCAAATCCTCGTCGGTTGGAATATAGTCAGACATTTCGCCATTGTTAAACTTCTCGTAAGCAACAAGATCGAAGTAGCCAGTACCAGTAAGGCCGAACAAGATTTTCTTTTTCTCGCCAGTTTCTTTGCACTTCAAAGCCTCGTCAATTGCAACACGAATTGCGTGCGAACTTTCAGGAGCTGGCAAAATACCCTCAACACGAGCAAACATTTCAGCAGCCTCAAACACGCTAGTTTGTTCAACAGCAACAGCCTCCATCAACTTATCATCGTAAAGTTGCGACAAAGTTGAGCTCATGCCATGGAAACGCAATCCACCTGCGTGGTTTGCCGATGGAATAAAGCTGCTACCAAGTGTGTACATTTTTGCCAATGGGCAAATTTTACCAGTATCGCAAAAGTCGTATGCATAAACGCCGCGAGTGAAACTTGGACACGATGCAGGCTCAACTGCAATGAATCGATAGTCTTTTTCGCCACGTAGTTTTTCGCCCATAAATGGTGAAATTAAACCTCCAAGGTTTGAACCACCGCCAGCGCAACCAATAATAATATCAGGAGTTACGCCATATTTGTCTAATGCCTTTTTAGCCTCAAGACCAATAATTGATTGATGCAAAAGAACTTGATTAAGCACCGAGCCTAACACATACCGATAACCAGGGTTAGTAACAGCAACCTCTACAGCCTCAGAAATTGCACAACCAAGACTACCTGTTGTTCCAGGGAACTCAGCCAAAATTTTACGACCAACCTCAGTTGTGTTTGATGGCGAAGGAGTAACGCTAGCGCCATAAGTGCGCATCACCTCGCGACGGAAAGGTTTTTGCTCATACGAGCATTTTACCATATAAACTTTAAGGTCAAGGCCCAAATAAGCACAAGCCATTGAAAGTGCAGTGCCCCATTGACCAGCACCTGTTTCGGTTGTAACACCTTTCAACCCTTGTTGTTTAGCATAATATGCCTGAGCTATTGCTGAGTTTAATTTGTGGCTACCGCTAGTGTTATTTCCTTCAAACTTGTAGTAAATCTCAGCTGGAGTACCAAGTTTTTTCTCCAAGCAGTAAGCTCGAACCACTGGCGAAGGACGATACATTTTATAGAAGTTGCGAATTTCTTCAGGAATTGGGAAATAAGCAGTATCGTTATCAAGTTCTTGTTTTACAAGCTCTTCGCAGAAAATGCCACTCATTTCTTCTGCGGTTAAAGGTTGGCCAGTACCAGGATTAAGCAATGGTGCTGGTTTATTTTTCATATCGGCACGTACGTTATACCATTTATCAGGAATTTCCTCCTCTGATAGATAAATTTTGTAAGGGATGTTTGACATATCGGTTTGTTTTATAATTCTTAAATCGGCGTTGAAAGTAGAAATTTTTTGGGAAACCGATATACTACCTAACAACTTTAAGCAAGTATTAAACAACTTAAGTTAAAAAAGTAAAAACCGCTATTTGTCAAAAACCAAGCCTTACACCTAACATTGATATTGCATTGTTTTTCAGTTAATTAGAACTTAAATCGTAAAACAAAAACGCAACAAGAACTCCGTTTAACACAATTTGCTTGCTTTGGCAATTAATGTGCTTTTGCGAAAAAGAAAACCTTGTACCTTTGAACTAGTTAAAAAAACAATATTTAGTTATAACAATTAAATTACAAAACAATGAAAATTAAAAAATTAGCATTTGCCTTGTTGGCAGTAGCATCATTAGCATTTGTTTCATGCGACAAAGAAGATGACAACAACGACGACAAAAAAAATGAGCAAAAAGAACCAGCTTTGGCAGAAAACCAAGAGGCTTATTTGGGCACAATGACATTTGGTGAAAAAGAAAACGAAGGCGTTGTTGGCGTTGTAACTTATACTGACGAAACCACTTTCGACTTCGACTTTAAACAAATTCAATTTGACATTCCAGATTTGCCAATGCAATTGCCAGCTATGGACATTAAAGTTCCTGGACTTAAATTGAACGCTGACAAAACATTTGCAAGCGATAGCATTGTTCTTTCTGCCCTACTTACTGCTGTTGGCATCAAAGGTCAATTTGTAAACGATTCAATTAAATGCTCTTTGGCCATTTCAAGCGCAGCTCTAGGTGGCGAATTCCCTGTTTCATACAAGGCAGAAAAACTTACCCTTGAGGAGTACGAAAATCTTGAGAAGAAATAATTATTCACCTCATAAAATAACCAAAAGCCTTGCTCATAATTTTGGGCAGGGCTTTTTTGTTTCGGTTGCTTATGTGTAAAATTGCAGCCGCAAAAAAAAACAAAACAAAGTTGATTGAGTATCAATATCATCGATTAGCAAACGGCATTAGACTCATACATAGTCAATCGGCCAATAGCAAGGTAGCACACGTGGGGTTGGTTATAAACACCGGCTCGCGCGACGAACTACCAAACGAGCATGGCATTGCCCATTTTATTGAGCACACTATATTTAAAGGAACAACTCACCGCAAGGCTTATCAAGTTATAAGTTGCATGGAAAACGTGGGCGGCGAAATTGATGCCTACACCACCAAAGAAGAAACTTGCTTGTATTCGTCGTTTTTGAACGAATATTATCCACGCACACTTGAATTGTTTGCCGATATTGTATTTAACTCCACTTTTCCCGAAAAAGAACTTGAAAAGGAAAAAGAAGTAGTTATTGACGAAATAAACTCATACAAAGACTCGCCAAGCGAACAAATTTTTGACGATTTTGAAGATATTGTTTTTGCAGGCAACGCACTAGGACGCAACATTTTAGGCACACCCGAATCGATTGCCGACTACCACAACAGCAACATTCGTCAGTTTATGAACCGCAACTATGCCACCGACCAAATGGTGATATGCTCGGTTGGACAAATTGACTTTAAACGGCTTGTTCAACTTGCCGAACGCTACTTTGGCACAATTGCCGCCACAACACGATGCAGCAACCGCACCGCAGTTTCAAACTACGTAAAGCAAAACAAGGTTGTTAACATCGACTCGCACCAAGCACATTGCATTATTGGCGGCCGCGCTTTACCTATCGACAGCGACAAGCGCACCACATTTGAACTCATAAACAACATTATTGGAGGCCCGGGCATGAACTGCCGGCTGAACCTTGCCCTCCGCGAGCGACGTGGCTACACCTACAACATTGAATCGTTTTATACGCCATACACCGACACTGGCATTTTTGGCATCTATTTTGGCACCGATGCCGAGCGAGTTGAAAAGTGCTTGCAAATTATTCGTACCGAATTGCAAAAAATTTGCACCGAACCACTTGGCGTTCTGCAACTTGACCGCGCAAAAAAACAAATGATAGGACAATTAGCCATGAGCATTGAAAACTATTCGAGCCTTACCATAAACCTTGGTCGCAGTTGCTTATTATTTGACACCATTGACTCGTTTGACACTGTAAGCGAGAAAGTTAACTCAATAACCGCCACACAAATACTTGATGTAGCAAATCAAATAATTGACTTTGACAATTTTTCAACCTTAGTTTTCAAATAGAGCAAAACTCGTTGCCGCAACAAATTGAACAATCATTTCAATTGTTAGTATTAGTCTTTTTCTATCTTTGCTTTAATTGTATTTTACACATTTAATTCAAATCTAATGAAAAAGTCACTATTACTACTCTCGGTTGCAGGCTTGGTTGCGTGCAACAATGTCCCTAATGCGGACAAAGGTCAACAAGCTGCAGGCCCTGCTGCAGTGGCCGAAAAAATGGTAGCGCCCGAAGGCGGAAAGCAAATCAGCGACGAATTGCTAGGTATATTTTTTGAAGACATCAGCTCGTCGGCCGACGGTGGCTTAAATGCCGAGTTGGTACAAAACGGTTCGTTTGAGTTTAATGCAAACGAGCGCGATGGTTGGGGCCCAAGCACAGCATGGAAAATAATTCGTCCCGGACACTCGCTAGGTATGGTTGAGGCAAAACAACAAAACCCAATTCACCCAAACAACCCAAATTACATGCGTTTGAACATTGAGCGTAGCCGCAAATTCTACGACTACAAAGGTTGGGTAGGCTACGGCTTGCAAAACGACGGTTGGGACGGCATGCGCATGGTGAAAGACGCAAAATACGACTTCTCAATTTTTGCTCGTAACATTAGTGGCGAAGCAAAAGACGTTCGCATTGTAGTTGTAAAACCAGGCAGCTGGAGCCCTGAAACCGGTCCAACTGAAACTCAAATTATTGCAGAAGACTCAATTGTTGTTGCCGACAAAAACTGGAAACAATACAATGTCACCCTTACCGCTGTAGCCGACTGCCCACAAGCATCGTTGCAAATTCTTGTAAGAACAAATGGCGAGATGGACATTGATATGGTATCGCTTATTCCACAAGACACATACAAAGGCCATGGCATTCGCAAAGACCTTGCTGAAGCTCTTGAGGCTTTGAATCCTAAATTTATGCGTTTCCCAGGCGGATGCGTTGTTCACGGCGGTGGCGACGGTTTTTGGAACACATACCGTTGGAAAAACTCAGTTGGTCCAAAAGAAACCCGCAAACAACTAAAAAACACTTGGGGATATCACCAATCGTTAGCATTGGGTTATTATGAGTACTTCCAACTTTGCGAAGACATGGGCATGCAACCAGTTCCAATTCTTCCTTGCGGTGTTAACTGCCAAGGCACAAACGGTGGCTGGAACATGTATCCAATTCAAGCACAAGATGCTTGCGACATGAAAGATATGGACGAATGGGTACAAGATGCTCTTGACCTTATTGAATGGGCAAATGGTGATGCCAACACCAAATGGGGTAAAGTACGTGCAGCTGCCGGCCACCCTGCTCCTTTCGGTTTGAAATACTTAGGAATTGGTAACGAAGAAAAAATATCGCCAGAGTTTGAAGAGCGCTTCAAATACATGTACAACAAAATAATGGCTAAATATCCTGACATTGTAATTGTTGGTACCGATGGCCCAGGTTCTCACGCTAAACAAAAAGCTGAAGATGCTGATGGTGACTACGAAAATGGTTGGAGAATTGCCGAAGAACTTGGCATACCAATTATTGACGAGCACTACTACGAACCACGTAGCTACTTCTTAAAAACACGTCAATACGACTCTTACCCACGCGACCGCAAAACCAAAGTTTATCTTGGCGAATACTCAGCACAAGAACGCTCGCATGGCAACCAACTTGGCGATGCTCTTGCTGAGGCTCTATATTTGATTCACGTTGAACGCAATGCCGATATTGTTGTAATGACATCGTACGCTCCATTGTTTGCTCGCAAAGGTGCTACCAACTGGAACCCAGACTTGATTTACTACGATAACGAGCGTCCATTCTTAACCTGCAGCTACTATGTTCAACAAATGTTTGGACAATCGGCCGGAAACTACTACTATGGAGACTGCGTTACCATTGAGAATGCCGACAAGAGCGAAGGCGATGGATATTTGCAAGAACAATCGGTTGTGCTTAACACCAAAACTTGCGAATTATTTGTTAAAGTTTGCAACGTTACTGCAAACGAAAAAACTGCAAAGGTTGACTTGTCGCGTTTCTCAACCATGAAACCTCAAGCCGAAAAAGTAACCTTAAAAGGCAACCAAGACGACGAAAACAACTACGAGCAACATCCTGTTTCGCCTGTAACCGAGCAAGTTGAAGTTTCGTCAAACATGACTCTTAAACTTGCACCTTACTCGCTAACAATGCTGAAAATAAAATTGTAAACGGTTGATACAACCATTAAACAAAAGGCTGAACCTTGTTTAAGGTTCAGCCTTTTGTATTTTAACTCAACTAATAATTACCGTTTTATCGTATTACAAAACCGACTTTAAATGTTGACCTGTTGCCGATTGTTCACATTGTGCCACTTGCTCTGGAGTTCCTTGGCAAACAACATTTCCGCCATTTTCGCCACCATTGGGACCAAGGTCAATAATCCAGTCGGCGCTTTTAATAACATCCATATTGTGCTCAATAACTATAAGCGAGTTACCTCGAGATACCAACGTATTGAATGTTTTAAGCAGTTTGCTAATGTCGTTAAAGTGCAAGCCGGTTGTAGGCTCGTCAAAAATGAACAAGGTGTGCTTTCCAACCTGCTCGGCCGCCAAAAACGAAGCTAACTTAATGCGTTGACTTTCGCCGCCACTTAGTGTGCTCGAAGCCTGACCAAGTTTAACGTAGCCCAAACCTACATCGACCAATGGTTGCAAGCGCTCAATAATTTTCTTTTCGGTAGCACCTTCCTTTTGTGAAAAGAACTCAATAGCCTCGTTCACAGTCATTTCAAGCACATCGTTTACGTTTTTTCCATTGTACCTAACATCAAGCACTGTTTGCTTAAATCGTTGGCCATGGCAGCTTTCGCACACCATCTCAACATCAGCCATAAACTGCATGCTTATTTTAATGTAACCATCGCCTTGACACTCGTCGCATCTGCCACCGTCAACGTTAAACGAAAAGTGAGCAGCAGTGAGCCCAGCTAACTTGGCAGCTTTTTGCGACGCATATAGTTTTCGAATCTCATCAAAAGCCTTTATGTAAGTACACGGATTTGAACGACTTGATTTTCCTATTGGATTTTGATCAACCATTTCAATACCATTAACCAAATGCAAGTCGCCGCCCAGTTTGTTAAATGCGCACTTCACATCGGTCGATTCGCCAAAGTGACGACGCAGCGCAGTGTACAAAATTTTGTTAACCAAAGTCGATTTTCCCGAACCCGACACACCAGTAACTACCGTCATTGTGCCAAGCGGAAATTTAACATCAATGTTCTTTAGGTTATTTTCGGTTGCTCCCTCAACACTAATGTAATTATTCCATTTGCGACGGAATTTAGGCACTTCAATTTTCAGTTTTCCTGTTAAGTATTGAGCGGTTAGGCTATCGCTTGCCAAGAGTTGGTTGTGGTCGCCTTGAAAAACCACCTCGCCACCATGACGGCCAGCAAGCGGACCAATATCAATAATCTGATCGGCGCAACGCATAATATCTTCGTCGTGCTCAACCACCACCACAGTGTTTCCCAAACGTTGCAAATTGCGCAACACATTGATAAGCAACTGTGTATCGCGAGGATGCAAACCGATGCTAGGTTCGTCGAGAATGTAGAGCGAACCAACCAAACTGCTGCCAAGCGATGTTGCAAGGTTTATACGTTGACTTTCGCCGCCACTCAAAGTCATTGATGCGCGGTTGAGTGTAAGATAACCCAAACCAATATCGTTCAAAAAACCGATGCGACTGCGTATTTCGGTGAGCAAACGTTGGCTCACTTCGGTTTCGTGTTCGGTAAGTTCAAGGTTATTAACCACGCTATTAAGCTTGCTTATTGGCATTGAAACCAATTGGCTAATGGTGTAGCCGCCCACTTTAACGTAATTTGATTCGGTACGTAGGCGCATTCCTTTACAATCGGGGCAAATAGTGCGGCCGCGAAAACGCGACATCATTACCCTATATTGTATTTTGTACTGGTTTTCTTCAAGATATTTAAAAAAGTGGTTTATGCCTTTAACGTACTTGTTTCCGTTCCACAAAAGTTCCATCTGCTCGGGCGTAAACTTACTGATAGCCTTATGAATAGGCACATCAATCTTGTCGCTATTCATCACAAATTGGTCTTTCCACTTGCTCATTTTATCGCCTCGCCAACAAGCTACTGCATCGTTGTAAATTGAGAGCGACTTATCAGGGATAACCAAATCGGGATCGGTACCAATAACATGACCAAAGCCCTCGCATTTTGGGCACGCGCCAAGTGGAGTGTTAAAACTGAATAGGTGTTCGGTTGGTTCGGTAAACAACATGCCGTCGGCCTCAAATCGATTTGAAAAACTTTGAGTTACAACATCTTGACCACTTGGATACACTTTAACAATGCACTGCCCCATTCCCTCAAAAAAAGCAGTTTGAACCGAATCGGAAATGCGGCTCACGTTATCTTGCGCTGGATTTGCCATTACACGGTCAATAACCACATTTAGCAAATCTTTTTTCTTGGGCTTGTATTCGTCAACAGTAAGCACCTCGCCATTAACCTCAACACGCGAGTATCCTTGCTGTTTTAGTATTTCAACGGCGCGGTCGGCAGGGCGGTCTTTTGACACAAGCACAGGAGCCATAACCATTGCTTTTGTGCCTTGCGGATACGAGAGCAAAAAGTCAACCACATCTTGCACTGTGTGTTTTTTTACCAATTGTCCCGACACTGGCGAGTATGTTTTACCAATGCGCGCAAACAACAGTTTTAGGTAATCGTAAATTTCGGTTGAAGTACCAACGGTTGAGCGCGGATTGGTGGTGTTTACCTTTTGTTCAATGGCAATTGCTGGCGGAATGCCTCTAATAAAATCGACCTCGGGCTTGTTAAATCGGCCTAAAAATTGGCGCGCATAAGTTGAAAGGCTCTCAACATAGCGGCGCTGACCTTCGGCATAAAGTGTATCAAATGCCAACGACGACTTACCACAACCCGACACACCAGTAATCACAACTAGCTTATTGCGAGGAATTTGCAAATCGACGTTCTTTAAATTATGAACTCTAGCGCCCTTTATTTCAATATTTTGATTGCCCATAGACTTATGTTTCAAAAAATTTGCGGTGCAAAGGTAAATAGGCGCAGCCAAAAAACGAAAGTGAGTTGAGCAGTTTTATAGTGAAACACAAACAATTGAGCACAAAAAACGCACGTCCAACATTTTTTTAACAAATGGGCGCATTTGGTTTTTTTATCATACCTTGCATCACCTAAAATTATTCAACGTATGAAGAAACTCCATTTAATTGCAGCGTTAGCGTCATTGTTTTTAGCTAGTTGCCAAAGCAAAAGCGAGATGCGCGAACTTAAACTGAACTACGATTACGCCGCTCGCGAATGGACCGACGCTCTTCCAATAGGCAACGGCCGACTTGGTGGCATGGTTTATTCGGGCGCAAACATTGACCGTATTCAACTAAACGAAGACTCGTTTTGGACTGGCAGCCCAAACAACAACATTAACCCTCAATCAGCCGAGCACATTAAGGAAATACAAGACCTTATGTTTGCTGGCAAATATCGCGAGGCGCAAGGTTTGGCCGACCAGTACATTATTTCAAAAACTCACCACGGACAAGCCTACCAACCTATTGGCGAATTGTTTATGGATTTTGGCGAATTTGAGTTTACTAACTATCACCGCGAACTAGACTTAAACCTTGCCACTGTAACAACTTCATTTACAGCCAACAACGTAAACTACACCCGCAACTACATTTCGTCGTTTGCCGATAATGTTGAAGTTATTAACCTTACTGCCGACCAAAAAGGCAAAATAAACTTTAACGCATACTTTAAATCGCCCGAGCACTTTACTGTAAAAGCCGAAGGCAATCAGCTAACCATTGATGGCCATTGCGACGATTTTGAAGGCATTGAAAGCAAACTAAAATTCCGCACCATTGTTGACATTAAAACAAACGGAGGTTCGGTTACCGCACTAGGCGACAGCGCTTTGCAAATTTCAAACGCCAACAGTGCCATAATTTTAATTTCAATTGCTACCAATTTTAAAGACTACCTAACTATTGACGATGCAAAACTTGACAATAGTTTGACTCTTTTGCAAAAAGCTCAAGGCAAATCGTTTGCCAATATGCACAACGCCCATGTTGAGCAATACCGCAAACTATTTAGCCGAGTTGAACTAAACCTTGGTAACAATCAGTTTGCAACCAAAAACACCGACGAGCGCGTGCGCGACTTTAAAAACAGCGACGATGCTCAATTGGTTGAACTATATTTCCAATTTGGCCGCTACCTGCTCATCTCCTCTTCGATGCCTGGCACACAAGCCGCCAACCTACAAGGTATTTGGAATGCAAACAAAAATGCTGCTTGGGACAGCAAATACACAACCAACATAAACGCCGAAATGAACTATTGGCCTAGCCTTGTGTGCAACCTTGCCGAAACTCACGAGCCATTTTTACGAATGATTCGCGAACTATCGGTTAGCGGACAACAAAGCGCTAAATTGATGTACAACTCGCGCGGTTGGACTGTGCACCACAACACCGACATTTGGCGCACAACAGGCGCTGTTGACTACGCAGGTGCCGGAATGTGGCCCACTGGTTGCGCTTGGCTATGCCGCCATTTGCAAGAACAATACAACTTTACCCAAGACATTGAATTCTTGAAAGACGTTTATCCAATAATGAAAAGCGCAGCCGAATTCTTTGTCGATTTTCTAGTACAAGACCCAAATTCGGGCTACATGGTTGTGGCACCAAGCTACTCGCCCGAAAACGAATACCAACAAGGACTGAGCAACTGCTACGGCGTTACAATGGACAATTCAATGATTCGCGAATTGTTTACAAACGTTATTAACGATGCCGTTCTACTTAACGTTGACCACGAATTTGCCGACTCAATAGCTTTTCTTCGTTCGCGCTTGGCGCCTCTAAAAGTTGGACAACATGGACAATTGCAAGAGTGGTTTAACGATTGGGACCGTGTTGACGACCATCACCGCCACGTGTCGCACCTTTACGGTTTGTATCCTGGCGAAGAAATAACTCCAAACACTCCCGAATTCTTTAACGCGGCCAAACAAAGTTTGATATACCGCACCGACGAATCGACCGGTTGGTCAATGGGTTGGAAAGTGTGTCTTTGGGCTCGCCTACTCGATGGCAACCATGCTTACAAACTAATAACCGACCAACTTGACCTTTGCAACACCAAAGGATTTTGGGGCAAAGGTGGAACATACGCCAACTTGTTTGATGCACACCCACCTTTTCAAATCGATGGCAACTTTGGCTGCACAGCTGGCATTGCCGAACTACTTTTGCAAAGCCATGGCGGCGAGTTGTTTTTGTTACCCGCTTTGCCCGACAAGTTTGCAAACGGCCACGTTAAAGGTCTTTGCGCCCGCGGTGCTTTTGAAGTTGACATTTACTGGCAAAACAACGAGATTGTTGAAGCTCGCATAGTATCGCGCAATGGCAACGATTTGAAAATCAGAACCAAAAACGAGCTTAAACTTGCCAACGCTACTGCCGAAAAAGATGGAAACACTTTTGTTTACAACCTAAAAACCAAAGCTGGCGAGGTTATTAAACTAAAAAAATAGGCCTACTACTTTTACCAATAAAAAAGCGCCACTCATTGCAAAATGAGCGGCGCTTTTTGGTTTATAGTTAACAGTATCAAAAAACATTATAATGAATTGCAGCAGTATTCCATTTGTCTTTAGGTTCAACTTTTTCGGCCGCATAACCAACAGCAACCACTCCCAACGGACAAATATTATCAGGCAAACGCAGCAATGTTCTTAAAAAATTTACACGTTCGCTCAAAGGATATATTCCGCACCAAACAGCGCCCAAGTTCATAGCGTGAGCAGCTAGCAGTATGTTTTGCGTAGCCGCTGAAGTATCTTCAACCCAATAATCAATTCCTTCGCCAGAAAAAGTTCGGGTAAGGTCGCCACAAACCACAATAGCAAGGGGCGCTGAATTTAACGGAGCCGCCGTTGGAAATTGAGCAGAAATCTGTAACAACACATCACGGCTTGTAATTACAACAAACTGCCAAGGTTGCTTGTTGCCCGCCGACGGGGCCGACATTGCTGCGCGCAGTAACATTTCAACTTGCTGTGCATCAATTTTTTGTGGTAAAAATTTACGCACCGATGCGCGTGTCAATATTGCATCAATAGCATCCATTCTCATCACCTTAAAATGCTAGCAATGGCTATTCCCAAATATGTACCAACAGCATAACCTGCCAAGCCAATCACCACGCCACTTATAAGCATGCGCGGATTTTTTATTGCGCTTACAATGGGCGGCACAAACGGTGGCGAGCATAGCAAACCAACACTTGCCACTGTAAACAAATCGCCCTCAATCTTAAACAACCTACATAGTAGCAAGTGTAGCACAATTGACACTACCATTATGTAAAGAATAAAATAGAGCAAACGCGAAGTGCGGTAAAGTGTTGTAATATCGAACTGCGAAGCCACAACCACACTAAACATTAGAATGAAAACCATGCCAAGTTCAAAAGTCTTAGGCAAAGCACGAATTTTTTTAATAAACGATGCTGCAATGGCCAAAGTGGTAACTGTTAAAATAACAACCAACTCGCTCAACTTGCCAGTAATGAGTAGCGACAATGCTGCACCAATGCCAGCAAATGCCACAGCAACAAGCAACGCCACCGCCATTTGAGCAATAGTGCGCGGTTGCAACATTCCACTATAGCTCTCAATACTTATATCAACATTATCTTGCTGCAAATTTTGAGCATCGGCCTGCGTTGCAAAAGGCAAAAACCTACGGAAACATTTATAACCTCCCGACGCAATAAAAATCACAAACGGAAAGGTTACAACCATTTCAAAAGCATAAACAAACACAATGGTTTCGGGATTAACACTCAGCGCCTCGCCCAATGCAAAAAAGTTAACTGTTCCGCCCGAGTAAATGCCCATCATTAGCCCCGCAACGTTGTTAAGTTCGGTGATGCCCGAGTTTCGGAAAATGAAAAACCCCGACACAATAGCAACTAACACCGCCACTATTCCAGCCACAAACGCCCAAATGGTTTTTGGTAGCGAGCGAGTCCAAAGCTTAAAATCGACATTAAACAGCATTAGCGGAATGGCCAACGGAACAGTAAGATTCATTATGGTTCGTTGAATTTTGTCAAAAGCCACAGCCTCGGCGCCATCAAACTCAACCGCGCCAGTAAGCGCCAAAACAATGCCCACAGCGTAGGCCAATATTATTGTGCCTATTTTTTGCGCTAGTTTAAAACGCTGAAACGCAAAAATAATAGCCACAGGCGCCAACAAATAAATAATAAGTATTAGTGTCATAATGGCGGCAAAAGTAACTATTAACCGCTTTTATCAAACCTTAAGGCCAATGCCACAAAACTTGCATCATAAGCTCATTTGTTTAGCTCGAAAAACCAATGTGTAGCAACAATTTTTTCAGTACTTTTGCGCTCGGTTTTGCCAGCAAAGCAAACCAATTGTAATTTGTTTATTACTAATTAATTATATCAATATGAGTACAAAAAAAGCTATGCTGATGATTCTAGATGGTTGGGGCATCGGCAACAAAACAAAATCTGACGCTATCTACTCGTTCGGTGCACCAAACATCGATGCTTTGATAGCAAAATATCCTAACGCACAACTACTTGCCAGCGGCGAGAACGTTGGTTTGCCAGACGGACAAATGGGCAACTCTGAAGTTGGTCACCTTAACATTGGTGCTGGTCGCGTTGTTTACCAAGACTTGGTAAAAATTAACCGTGCTTGCGCCGACAACTCTATTCTTAAAAACCCAGAGATTGTAAAAGCTTATAGCTACGCAAAACAAAACGGAAAACAAATTCACCTTATGGGTTTAGTATCAAACGGTGGCGTTCATAGCTCGCTCGATCATCTTTTCAAACTAATTGAAATTTCGAAAGAATACGGCATCAGCAAATCGTTTGTACACTGCTTTATGGACGGTCGCGATACTGACCCAAAAAGCGGTTTGGGATTCATTCAACAACTTGAAGACCAACTAAAAAAGAACACTGGCGCAATTGCTTCAATTATTGGTCGCTACTACGCAATGGACCGCGACAAACGTTGGGAGCGCGTGCGCGAAGCTTATGACCTTATGGTTAACGGCAAAGGTAAAGCTGCTACCGACATGGTTCAAGCTATGCAAGAGAGCTACAACGATGGCGTTACCGACGAGTTTGTAAAACCTATTGTTCACGTTGATGCTGCTGGCAAACCTGTTGCTACCATTCAAGAGGGCGACGTTGTTATTTTCTTCAACTACCGCAACGACCGCGCAAAAGAACTTACTGTTGTGCTTACTCAACAAGACATGCCTGAAAACGGAATGAATACCATTAAAGGTTTGCAATACTTCTGCATGACTCCTTACGATGCCTCGTTTACTGGCGTTAACATTCTATTTGACAAAGAGAACGTACAAAACACTTTGGCTGAGTACTTGTCAAACAAAGGTTTGAAACAACTTCACACCGCCGAAACCGAAAAATTTGCTCACGTAACTTTCTTCCTTAACGGTGGTCGCGAAAAAGAATTTGAAGGCGAGGAACGCATCCTTATCCCTTCGCCCAAAGTTGCAACCTACGACCTTAAACCTGAAATGAGCGCATTTGAGGTTAAAGACAAATTGGTTGAAGCTATCGGCACCCAAAAATTCGACTTTATTGTAGTGAACTTTGCAAACGGCGACATGGTAGGCCACACTGGCATTTACGAAGCTATTGGTAAAGCTGTTAAGGCTGTTGACCAATGCGTAAAAGAGGTTGTTGACGCTGCAACCGCTAACGAGTACGATGTTGTTATTATTGCCGACCATGGTAATGCCGACAACGCTATTAACGCCGACGGCACTCCAAACACAGCTCACTCGCTAAACCCTGTTCCTGTTATTGTGGTTACCGAGCAATACAAAAAAGTAAACAACGGTATTTTGGCCGACGTTGCTCCAACCATCTTGAAACTTATGAACATTGAGGTTCCTGCCGACATGACTGGTAAAGTATTGGTTGAGTAATACATATAACAATCCATAAACTAAAAGCCGCCTTGCTAATGCTTGGCGGCTTTTTTTTGTGTTGTTACTATGAGTTAAACAATGATTGTTAGTACAATCGTGAGGCTTTCATTGCACCTTTCCCCCATAACCACCATTAGCAAATAAAACCTACTTGTCCATTTTGGACAATACTCGCTGCTGGTAAAAACGCACCGATGCAATTACCATAACAATCAACATTTCGATGCTAATTGGCTGAATTGCAAAGACATGGCCCAGTAGCGAAACGCCAAAGCTAGCCACAAAGAAAATTTGCAAGCGTTTAACCCACACCTCGCGATTTCTGTTAAGCATAAAAATGTAAACAAAGTACAGCGGCGATGCCCACAATATGTTAACATTCAGCACAGTAGCATCGTGATCGGTTGCAAACCAAAGCAACGCAATAAGAACGCCAAGCAAAGCAAGGGTTGAGAAAAATATGCGATCGAAAATATCGTTTGTGCGTGGACAGAAACGGTTTGCTACCAAAACAAACATTAGCATAACAACTAACATTGCAACGGGCGAGCAGCACCAAGGTGTTGCATGCTTAATCTGCGTTTCTTCAACAATATTTCGGTTTAAACGCACAAGCGGTTTTCCATCAATTGATGCAAGTTCGCAATACTCCATCAACTTGTCGGGCAAAAAAGCCTGTTGGCGAGGCGATGCATAACGGTCAATCACCGAGCCGAGCACAATGTCGATGCCAAACTTGGTCCACTTACTATCGGTCAAATAACGATGAATAAGTTGACGGTAAGTTACTTTTTCTGCCAACGAATCGCAATGAGTCAACGAATCGCCCAAAGCCACATACAACATATCGAGCACACGCGACGCGCAGTTATCAAAAAAGAAATCGTATTGATAGTATTGGTTTTCGGGTTTATAGTTCTCAAGCAACAAATTAAAAAGGTGCTGATTTTGTTGCTGAGTAAGGTTCAGTTTTTGCTCGGTTACTCGGCGTCCACGTCGGTTGTAGGTGCTTTCAAATTCTGAATACGACTCGGCGCTCAACCTATAGTTCAGTTTACCCGACATAAACTTCAGGTAAAAGTTAGGCGTATTAAAGCTGAATGTGCCGTAATTAAACACCACACTTTTTTGTTGGGCAGGATCGAAAACTCCAATTGCACTGTGCCCAAATTGCGAATACAACTGAGTTCCTGGCGAGCAAGTAAAAACCGAAACATAAGCACGTGAACTCAATGTATCGAAATCAATATCTTGTGCTACGGCCAAAACCGAAAGCAGCATAGAGAATATGGTTGCAAAAAATCTTAATCGCATAATGGTGTAAGATTGATGTTAAAACTCTTTATTACTTCAACAATCGAGGCATAACTATTTGCCAGCAACTGAGCAACTTGCTTTTGCGCAATCCAAGTAGCCTCAGTAATTCCCTCATCGGTTTGAGGAGTTGTTTTTATAGCGCCACTGCAAGTCATTAAATACCAGTCGGTAGCCTTAAGCACAGGGCGTTCTTCATAAAAATAGGTATGATAAGTGGTGGTTAACAAAGTTGAAATATGCAAGTTGCCAATGCCGCACTCCTCTTCCACCTCGCGCAACGCTCCAGTTTGGCTGTCCTCGCCTTTTTCCAAATGACCTTTAGGCAAATCCCAAAAACCATTTCGTTTAATAAAAAGCAGTTGGTTATCAGCGTTTTGCACAAGTCCACCAGCGGCTGCTCTATACTCAAACAGCGAGCAAAATGCACGCCACAATTCGTCGATATTATTATGTTGAATAACAACAGTTTGACCCGTTGTTTTAGCCAAAAAGCCAAAAAGAAATAAGCCAAGATTATCAACATCAGTATAACGATAATCAATGTTTGCTACCTTGGCATCGCAATCGCTGCCACCAAGCAGCACCACGTTATTGTAAAAAAAAACTTTATACTTTTGTGGCATATGGAAACACACAATGAAATTCAACAAAAAGTAGCGACTAATTTGCTGCAAATTAAAGCAATTAAACTGTCACCATCAAACCCATTCACTTGGGCATCGGGACTAAAGTCGCCCATTTATTGCGATAACCGCGCAACACTTTCTTACCCACAAGTTCGCGACTACATCCGCGATTCGTTTGTTACCCTTATTCGCCAAAAATACCCCGAAGTTGAGGTAATTGCAGGTGTGGCAACAGGCGCCATCGCTCACGGAATGTTAGTAGCCGAGGCCATGGGTCTTCCTTTCATCTATGTTCGTTCCGATGCTAAAAAACACGGTTTGGGAAACCAAGTTGAAGGTATTTTGGAGGCTGGCCAAAAAGTAGTTGTGATTGAAGATTTGGTATCGACTGGAGGTAGCAGCCTTGTTGCTGTTGATGCTTTGCGCGAAAAAGGAGCAAACGTACTTGGTTTGTTGGCAATATTCACCTACGGATTCCAAAAAGCCGTTGATGCTTTTGCCGAAAAGAACTGCAACCTCGACACCTTGAGCAACTACGACGCTTTGTTGCAAAACGCTTGCAACAGCGGTTACATTGATGCCGAAAAACTTGAAACTTTGAAACAATGGCGACTCGACCCTGCTAAATGGGGCGAGCAATTTGCATAAGATACAGAGGAAAACAACAATCAATTTAAGGGTCGTCTGCTGAAGGCGGCTCTTTTTTTTGCTTACACTTTGCTTTTGGGCAAATAAAGTTAGCGCATTATCTTCGCGCACAAATTCTTTTCAATCAATGGCAGACATTACAATATACACCGATGGTTCGTCGATGGGCAACCCTGGTCCAGGCGGATACGGAGTTGTTCTTTTGTGCGGACAATACCGCAAAGAGCTGTCGGAAGGATTTGCAACAACAACAAACAACCGCATGGAATTGCTTGCCGTTATTGTTGGGCTTGAGGCACTTAAAAACCCAAACTGCAACGTAACCATCTTTTCCGACTCAAAATATGTGGTTGATGCCGTTGAGAAAAAATGGGTTTTTGGATGGGAAAAAGTTGGATTTAAAAAGAAAAAGAACCCCGACTTGTGGATGCGTTTCTTGAAAATATACCGCCAACACCACGTAACTTTTCGCTGGGTTAAAGGCCATGCTGGCAATCCCGAAAACGAACGTTGCGACCAACTTGCAACCACTGCCGCATCGGGCCAAAACCTTAAAATTGACCAGGGCTACAACGAACAAGACAACACTTTAGATTTATGATAAAAATTGCCATTTTGGTTTCGGGCAACGGAACCAACGCCGAAAACATTATCAAGTACTTTGCTAACAACAAAAACATTGAAGTATCAATTGTAATGTCGAACAAAAAAGATGCTTACGGACTAACACGCGCACGCAACCTTAACATTGCAACAGGATACTTTAACCGCGAGGAATTTACCAACGGCACCACCCTACGCCAATTTGAACAACTAGGCATCAACTGGATTATTCTTGCTGGCTTCTTGTGGCTTGTTCCTGACATTATTCTAAACCAATACGATGGTCGCATTGTAAACATTCACCCTTCGTTGTTGCCAAAATACGGAGGCAAAGGCATGTATGGCGACAAAGTTCACGAGGCTGTGGTTGCCAACCACGACAAAGAGAGCGGAATAACCATTCACACCATTGACCAACACTACGACGAGGGCAAAACTGTTTTTCAAGCCACTTGCCAAGTTTTGCCAACCGACAATGCACACGACGTTGCGACCAAAGTTCACGCACTTGAGTACGAATGGTTCCCTCGCGTGATTGAAAAATTGGTTATGAACGAAAAAATTGAATTCTGATGGAAACAATAACCATAAATGGTGTTGCCAATATTGACGAGTGCGCCGCTCGTTTTTTGCAACTCACAGCAGGCCGCAAGCACTTTGCTTTTTTGGGTCCAATGGGTGCCGGCAAAACAACTTTCATAAAAGCCATTTGTGAACAACTAAAGGTGGTTGACATTGTGTCGAGCCCCACATTTGCTATAATTAACGAGTACCGAACCGAAAATCAAGAGTCGGTTTACCACTTTGATTTTTACCGCATTAAAAGCATCGACGAGGCATTTAACCTTGGTTACGAAGAGTATTTTTATAGCGACAACTACTGCTTTATTGAGTGGCCCGAAAAAGTTGACGACTTAATTGACGATGATTTTGTAACCGTTGAAATAAACCCAATTAACGAAACCGAACGAGTAGTTACAATAAACATTTAATAACCATCGACCCACAAAAACAACAATCCCCGACGCTATGCAGTGCCGGGGATTGTGTTTTTAATAAGTAGCCGATTTTATTTATCCTTTACACATCGAACCGAAATGGCTGTGTTAACATTTTCGTGATAGATAATCGGTTTTTCAAGATTCTTGTTAATGTAAATTTTCATTGCATTGTTGTGCGACTTGGTCGAAGTCCAAAACGAAACCGAATTACCAGCATTTTGGAAATCGCCATTGTAAAAGCCAACAAAACCAACGCTCAACGTTGTTATAACGGTTGAAAGCGGAGTACCTTTTGGCGCAACAGTATCAAGCAAAATTTTCCACTCATCAACCGATGGAATGTGCCAACCATCGGGACAAATGCCTTGAGCCATCGACTCGGTGCTGCTATCCATTGCCGCAATCCACGAATAAACGGTGCCACCACCAAGCGAATCGGCAGCAGTGAAACTTTGAACAGCAAAACCATCTTTGTCAGTTGATATTTGCAAATCTTCAACCATCCAAGTTTGCTCTCCAAAAATGGCAGTTTGATAACTACGAGCATCACGGTCGATGCAAACTGGGCATTGTGGACCAGTAATAAAAACGGTATCGGTTATTGTGTTTCCAAGAGCATCGGTAATGGTTGCAATATACTCGCCCACCGACAACTGGCTAACTTCAGGCCCAACCGAATCGTTGCTCCACGCAACGGTGTAAGGGGCCTTACCTCCAGTGATATTAAGTGCCACCATACCATCGTTGCTTTGATAGTCAGACAACGGTGTTACGTTTGCCTCAACTGCCATTGGTTCGCGTTCGCAACTCACCATTGCAATTGTTAGCGCACTCAGAATAAGTGATTTTAATGATAGTCTCATTTTGATAAATTAAACTGCGCTAATGTAGGAATAACTTTGCTTGTTTTTATTCGGCCGCCACATACTTTTGAACAAGCTAAAGTAATGTTTAGTAAGTTCTAAGTTGTTAAGTTTTACGTTAGCAAATCAACGGTTCAACCTTCTGGAAGCTGAGCCTACCGAAGCCACAGCGCGTCAACATATCAACGATTCAACAAGTTAAAACTTATAATCTGAAAGCAACTTATTAGTTATCTTCGCGCAAATTCAAAAAAAGCACAACAACATGTCAGAAAACAAACCTCTGATACTTATCACAAACGACGACGGATACTCGGCCAAAGGCATTGCCGAACTTACCAAGATGGCCACATTGTTTGGCGATGTTTATGTAGTAGCTCCAGCAGTTGGAATGTCGGGAATGTCGCAAGCCATAAGTTTAAGCAACCCATTGCGCTCCGAATTACTAAGCAGCCAGCCAGGACTTGTAATTCACAAACTTACAGGCACACCGGCCGACTGCATCAAGTTTGGAATTGACAAAATTACCCCACGCAAACCCGATGTTGTGCTATCGGGCATAAACCATGGTTCAAATGCCACTGCCAATGTGTTTTACTCGGGAACAATGGGTGCCGCTCTTGAAGGCGCAATGAATGGCATTCCTTCAATTGGAGTGTCGCTTTGCAGTTTTGATGCCGATGCCGATTTTAGTGTAGTTACCAAACACACACAAACCATTTTAAACTGTGTTATTAAAAACTACTTGGGCAAACCTATATGCCTTAACGTAAATTTTCCTGACGTAAAGGAGCAAGATTTTAAAGGAATTAAGGTTTGCCGCCAAGCCAACGGTTACTGGCACGGTGCGTTTGACGAGAGGCTTACACCCTACCAACAAAAATACTACTGGCTCACCGGAAACTTTGTAAACCACGACGAGGGACAAACCGACACCGATGAGTGGGCTCTACAAAATGGTTTTGCATCGGTTGTGCCAACCATAATAAACATTACTGCATTTGACCAAATGGCCGAACTGTCAAACAATTTGAAATGAAAAAGCAAACGCTCATAGGAATGATTATAGGCATTGTGCTGCCAATAATTTGCGCTGCCGGCTACTTTTATTACACTAGTCTAGGCCGAAATATTTCGGTTATCGATTGTTTTAAGGCATACAAACTAATGTCGGCACTAATGTTTAAAATATTGAGTTTCAGTTTAATGCCTAATGCTGCATTGTTCTTTTTGCTTGTAAACAAAAACTACGACGATTTGGCAAAAGGGTTGCTTGGCATTACTATATGCTACGGTGTAGTGGTACTGCTATTGTATTGTGTATAAACAATTTAAACCATGAAATACTACCTAATAGCTGGTGAGGCAAGCGGCGATTTGCACGGGTCGAACCTAATGCACGAAATAAAGGCTCAAGACCCCGAAGCCGAATTCCGTTTTTTTGGCGGCGACCTAATGGCTGCGCAAGGCGGCACGTTGGTAAAACACTATAGCCAAATGGCCTTTATGGGTTGGATTAAAGTAATGATGAACTTGCGCGTTATTAGCCGCAACATGCGACTTTGCTGCTCCGACATTATAAACTTTAAACCCGATGCCGTTATACTAATTGACTTTGCAGGTTTTAATCTTCGCATTGCCAAATTTGCCAAAAGCAAAGGCCTGAAAACCATTTTCTACATCTCGCCCAAAATATGGGCATGGAAACAAAATCGGGTTTACAAAATCAAAAAGTACATTGACAAGATGCTCACCATTTTGCCATTCGAAACTGAATTTTACAAACAATTTGACTACGAAGTTGAATACGTTGGCAATCCACTGAACGATGCCATTGCCAATTTTAGAAACGAACCTAAAGCCGATTTTCGCGCCAACAACGCACTTAGCGATGCGCCAATTGTTGCACTTTTGGCAGGCAGCCGCAAACAAGAAATTTCAATGATGTTGCCACCAATGATTGAGGCAACTAAAAATTTAACCAATTACCAAATTGTGGTAGCTGGAGCACCAGGAATTGAACCAAACTTTTATAACCAATATGTTCCAACTGGCACCAAAATAGTATTTGGGCAAACCTACCAACTGCTGCAAAACGCTCATGCTGCGCTAGTTACAAGCGGAACTGCAACACTCGAAACCGCACTATTCGGCGTTCCACAACTAGTATGCTACTCAACCTTGTTGCCAAACTTTTTGTACCGATTAGGACGTAAACTGATACACGTAAAATGGATATCGTTGGTAAACCTTATTATTGGCTACGAAGCAGTTCCCGAACTAGTGCAAGTAAACTTTACGCAAAAAGACATTGCCAACGGCCTACAAAAAATACTAAACGACACTCCCGAACGCAAAAAAATGATAGCCGATTACGCTCATCTTCAACAAATTATGGGTAAACCCGGAGCATCGCAACAAGCAGCACGCGCAGTAATACAATTTACACACAAATAACTACCTTTGCACGCAATTATGAAACCGAAACTTGCCTTGCTACTGATTCTTGTTGCTACCGCAATAGTTGCGCGTGCCGAGCAAGTTAGGGTTAACATATTCAGCCAAAGCAAAATCAAAACTCTTGTTTTTTCAACCGAAGAGGGCAAATACAGCCTTTCGGCCGACACTCGCGTATTGCAACGTTTAAAGAAAAACTCAATCATTTACTTTACCGTTGTTGGCAAAAAAATAAGCGTGTGGGATCAAGACGAGCATCTTGGCATATTTGAGGAGCTTTATCTTTCAGCTTCGGGACGAAAAAGCATCTTTAAAGCTGAACCTGCAGTACCTGCCCAAAAAGCCAGAACCTACGACGGCAGTCTTAAAGTTACAGTTGCCAATGGTTGCCTAAAACTGATAAACTACGTTGGCGTGAACGACTATTTAGCGGGCGTAGTTGAAAGCGAATCGGGAATAAAAGCTCCGTACGAGTATTACAAAACCCAAGCCATTATTAGCCGAACCTACCTTTACGAAATGATTGGCCGCGAGGGAAAAGACAAATACCTACTTGTTGACAACGTAAATCACCAAGTTTACCTCAACCGCAGCTATCGCAATAGCCTTATCCGTCAGGCAGTTAACCAAACCACCGACTTGATTATTGTTGACTCAACCCGACGTCCAATCAACGCGGTGTTTCACTCAAACTCGGGAGGTCAAACAGCAAACTCTGAAGATGTATGGCTATCGGCTTTACCCTATTTGCGCTCGGTAGTCGATAGTTTCAGCCTTAAACAACGCCAAAGCGTTTGGCACGACACTGTATCGGTTAATCGTTGGGTTAATTACCTGATTGCCAACGGCATAAACGCAACCAACGCTCGCACTTTTCCTAGCCGTTTGAACTACGATGGTGCAAAACGTAGCAAATATTATTACTACGGAAACGACAGCATTATGACCCGCAAAATTCGCGAGGATTTTAAATTCCGCTCGGCATGGTTCAGCATTAAAGCCGAGGGTAATGTGCTAAAATTCACTGGTTATGGCTACGGGCACGGAGTTGGATTGTCGCAAGAGGGAGCAATGGAAATGGCTCGACGCAAATTGTCGTACTTAGACATTATTCATTTTTACTACAAAGACGTTGAAATTGTCAATCTACGCGAACTAAAAGATTGACCAACTGCAAATTACGAATCATTTAAAACTAACTAATAAATATGGATTTAATTCACACTCTTCTGTTTGGAAATGCCCATTGGGGCGGCGGTGTGGCTCACTCAATTATGGTGTTAGCGCTTGTTATAGCGTTGGGCATAATGTTGGGCAAGATAACCGTAAAAGGCGTATCGTTAGGTGTAACTGGCATTTTGTTTGTTGGTATTGCATCGAGCCACTTTGGTATTACTATGCACCCCGAACTGCTTCACTTTGTAAAAGAGTTGGGCTTAATTCTATTTGTATTCTCAATTGGTTTGCAAGTTGGCCCCGGATTCTTTTCGTCGTTTAAAAAAGGCGGTGCCACACTAAACGGGTTGGCTGTGCTTATTGTACTACTAGGCGTTGCAACCACAGTGGCCATTCATTTAATAACCGGAACATCAATCACCACAATGGTTGGCGTTATGTCGGGAGCTGTAACCAACACTCCTGGTTTGGGAGCTGCACAACAAGCATTTAGCGACATTAACAACGGCGCAAACGCTCCCGAAATTGCAAGCGGTTACGCAGTTGCCTACCCTCTTGGCGTTATTGGTGCCATTTTGGTTATGATGCTTTTAAAACCACTTTTGAAGATTAACATTGCCCAAGAAGAGAAAAAAGGCAAGGGCGACGACAACGAAAAAGATACAGCAACTCGCCACGTTTCGGTTGAAGTGAACAACGTTGCTGTTGACGGTTTCAGCGTTGGCGAATTCCATAAAATTGCCACACAACCATTCGTCATTTCGCGCATCAAACATAAAGGCTCTAACGACCAAGAGATGGTGAATGCCGAAACCATTTTGCATGTTGGCGACATTGTAAACATAGTGGCATCGCCTAAAGATGTTACTGCACTTGTTACTATGCTTGGCAACGAAACCCAAATGGATTGGTACGCTACATCGGGCAACATGATTTCGCGCCGACTTATTATTACCAAATCGGAGTTAAATGGCCGCCAGCTGTCGAGTTTGCATATTCGCAACACTTGCAACGTTACCATTACACGCATCAACCGCGCAGGTATTGACTTTGTTGCATCGGGCAACGTAAAATTGCAAATGGGCGACCGAGTTACCGTTGTGGGCTCTGAGATTGACGTTGCACAAGCCGAGCGTTTGTTTGGCAACTCGCCAAAACGTCTTGACCACCCAAATCTTATTCCAATTTTTGTGGGCATTGCTCTTGGTGTGTTGTTAGGCAGCATTTCGTTCAACTTGCCTGGCGTTCCTCAACCTGTGAAACTTGGTTTGGCTGGAGGTCCGCTTATTGTTGCCATTTTGATTGGCTGCTACGGACCTAAATACAAATTGGTAACCTACACCACAATAAGTGCAAACCTAATGTTGCGCGAGATTGGCATTTCGTTGTTTATGGCTGGCGTAGGTTTGGGCGCTGGCGAAACCTTTGTACCAACCATTATTAATGGCGGTTACATGTGGGTTGGATACGGTGCTGCCATCACCATTATTCCTTTGCTAATTGCTGGCATTGTAGGCTACAAGTTGCTTAAAGTTAACTTTTTAACTTTGCTTGGTGTTATGTCGGGATCATCGACCAACCCTCCTGCACTTGCATTTGCCAACCAACAAACCGACACCGACCTTACCGCTGTTGGTTACGCAACTGTTTATCCGTTGGCAATGTTTATGCGCGTTTTGTGCGCTCAACTTTTGATTCTGATTTTCGCGTAAAAACGAATTTATAATTGTTTGTTTTTGAGTAGCGCCAGAGTTTTCACTCTGGCGCTTTTTTGTTTTTTGCACTTCTAATTATTGCTGTCCAATAAAAAAAAATGTACCCCAATAGTCCGTTGTTCTTTTGCTCTATAATCAAAAAAAAGAAAGCCGCAGAGTGCACTTTTGGCGCAAACTGCGGCTTTGTTAGTATTAAAACTATTCGGCGTTTAGAATAAACTCATTTGCTCGCCGGGACCGTTTGGCAACACTATCGGAATGTCGCTACCATCGGGTAAATCGGGACCTTCGCCGCCATCGTCTTCGGGGTCGGAAGTTGGGTCATCGGGCAAAATAGGTTCATCGTCTTTAATTGGGTCAACCTCAACAATGCTCTTTACCTCAAAGGTTGTGAGTCGTTTTCCTTTAGCTTTCACGCCCTTAACTGCAATAAATTCGGACACATCAACCATTTCGGCAGGGCGGTCTTTGTGTTTGCCACCAAAGTTAATCTGCAATTGCGGATAGGTGTGTGTGCTTACAAGAACCAAAGTGCATTGTTCGTCGTCGAGCATAAAGTTTACAACCTTGTTAGTGTCTTCAACCTCAAAGCGTTTGAGGTAATACATGCGTTGTTTTTCTTTTTTGTCGTTAACGGTATCGTAATAGAACACAGCGCTGTATATGGTGTGAGGAACATATTTTTCGATGCGCAACACGTTTTCGGGATAGTGGTTTGTAAGATCGAACGACGTGAGTTGATAGTTGCCATCGGTGGTGATGACAAGAATTTTGTCGTTGCCCTTAAACTCGCCCAAGTAGCGGCCGTGCTCACTAGTGTTAAGGCGATTAACAACATCGTCGAACCAGATTTTTAGTCCTCCCAAAGTTGATACTCCAGCTTCTTTCATCACAATGCGATGCACTTGGTTGCGAGCAAGTACGTTGCCTTGGCTTTGGCGACCTTTGATGAGCAAGGTGCTAAAATCGAGTTCGTAAACCAGTTTTTTCAGTCCTGGTTTTGGTTTTAAATAAACCTTTATTGTTTCGGCCTCGCCGTTAGGGTTTGCACTGAAATACAATATTTTAGAACCCTCACGACCTTGAGTAACATCGTAGGTTTTTTCGCGAGTAACGCCAGTAACCGAAAAACGTTTCATGTAAGCGCTACCAATTTTTCCGTCGCGATAAACCACATTGTAAATGGTGCGTTCGTCGTTTTTGCGGAACACAGCAACGTGAATAATATCTTTGCCCACAAACTGTTTTTCCGATACTTTAACCACCGAGTATTTTCCGTCTTGGTGGAACACAATAATGTCGTCGAGGTCGGAGCAGTCGCACACATATTGGTCTTTTTTCAAGCCCGTGCCAATAAAACCCTCTTCAAAGTTGGCATATAGTTTAGCATTAGCCTCGGCAACTTTTGTAACTTCAATATTCTCAAAGTTGCGGATTTCGGTTTTGCGCTCGCGGCCAGCTCCATATTTCTTTTTAATCTGGCGGAAGTGATTGATAGTATAGTCAACCAAATGTTCAAGGTGATTTTTAACCTCGGCCATTTCTTCCTCCAAGTCGCGCAAATGGGCATCGGCCTCATCTGATGAGAATTTAAGAATACGGCGCATGCGAATCTCAAACAACTTGCGAATATCGTCGTCGGTAACAGGGCGAATAAATTTTTCCTCGTAAGGTTTAAGGCGTTTACGAATGTGTTTAATAACCACTTCGTAGTTTTCGCCGTTTTCGTATTCTTTGTCTTTATAAATGCGTTCTTCGATAAAGATGCGCTCAAGACTTGAGAAGTTCCAATCGGTTTCAAGCTCATCAAGTCGCACAAGTAACTCTTGCCTAAGCAGTTCCATTGTGTGGGCGGTTGAAAAGCGCAACATTTCGCTCACACCCATAAAGCGAGGTTTGTCGTTTTCAATCACACAAGCGTTTGGCGATATTGACAATTCGCAATCGGTAAATGCATAAAGCGCATCAATGGTTTTGTCGGGCGACACGCCTGCTTGTAGGTAAATTTTAATCTCGACCTCGCTAGCTGTGTTGTCGTCAACGTGTTTTATTTTGATTTTGCCTTTGTCGTTGGCTTTCAAAATGGTTTCAATCAAATCGCCCGAACTTTTTCCGTAAGGCACATCATGAATGGTTAGCACTTTGTTGTCGGCCGATTTATCAATTCGAACACGAACACGAACCGCCCCACCGCGCAAGCCATCGTTGTATCGCGACACATCGACCAAGCCTCCGGTTGGAAAATCGGGATAAAGTTCAAAAGGTTCGTTTTTGAGGCAACTGATGCTGGCATCGCAAAGTTCAATAAAGTTGTGCGGCAATATTTTTGAAGCCAAACCAACGGCAATGCCCTCAACACCTTGCGCCAACAGCAATGGGAATTTTATTGGCAAGCGCACTGGTTCTTGGTTGCGACCATCGTAACTCAATTGCCATTGGGTTATTTTGGGACTAAACACCACATCTTGTGCAAACTTTGACAAGCGAGCCTCGATGTAACGTCCAGCTGCAGCGCCATCGCCAGTAAAAATGTTACCCCAGTTTCCTTGCGTATCAATCAATAGTTCTTTTTGGCCCAAACCGACAAGAGCGTCATAAATACCGGCATCGCCATGAGGGTGAAACTGCATGGTAGCACCAACAACGTTTGCCACTTTGTTAAACCTGCCATCGTCAAGTTTTTTCATTGTGTGAAGCACACGGCGTTGTACGGGTTTCAAACCGTCTTCAAGATACGGCACTGCACGCTCAAGAATAACGTACGATGCATAGTCGAGAAACCAGTTTTTGTACATTCCCGAAATGCTATCAATTCGCAACATGTCGTAATGTTCGGTTGGTTGCGGTTGCTCGTCTTGCGAAGCCGATGAGTCCAACTCGTTTAGGTTCTCGTCAAGTTGTTCGTTTAGTTCGTCTGACATATTTTGGTTATTCGTTTTTCGTTATTCGATAATCAAGATCACAAGTTCTACTTTTCTTCTTCAACCAAATCCTCCTCAATGCGCAGGTTGTCAATAATAAACGACTGACGTTCGGGAGTATTTTTGCCCATAAAGTAGCTCAAAAGTTGCTGAACGCTTTCGCCGCGCATTTCAACAGGATCGAGACGAATGTCTTTTCCGATGAAGTTTTTAAACTCGTCGGGCGAAATTTCGCCAAGACCTTTGAATCGGGTTATTTCTGATTTTGCGCCCAATTGTTCGGCAGCAGCATCGCGTTCGGCCTCGCTGTAGCAGTAAACCGTTTGTTTTTTGTTGCGCACACGGAACAGCGGAGTTTGCAAAATGAATACGTGTCCTTGATGTACAAGTTCGGGGAAAAATTGCAAGAAGAATGTCATTAGCAGCAAGCGAATGTGCATTCCGTCAACATCGGCATCGGTTGCAATAATAACCTTGTTGTAGCGCAGGTTTTCCATGTCCTCCTCAATGTTGAGTGCGGCTTGCAAAAGGTTAAACTCATCGTTTTCGTACACCACTTTTTTGCTCATTCCAAAGCAGTTGAGCGGTTTACCACGAAGGCTGAAAACAGCTTGAGTGTTTACGTCGCGACTTTTGGTAATTGAACCGCTAGCCGAATCACCCTCGGTAAGGAATATGCTTGAAGCGTCGATTAGAGCATTTTTTTCTTCGTCTTTGGCGCTACGTGCATCGTTAAAATGGTAACGGCAGTCGCGCAACTTGCGGTTGTGCAAACTCACAGCTTTAACCTTGGCTTTTGCCACTTTGCGAACACCTTCAATCTCCTTACGTTCGCGCTCCGACTCTTGTATTTTTTTCAGCAGCACATCAACAATCGGCTGATTTTTGTGCAGAAAATCGTCGAGTTTCTGTTTAACAAAATCAACCACAAATTTGTTGACGCTAATGGCATCATCGTTGTTGGCCATGCGCAACGACCCAAGTTTTACTTTTGTTTGACTTTCGAACACTGGGTCCTCAACGTTAATTGCAATGGCACCAGCCACGCCGTTTCGAATATCGGCCAACTCCATGTTCTTATTAAAGAACTCTTTTATGGTTTTGCCAATAGCCTCGCGATATGCAGCCTGATGCGTACCACCTTGAATGGTGTGTTGTCCGTTAACAAACGAATAGTACTCCTCGCCGTTTTGGTTGGTGTGAGTAAGCACCATTTCAATATCGTCGCCTTTAAGGTGGATAATAGGATACAACGGTTCTGTTGATAGATTTTCGGTTAAAAGATCAAGCAAACCGTTTTTTGAGTGGTACTTGCGACCGTTGAAATTTATAGTTAAACCTGTGTTTAGGTAAACAAAGTTGCGGAGCATTGGCTCAATGTAATCTTCGCGAAAAGCATAGTTCTCAAAGATTCCACGGCTATAATCGGGCTCAAATTCAATTAGTGTTCCACGTGCCGAGTTGTCGGTAATGTCGCAGATGCCCGAGTCGGACACTAACTCGCCTTGCTTAAAATCGACACGACGAGTTTTTCCATCACGCCACGATTGTATGGCAAATTTCCACGACAAAAAGTTTACAGCTTTAAGACCGACGCCATTCAAACCAACCGATTTTTTGAAAGTTTTGTTGTCGTATTTGGCGCCAGAGTTCAGTTTTGAAACCGCAATAACCATAACGTCGTCGCCGTCTTTATTCTGACCTTGAGGAATACCACGACCAAAGTCGCGAACGGTAACCTTTCCATCGCGAACGGTAACATTAATAATGTTGCCCTCACCCATGCGGAACTCGTCAATAGAGTTGTCTATTGCCTCTTTTATGAGCACGTATATGCCATCGTCGGAATGCGATCCATTACCAAGTTTACCAATATACATACCAGGGCGCAAGCGCACATGGTCGCGGTCGGACAAATTGCGTATACTGTCGTCGGTATAAGCTACTTTTTGATTTTCGTCTGCCATATTGAAGTGAATAGTTTAATGGGCAAATTTAGCCAAATAGGGGTGTTTTTAAGGTTGTGTTTATTAACACTTTGCCGTTTTTATCAACGATTACAAGCCAAAACAAACATTGTCAGATAGTTTGTATCACAAATGGTTTGGGCACGAAAAAAACTGCAAACCTTGTTCATCTGCAAGCTTTTTTGGTACGTTTGCCAACGTTTTTAACTACTCATTTCGCATATAATTCTGCTAACAATGACAAACTACAATGGCTTAATTATCGGACTAATTTCTTTTTTAATTATTGGTATTTGCCACCCTTTGGTTATTAAAGCAGAATATTATTGGGGCAAGCAGAAATGGTGGGTTTTCTTTGCTTTGGGACTTGCATTTGCCGCACTATCGTTGTTTTTACGCAATAGTATTGCATCGATGATTGTTGGCTCCATTGGATTTAGCCTTTTTTGGAGCGCTCACGAAATGATTCTCCAACACGAGCGAGTTTTACTTGGCCGCGCTAAACGAAACCCAAATCGCACATACACCAACTTTATTGCATTTGTTACCCCAACCTTTTCGGTGCAAGGGTTGTGTTTTGACGGACTAATTGTTGGTGCCGCCACATTTGCCATTATATCTATCGCGCGATACGTTTGCATCAAAGCCGAGTATCATTTTGGAAAAATATTTTGGATTGGTTTTCTATTCATAGGCATTGCATCAATAGTTGCGTCGATACTTATCAGCAACACTGTATTGTCCGTTGTATGCGGCATTCACGGGTTTACTTACCTTTGGGGCATTGGCGAAATTTTTGAACAAGCCGAGCGCGTAAAAAAAGGTTGGTTTCCTAAAAAGGAGAAAAGAGAATAAGTCTCTCTTTTATCGTTCATCCAAAAAAAATCCCGAACACCTTTCGGCATCGGGATTTTGGAAAAAACGTGTATCAAGTAAATTATATGAGCGGAATGTTGTTCTCAGCACAAGTTTTGCGCATATCGTCGGGCCAGATGCTTGATTGAATTTCGCCAATGTGAGCTTTGCGAAGGAAGAACATGCACAAGCGCGATTGACCTATACCGCCTCCAATTGAAAGAGGCAAGGTGTCGTTTAGTAAACGTTGGTGGAAATACAATTCCTTGCGGGCATTTTGTCCAGTAATTTCAAGTTGTTTTAGCAATGCTGTTTTATCAACACGAATACCCATTGACGACAATTCAAGAGCTTGATCAAGAACAGAGTTCCAAACCAAGATATCGCCATTTAAACCCAAATGGCCATCGCCAGTTTCGGTTGTCCAGTCGTCATAGTCAGGTGCGCGGCCATCGTGAGGTTCGCCATTGCTAAGTTTGCCACCAATGCCCATAATAAACACAGCGCCATACTTTTTAGTAATCTCGTTTTCGCGCTCTTTGGTGGTCATATTTGGATACATTTTTAGCAAATCTTCGGCATATACAAAATGAATATCCTCAGGCAATTCTGGTTTAATTGAAGGGAACATTTCGTAAACCACATACTCGGTGCGACGCATAACGCGATAAATGCGTTCAACCACTTTTTTCAAGAAAGGAATGGTGCGGTCGGCAGCCTCAATGTGCATTTCCCAATCCCATTGGTCAACATAAAGCGAGTGCAAGTTATCCAGCTCTTCATCGGAACGGATAGCGTTCATATCGGTATAAATTCCATAACCACTTTCGATGCCATAGTCGGCCAAAATCATACGTTTCCATTTAGCCAACGAGTGAACCACTTCGGCGGTTTTGTCGCCAAGATCTTTAATTGGGAACGAAACAGGGCGCTCAATGCCATTCAAATCGTCGTTAAGACCTGTGCCTTTTAGCACAAAAAGTGGTGCGGTTACGCGACGAAGGCGCATTTCGGCCGAAAGGTTTGCCTGAAAAAAACTCTTGATTTGTTGAATTCCAAGTTCGGTTTGCTTCAAATCCAAAATTGGTTTGTATCCAGCAGGAATGTTCAATTTGCTCATAACGTTAATTTTTATCGATTTTCATCGGTGCAAAAATAAAGCTCATTGTAATATATGCAAGCAAAAAATTATGATTTGTTAAAAATATTTTCGATTTTTCTTTCAATTTAAAAGTAAAAACGAGTAATAAATTTCATTTTGTAATACGCATTTTTCTTATTTCTATTTATTACAGTTCGCTTTTTTTCTCTATTGCTAAGGCTAAAGACACTTTTTTACCAATTCTATTCCACAAATTGAATTTACAGAAATAGTTTTTCAAAAGTTTCTGCGTATTTTGCCGCGCATTAATAAGACAACTAACACTATGAAAATTAAACAAATACTCCTAGCTCTATCTACATTATTATGTTTAAACACAATGGCACAAGATTTTGAAGTATCGCCATTGAAATTGAACTTTACTGCAGAACCAGGCGAGTCGCAAACCAAGTTTGTTACACTAAAAAACCATTCGGGAAAAACCGAAACATTTATGTTTAAACTTAGCGACATGAACATTGATGCTAATGGAGACAGCCAATATATAGAGTCGGGCAGTTTGCGTTATAGTGTTGCCGATTGGATTAGCATTGCGCCTTCGTTTTTTGAACTTGGACCACAAGAAGAAAAACAAGTAGCCGTAACCATACAACAACCTACAAACGAATTTGGTTCAAAATGGGGTGTTTTGTTTGTATATACAGCACAAGAGCAAACCGCATTTGATGCCGACAAAAGCGTTCGTGCAGGCGTTAACATTAGCGCACGCGTTGCTATTACAGTAACACAAACCCCAGCAAGCAACAAAAACTACAGAGCTACCATTTCAAACTTAAGCGAAACCACAACAGTAGGGCAAAACACTCGCACATTTTCGGCTATGGTTAACAACCTTACCGAACTAATTACAGAGTGCCGAGTGTCGATGATTGCTACAAACCTTGAAACCGAAGAAGAAACCATAATTGAGCCAACAACATTCCAACTTTACCCTCGCGCTTCGCGTCGTGTTCAGCTTGAATTTAACAAGCCTCTTGCAAAAGGACGTTACTCGCTTGCTGCTATTCTAGACTACGGAACACGCGGCAGCCAAAACAATCTTGAAGGCACTCAAATCATTATTACAGCCGAATGAGACTAATTGCGGCTATTGTAGCTTCGGTCGCTCTTGTTTTTCAGGCCACAGCACAACCTAGTAGCACATTTACCATTGTTAACGGAGCCGATAGCACCATTTTTGTTGGCTACATTTCAAATGCCGACACTATAAAAAACGGCAGTTACAAATACTTTCGAAACGGAGTTTTAGACCAAACCGGATGGTTTTGCAACAATCAAATTTGCGGCGAATGGCTTGTTTTCTATCCAAACCAAAAGCTAAAAATTCGCTGCCAATACAACAACAACATGCGACACGGATTGTACGAGCTATTTGACGCTAACGGCTATTACATTCAGCGTGGTACGTTTAACAACAATTTGCTTTGCGACACACTTTATCAGTACGACGAATTTGGCAAACTACACACTGCTACTCCATACTCAGCAGGAAAGAAATGTGGAACAGAGAAGCAATACTACGCAACCAAAGGCTCATTGATGTGCGAACAAATGTTTAAGAACGACCAGCCGTGCGGTCTTTATCGCCGATATTACGACTCGGGCGAACTAAACTACGTAGGTATTCGCGACTCATTAGGCTATCAAGGCAAGTTTATAGCTTTATATCAAAACGGCGACACTTTGCGAATTTGCCATTACACCAATGGAATACTAAACGGCGATATGGTTGAGTATCACGAGAATGGCAACATAAAATTCAAATCGACTTACATTAATGGCGCCCGCTCAGGAAAAAGCTCAAGTTATTTTAGCAACGGATCTTTGGCCGAAACTGGCGAATACTTAAACGACCGCAAGACTGGTAAATGGACAGCTTTTTACCCCGATGGTAGTTATCATTCTGCTGGCGAGTTTATCAACGGAAAACTTTCAGGATATTGGACCATTTACTATCCAAACGGACAAGTAAAACAACGAGGACAATACATCAACGGGAAAGCTCAAGGTTATTGGTCGTTTTTTCACGACAACGGCAACCTATGGAAAAGCGGATACTTTGCCAACGACCACGAGTGCTACGCTTGGCAAATACGCAACACCAACGGAAACATAGAATCGGCTATAATGTTGAACAATGGTGTTAGCAACGGACTTGGATTTTTCTATGACAACAATAAACGCATTGCGGTGATGATAAACGGCAACAATGCCATTCCTATTTTTAACAACACCGAAGAATAATATTCTTAGTAAAAAAACAAACGCCCTGTCCTAACAAGAACAAGGCGTTTGCTGTATTTCAAGCATTAGCAAATTGAACTACCAAATTCTAACACGCTCTTTTGGATCCAAATACAAGGTGTCGCCTTTTTTAACATCAAATGCATCATAAAACGCATCAATGTGAGGCAAAGCGCCGTTAACGCGCCAACGAGCAAGTGAGTGCTCATCGGTTTGTGTACGATTCACTATTTCTTCAGGCCGGATGTTGTTGGCCCAAATTAAACCATACGATAAGAAGAAACGTTGCTCGGCAGTAAAGCCATCAACAGTTTTTTGAATTTTACCTTTGCGTTGGGCTTTTTTCATTGCAGCAAACGACACGTTCAAACCACCATTATCGGCAATATTCTCGCCCAAGGTAAACTGACCATCGGCATGCATTGTATCGAGTACCACAATGTTGTTAAAGTATTTTACAAGCGACTCGGCACGTTGCTCAAAATTTTCGCCATCGGCCTCAGTCCACCAATTATTCAAGTTTCCGTCTTTGTCGAAATTTCGGCCTTGGTTATCAAATCCGTGAGTCATTTCGTGACCAATTACAACACCAATACCGCCATAATTCACAGCATCGTCGGCCTCATAGTTAAAGAACGGCGGTTGCAAAATTGCAGCAGGGAAACATATTTCGTTGGTTGATGGGTTGTAATAAGCGTTAACAGTTTGCGGAGTCATAAGCCATTCGTCAGGGTCGGTAGGTTTACCAACTTTATACAAATCTTGCATCACATCAAACTGAAAATGACGACGCATATTTAGATAAAGGTTATCGTTTTCGATGCGCAAAGCCGAATAGTCGCGCCATTTGTTTGGGTAGCCAACTTTAATTCGAATAGAAGCAAGTTTTTCGCAAGCATTTTTCTTTGTTGCTCTGCTCATCCAAGTGTTTGATTTGATACGAGCATTTAGTGCATCTTGCAAATTTTCAATTAATTCAAGCATACGCTCCTTGGCCTCTGGAGGGAAATAACGCTCAACATACAATTGACCAACCGCATCGCCAAGCACATCGCTAACCTCTTCGGTCATACGTTTCCAACGTGGTTGCATTTTTGGAGTTCCACGCAATTTGCTACCGTAAAAATCGAAGTAAGTATCTGACAATTCTTTGGTTAGGTAATCGGATGCGTTACGAGTTATATTCAAAGCCATATAGGCCTTAAGTACTTCAAGATTTGTAGTGGTTAAAATAGAATCCAAAGCGCGGAAATAATCTGGCTGACAAACATTAAGCGAGTCTATTTTTTCCAATCCAAACATTTCCAAAATAGTAGTCAAGTTAACCGACGGTATGAGCGAATTCCACTCGGCGACGGTCATCATATTGGTTGTTTTGTGAGGATTTTGTCGGTCGGTTTTGCTCATAAAGGCATTGGCCAAACGTGTTTCAAGTTCATAAACTCCTTGAGCCATTTTTGCAGCATCAACCTTAGCTAACTTGTCGTATTTAACAATTTTCAAAGCTTTTTCCATCATTTGAACATAAGCTTGCTGAAGGTCTGCAAAATCTGAGTTTAGATAATAATCGCGGTCTCCCATTCCCAAACCATATTGCGATGTCCACAAAATGCACTCTTTGCTGTTTTTAGGATTAGCATCGGCATAAAGCACAAAGAACGAGAATTGACCGTATGCCATTTGACGTGCAAGTGCAATTGAAAATCTATCGAACGATTTTAACTCTGTAAAAACTTTAAAATCGTCAACAATTGGCTGAACACCAACCTTTTCAGCATGGACGCTATCCATTGCTATGCGAAACAAATCGCCAACTTTTTGCTCGTTTGAGCCAAATTGGTGTTCGGTTTTTGCCATTTCTGAAAACAATTCGTTAAGACGAACTGCATTGTTATCAAAAACAACCGAAAACTGATTGTAACTTGAATATTCGGGTGTTAAAGGGTGTGCTTTTTGCCATCCACCGCATGAGTATTGATAAAAATCGTTTACAGGACTAAATGTAGTGTCCATATCGGCAAAACTAATACCTGAAGGTAGTTGTGGTGCCTTGTCGGCGCATGACGATAGGAGTAACATTACGGCGGCAAACAGTGCTATTTTTTTCATTTTTCGTAATTGTTTGTTTGTTTTTAAAGCAAGTTCGCAAAGGTAATTTTTTACTCCAAAAAACGGTGAGATTTAAGCACTTGGATACAAGAAAAAGGCAAACGGCCATGGGCATAAAAAAGCGCTCTTAACAAACTAAATATCAATTTGTTAAGAGCGCCAACTTTTTAAGTATTAAGAAAAGCTACTTAATTATTACCAAACTTTACTTTTCTGAAACAATTACATAGAACGATCTGGTATTAGCTTGCGACTTGTTGTCGTACATAGCATAAGCCTTAATTGGTGGTAAATAGAAAGTTCCTGGATATGTTGCGCACAACTTTATTTGGAAAATTACAGTTGCCTTTTCTTTCAGCAAATCGATGTAACTAAATACCCTATCGTCGCGAATATCTTGATACGACAATGTGTTGTTAGCTTCTTCAAAACCATTGATAAATCTATCGTTAAGTATTTCCCAACCCGAAGGTATATACTGCTCAATGGCGATATTCTTGATGTCGTAGTTTGAGATATTATGAACGGTTACATTTGCTATAAAGTTTGTGCCTTGTGGCAAATTCTTATAGTCAGCAAAATTGTTGTTCATCATATATTGCACAGATACGGTAATATTGTTGTGATTTTCAGCAATCTCGCTACGAGTTGGAATACCCGACTGTCTAATCTTAACAAACAAAGAGCTATTTCCTTGATTTGTTATTTCAAGTTTTTTAAAGCTATCAACATTTTCAGCCAGTTTGGTTGTCCATGTAATAGTCTCTCCATCTTTAATGGTTTCGCCCTTGCCATTGTATTTGTATTTAAAGTTAATAGGCTCAGGTTTACCGGCTTTTTTATAGAAATGCGACATTGCAAACAAGCAGAATGCAGTTGATTGTGTACTCATCCATTCGTTGGAAGACAAGCGTTCGGAAATTGCCTCAAGATAAGGCATAGCATCTTCAAGTTCACTCATATCGGTAAGAACCACAGCAGCCAAGGCTTTGTCGCGTTCTTCGCTTCCAAAAGTCATATCGTCGCTTGGGCTAACTTGTGGCGTTTTAATGTATGACAACAACGATTTTGCGATATCGGTACGGCCGGCCAATGCGTAAGCACCTGCCAGCAAGTATTTTGCGTTGCCATTAACATTGTCTTTCTCCTTCAGCCAGTTCATTGTACCCAAGTCGGCTTGATGGTTAAGCGCAAGTACATATAGGCAATATGCCAAAGTTGTTTCGTTTGAGTAATAGCCGTATTTACTTGAATATCTATCACTTGCCACTCTTTTCAAATAATTAAGCAACGATGTTTTCATTCCATCGGGCAAGCGATATCCTTGTTCTTCGGCTATGGTTAGGCAATGCATGGCATAAATGCTACCCCATTTGTTTGGTTTAGTACCGCCAGACCAGTATGCAAGGCCACCTTCGGCTGTCATAAATGAACGGTATTTGTTTAACCCAGCTTGAACATTAACCTGAACATCAATCGCTTTTGTTTTTGACAATTTGCACACGTCTGACAATAATAGTTGAGCAAAAACTTTTGATGTGGTTTGCTCAATACATCCGTGAGGGTAGCCAATTAGCATTTTCAATCGTTCGTTCAAATTCATTGGCAAGGCAGTTGTGGCCTCAACATCAAGACCATTAGTGCCTAAAATTCCAAAAGCCTCAGGTGTTACATCAATGCTCTCGCCTGGTTTTATTACAAAACCATCAACCTTGCTAAATTCCAAATCGCGGTTTTGGATATCAATTTCGGTTCCATACGATGCCGATTCACCTTTGGCTTCGCAAACAATTCGCACAACTCCCTTCATGGCCTTGCCCTTTGCTTTTATGTGGAAGTTGGTTGTTTTATCGCCAATAGCATCAAGATATACGGTTTTTTGCTTGTCGCCAATAATTTCCATACCATCTGACACTTCAATCAAAACCTTAACATTTCCCATTCCTGGTTTTGTAGCAAATACAGTTGCAGGAACAATCACATCTTCGTTGCAACCAATTAGGCGAGGCAAAGTGCCAAGAACTAGCAATGGTTTCTTTACTGCCACACCCTTGTCGGTGTTTCCAAAGGCTTTACCATCGGTTGCAATAACCATCACTTTAACCTTACCTGTGTAGTTAGGCATGTAGAACTTATGTGTGTTAGTTGAATTTTTGTTGAGCGAAATTGGGCCAATAAACTCAACAACAGGACGGAACCTATTAACCAGGCCCTTACCCTTGCCTAAGCCTTCAGCGTCGTCGCCACCAATTGAAAATAGCTGATCAATTTTTCCGCCATAAGCGCCAAGCACGTTGTTATACACGTCCCATGTTTTAACGCCAAGCGCCTCCTTGCCATTAAAGGCTTTCCAAGGTTCGGGAGTTTTAAAGTTTGTTAAGTCAAGCAAACCTTCGTCAACCACAGCAAGCGAATATGCCATTGGACGACCATTTTCTTCCTTAACATCAATTTGATACCACTCTTCAGATCGTATTTCATCTTTCATTGAAATAACTGGATGCAAATGGCTTGCAGGGTCGTCAACAGTTAAAGGAATAATGCCATACAACCTTATTGGCAAATCGTTTTTGGTTTTTTCGTATTGCTGAATAAGAGTTACATGCAAATACACGTTTGGAGCCATTTCAGAGGTTACTTCAACTGGAATTGTTGCATTCTCTTCGGTTATTTTATAACGGCGAGCCGATAGCACTTTTGTTCCATTTTCGATGCTCAAAATAGCAGTTGAGCCCACTTCGGCATTAAACGACAACATTGCCAATTCGCCAGGAGCGTATTTATCTTTGTCAACCGACATTGGCAAAACTGTAGCCGACGATCCGTTTCCAAGTTGACGTGGGTTACCCATTGGCCAATCAAAATAAACTCTGTTTCCGGTTGAGTGACCACCTTTTACATCAGTAACCTTAATGTAGTACGATCCCCAATTATCGTCGTTTGCGCCAAACGCAAAATTAGCTAGGCCTTTGCTATCGGTTACTACTTTTCGTTCATCAACTGGTTCAAGATATTTATCGTTGACATACTCAGCCACATCGCCATCGGCAGAGTCCCACCACCACCAATAGCGTAGTTTGTAAACTTTAACAACACACTCAACCGAGGGCAATGGTTTGCCATTGGCATCAACCGCAACAATGCTAAATTGTTGTTTAGTTTGGCCTGTATTATACCAACCATATCGGTTATCGGGTTCGGGCAACTTTAATCCAATGTAACGGCTAAATGGCGAGTAAATGGTTGATATTCCGTTTATGCTAAAGTCGCCCGATAGCTCGTACATTTTGGTTGAAAGGGCCATGTTTAATTTGCCAGGCGCTTTTTTCGATATATCAAATTTCAATTTAATGCTTGCGTTGCCAAGACTGTCCAATTTACCTTCAACCATGTTTACGGTTTCTGATGTAAACTGATTCATATTGTCCTCAAACACATAGTCGGCATAATCGTCAAAACGAGTTTTATAGCGCGAAAAAGTTGGAGTAATGTCGTACTTTAAACCACGTACAGGATTGCCGTTTAGCCATTCGCCATGAATACTTGTTGTTGATTTATCGGTTACCATTTTATCAACATCAAGCTTAATTTTTAATCTATTTGGTTTTACGGTTTCAATTCTAATAGTCTTGCTAAAGTCGGCGCCACCAGCTTGAACATGCACTCGCCACTCACCAGTACTTGCCTCAACATCGGTTGGAATGTTGAATGTATAAAGGCCCATGCAACTTGTTGTTGAAGTTTTGATTGCGTATTGCTGGCCAAGCGGAGTGTATAACGAAAGAGTAACAGGAAAGTTATCGGGAGTTGAACCTTGTCGGTCGTTCATCATAAACGACAAATGCAAGGTGTCGCCTGGTCGCCAAACACCGCGTTCGCCATAAATAAAGCCCTTTATTCCACGTTGAAGCACATTGCCACCAACATTAAAATCGCTGGTTGACAATGCCGAACCGCCATCGACACGTATGTAGGCGCGTTGCTTGTCTTTTGATGCAACAATAAGGAACGGACGGCTTTTTGTATATTCTAAATCGGCAACTCCATCGGAATTGGTTTTTGCCGATGCTATTTCTTCGTTTTGATAATTGTAAGCCTTCAATTCAACATCTGGTTCGGCATCGGTTGTAACCAAATTGCTTACAAACACTTTCATTGACGATGCTCTACCCGATTTAACAACAATGCCCAAATTGGTAGCCAACACGTTGATGCTGTATTTTCTATTTATATAGTACGAATCGTCGGCCGGATCGGAGCTTCTGTAGTAGTAGTCATAATCGTCGTCATAGTAGTAATATGAGCTATTGTCAACGTTGTCGTACTTTTGAGCTTCATATTCTTCGTTTGACATGTCGTTTGACTGAATTTCTTCCTTCGACCTAAATTTTTCGTTTACGCCTGGATAGGTTGAAAAACTCTTGTCAACCGAAAGTTCAACTCTGTAAATGGCTCCGGGTTCTGGTTCAATAAAGTCGCTAAGGTTTAGCGCGTATGTGTGTGTATTTGATAGGTTTAGATTCTCGTCGTCGAAAAAAATAGTTTTACGAGCAACAAGCCTTCCAACACGTTTTAGTTCGTTTGAGCCCGAAATTGTGTTTACTTGTAAGAATTGCCCAATGTTTTTCTCCTTAATTTTAATAATGCGCACCACTGCACCACGGTAATATGTAGCTTTAAATGGTATCATTATTTTGTCGCTGATTGGCACCAACGAACCTGTTTTTACAAAGGCCAATTCTGGTTTATCTCCACCAAGGTCAATTTTAAAAACTTGGTCGCTCTCAAGATTTTTGTAGTCGTGGCTATGCAATTCTTGGCTCACAAAAACCGACAACTGTCCTTTTAACGATTGGTCGTAATAGAACCTAATTTTGTTAACGTCAATTTCATACGGAGTTGACTCGTATCCAACAATATACACAAGGCCTTTAATATCTTGCGACGGGTCAAGTTTTTTGTTGAACGCCACCTCAATATATCGGCCATTGTCGGTTACCAACGAACATTGCCAAACATCGAATTTTTCGGCAGCTGGAATAATTTTTCTAATTGTTTCTTTACTCTTTTTTGCTTCGGAAGTGTATTTATAAACAAAGTCGTAGCTATACTTTTTGGCAGGTATGCCATAAATAACAGCATTGTGAGTTTTACCATCGGCGCTGTGAGTCCATTTTATGGCTGCAAAATCATTGTCAAACTCACCGCATTTTTCAACAGTCTCGGCATCTTCAAAACCGTTTGTTGTAATAGTTAACTGCAACTGATAACTGTCATCTCTATCAGGATCGATGCTTGGCTCCTTAAAACTGGCTTTTGCATACCAATCTTTGGCCGCAACCTTAAAGCTAAACTCGTTTTCGGGAGCTTTGGCGCCAACCAATTTTTTAAGATCCAATGTTACGGTATATGTCTTATTTGATTTTATTGGTTTTTCGGGCGACATTACTAGCAATGTGCCATTTTCTTCCAACGAGTATTTAACCTTAATTGACGGAGAAATAACAAAATAGCGGGTCCATCCACCCGACAGTTGAAGATCCTCGTTAACTGGTTTCGACAACTTGACCATAATGTTTTCGTTTCTCGAAATTTTGTTTGGTGTAAACGCCTCAACATATTGGTTGTACAAAACCTCGTTGCTGCTTTTGCTTTTTGATTTTGAGCACGATGCACAAACTGCCAAAACAGCAACCACTGCCAAATAGAATAATAGCCGTTTCATGATTATTAATTGTTTTGCCGCCAAATATAAGAAAAGCGCGGCTGCAAAAAATTTTCTTGTTGTATTTCAAAATATACTTTTGTCACACAATCAACTAAATGTATTGGAGTGGTGTTAAGAAACAACATTGTTAAGCTAGTATCTGCCGTTGCAATTGCCATATTAATTTTGGTGATAGCTTTGGTAGCCACATCGCCAAAAAAACTATTTCCAAACAACTATGCAACCATATTAACATCGGCTGAGGGCGATTTACTTGGCGCCCGACTATCGAGCGACGAGCAATGGCGTTTTCCTCCAATCGACACCGTTCCGCAAAAAATAAAACAGTGCTTAATTGAATACGAAGACAAACGCTTTTACTGGCACTTTGGCATCGACATTTTTGCCATGGCAAGGGCTGTAAAACAAAACATTACACAACACAAGGTAGTGTCGGGCGGCAGCACCATCACAATGCAAGTATCGCGGCTATCGTTTGGCACCACTCGCCGAACCTTGTTGCAAAAAATTAAAGAAGCTTGGCGTGCCTTATACATCGAACTTGCTTATAGCAAAGACGAAATACTATCGATGTATGTTTCGCATGCTCCTTTTGGTGGAAACACAATAGGCATTTCGGCTTCGTCGTGGCGATATTTTGGCCGAAGCGCCGATCAACTTTCGTGGGCCGAGGCGGCTACTCTTGCCGTTTTGCCAAACTCACCAGCACTTGTGCATCCTGGGAAAAACAGAGATCAGTTGCTACGAAAAAGAAATTTTTTGCTTAGCAAACTCAACCAAGCAAAAATTATTGACAACGAAACCTACAACCTTTCAATATCCGAAAATTTGGTGCTTGCGCCTAAACCGTTGCCAAACTTTGCTCCACACCTGCTCGACAAGGTTAATTCAAAAACTCCTGGGCGCAACATTTGCACAACTTTGCAAACCAACTTGCAACAAAACACACAAGCCACGCTAAACTATTATGTTGAAAAGTACAAGACCAACCAAATACACAACGCTGCTGTGATTGTTTGCGAGGTAAAAACTGGCAATGTGGTGGCTTACTGCGGAAACACCACTCTACCTGCCGACGAAAAGCACGGCAACCAAGTTGATGTTATTACTGCTCCACGTTCGTCGGGTAGCATTCTTAAACCTTTTCTGTATTCGGCTTTGTTACAAGACGGCGCCATTTTGCCCACAACTCTTGTACCCGACATTCCAACCAACATTAGCGGATTTACTCCACAAAACTACAGCAAGACTTTTTGCGGAGCTGTTCCCGCATCAAACGCACTTATTCAATCGTTAAATGTTCCAATGGTGCGTTTATTGCAAAAATATTCAGTAGGCAGGTTCCTTTCGTTTTTACGAAAAATTGGATTAACCACCATGCCTTTTGATGCCGACCACTATGGCGCGTCGCTCATATTGGGAGGTGCCGAAGTAAACCTATGGGACTTGTGCGGAACATACGCATCAATGGCCCGAATACTAAACACGTTTAACCAACACGACCGTAAATACAACCTTAACAACTTACATCCTCTTACATTTGAGCCCGTTGAAGATAAAAAACCACAATGGGCCAACAACGCAACATTTAGTGCTGGAGCCATTTACCTAACCTTTGAAGCTATGGCCGATTTGAGCCGACCTGAAGAGGAGGCCGACTGGCACTATTTCAACAGCATGAAAAAAATAGCGTGGAAAACTGGCACAAGCTACGGAGCAAGAGATGCTTGGTCAATTGGAGTTACACCCAATTATGTTGTTGGCGTTTGGGTTGGCAATGCCGATGGCGAAGGTCGCTTTGGAATGACTGGCGTTGGGTTTGCCGCTCCCATTATGTTTTCGGTTTTTTCAAAACTACCGCACTCCGAATGGTTTGAAATGCCTTATGCCGAAATGGATATTATTCCAGTTTGCCGAAAAAGCGGACACATTGCCACTTCGTTATGCGAAGAGGTTGACAGCCTTACTTTTTTAGAGGTGGGAAAAGAAACTGAAATTTGCCCTTACCACCACCTTGTTCACCTAACTCCCGACTGCAAATACAGAGTTAACACATCGTGTATGCCAGCTTCTGAAATATTTAACACTTCGTGGTTTACCTTGCCTCCAACAATGGCCCACTACTATAGTTTATGTCATCTCGATTACAAAGCACTGCCACCTTATCATCCCGACTGCAACACCGATATGCAATCAACCATGCAAATTGTTTATCCCGAAAACGGAGCTATTTTGGTTAAAACCAAAGGCTTTTCTGGCGAAAAGGGGAAATTTGTGTTTAGAGCAACGCACTCCAATTCCAACGAAACCATTTATTGGAGCATCGATAGTTTTTTCATCGGACAAACCAACACAAACCACGAAATGGCTGTTAGCACCGAGCCCGGCCGTCATGTTTTAACAATAACCGACACTTGGGGAAATCAAGTAAAGCGCATATTTTTTGTGCAATAGGCCCTTTTTCGCCAAAATGCTCTTCAATAGTCATGAAAATTGCAAATTCAACCTGCTTACAAACTGTCAAAAATATACTCGGCAAAAAAAGACACCACTGTCACTACTACCACAAACTCAATAAACATTAGGAACGAGAATAGCAACATTCGCTTTAAGCTGCTCTTCCACGATATTCTATATAATTGATGGCAATTGCATATAAACATTATCGGATAAACTATAAACAACATTATTCCGTTTGGTACCGCAAACAATATCAATCGCAATAGGAAAGCCTGGCTACCCATAAAAACAATAGCAAAGAAACATTCTGTTAAATTCAGCGTTTTGCCAACATTTGTAGTTCTATAGCTAATCCACATGGGGAAAATAAGAAACAGCATTATGAGCAATGCCACCACTCCCATGTGATTAACAACCCAACTCTTAATACTCTCAATTATTGCACCCACTGCAGCCATGTTTAGCAAGAACTCGTTGCCATTGTTATCGTCTCTAATCACAACCTTTGTTTTGTTGCTAATGTGCAACGAGTCTGGTTCAACATATTGCGGGAACTGCGACACCAAAGCCATGTTGTGTGTATCGGTGTTTGCCAAAGTATCGGTATGCACATCTTCAACCACCTTGTCCAAATAATCGTTTATGCTTTGGCCAATATTAAACGACAAGTTTGCTACATAATCGATTACAAAAAAAATGGTAACCGTAAAAAACAGCAACTGAACTGGCCGTGTGTAACGCGCCCGCTTGCCTCTTATATAGTCAAGAATCATGTAGCCTGGCCTAAAAATAAGGCACAGCAACGTGTAAACAAATCCCTTGTCGGTATTAAGTAACAGCGAAAACAAGTTTTCGAATGCACTACGCAAAGTAAGACGTTTCTCTTTTGCGCTTTGGCCACAGTTTGGGCAGTAGTTGCCATTAAACATTTCGCCACAGTTAACGCACTCGCAACGCTCGTAAATAATACTGTTGCTACGACCAATCATTTGACCTGATACTTGCCAAATGCGGAAATAAGCCAACCTACTTTTTAGCGATAGTTTTTTATGCTGATTCTTCATATTGAGAACCTTTGTTGTTGCATACAACTCTTTTATTTCAACAAGTTAAACCTCCAAAGAGCTGCATGTTAGTTTAATAACTAATTAAAAAAACAGTTTACCAATTACTTTGCCGCGTATAGTTCAATAATCTTCAAAATAGTTTGGCTTGCTTTTTCAATGCTTTGCAAAGGCACGTACTCGTAACGGCTGTGGAAGTTATGTCCGCCCGCAAAAATATTTGGCGTTGGCAAGCCCATATACGATAAGCGTGCGCCATCGGTTCCGCCTCTAATTGGAGAAACTTTAGGTTCAATTCCAATTTGACGCATTGCCTCCATTGCGGTTTCAATTAAGTGCATGTGCGGCTCAATTTTTTCACGCATATTTTTATACTGGTCGGTAATGGTTAGACTGATGTACTCGCCACCATATTCGTTACAAAGCGCACTAACGGTTGCTTTAAGCCAATCTTTTTTCTGCTGAAACTTATTGCTATCGTGGTCGCGAATAAGCATTTCGGCGTGCGCGTGTTCAACATTTCCCTCAATGGTGTGTGTATGGAAAAAACCTTGATAGCCATCGGTATATCGTGGAGTTTGGTCAACAGGAATGCTGCCAATAATGCGAGCTAGCATCAGACAAGCGTTTACCATTTTATCTTTTCCGCTTCCAGGGTGAACCTCGCGACCTTTAACATCAAAAATGGCCGATGCGGCATTAAAGTTTTCAAATTCAATAGCGCCAAGTCCCTCACCATCAATGGTATATGCATAATCGGCACCAAAATTTTCAACGTTAAACAAATCGGCACCGCGACCAATTTCTTCGTCGGGAGTAAAGCCAATTTTTACTGTACCATGTTCAAATTCGGGATGAGAAACTAAAAACTCGGCCATCAGCATAATTGCGGTAATTCCCGACTTGTCGTCGGCGCCAAGCAGTGTGTGGCCATCGGTTACTACAAGGTCGTTGCCTATATAGTTGAGCAACTCGGGCGAGTCTGACGGCGATAGAATTATTCCATCACACTCGTTAAGCACAATGTCGGCCCCTGCATAATTTTCAACTATGCGCGGTTTTATATTGTTTCCGGACATGTCGGGACTGGTATCAACATGGGCAATGAATCCAATAACAGGAACTTGTTTTGTGGTGTTTGCCGGAATGGTTGCAAATAGGTAACCGTTTTGGTCAACATTTACTTTTGTTACACCCATATCAACCAATTCATCGGCCAGCAACTTAACAAGGTTAAATTGTTTGCCTGTACTAGGGCAAGTTGTTGACGAAGCATCGCTTTGCGTGTCGATGTTTACATAACGCAAAAAGCGAGTTGCAAGTTGTTTATTCATATCACCGTTCTATATTGTTTCAGTTTTTTTTCAAGTTCAGCCTCGCGACCACCCAACAGTTTGTTTACCAAAGCATGAAATTGCGCACTATGATTATGATGAACAATGTGACAAAGTTCATGAACCACAACAAGTTGCACCAATTCATGCGGTAATCGCATCAACTGCGTATTAAGGTGAATGTCGGCTTTTGACGAGCACGATCCCCAACGCGATACCATGTTACGCACCGATACTGAAGCAACTTTAATGCCCAATTTTTGCGCCACTTCCATTGTGTATTGCGGCAAATAACGTTTTGCATCGCTACGCAGTTGTTCGTTTATGTATTTACGAATCACTTGTTGCGTTTGCTGATGCTCAATGCCAAGCATTTTGGGAACAAGCAAAATGTGGCAGCTATCGGTTTTTCGCACTTGAAACATCTGACCATCGTGCAACTGCGCAACAAAAGTATGGAACATAGTTGTAAGAGCCTGACCTTGAGGATAAAGCAACAACGTGTTGCACTTGTCGGCAAGTTGTTTCTGATGTTCAATTATCCATTGTTTTTTTTCGCAAGCAAAAAGATAACCCATTTGATATGCCATGAGTGTAGGAATGGTAACACGAGGCAATTTATTGGCACTCAGCTTAATAGTAATTCGACGGGCAGCATGATGCTTAACTACCTCAACCCCACCAACACCATCAATCTGAAATATCTTTGAGTTCATTTCAAGGCAAAAAAAATGGGTAAGCTACTTACATCGCACCGCTACAACCGTATTACCTTGCTGCCTTCCGGCCCTGGGGGAGTTTAACAGGAGCTGGTCGTATAAGACTTACCCGCCGCAAAAGTAGAAAAATTTTTATTGCTGCAAATCTTTCGGGCACAAACAACAATAAACAACTATCTTCGTTTTAAACTCAAAACAAAAAAGCAATATATGAGCAAAGCCAGCATCCTTTGGGTTGACGACGAAATTGACCTGTTGAAACCTCACACAATTTTTTTGCAATCAAAAGACTACGAAATTTCAACCGTAAACAACGGCAACGATGCCATTGATTTGGTAACCAACAACCTTTACGACATTGTTTTTTTAGACGAAAACATGCCCGGAATGAGCGGCATTGAAACTTTGCGACACATAAAAAGCATTCGTCCGCAAATGCCTATTGTTATGATTACCAAAAGCGAAGAGGAGTTTATTATGGACGAGGCAATTGGCTCACAGATAAACGATTATCTAATTAAGCCCGTTAATCCAATGCAGATTTTAATGGCCATTAAAAAGATAACCGAGCAAAAACGCCTTGTGAGCGAAAAAACCACGCTAAACTATCAGTCGCATTTTATGGAACTTGGCGACCTAATAAATAGCAAACTCGATGCAAAAGGCTGGATTGACGTTCACAAAAAACTGGTTTACTGGGACTTGGAATTATTAAAAAATGGAACCGAAGGAATGGAGCAACTGCTGCACGACCAAAAAAACGAGGCCGAAAATCGTTTTGCTCGATTTGTAAAAGACAACTATGTCGATTGGATTTCGGCACCAAACAGCAGCACCCCAACCCACTCTGCCACAATGTTCCGCAACAAAATAATGCCCGTTTTACAACAAGGCCGCACCCTTTTGTTGGTAATTGACAATTTTCGTTTCGACCAATGGGAAGTACTTGAACCATTGCTAACTCCGTACTACAACGTAACCAACGAAGATATTTACTACAGCATTTTGCCAACTTCAACTCAGTTTGCTCGCAACGCCCTTTTTGCTGGACTGATGCCGTCGGAAATACAAAAACTGATGCCCAACCTTTGGGTTAACGAAAACGAAGATGAAAGCAAAAATGCTCACGAAGACGAATTGCTCCGCAAACAACTTACTCGACTTGGTGCCAACTGTAGCCTTTACTTTGACAAAATTCACAACCTTGACAAAAGCCAACGCCTAACCGACTGCGTGAACAAAATAATGCAAAACGATTTGTCGGTTATTGTGGTAAATTTTGTTGATATGCTGTCGCATGCTCGCACCGAAATGAACATGATTAAAGAGCTTGTGAGCGACGAAAAAGCCTACCGCAGCATAACTTGCTCGTGGTTTGAGCATAGCACTCTTTTCGATTTACTTAAACTACTGGCCGACAAAAACATAAACATTGTTATAACAACCGACCATGGCACCACTCAGGTTTCAAACCCAATAAAAGTAGTGGGCGACAAAGAAGTAAGTTTAAACCTGCGCTACAAACATGGTAAACAGTTGACTTATAATCCTCGCGAGGTGTTTGAGATTAAGAATCCACAAAGCGTGTGTTTACCTAGGCTCAATGTGAGTTCATCGTACATTTTTGCATTTGGCAACAACTTTTTTGCCTACCCAAACAACTACAATCACTATGTTTCGTATTACCGAAACACTTTTCAGCACGGCGGCATAAGCATGGATGAGATGTTAATTCCGGTAATTACCCTTGCTGGTAAATAGCTACAGAACAAAGAAGGAGAGCCTCAGCCGCAGTTCTCCTTTTGTTTTCTTTAATATGAGCCTATACTAAAAACCAATTTATTTCTGCACCATTGGCCAAATCAATTTTTCGAGGCCATTAAGTTTCACCTCATACATTAGTTGCAACTGCGCGCCCAGTTTGCCTGCTGGGAAACCTTGTTGCCTATACCAAACCAAATAAGGTTCGGGCAGTTCTATAAGCAACCGGCCTTTGTATTTGCCAAATGGCATGCGAGTATTGGCCAATTCAATTAACTCTTGCCTACTTGGTCCAAATACTTGTTCCATTTAAGTTTTAGTAATTATTGGGTGAAAAATTTATTTGCAAATGTTCACGTTTTATTGTTGAAATGCAACTTTAGCACTTGATATTCGTCACATTACGTTTGCAACCGATTGCCAAAACACATAACTATAGCACCATTTTGTCACATTTTTATAAAAAAGCACAAAGTAATTGTTCATCGCTCAATACATTGCTTACTTTTGTAACGCAAAAAACACAGTTAGTATGTTAGAAATTGATGATATATTAGAAATCATTAACCGCACCAAAGTTGAGAATCGCGAGTATCTTGACTTATCAAATAGAGAAATAACGGTACTTCCTGAGGCCATTGGTGAGTTAACATCGCTAAAGCATTTGAACTTAGGTTACAACAACATAACTACTTTACCTAACTCGATTGTTAATTTGCATAACCTTGAAAACCTTTTGCTGATGCGCAACAACATTTTGAGTTTGCCTAGCAACTTTGGTTTGATGCAAAACCTAAAATGCGTTGACATTAGCTACAACCCAATCAAGGCACTTCCTCAAAGCATTGGGCAATTAAAAAATCTATCGATTCTTGATGCTAGTTCGTGTAAGTTAGAGAATTTGCCATACGAAATGTCACAATTGAATATCAGCAAGATATATTTAAACGACAACCAGTTGCAACCTCAATTGCAAAAATTGGTTAAACGTGGCTGGTACGCAATTCGACTTTTCTTGTCAGAGCATCAAGCTGCTACTCAACAACTTGCTTAAGTTCCACTACTCTTATCAATTTGGCTCAACATAGCAATTGGTTATCGCCATTGCTTTGATTTACCCACTCCAAGCACTAATGCCAACATATAGGCCGAAAGCATTATTTCAAAAACTGGCATTAGCATCAGCGTTTTTTTGCCAAAACGATTTGGCGCGGCAAAGATTATAGCACTATCAATCAGCAATTTAGACAAACCCACAACTAACAAGGGCTGCCAACATTGCATCAAGGCTAAAACCAAAGAACCAAGCAAGGCAATTTGCTCTGCGGCAACAACTAGGGCGGTAACAATGGTTGCAGCATCGGAATAAGCAGGCGCTTTTGATGCCCAACGCGCGCGCTGTTGCAAAAACTGTTTTATGGTAGTTACTGGTGTTGTGTGTGCTATTGTTTCGCGAGAACAAACAAACTTTATACCTGTTGGATATTTCCGTTTCATGCTATGCAGCAAAAAAACATCGTCGCCTGAAGGTTGAGCAATGCGCAAAGGGTCGGTTAGCTTACTGAATACCGACTTGCTATACATTAAATTACACCCATTGCACATTATGGGGAAACCAACGCCCGCTGCGCCTATACCACAACGCACCAATGCACTAAACTCCACAGCTTGAAAAGTTCCGAAAAAAGTACTGCTGCTTGCTACACAAACTGGAGCCGCAAGCAATACTGCATTAAGTTGCAAATAGCTTGCAGCCATGTTTTTTAACCACGTTTCGCCATAAAGGCAATCGGCATCAATTGTAACAATGGCATCGTGTTGCGCAGCCGCAATACCTGCAAGTAGCGCATACTTTTTTCCTTTTGTAGCACAACTAACAACATGCACACGTGAATCAGTTTGGGCAAAATTGTCAACTATTTCACGCGAATTGTCGGTACTTGCATTGTCAACTGCAATCAATTCAAAATCAACACCAATTTGCGCAAGTATCGACTCAATGGTTTGCGATATGCTATGTTGTTCGTTGCAAAACGGCAGAATAATCGACACCGAAAATTTTATTTTTTGCGAGCCATTGATTTTAACCTTTTGCAATCGCTTAAAGCCGACACAAAAAGCCGCCATTAGCACAAAATAAATTGCGCCAACACCAATCAAAACCGATGCAATAACTTGAACCATGCGTTTTTGAAACTAACGTTGCGCCATTGCTTTTTGCGTTCGCCAGTTTTTTTGAATCATGGCGGCACCATTTGCCCTAACATTATAAACCGACTCAATTGCCGGAGCCACTGACCAGTCTCTTACATACCAAGGCGGCATAGTTGCATCAACAATCAGTGTTCGATATTTTATATTACTGTTTTGCAAGTTGCTATATTTTGTTTTTCCGCACACCACAACATAATCAAGAGTTATTGAACTTTGCATCGGTGCTAGCATGGTTGTTGGTTTAAGCACCAAACCAGTAACATCGCCAAAGGCAAAAAACGACCGTCTAGTTGACATAATTTTACCATTAATATTGCTAGTATCGGTAACAATGTGTGACTTATGCGCCCGCCAATACTCGTTGGCCTTAGTAATGTGCTGCGTGGGCATTGTATCTGTTTGCCACCACCACGATTCGCCCTCCGAAAAGAAATGAATTGAAGGTGCTTTTGCATCGTAATACACGTTGAGCGACGATTGGCGATCGGTGTGAATTGTTTTTTCGGCATAAACCACAAGCAACACCAACACACATAGTAACGAAACTTGACCTGCAAATCGTTTTTTGGCAACTAACCAAATCAAAGCAAATGTTATGAACGAGAAAATGGTAATTGCCTGAAAAATAGTCACATCGCGATTAGGCAATGTTGCTCCTGGCAAATTTGCAATAAACACAATGGTTGAATTGAGCAACTTAGCAGCAATGGCTGTAAGCTCGCTGAAAAGCGGAACCGCAACCGACATTATGCCCGATGCAACAAGAGTTGCGAGTGTAAGAACCATAAGAACTACCGCCCCTACCGATACAACAACACTTGAAATGAAGAAATAAACCGGAGTGATGTCGAAGTAATAGCGGCACAAAGCAAATGTTGCAATCTGCGCAGCTATTGAAACGGCTACCAATTCCCATATTTTATTCAGCCAACCCCATGGAGTTTCAAACTTTTGTGTAATTACTGGAGCTATGGTAACTATACCAATCACAGCCATATACGAGAGTTGAAAACCTGCCGAGAACAAAAATCTAGGATTGATAACCAAAAGCAACACCGCCGAAGCTGCCAACGAATTATAAATAGACGACTGTCGTTTGGCCATGCGACCAATAATCACAACCGAAAACATAACTGCCGCCCTCATTACCGATGGCGACAAACCAGTTATAAAAGCATAAACCCACAAAAAAAGCATAATTGCAAGCAGTTTGATGCGATAGAATCGTTTTCCACCAAATAGTTGCATTATCCACTCAAGCACAGCATATATAATACCCACGTGCATACCCGACACCGCCAACACATGCATGGCGCCCGCACACATATAGGCTTGCTTTATTTCGGCATCAATATTGTCGCGATAGCCTAACACCAAAGTACAAGCCAAGCCAAGTTCGTTGCCTGTAAGCCCCGATTGCGCCAAAACTCCAACTAACCGCTGCCGTACATTAAGTGCAATTTGTTTTAGTCCTCGCACTTCGCTATCAATCAATTGCCAATTATTGTCAACGTATATGCTTCCAACAATACCATTGCTGTTTAAGTATTGCTTAAAATCGAAACCAAATGGGTTAAGATGAGAGCGAGGCTCGGCAATTTGCGCACGCATCTCTATAGTTTGTCCAGCCTTAAGTTCATTGGCTGCCGAATCGTTTGTAAACTTTGCCATTACACACAAATCGACAGGCTTCCACTGCCCATTATCGCTCACCGCCTCAATCTGCAGTTTGCTTTGCAGGTAATTGTTTTTTGGCATTGGAGGATTGAGCAATACTGCTCGATAGATGTTACGTTCAGTAAAAAGACCACTATTGCTTGCCAATGGAATTTTGATAGCCGAAATGCACATTGCCACACTTGCAACTGTTAGCATTAGCACAGCACCTTGCACCCATTGCCAGCGTGGACTAATAGTACGAAAGCACACTACTGCTGCAGCTATTAAGCTTGCAAGCATAACGAGCAAACAAACAGAAAAAGGAATGCCTAAACAACAACACAACAATTCGCCTACTATAAAGGCAAGTGCTATGCGCACAAACGGATTGTTGCTAAAAAACATCCTTACGGACATTGGCTAAGGCGGTTATATTGCATCAACCTGTGTTGCAATTAGTTATTGATTATTTTACTATACCGCCCAACGGATGCGCGTAAAGGCGAACATCGTCGGCAGAAATGGTTTTGTCGCACAGAATAAGCAGGCGCTCAATAACATTTCGCAACTCGCGAATGTTACCAGTCCAGTTAATTTTTTGGAGTTCGGCCAAGGCATCTTTTGATATTGTAGCCTTACTCATTCCCGATTCTTCACAAATAAGCGAAATGAAATGCTCGGCAAGCAAAGGTATGTCACTTACACGCTCGTTTAGGGTTGGCACTGGAATGAGAATAACGCCAAGTCGGTGATAAAGGTCCTCGCGAAAACGGCCTTCTTTTATCTCCTCTTCAAGATTTTTATTTGTGGCAGCAATTACTCGCACGTTAATGTTTACGTCTTTGTCAGCACCCACTTTAGTTATTTTATTCTCTTGCAAAGCTCGTAGCACTTTTGCTTGTGCCGATAAACTCATATCGCCAATTTCATCGAGGAAGATAGTTCCACCATCGGCTTGCTCAAATTTTCCTTTACGTTGTTTAACTGCCGATGTAAAAGCTCCTTTTTCGTGTCCAAACAATTCGCTTTCAATCAATTCGGAAGGAATAGCTGCGCAGTTAACCTCAACAAAAGGACCGTTTGCGCGATTGCTATTTAAGTGAATCATACGCGCAACTACCTCTTTGCCAGTACCGTTTTGGCCCGTTATAAGTACACGAGCATCGGTAGGAGCCACTTTGTCAATCATTGCTTTAATGCGTTGTAGAGGTTCGCTTTCGCCAATCAGTTGCTTGTTGCGCGCAACTTTTTTGTTCAAGGTTTTATTTTCAGCAATCAGTTTTCCTTTGTCCATTGTGTTTCTAATGGTTATTAGCAAACGATTAAGATCCAATGGTTTTTCAATAAAATCGTAAGCTCCCATTTTTATGGCCTTAACAGCAGTGTCAACTGTGCCGTGACCTGAAATCATCACAACAGGCATATCAGGATAAAGTTGCACCACTTGTTCAAGCACCTCCATGCCGTCCATTCCCTCCATTTTAATATCGAGCAATAGCACGTCAAACTGATCGTGCGAAAGGATTTCAAGACCTTCGGCACCGCTAGCAGCAAGTGCAACTTCGTGTTTTTCGTATTCAAGAATGTCTTTCAGACTGTTGCGTATCGACCTTTCGTCGTCAATCACAAGAATATGAGCCATAAATAATTAGATCAAAGTTGATTCGAGTTCAATTGCAATTCCTTCGCTCATAGCAAATGCCGATTGAGTGAGGTTTGTAACGCCAGTGCGCATAATTAGATAGTTGGTAAAGGTTGACGACATTACAATGGTATCAAGGCGCAACCCCTCAATTCCACGGAATAGGAAACGCTCCTCGCGGGTTGAGTGTGTTATATTGTAATAAAGTTTAGAAAATTGGTCGGCCGAAAAATCGTAATAAAGTGAATTTAGCGGAATTGGGACATTGTTTGCCTCTTGAAAAATCATATCGGCAAAACTATCGAATGCGCCCGACGAACCAATGATGCGGCTTACAGGGTGTTGTTTTATCACTTCGTTAAAGCGAGCCATTAGTGAGTCGAAATGGGCATAAAGTCTCTTAATTTCAGTAGCTTGAATTGGGTCGCTTGGTTTAAAAGTTTCAAGCAAGCGGGCGCTACCTAGTTTATAGCTTTCGCTCCATAGTATTTCGTTGTTATTTGCTAACAAAACCTCGTTGCTACCGCCACCAATATCAACAAGCAGTTCGTAGTCGTTGCCAAGTGGTACTGCACGCCTAATTCCTTCGTATATGTATTTGGTTTCTTCTTCTTCTGAAATTGAAACTATGCTAATTCCAAGTTCCTTTTTTACTTTGGCTATAAAATGGTCGGCATTTTGGGCATTGCGCAAAGCTGAAGTTCCAAGTGCTATGGTGTTTACACACTTGAAGTTTTTTATCATACTTGCGTAGTCGCGTAAAATTGAAAACGAGCGAGAAAATGCTTTATCAGAAAGATAACCAGTAAGCAAGCCTTCGCTACCAAGCATCACTGCCGATTTTGTTCGCATCAGTGTTTCAAACGGCTTACCCTTTTCTAACTTTACAATAAGAATATTGAAAGTGTTGGTTCCTAGGTCGATAATTGCAACGTTCATACCTCGAATTTTACTTTTGTTTTATCCACTTGAATATGTTGCGCCAGGTTGGTTTGGTGCCGTGCATCAATATTCCTGTACTATAAATTTTTGATGCTCCCCACGCAACGGCCATAAAAGTAAGAATTAACAATGTGGCCGCCAAGAAAATTTCGGTGTAAGGCACTCCGTATGGAATGCGCGCCATCATTATTATGGGCGATGTAAACGGAATTATGCTAAACCAAAATGACAATTGAGTGTCGGGTGCTTGTATGGTGTTTACCATTACAATAATGGCAATTATTAGCGGTAAAGTTATTGGGAACACAAATTGCTGGCTGTCGGTTTCGTTGTCGCATACTGAGCCAACGGCTGCAAACAATGCTGCGTAGAGGAAATATCCACCAAAGAAGAACAATAAGAAGGCTGCAATTGTTCCTCCAAAGTTTATTCTACCTATTGTGCCCATTGCATCGTGCAGTTTTATGGTCATATCGTCAACTGCGGGTTGCGATTGTTGCAATATGCTGCCACTTGCTTGCATAAGTTGTTGCGTTGATTGCAGTTGAGTTACATCGGGCGCTACAAACAGACTAACAACGGTTATGTATATTGCGGCGGTTACTCCTATCCAAATGGCAAACTGAGTGAACGCAACAAGACTAACTCCAACTATTTTGCCAATCATAAGTTGAACCGGTTTAACCGACGACACTATTATTTCGACTATACGATTGCTTTTTTCTTCAATAACGCTACGCATAACCATGTTGCCAGTTAATATCAACATTATGTAAACCACAAAACCCAAAACATAGCCCAGCACTTCCATTAGCACAAAGTTTTCGGTCTTTTCGTTGCCGTCGGCCGAAAGTTTAACAGTGCTTATTTCAATTTTTGTTTTTACCGATTGCAGCACATCGGGATTAACCCCTCGAGCCCAAAGTTTACCCTCCTCAATGCGTTTTTCAATGTAGTTAGCAATGTGCATTCGCAACGACATGCTTGGAGTTTGGTTTGAGTAGATGCATACCGAGTTTGTTGTATTTACCACATTGTGACCTATGTAAAGCAATGCGTAGTAGTCCGATTGTTTAAATCGTTCTTTTTGCTTGTTAAGGTCAGCATCTTCAAGATAAACGAACTTTATGGTTTCGGTTTCGGGCAATTTATTGATAAACAGATGAGAGCTGTCGGCAACTGCAATAAGTCGTACTTCTTCGGTTTCATAATGCTCCATTACCATAGGGAAGAACATTAGCGCCAACATAACAATTGGGCCCAAAATGCTTATTACAATAAAACTTGTTTTGCGTACACGGGTAATGTATTCGCGACCAATTATTACTAATATCTTATTCATTGCCAAACGATTGCGAATTGTTTACTGTTTCAATAAAAATATCGTTCATTGTGGGTAGCAACTCGCTAAAACGAGTTATTTGTGCCAATGGTAGCAACATTTGCAGTAGGTTATTGAATGTTGCGCCATTTTTGAGTCTTCCGCGCACCTCGCAGTCGGCGCCTTGTTGATTGTATTCAACGGCATCGGCAATGTTTTCAATTATTGATGCCACATGATTGTACTCGCCAACAAAAGCCAAATCGAACTTATTGAGTTTAAATTGTTGCTTAATGGAACGAACTTCGCCATCGAGCACCTTATGCGACTTGTTGATTAACGCCACACGATTGCACACTTCCTCAACCGACGACATGTTGTGTGTTGAAAATATGATGGTTGCACCTTTGTCGCGCAACTCAAGTATCTCGTTTTTAAGCAAGTTAGCATTTATGGGGTCAAAACCGCTAAAAGGCTCATCAAACACTAGCAAACGTGGTTCATGTAACACAGTTGTAATAAACTGAACCTTTTGCTGCATGCCCTTACTCAACTCGTCAACTTTACGGTTCCACCACTCTGAAATTTCAAACTTATCGAACCAATAATGCAAACGACGACGAGCCTCAGCCGCGCTCATTCCCTTTAGTTGTGCCAAATAAATAGCCTGCTCACCTACGCGCATTTGCTTGTAAAGACCGCGTTCCTCTGGCAAATAGCCCATGCTTGCAACATCGGCACGTGTAAGCTGATGGCCATCAAAGGTTATTGTTCCGCAATCGGGAGCATAAATTTGGTTGATAATGCGAATTAGTGTTGTTTTTCCAGCTCCATTTGGGCCCAACAATCCAAACACCGAGCCTTCTGGTATTTGCATACTGACGTTGCTGAGTGCTTTGTGATTGGCAAAACTTTTGCACACTCCGTCAATTTCAATAATATTCATATTTTGTATTGCAATTGGCTATCAATTAAACCTCTAACCAACTATAAATCTTAAAGTTAAGCTTTATTCAATTTTATAAAAACAATAACCAACTTAATTTTATTCTTGTTGACTATCGTTCTAATTCGTTTTTATTGATTGATGGCAACTTTGCTTAATCCTATTTATTACTTCACTACAAGTGAGCAATTTAGGTTTTCAATTTTTTTGCCAGGAGCCGACGAAACATTCACTTTGGTTGAATAGTCTTGAATTTTGTCGCCTTTTACTTCAAGAGTGTAGTTACCTGGAGGCAAAGCAATGGTAAACTGACTGTTTGCGGCATTGTAATTGTATGTACCAAACACAGTTTTTGTTTTTGCATTGTAAACCACTGCTTTTATTGAAGAATCGGTATCGGCAAAATCGGTTGCTGTTTCACCGGTTCCTTGTTTCATTTTTACACGATAGATTTTTACCGAAGGGTCTTTATCGTTAAAAATCACACGATAAAGGTCGGCAAAACCGTAGCTATCGGGACGAATAGCTGACACATAGGCGTATCGACCGTCGAGCGAATAGGCAATGGTTTTGTTGTCAAACACATCGTTTAGCGGATAGCCAATGTTGCGTGGCTTGCCAAACTCGCCAGTTTCGGGATTAATATCTGAAACAAAAATGTCAAAACCGCCCATTGACTCTTCGCCATCGCTGCAAAAGAAGAGTTGTTTGCCGTCGGCCGAAAGCATTGGAAAATCTTCGTTGTATTTTGTGTTAATGTTTTTGCCAAGATTAATAGGTTCACCGTAGTTACCTGTTGGCAACTTAATGCTCATATACAAATCGCGACAACCAAAGCCGCCTGCACGGTCGCTTGAAAAAATCATTGTGTCGCCGCTTGCTGACTCGCATATTGCTGTTTCGGCACTTTTAGAATTCAAAGGTTCAGGCAACATCAGTTTTCCTTTCATATTGATGCCGTTTGTCTCGGTTGCCAACAAATCTTGAAAAGCATCAACTCCTTGCAATTGAAAAAACACATGACTTCCTGAACGCGAAATGCCTGCAAGGAATTCATCGTCTTGACTATTAATTGCTGCAGCCGGACGGTTTTTCTTATAGTCGCCCATATCTGAAGGGCTAAAAAGTACATCGTAAGTGTACATTTTAATAACATTGTCGTACTTACGATTGGTTGTATAGAGCAACATTTCGTCGTTGGCGCTCAACATTGGAGTTTCCTCGTTCAATTCGCTATTTATGCCTTTGCCCAAATTGACAAATGAAACATTTAGCGGAGTTTTTATCATGCGTTCGGCATTGTCAATTTTCTTTTTCAACAACACTGCGTCTTCAGGACGGCCGTCCATATTTTTTGCATCTTTTGCTAAATCGCAAGCCTTACGAGCCTCATCAAATTTATAGTTGTAAAGATAAGCGTAGGCCAACAGCAATTGGAAATCGGTTTTGCTACCATATTTATCGGCTGCCTTTAGCAAGTTATTTAGTGCTAAATGAGGTGCAGCTCCAGCGCAAATGCGGCATGCGCCCAAATAGTAGTTCACATCAACATTGTTGGTGTCTTTTTTATATATGTCGTTATACAAACGATAAGCCAACGCATAGTTGGCTTGTTTAAACTGAAAGTTTGCTTCACGCTCGTTTGACTGTGCATTTGCAAAAAAAGGCAAGGTTAATGCAAACGCCAGCAAGTAGGTTAATCGTCTCATTTTTTCAATTAGTTAAGGGGTTTCAGATAAATATCCTGATACAATATTCCAGCCTCGCCAACTGCATTTTCGCTTACAACAATCTTTGTTTTCGACGAAGGTTCATAACCTTCAAAACGAGCCTCAAGGCGATATTCACCTGGCGGCAGCATAATAAATGCCTCACCATCTTCAGTAACTTCCACTTGCGCAAAAATGTTGCCGTAGATGTCGTTTATCACGCAATAAGCCTTTGGATGATCTATAGAATACCGAACTGCATCAGATTCATTATTACCTACGTAAATAGTAAAAGCCAATGCAATTGCTTGCTCTTCAAAAAATTCTACTCGATAAATATCAAGTCCGCCAATGCCCTCTTTTCGTTTAGCGGCAAGGTATGCGCTTCTTCTATCGGGAGCAAATGAAATGCTTATATCATCTAACGGTGTATTGATTGGATAATCCAACGGACGAGGGTTGGTCCATGTTCTTCCATCATCAAGCATTGATGAAGTAAAAATATCGTAACCGCCGATGCCATCGTGACCTTTTGACGCGAAATAAATTTCTTTGCCATCGGCACTAATGTTTGGATAGTTGTCGTCGTAAGGACTATTGATTGTTGGACCAAGGTTTTGAGGTTCGCCCCAGCTGCCATCAAGTTCACGGCGTACAACATAAATATCCATTCCTCCGTAGCCGCCTTTTTTGTTGCTTGCAAAGAACAAGGTATTGCCATCGGCTGTCATACTGGCGCCACACTCAACGCCCTCGGTATTGATAAAACTTGGCAATTCGGCAGGCAAAGCGCGACTGAATTTATTGCCTTTGCGATTGGTTTTTCTAATGTCGTGCGATGCAAAATCGCCATTTGCGTGAATGAGCAAATGGTTGCCATCGGGCGAAACTCCTACAATTTCCTCATAATCGTTATTGTGAGGAGGCACGCTTATAGCGTTTGTCCAAGCTCCTTTTTTTAATTCGCTATAAAAGCCAAGGCTCTGATATTCTTCAAGTTCCTTATTATACTCGCGTGTACTTGTAAAGTATAGCAACGTGCCGTAGTTTGTAATAAACGGCAACATATCGTCGGCTGTTGAATTTATTGTTGTATCGAGCAATGTGAATTTTACGTTTTGAGCATTGGGAATAACCTCAACTGCTTTTTCGCACATTTCAATCATACGAGTTGACTCGTGCAATTCCGATTCAATTGATCCGTACATTTTGTAGTTATAAAAAGCCTCAATTGCCTCGGTAAACCTATAGGTGTTCATATACGAACGACCTAGATAATAGTATGTACGAGCGGGGAAGTTATTGTGACGAGCCACAAACTCGAGGTACTTAACGGCAGCCTCTTTGTCGATGTTTGTTTCGGTGTAACAAGCACCAATGCAAAAGTTAATGTCAATATCGTCGGGAGTTGACTCGTAAAGAATCTTGTAGTTTTCAAGTGCAAATTCGTAGTCGCCTTTGTTAAAAGCAGTTTCGGCATATTTGCGAACCAAGCTCAAATCAGACTCCTGCGAAAAAGTATAAAATGGTGCTACACAAAGACATAGCAGCAATATCTTACGTAGGTTGAATATCATTTTAAAGATTATTTTTCAAGTCGTAAATATATAAATTATCAAATACCATATACCCTACCAATCACACTGCGTTACAATGCTTTGGTAATCCAACGTTTACGATACAATCGAGTTAAGAAAATAACGCCTCGGAAACATAGTTCAAGACACATGGCTAACCATACACCTTGTAGCCCCCAAATTGGCGCAAACAAAATGGCGAGCGGTATTCGCACCAACCAAATGCTACCCAAATTCATAAGCGCTGGAGCAAGAGTATTTCCTGCCCCTACAAACGAGTAATATGCCACAATTGACGCGGCAAACATTGGCTCAGCAAAGGCCTCAATTCTCAAAACCGATGTTCCAAGATGTTGAATTTCGGCGCTAGGTGTCATAAACGCAATCATTTGTGGAGCAAATATATACAGAAGTATTCCCATTAACGACATGACTCCAATGCCGAGCCATGTTGTCAACTTGGCAAAACTCCAAGTAAGGTCGCGGCGTTTGGCTCCAACACACTGCCCTACCAATGTTGTGGTTGCCTCGCTAATTCCAAACCCAGGCATGTAGCAAAGGCTCTCGGCGGTAATAGCAAACGAGTTTGCCGCTATTGATGCCATGCCAAGCGGAGCCACTATGGTAGTACTTGCCACTTGGGCTCCATTCATCACCACACGCTCGCAAGTCATTGGCAATCCGATTTTTGCGGCTTTAATTAGACAATCACGTTGCGGCATAAAGCTGCCTGTTGTGTGCCACAAATGCAATTCGGCTGAACAAAAAATCAGATAGCCCATCATGAAGAAAAGCGTAACAAACTCGGCCAATGCTGTTGCCAAAGCTGCACCAGTAACGCCCATATTGGCGCATGGAACATACATTGTTATGCCAAAAATCTCAACTGTTCGCGATGGGAAAATAAACAACGCATTAAACAGCACATCGAGCACACACATCATTACATTGAGCATGCTTGGCAATTTTATGTTCCCACTACAACGCAACATTCCGCTCGCCAACTGATTAAGCATTGCCAACGGTATAGCCAGCGAAAAGATGAAGAAATATCGGGTTGAATCGGGACAAACTTCGGGAGTTCCGCCAAGCCATTTAGGTAGTCCAAAACTGATAGCGGCGCCTATGCCTCCTACCAACAAACCCAACAAAACAATGGTTGGCAACGACTGCCGCAGCACACTACGGGCCCCACTGGTATTGTTTGCACCAATAAGATGCGCTACTTGCACATAAAATCCGGCAGTAAACCCACTGCCAATGCCGCCAAAAAGCCACGTTGATGTTGAAACCAATCCAATTGAAGCTGCAGCATCATCGCCCAAATGGCCAACCATTGCTGCATCAATATATGTCATTACAATGTACGACAATTGTGCTAGCATTGCCGGGACACTCAATCGCCACGTTAGCTGTAATTGCTGCGACAAACTAACTTCATGTCCCTTTCGAATGCGAGCTAGCAGTTGGTCGGTGGTTTCTTTTAACATTATATTGGTTATTGGTTTTCGTGCAAAAGTATAATAGTACGATATAGCAACCTAACATTGACACATCAACATTTGTTGTTTATGCATTTTGAAATAAAAACGTGCCGTTATTCTGCATTAAATATTTTTTAAAGCTTTACGCAACAACACTACCGACACAATCAATGTAAATGTCTCAGTTACAGCAACTGATAACCATGCTCCTATTATACCAAACAAAGTGGGCATCAGCATAAACGCCAAAACGAGCAAAACAAAACCTCGAAGAACAGTGATTATTGCTGCTGCACAATCGCACTTTATACTTTGCAAATAGCATATTATCAGCAAGTTGACCGACATTGGCACAAATGCCAACACATAATATGGCAATCCGTTTGTTGCAATACTAAAAGCTGGATCACAAGATTGAATGAACCAACCTACTACTGCGTTGATTGAAAACGGTGTAACGGCAACCACAAGCACAGCAACTGCAACCGCAGTGGCAAGTGCTAAACGAAATGCCATTTGTGAGCGATAGAATTGACTTGCTCCATAATTGTAACTAATTATAGGCTGAGCCGACTGCGCAATGGCATTGCAAACCATAAATGCAATGGGCATAATGTAACACGCTACACTAAATGCTGCCACCCCCGAATCGCCAAGTAAACGCATAAACACATAGTTGCCACACAGCATGGTAACACTAACTGCAACATCGCCCAAAAAAGACGAGAATCCAATGCGACACTGGTAAAACACATTTCGCAAAGTGAGTTTAAGGCTGGTTACTGTCAATTTAATACGTTTAAAACGCAACTTGGCCAATGGTGTAATCAAATATACTACCGCCATTACCACACCAACCATTGTACCTATGGCTGTTGCCAAAGCTGCTCCATACGTACCCATTTGTAACGGGAAAATAAACAGATAATCGCACAACATATTTATCAGGGTTGCCACTATCGAGCAAACCATTGCATACCGCGGCGAACCATCAATACGCAATACAAAACCTACCGAACAGATTAACGAATTGGCACACAAGAAAGGCGCAAAACCTAGCAAGTAATCATAAGCCAACGCCATAAGTGTTTGAGAACAACCAAGCAGGCGTAAAAATGGATAAATGAACACTATTACCACAACCGAAAAGGCCCCAACAAGCAATGTTGACACCAATAACGACTGAGTAATATTGATGCGTGCTGCTTTAACATTTCCCTCAGCCAAATGAATTGATGCCACCACCGAGCCGCCCATGCCAAACATTAGTCCAACTCCTGTTGCCAACAACCAAATTGGACAAACAATGTTTACCGCAGCAAGAGCATCAGAGCCAATTCCTTTACCCACCATAATGCCATCGACAACAATAAACAAGGCCGAAAAAAGCATGCTAGCCACCGTAGGCAGCAACATCTGCCTATAAAGTTTGCCAATTGGTGCGGTACCAAAATCTATTGCATCGCGATTCATAACTGCTTGATATTTCAACTGGCAAATGTAAGCAAAACCACATGCTAGCGCTGGAGTTTAGTTTTTTGACAAAAAAATCGAACTAATAAAAAAGGCCCGCCCCATTACGGAACGGACCCCCAACTATATAGAAAAACCTAAAGAGACTTGGTTTTAGAAGGCGAAGTTTACACCAACTGAATACATAGCTTTTTGTGGATCGGTGTAAGCAAAGTCGCGCTTGCCGTTTGCAAACAAGTTGTTTACTGTGCCAAACAACTCAAAGTCTGGCGATACTTTGTAACCTGCTTTAAGGTTCAAGATGAATTTTGGATCAACTTTAACCGAACCGCATGTTACGGCAATTGTGCGAGCACTCATAAAGTTTGCGAAAGCCGAGACATTCAATTTTTCGGTTGGGCGATAAATCAAACCTACCACGCCATAGAACGAAGGTGTTGACTTATGCTCTACTGTTTTCTTTTTAGGCTCGGTAAAGTTCGAACTTCCAAAGAAGTAATCGCCAGTTTCACGGTCGCGAACAATTGAGTATTTGTAACTTACATAGTAGCCAGCTGCAGAAGATGCATCATATACATGACCATCGTACTCAAAACCTTGTTGGGTTACTGTTCTTGCTTTCAGTTTTCCAAGCAATTCGTTTTGTTGGTCACCGCTCAATCCTTCAAAATATGTTAGTTCTTCAAATGTTGGAGTATAAACAAATGCTTGATCTATAAACATATCTTGTAGCACTTTATTATCGCCAAAGCTACGGAATTCGTCCATCAAGCCTGTAAGTTTCATAGCCTTTTCTGTTGTTTTTGTAAATTGACTAACAACATGTTCGCCTTGGTGATATTCGTAGTAATCTTTAATAGTAGTGCGTTGCCAGTTAAGGTTAGCTTTTGCTATCAACTTTTTGGTAACAATCCAATCGACATTAATACTTGCTCCAACTTGTTGAACCTTATAAGGTAGGTTTTGATAGTTCAAAGTCAACTTACGGTCAAAGTTGTTCAAAGCTGCAATTACTTGCGAAGGGTCAGAATAGTCAACCAATCCATCCATTACAGTGTTAAGTATGTATCTCAAATAAGTAGAGTCAATTGTCAACGCTGAACGATGTGCCGACAAACGGCCGTAGTCTTTACTCCATGAGCCGTACATTTCAGCATCAACCAATAGTTTAGGCGATGGTTTCCAACGGTAACCTAACTCAATATTCTGCACCTTAACCAAATTGGCATCTGGATTACCCTTAAGTTGAACATAGTCAGGAGCACCCATACCTACACGGTTCCATGTGTAGTTTGAGCAAGTGTTTGCAAATACAGGAGCACGGTTTGCATTGCCATATACTGCACGTACAAAGTTGTTGTCGTTAATCATGTAGTTTGCAGCAAATTGCCAAGCTGGATTCCATTTGTTTGGCAAATCGGTTTTATCAAACTGAGCATTACCAATCAAACGCAAGTTGCCAAGTTTATAGTCGAGGCGCAAACCTGCACCAAACAATTTCATTTCAGCCTCAGTATTAAAGAAACCTGAGCTTAAGAAACCTTCTGGCATTTTATCCTCGTTGTCAATGTAGTGTACGTAGTTGTAGTTGATGCTTGGAGTTGCGGTAAGTCCATTAAAATCAAACGAATACTCGCCGCGCACATTTATGTTGTTGTATTTTACCGAAAAACTTGGGTTGCCTACAATAAAGTTTTGAGGACCACCTGTATAACTAGCTGACACATTAGCGCCATACACGCTGGCATTCATATTTGCATAATAGTTATCAAACTCGCGGTAGGTAAGTGCATATGACCAATCGCTAATTGGAGTGTTAGCTGTTTTTGAGTGCATAAAACCTGTTGAAAAATCGAGACGCACATCGTTGTTTGGAGTGTACGACAAGTAAGCGTTAACGCCTTCGCCCTCTCGTGCAAGCGAAGGGTCTTCAAATGCATCGTCGAGCGAAACTTGGCCATCCAACGATTTAAACTGATAAACTTTCGACATTTCGTTCAAATCGCTCTTAATAGCTGGGCCGCAATAACTTGCATAAGTTTGGAGTTGAATATCGGAAAGATTTGCAAAATCGGAACCTGCAAGCATTCCACTTTGTTGTAGCATAGGATAAAGTGCAATAAATGCTTTTGCAATATCTTCATTACTCATGCTCGCGTCAAGTTTAATTTTCAATTCTGGTTTACTTGCCACATATGCCATAAGCATTGACATTACTCCTTGAAGTTGCGAAAAATTGCTGTACAAAGAGCTTTTAGCAGCATCTTTGCTAACGTTACGAATTCGTTTCAATTCCACCTTGGTATATTCGCCGCCGTTTCCTACTGAAGTTAGATAACCTTTGTCAATCATATCTTGCAATTCCAATCCTGAAAAAGGAGAGCCATCAGGTTTTGTATAATACTCAGCACTAACCGATTGCAAATAAAGATCGGTGCTTGAAGTAGAGTCTTGTGGGAACAAGTAAATTTTGTTAGTGGTACGGTCGCGACGGTTCATGTTAACGCTAAAACCAACAGCCAATTTGTTATTAACGGCTTTACGAAAAGCAACCTCACCATTCATTGTGTTGTAGTTTCCCATTTTAAATTGGCCCGAAACTAGTTTTGAGTCAACACTTGGTTTTTCGGTAACAATGTTAATAACACCAGTAACTGCGCCAATGCCATACATTGCCGACACAGCTCCGCGAACTACCTCAATTTGTGCAATATCTTCAATTGATACTGGCAACATTTCAATATTCAACGAGCCCATGCCTTGGTTTTGAACAGGACGGCCATCAACCATAAGAATGGTGTTGGCATTTTCGGTGTATAGGTACCAGTGGTTATCAGGGATGTTATTCAAACCACGAATTTGAACATCGTTTACTCCGTTGTATTTTTCAGAAACGATAACGCCAGGCACAAAACGCAAAGCCTCTTCAATGGTACTAACACCATACGAGCGCAACTCTTCGCGAGTGATAACTGTTGACGAAAGTGGCGAAGCAAAAGCGCTCTCCTCTTTCTTTGATGCCGACGACACGTTTTTATTCATAATCATTGCAAATAACTCGTCAACACTGCTAACGCCAAGTGTTTCAGCGGCTGCCATAAGTTGGTCAAACGGAAGGTCTGACAACTCTTCAAAAGTCATATTAAGAATTTGGTCGCGAGTTAATTGTTGTTCTTGTGCTGAAGCTACTATGCTAACAAGCATAACAATAGCCATCAATAATATTTTTTTCATAGTCTATTTTTCTATTTAGTTGAGTTGTTAATCTACAGCTTTTCCAAGTTGCAGTAATTGCGATGAAACATCAAGGCCGCGTTTTTCAATGTTGGCTTTTGAAATTTCGTACTTAAGTTTTTCGCCCTCAGTTACAAACGAAATTCCAGCACCATTGGCACAATGTCCGCCTTTGTCGCTTATTATAAGCACACGGTTGCCTTGTTGCGAGTTTACTAGCTGACCAATTTGACCTGCTTTTGATGCATCGAGGTAAATAATGTCACTTTTTGTAACCTCGGCAATAGTTGCTGCATCTTTTATAGACACATTACGACTACCAATTTTACGTGTTTGAGCTAATTTTTTCAGCTCTCCTGACAATGTACTATTCGAAATTACGGTTACCACCAAATCTTTCGAATTGTCAATTTCTGGCCAACCAATGTTCTTTGCAAAATTGTAAATGTAAAGAGCCTGAAACTGAGCCAAACCTTGTGAGTGGGCTAACATACAACTTGTAGCCATCACTAAAAGCAAAACAATTTTCTTCATCTTTAGGGTTTCTCTTTTAATTAAACTTCTTTTTCTTCGTCCATTTTAACGCATATAAATATCTTCTAGTTACAAGTTGTACATTGCATTGTGACGAACGTATTATTTTTTTGGACTAAAATTTAAGTGCTGATTAGCACAAACATCTGATTGTTCACTTAGGCTCTTAACCTACAAAACTTAAATAACCTACTGATAGGTTACACAATCTTCATCATTCCGTTCCAAAGATCGGTGGCCGATTGTTCCCAACTAAATTTTTGTCGTTGTAATTGTGCTGCATCCACAAGCGATTGGTGCAAGTTATTATCGGTTGCAAGTTGCTTAAAAGCTTCAGCTATTTCGTCGGTTGAATGAGGTGACACTAACAAACCTGCATCGCCCACCACCTCGGGCAACGATGTTACATTTGAGCAAATTACAGGAACGTTGCAGTTCATTGCCTCAAGCAAAGGAACTCCAAATCCTTCAAGAAACGACACAAGAACCAAGCCTCTGGCCGATGCTGTAACTTGCTGAAGTTCATTCGCTTCCATTCGACCCAAAAGAATCACATCACTTTTATATTGCATTTGGTTTAGCGTTTGAGCAACGCTACTGTCGCCACTAAACATACGCTCGCCCACAATAACTAATTTATGAGGCAAGTTTGTGGTTGATTTAAAACTATCGAACGCCCGAAGCATTCCTTCAATGTTTTTGCGAGGGTTTATTGAACCTACATAAACAAAATAAGGAGCTCCATTGGTTATCTTGCTACGCACTTTTTCTTGTTCGACCTGCGACATGGGCCTAAACATTGATTTGCAACCGTTGTATATTACATCAATTTTTTCGGGACTAATGTTCCACGTTTTTGAAATATCGTTTTTTGAATACTCCGAAACCGTACCTAAACGGTGTGCTGAACGTGCAAATTTTGGAAAAAAGTGGTTGTAGTATCGGTTTATCAACGGAGGCTGAATGTTTGGATAATGCACAAAACCAATGTCGTGAATAATGTTGTAGGTTGGTATTTGTGGTTGCAAAGAAATATAGCCGTCGGTTGACAAAAACATATCAGCACCATATTTTTTCAGCAAATGCGGAATAATATAATTGAACCTTATTAGCCACAAAACTGGATGCCTTGACGGAATAAATGTTCGAATGGGAGTTACGTTTGGCGCAAACACAAAACTGTTGTCCCACTGACGATCAAAGATAAAAAGGAACCTATGCTCGGGATGATTGTTCACCATTCGGCATAGCACCTCGTGAGTAAACCAACCAAGTCCTTCGAGTCGGCCTTTTATGAGCGATTGTGTATTTACAGCTATAAGCATTGTTTGCGCATATACGATAGCCAAATGTAGAACTTTACAACGAATTGGTAAAAACAAATAAGCGAACCAAAAGGTTCGCCTATTTGCTAAACTATAGTTGTTTTATTTTGATTTACCTCGAATGTTCCGAACACCGTTTTCACACTTTTCAAGACACTGACTGATTTGCTCAACAACACATTTGCGAATATCGTCGGCACTTATGTTTTGTGGGTAAATGGTATCAAGAAAACTAACTGTCACCTTAGCAAATGGTCGAGGCAAATAAATATGATTATACACGGCACGCTCCGAGCCAGAGATAGCAATAGGAATAACTGGAACATTTAACTCTTTACTCAAAATGGCAAACATATCTTTAAACGTATTGAGTTTATTGTCCTTTGAGCGTGTTCCTTCAGGAAAAATAATCACATTCTTTCCGCTTTTTAGGACTTCAGACAGTTGAAGAATCGACTCGCGTACGTTTTTGTTAATGTCCATTAGAATAACATTGTTTTTGCGAGCCATAAAGTGTGCAAAACGCGAGTGCAAGTGCTTTTCTTTAGCAAAGAAGAAGGTGTCGCGAACAGCACGCCAACGCATTTTTGATGTAATAAAAAAGCCATCGAGTGCGCTGCGGTGGTTTGCTACAATGATGCAAGGCCCTTGCGGCAATTCTTCTTTATGGTCTTTGCGGTAACGATATGCAATGTGCATCAACACTTTAACTGTGTGGCTCACTATTGGTTGAATTAGAAAACTGCGACGAATTTTCAACTTTGATTTTCCATGAGCCAGCACTTCTTTCCACGAGAAACTATTGCCTTTTTCTTTACAGAATTTTGAATTTTCCTCAACATAGGCCGAAAGTAGCGCAAGAGTGTCCATTTTATCAATTTGCGACTCGTCCATAGATATACCAAAGTGCTCCTCAATAAAACTCAACAAAGTAACTTTGCAAAGTGAATCCATTGCAAGGTCAATTTCAAAGTGATCGTTTTCGCCTGCTTGATGCTTGGTTTCTGTTTCAATAAATTGCTGCAACATTAGGTATATTTTGCTGCGCTCTTTAGTATCAGCAACTTCTTCGCGTTTCTTTTCTTGAATAAGGTCGGCAAGTTTGAATCGTTGCAGTTTCATCATTCGAGTTTTGGGCAACTCCTCACTAGTTATGTGTATTTTTTTGATGCGTTTGTATTGCTCCATTGTTTGGTTAAACTGGCCAATCTCTTCCTTCAAAACATCTTCAAGGTTTTCTATCGATTTTTCGCGCAGATTAGTAAGGTTTGGAACTATGATGCATTGCAAAATGTCGTCTTTCATAAACACACCAACTTCCTTAATATACTGGCCATGTGTTTTAACCAACTCAGTTTCAACCTCTTCTGGATTAATATTTTTACCGTTAGGAGTTACAATAATTTCTTTGATACGACCTGTTAGTTTCAACCCCTTTTCGTTCAAAATTCCAGTATCACCAGTGTGCAACCAACCATCGCGAATAATGGCTGCTGTTTCCTCAGGACGATTATAGTAACCAATCATCACGTTGTCGCCTTTTACGCAAACCTCACCATTTTCATCAATCATAACCTCCTCGTCTACAAGTGGTTCACCTGCATAACCTGTATTTAGGTTCCATGGACGAGGGAAAGTTATCATAGGCGCACACTCGCTCATTCCGTAGCCTTCACAAACTGTAAAACCAAGCGTTTGCAAAGTTTCGCTCACATGCACTGGCAAAGCTGCTCCTCCCGAAATAAGATAGTCAATGTGTCCACCAAATTTCTTTTGAACCGAACGAAAAAGCACTTTTGACAATCGTCTTGAATGTATTGCTTTAGCAGTTTTAAACATGCCACGAGCAATGGCCGATGAGTTTACTTTACTCATTATGCCATTTACCAACAACTCATAAAGTCGAGGCACACCAACAAACATATTTATTTGACCTTGGTTTAAGGTTTTTATGATGCTTTCGGCATTCATACCTTCTGCTATGTAAACGCAACCTCCTACATACAATGGCGCTATTAGCGTTCCAACAAGAGGAAGCACATGATGAAGTGGCAAAAGAATGAGCACATGTTGGTCTTTTACAAAGTATGGCACTCCTTTGCTTACTGCATCAACGTTAAACAGAAGGTTCTTATACGACAGCATAACACCTTTAGGCGAACCTGTGGTACCCGATGTATAAACAATAACTGCAACTCGATTTTTGTCTGCAATAGCAATATCGGTCACCATTTCGTTTTCAATACCTGAAACGTCAACGTCAGCTGCTGTAACTATTTTACATTGGTGTTGCGACTGAGCACAAGCTTCGTTAACCAAATCAAGATGAGCCTCGGTTGTAAAAATTATCTCTGGCTTGCAATCGGCCAAAATGTATGCCACGTCTTTAACTGTTGATTGAACATCAACTGGAACCGAAATTGCACCGCTACGAACAATGCCAAAGAAAGAAAATATCCACTCTGGGCTATTTTCGGCAAAAATCATAACTTTTTCTGGCGACGATTGAGAGAAAAATTTTGAGTATCGTCTTGAATATTGCAGCAATTGGTCGTATGTGTATTCGCGATCTTGAAAAACAACGGCTTTTGCTGGTCTGCTTTGTACGAACATATATGTTTTATTTATAGCAACTTGTAACTTTTTTTTTGCGCGCTAATCACAAGTCGCTTTGTTTTGATTTGTTTTGCCTTTATGCAAAAAGTAAGCCAAATACGGTTTGAACAATAACAATAGTTTCTGTTAGATATTAGCAATTGCTTGGGCGCATTCGTATCCGTGATTGTATAATGCCGTAAGTTTTTCTCTTCGTTTCTCAAGCCGCTCTACTCCCATTAAATTTTGGGGTCTTATAACAAGAATGTTTCCTTTTCGTTCTTCAGATTCAACAAAATCCATTACAGCATTATACTCAAAGTTTTTATTACGCAGTTTGGATTGAAGATTAGGGTACTTACGGTAAATAAACTTAGGAAACTTTATTTCTTTTGGGCTCTTGCGATAACCATAAGGCCTAGTTAACACCAATACCAATTTTTTATAGCCTTTTTCAAATGCGCGACGCACAGGAATAGCATCGCTTATGCCACCATCAAGCATTGGCACTCCATCAATTGTTACCATAGGCGACACAAAAGGCAAGCTGCACGAGGCTCTGCAAATGGCGGTCATGCGCACGGTATCGGTACGGTCATCAAGATAAACGGCCTCGCCTGTAAGACAGTTGCATGCAACCATTTCGTGTTGCATTGGATTGGTAGAGTATGTTGCAAAATCAAACGGATAGTCAACGGTTGGAAATTGTCCAAAAAGCAAGTCGTTATCTATTATCATGCCTTTTGTAATCAGCTTATGTATACCTATGTAGTTATATTTCTCAAGATAATCGATGTCGAGTGTTCGTGTACGACCGCGTTGGCGCGATAAGTAATTGCAACTATTCCCCGCTCCTGCACTTACACCTACTACATAAGGGAAATCAATGTTATTATCGAGAAAAAAATCAATAACTCCTCCTGTAAAAACACCACGCATTCCGCCGCCCTCAAGCACAAGGGCCACGTTACTTGTATCAATTCCTAGTTTGTTCATATCGGCACTAAGATAGTTTAGTTTTCTGTACGTATTTATCGCTTTGTATTAATGCTGTTTGCACAGTTTAATAAAGGGAAAATTCATTGCTTTTTTGTGTAGAAAAATATTAGCAGGGCAAACTATTTTTCCAATACTGCTACACGGCAATCACAATTATTGTTTCCAGTTATGCTTTGCAAAAACGATTGCAACACTACCGACTCTCCTGATGTATAAAATATATCATCGCCCAATTTTGTCTGGCTCTCAAGTTGCTGATTTTGAGAAAGAATATCGAGTACTCTATGCGCAACTGCTGGAGCAGGATCAATAACTGAAACATTTGCTCCAACTATTTCTTCAATTAGCGGTTTAAAAAAGGGATAATGTGTGCAACCTAAAACTATTTGGTCAACATCGGCTGCCATCATCGGATCAATGTATTTATGAAGCAACTGGCGAGCCTCATCACTAGCATACAATCCTTTTTCGGCAAGTTCAACCAAACCTTCGCCAACTTGTTCTATACTTTCTATTCCTTGCGCGTATTTTTGACTTGTGGCCTTAAACAATCTACCCCCAAAAGTGCCTTTAGTGGCCAAAATACCTATTTTCCTTGTTTTGGTATTAAGCGCAGCCTGTTTTACCGCAGGCTCCATTCCTACAAACGGAATATTGTAACCAGCTCGCAATGTATCAATTGCTGCCGCCGTTGCTGTATTACATGCCACTATAATAAGTTTGCAGCCCTGTTGCAGCAGAAAATTTGTAATCTGCTTAGCATATTGGGTAATTTGCTCGGCAGGCTTTGGACCATACGGGCATCGTGCGCTATCGGCAAAGTACACTATGTTTTCGTGCGGAAACATTGCCCTTACTTCTTTCCATACCGACAAACCTCCAACTCCCGAATCAAATATGCCTATTGGTGCGCTATTCATTTCAACTTTAAAAAAGTTTTAAAGGCTCCCTTAAAAAAGAGCGATACCTGAATTTCAGATATCGCTCTTGATAATTTCAACTTACGTTTAACTATTTAATGCCAAGTTTTGCAAACACCAATGGAAGAATATCAACACTTTGTGACTCGTTGTAGTAAACAAGGCTACCAGTGCTTATATCAAAAACATAGGTAAACCCATTTTCAACCGACACATCGTCAATTGCTTTTTTAGCTTTATCAATAATTGGTTGCATCAACTCGCCCTCTTTGTTACTAATGTCTTGTTGCGCTGTTTGGCGAAAAGTTTGGAAACGTTGTTGAATTTCAGCCAACTCTCGCTCTTTTGATTCACGAATAACTGGGGTCAAGGTTTCAGCTTGTTCTTGATACTCTTGATATTTCTTCTCAAACTCGTTTTGCATTGCAAGCATTTGATCTTCATACATTTTTGCATGTTTTTCTAGTTGTGTTTGAGCGTCAAGACGGTCTGGCATTGCTTGCAATAGTTTACCAGTGTCAATATGTCCAAATTTCAATGATTGTGCATTTGTTGCACCAGCCGAAACCATAAAAGCGGCAACGGCCATAAAGAATAACTTTTTCATTATCTGCGATTTAAATGATTATACAATTTGTTAAGCGATGCCAAAGTTATCATTTTAATTCTTATAACCCAACTTTTGCAACACATCGTCGCTCTTGTCATATTTTGGATCAGAATATAGCATTGATGCGCCTCCTGCGGCATCAAATATCACTGCATAACTTCCCGATGAAGCCAACTCTTTTATTGCGTTAAAAACATCGTCTTGAATTGGTTTTATCAATTCTTGACGTTTTTTGTACAAATCGCCCTCTGCTCCAAAATATTTCTTCTGTAGTTCCTTTACTTGTTTTTCTTTCTGCACTATTTCTTCTTCACGTTTTTGTTTCATTTCTTCAGTAAGTAGAACTTTCTCTGCTTGATATTCTTTATACATTTTCTCAACATCGGCATATTGCGACTCTATTTCGCTTTGCCAATCTTTCGACATTATTTCAAGTTGCTCTTGCGCACTTTCGTATGCTGGTATGTTTTTCAATATGTAATCGGTATCAACATAGGCAAATTTTTGAGCATTTGCCAGCGAAGGACTAAGTACGAAAAACAATATCATTGCTTTGAGCGCTATACCTAAAACTGCTGTGTAAACAATCGATTTTTTCATAGTTACTAATTTTATAGTTTCTGTTTTTCAAAACGGTTTTTATTTCATTCTATTGCCTTTGTCATCTATTATAGATTGATATTTGGCATTATAGATTATAAAACGACACTAATGCCGATTAAAAAAAATGTTACACTATTTAAGCTACATCTGTTGTCCGATGGTAAACGCAAACTGGCTTCCATTTGAGCCAGGATTACGTGGATTTGGATCGAAACCGTAACCCCAATCAAGGCCTAACCAACCAAGCATAGGCAACCAAAAGCGAACGCCAACTCCCGCCGAACGATACACGCTATATGGGTTGTAATTCTTTATTTCATACCAAGAGTTTCCTGCATCAAAAAATGCCAAACCATATATTGTTGCCGACTGGCTCATTGTTATAGGATAACGTAATTCAACTGATAGCTTTTGGTATATATCAGCCTGTGGATAATCGGTTAACGAACCATTTCCATTCATACCATTATCGTAACCTCGCATTGGAATTACATCGTAGCCATAATAATAGTTACCGCCTTGCATACCATCGCCTCCAAGTTGGAACGACTCAAATGGAGAGTATCCCCAACGGCTATTATAATAGCCCAAGTAGCCAAATTCAAAGTTAGTGCGCAATACCAAATTGCTTACTATGGTATTATACCAATCGGCCTTAAATTTCCATTTATGATACTCAATCATCTTGTATTTGCGCGACATTTCGGCTTGCTTAATAGCACTTTCGTCGTTACCCAAAGCCTTTTTCTGCTCTGGTCCAAGTTCCCAGAAACCACGGCGACGCATCAATGAGTAAGGCGGAGTTAACTGCAATGTTAACGACATGCTAGCTCCTCGTCGTGGATACAATGGTTGGTCGATTGAGTTACGCGACAATACTGTAGTTAAACTCAAGTTGTTTGATATACCAGTTGTAAACTCCTTCAACACTGCGTAATTCTTGATATTATAGCGCTGGAAACTCAACTCGTTATACAATGTAAAATAGTTGTCGGGCCATTCCAAACGACGACCTAAGCCTACCGCGCAACCCGATATCTTCATATATTGAGATATGTTGGATTGATAAACGTTTGAACTTGATCGAACTGTATGGTATGCCGACAATGTAAGAGAGTTTGGTTTACGGCCTCCTAGCCAAGGTTCGGTAAACGAGAAACTAAACGAACGATAATGTTTTCCAGTAGTTTGCGCACGAATAGACAAACGTTGTCCATCGCCTGTAGGCAGTGGGCTATACGATTCAAGATTTCCAATATTACGCAACGAGAAGTTGGTAAACGACAAGCCTAATGTACCTATAACGACACCGCCGCCCCAACCGCCGCTCAACTCAATCTGATCTGACGAACGTTCAACAACGGTGTACTCAATATCAACTGTTCCATCTGCTTGATTAGGAATAGGCTTAACATCAAGTTTTTCTGGATCGAAATAACCAAGATTTGCCAACTCTCTATTTGTTCGTATAATATCTGACCTACTAAACAAATCGCCTGGCTTAGTCCAAATTTCACGACGAATAACATGCTCATTTGTCTTATCGTTGCCGTAAATCACAACATTGTTAACTCGAGCTTGCTTTCCTTCGTAAATTCTAATTTGCAAGTCGATAGAGTCATTTTCTACTGCAACTTCAACAGGTATCGACTGATAGAACAAATATCCCTTATCAAGATAAAGAGCCGAAACTGCGTCCTCAGCACCTGACAAACGTTTGTCTAATCGTGTTTGGTCAAATACATCGCCCTTTTTAATTTCAAGCACTGCCGAAAGATAGTCCGATGGGTACTTAGTATTTCCAATCCACTCAATGTTTCGGAAATAATATTTTTTTCCTTCGTTCACTTTCACCTTTATTGCAAACTCGTTATCCTCGTTTCGGTAAACAGTATCAAAGGTTACTTCAGCATCGCGATATCCTCGTTCGTTATATTTAGCAACAATGCTTTGTTTGTCTTCTTTATACTTTGATTCGATAAATTTTGACGAGCGGAAAATATTGTACCAGCATTTGCGCTTTGTACCCTTCATTGTTCGGCGAAGCTTACGATCTGACATCTCATCGTTTCCCTCAAATTCAATCTCTGCAATCTTAACACGTTCGTTTTTTTCGATGTTGTAAACCAAAACAATGGTATTGGCCACCACAGTATCATCAACTTGCCTAACGGTAACCTTTACATCGTGAAAACCTTTTTTTATGTAGTATTGCTCAATTGTCTTTTTTGATCGATTTATCAGTTCGTCTGTAACTTGTGAACCTTTTGTCATTTTCATTTCCGACAACAAATCCTCGCCTTGTCCTTTTGATATTCCCACAAACTGGCAACGCGACAATCGAGGTCGTTCTCGCATATATATATTCAAGTAAATTTTATCGCCTTCAATTTTTGTCGCTGTAATATTCACATCACCAAACAAACCATGTTTCCACAACTTATTAATGGCTTTACTAATATCATTTCCAGGAACTTCAATAGTTTGTCCCACTTTCAATCCCGAAAGATTAACCAACACAGTAGGATTTAGATACTTTACTCCAGTTGTTGTTATTGCCGCTATTTCATATTTTTTCGGACGTGAGTAATCTATCTTTTGTGCCAAAAGATTCACATTGCTCAAAAGCATAACAAGCAACAAAACCAAGTATTTTTTCATTGTCCTCACTTCTTATTTTACTTGTTCACTTGTTTTGCCAAATCGGCGTTCACGTTGTTGATAATCAATTATCGCCTTATGTAAGTCTTCACGTGTAAAATCGGGCCAAAGCACTGGTGTAAAATACAACTCCGAATAGGCTATTTGCCATAGCATAAAGTTGCTAATGCGCAACTCTCCACTTGTACGAATCAGCAAATCAGGATCTGGCATATTATTGGTGTACAGATAATTATTCACACAGGCATCATCAATATCCGTCTCTGCTATTTTTCCTAATTTCACATCGGTAGCCATATTTTTAATAGCATCAACTAACTCAGCGCGCGAGCTATAACTCAACGCCAAAGTCAAGGTCATTCCGGTGTTATTTTTGGTTTTTTCGATTGTACTCATCAAGTTTTCGCGAACTTTTTCAGGCAATTCATTCAACCTACCTATGGCATTCAAACGAACATTATTCTTAATTAGTGTCTGAAGTTCACTATTTATTGTTGTCATAAGTAAATCCATCAAAGCTGCAACTTCAGCCTTGGGCCTATCCCAATTTTCGGTACTAAATGCGTACAAAGTAAGATACTCAACGCCCAACTCAGCACAACCCTCACATGCTTCACGAACTGCCGATATAGCATTTCGGTGTCCAAATATGCGAATGTTGCCTTTTTGTTGTGCCCATCGCCCATTACCATCCATAATAATAGCAATGTGACGCGGGATTCGCTCTTTTATGATGTTTTCACTTACTGACATTGTCAAAAAAATTGTGCGAATTTAATCAAACGATGGACATTTTGGCGGATATTCTACCCTATATGCCAAATAAAAGCCCAAGTACGACATCCAATCACGATCAGAATTAACATTCTTTTGTTTAATTACTGTCACATGCGATGGGCTAGAGCTAGAAAAATCTATGTTATCCGACAACAACAAATGCATTGTCCAATCAAAACCATAAGTAATTCGCTTGTATTGGGTAAATTTCATTCCCACACCAAAAGGCACATCAAAAATTAATCGATCGCCCTTCGCCTTAGTTTGAACAAAAGCCCCCAATCCCGCTTGTATGTATGGCGTATAGTTTTTGTTTCTAGGACCTGGCATATACGGAATAAAATTAAACTCGCCCATTGCCGCAATTCTAGCTATGCTAGTAGAAAAACTTTCCCCTCGCTCCTTTTGAAACTTGCTCTTATATTTAGAATCATCAGCAGCTAGCGAACCAAATGAGAACAAACCTTTAGTTGCAAAACGCGTATTAAAATTCATTCGATAAAACAATTCTCCTACTGGCCTTGAACTCTTGAATGGAATAGGGTTAATATCGCCCAAATAGTATTGCACACCCAAAGCTCCACCCAATTCGCCATATCGAACCGAATGCGTTTGCGCGCACGCACAACCAAATACCAAAGTGAGTATTATGCTTAATACTTCTCTTCGGCCTATTATCATAGATACTTAACTCTAATTGACTTGAAGTTTGGCATATTATTCTTTTTGGCCTTCAACTTGTGAATCACATTAATAGTGACTACCTGGTATTGGTCAATCCATTTGCCAAACTGAGGACTATCTTTTCCTGAACAATTATCTAGTTTATCACCCAATGCAAAGCGCAAACCAAATTCGCCACCCACATAGGTATTGTGTGCAACACGGAATTTTGCGCCAACACCCATCATAATTACAGGTGCAACACAAAAATATTTTTCATTCATACGTTCCTTTCCATCTTTTGTATTCCAGTTAAAACCGCCGTAATTCATTTCAACTCCTGCTCCAGCAAACAAGTACGAAGGAATGGTTATATTTTTAAAAACCGTTTCGCCCAATTGACGATAAACTGTTGATTTTCTACGTTCACGAACAAATTCATACTCATAACGGAATCCCAATTCAGTGAAAAAACTTCTGAATTGATATCCATCACGATACCAATAATTGGAATTGTTTTTTGGATCTTTAGCTGTCAAATATCCCATATTTAACGAGCCTGAAACCGAATGGCGATCTTTTACAATATACTTCAACATTCCATCGGCAACATATCCAGTAGAACTGAATGGCACTATCCAAATCTGCTTTTTAGGATCTTTTGGCGCACATATATCGCCCATAAAGTTATTCAATCCAAGACCATAGCGCAACTCATACTTACGAGTATCCCATCGGTCAGCATAAACACTTATACTAACACAAAGAAGGACGAGTGCAACAATATACTTTTTCATATTCTTTTTAGGTTTTTTGTTCTAGAATTTAGGCAATCCGTTTCTTCCAGTTGTTAATTTATACGTAATGTGGACTGTAGTGAACATATAAAAGTCGTTAAACTTAGCTTCACCCCTTTGGTCTCCGCCTCCATAGTTTACGTTAGGCACTGGATCACTATCAGGGTTTTCTGGATTGGTTTTAATGCTTTTATCTGCTAAACGCGCTGCAACATCGCCTCGTTTTTCTCGCAGCCATTCATTATCAACATAAGTTGTACTCACATCGTCTATATAGTCGGTAAAGGTATAACGTGGGCCAAATTCAAGACCAACACTCATCTTTCGATTTATAGCGTATTTAAAACCCATACCAAATGGTATAGCGACTTGCACTCTACTATATTTTTTTCTACCATCTACCAATCCCTGACCTTCTGTCCCAAGAGGCTGAAGAGCAACCCATTTATTTGTTGCGCCTTCGCCAGTATCATCTTTACCTTTTGGATTGAAATAAAACACAGAAACACCAGCAAATACATAAGTATTTATTTGCAACAAACTACGCAAACTAAAATGTCCCCTGCGGTTACGGCGATAGTTTAATGGTTCTGGAATAATTGAATATTCAAGATGGGTTGATAATTCCCAAAGATTTGTACGAAAACTTAAATTTCGATCTTGACGGTAAATATTCTCAGTTTTATTATCGTTGCCAGCCAACATTGCATAAGACAATACACCTTGCACAGCCACACTATTAAGCAGTTTATAGCGCAAACCTCCATTAAGCACAAATCGTTGCGACATAAAGTCATAGTCCGAAAGGAAATGTTTACCCTCCGGCTTATTTCCTCCTCCCAAATCGCCCACAAATGTTGAGACTCCAAGGCCGCCAACCAACTCATAGCGAGTTCTTTTCCAACGATTTGCTTGTGCATCGGTTAATATTGGCAACAATGCCAACACCGTTAATACGGCTAAATATTTTTTCATATCAAGACACCATTTCAAACCTTCAAAAGTATGAATTATTTTGCAATGACCTTTGTGATTTTTATCAATTTATGATAAACGGAGCAAAAGAATTGTTTTCTGCACACTTTCGTTCCATTCTAAATTATCATTTATTGCAATTATAAAAAAAAGCCCGAGACTTACGCCTCGAGCTTTTTTATGTTCTATTGCTAGAATACCGATTACTTCAATGAGTAGCGACGGAAACCAGTTGCAACAAGACCTTTTGATGCAGAATCAAGCATTTGCTTAACACTCATCTTAGCGTCTTTAATAAACTCTTGGTTCATCAATGTGCTCTCTTTATAGAACTTTTCGATACGACCTTTAACAATATTTTCAAGCATTTGAGCAGGAATGTTGTTAGCCTTTTCCTCTGCTACTTTTGCTTTAATTTCGCGAGCTTGTTGAGCTTGCTCTGGAGTTATCCAACCTTTAGCCATGTTTGACTCGATATGATCTTCAGAGTCAACGTGAGCAGGGTTAATACCAGCTTTTGAAAGAGCATTGTCAACAGCTTTTTGAATTTGCTCTTGTTTAGTTTTCTCAATAGCAATTGCTTTTTCTGATTCAATAGTTTCAGCTGAAACTGAATCTTTGTCAAGTGCGATTGGGTTCATAGCAGCAACTTGCATTGCTACATCTTTATAAACTTGAACATCAACGCCAGCTTGGTTAAAGCTAACAAGAGTAGCCAACTTGTTGCCCATGTGGATGTATGGATAAACCACTTCACCCTCAAGAGTTTCGCAGCAAGCCAACTCAATCTTCTCACCAATAATACCAATTTGCTCTACGATAATATCGCCAACTGTTTTGCCTTGAAAAGCAGTAGCTTTCAAAGCCTCAAGGTTAGCTGGTTTTGTAGCAAGAGCAAGGTCGCAAATCTCGTTAGCGAGTTTTACAAAATCCTCGTTTTTAGCCACAAAGTCGGTCTCGCAGTTAAGAGCAATCATAGCGCCAAACTTGCCATCAGCACTAGCTTTAGCAATTACGTTGCCTTCAGATGCTTCGCGGTCAGCACGTTTATTAGCCACGGCTTGACCTTTTTCGCGAATAATTTGAATAGCGCGGTCAAAATCGCCATTAGCTTCGGTAAGGGCTTTTTTGCAGTCCATCATACCAGCACCAGTGGTTTTTCTCAACTTTGCTACATCAGCTGCAGATATCATACTTTAATTTGTTTTAGGGGATTATTACTCTGCTGCCTCCTCTGAAGCTTCAGCAGCCTCATCGTTGTCAGCTTGTTTTTTTGCTGCAGATTTTTTTGCTTTAGATGGTTTGCTGTTCTCCTCTTCTTCCTCCTCTACATCGTCTTTGCCTTTTTCAGCTTTACGTTCAGCAACACCCTCTTGAATAGCCTCTGCAACTGCACTCAACACAAGAGCGATAGCTTTTGAAGCATCGTCGTTGCATGGAATTGCATAATCAACTGCGTTAGGATCTGAGTTAGTGTCAACCATAGCAAACACTGGGATTTGAAGGCGATGAGCCTCTGCTATGGCAATTTTTTCTTTTTGAATATCAATAACAAAAAGAGCTGCTGGTATGCGAGTCAAATCTTTGATGCTACCAAGGTTTTTCTCCAATTTGTCGCGTTGACGTTTAATTTGAAGATTCTCTCTTTTTGAAAGGTGTTCAAAAGTACCATCTTGCTCCATCTTGTCGATAGAAGCCATTTTTTTAACGGCTTTGCGTACAGTGGGGAAGTTTGTAAGCATACCGCCTGACCAACGTTCGTTAACGTATGGCATATTGATTTTTGAAATTTGCTCAGCTACAATTTCTTTAGCTTGCTTTTTGGTACCAACAAAAAGGATTTTGCGACCTGATTTTGCAATTTGCTTAAGAGCAGCTGCAGCTTCATCGATTTTTGCTACAGTTTTGTGTAGATCAATGATGTGGATTCCATTTTTCTCCATAAAGATATATGGAGCCATATTTGGATTCCATTTTCTTTTCAGGTGGCCGAAGTGTGCACCTGCATCCAATAAATCTTGAAAATTTACTTTAGACATTTTAATTCTTTTTTCGTTTACATTCTGTGTAAAAGCAATCGATAAGTAGTTCTGAATATCAGAAGTCTTAACGATTTAGATACTAAACGATATTCTCGTGCAGCATCAAAATCGTTAACGTTTACTGAATTGGAATCTTTTACGTGCTTTCTTTTGACCTGGTTTTTTACGCTCAACCTCACGTGGGTTACGGGTTACAAAACCAGCGGCTTTCAATGCCTTGCGATTCTCAGCGTCGAACAACATCAATGTTCTAGTAATACCCAAGCGAATTGCCTCAGCTTGACCTTTCATACCGCCACCATCAACAATAATTTTGGCGTCGTATTTGCCTTCCAATGAAAGAACTGCGAAAGGTTGGGTTACTACATACTGCAAAGTCTCCAATGGAAAATAAGTCTTGTAGTCTTTGCCGTTTACTGTAACATTGCCTGTTCCTTGGCTCAAGTAAACGCGTGCGATTGCGGACTTTCTACGTCCTACTGCATTTTTAACTTCCATTTACTTAATTGAGTTTAATGTGATTACTTCAGGTTGTTGAGCCTCATGTGGATGGCTCTCGCCTGCATAAACATGAAGATTTCTGTACAAAGCAGCGCCAAGACGATTTTTTGGCAACATGTTTTTTACAGCTTTTTCAACCATAGCAATTGGGTTTTTAGCCATCAAGTTTTTTGCTACAATTGAACGTTGTCCACCTGGAAAACCAGTGTGGTGAATGTACTCCTTCTTCTCCCATTTGTTACCAGTCAAGGTAATTTTGTCGGCATTGATAATAATAACATTATCGCCGCAGTCAACATGAGGAGTGAAGTTTGTTTTGTGCTTGCCTCTTAGCAAGTAGGCAGCACTACTGGCAAGACGACCAAGAACTTGCTCTTTGGCGTCGATTACAACCCATTTTTTGTCAACGGTTGCAGAATTTGCCGAGATTGTTTTAAAACTCAGTGTGTCCACTCTAATCCTAACTTTTTAGTTAATAATAATTTAGATCTATTCCACATTTCCCCAAATGTGGACTGCAAAAATACTACTTAATATTAATCCTACAATTTTTATCAACATATTTTTAATTGCTTTTGTAGTATCTTGATTTTCAATATCTTGTTTTATCCTAATTATTAGCACTTTGCGTATTTATAAACAACTTTGGTTATCTATTTTACTACATAACGCTTATTTGATTTCACAACCGCAAGTCAATCTAATAACGTGAGTTCGATATAAAAAAAAGTGCTCAAAGTAAAGAAAATAGGGA
>JAKSOL010000019.1 GCA_024405635.1 Salinivirgaceae bacterium | reverse complement strand
TTTTATTCGTTTTATGAATAACTTTTTTCAATTTTTATTAATGCACAACGGGTATAAGGCTACTAATAAACCTGAAATTTTGTAGTTAAGTTTAATCCATTGCTGGTTTTAATAGTGGCAATGTATATGCCTGAAGCAAGATTGTTGATGTTTATGACTGTTCCTGAATTATAGTTGGAATCATTGTAAACGTTTTGGCCAATACTATTAAAAATGGAAAGTTGTCCTGATTCAAATCCAGCAAACGAAATTGTTGAACTAGTTGGATTAGGAAAAGCCAATAACTTATTGCATTGACTAAACCATGACGAAATGTTTTTTTCGTCAATGGCGACAGGAATAGCTTTGTTGCGGCCGCGATACCACATACCGCGATTATGTTTGCCATAACTGAATGACCCAGCCCAAGCGGCACCTGATGGTGCTATTCCAAGTGCAGTAAACTGTATGTTTTGGTAAAAATCGGCATAATCAGTCCAAGAATCTCCATTGTTGGTGCTGTATGATAATCCAAAATATTCTTTTCCTGTTAATTCATCGTATTCGCCACCTGCGCTAATTAATGTATCAGTGTTGGGTATGTAGGCTATGGCTGAAGGGTAAAAATTACCTGAGTAGTTTAAATATTCCCAATTTTTACCGCCATTTGATGTTCGGAAAGCTGTATAACTTGTGTCCGTTTTACCAATAATAACACCAACAGAATCGTTGCGGAATGCTATTTCATAAATGTCGTTAAAAGGTGTGTCGTAAACAGCCCACGTGTAACCTCTATCGTTTGACACGTATAAACGTCCTTTGTTTGTGCCAAACCATAAGTTGTTGTCATAAACGCATAAATGTGCATTTAATCCGCATTCTCCTGTTTTGTTATTTGGAATTGACGATTGGTCCACACGTGTCCATTCGTTACCTCCATTTGTGGTTGTATATATTTCAAAATAACCATCGTTTGGATCTCCAATGCATACTCCATTGTTTGCGTCCCAAAAGTGAATTGAATTAGGGAATGCATCACCTCCGCTAAATTGATTATCGGTTGTTTGAACCGTCCAAGTGGCACCGCCGTCGTTTGTGTGTACAACTTTGCCTCCACTATTAAACATTGACGAAGTGTTGTAAACTGTTGCCCAAGCGTTTGTTTTGTCAATGGCACAAATCATTGATGTAGAGAATCCTCTTGAACCGTTAAAGTTGATTTTGCCTATCTGCCATAGTTTTCCACCATCGGTAGTGCGGCCAAATTCAAGAATACTTTTGTTGTTGTTGTCAAATGCTGAAGACCAAGCGGTTAAATTGTCAATTGCAGCAATGTTTGCAATGCCTACATCATTTTTGGTATAGTTGCTTGCTTGTTGTGTCCAAAGCATAGGGTAATGCCCTGTAAGGTTTGGTTGAATTCCTATAATGATTCCTGCGTTATTTGAAAAATCGTAGTCAAATAGAATGAGATGTTTAGGCGAAAAATATCCGTCACCATCACCGTTCCATCCCCAATTGCAATGTATGTAATTGCGGTCGTCGTATCCGTCAACAACCCATGCATGCCCTTCTCCATTTTCAGTTGCTCCTGCATAAAATACAGGTCGTTTGTGGTTTATTTCGTTTTTTATCAGGTCAACCCATTCGTTGCGTGTTTTTCCTTCGTAATACACAACTTTAATTGTAGTTGGATCGTATTTAAAGTATTCACACATGGCATAAGGAACGTCAATATCGTAGGCTGCAGATCCATTGTCGCTATATTGCATATCAACAGCTATGCCTGCATGGTAGAGTAGTTTTGCTACTTCGTCAGCAGCTTCGGTCTTGGTTTTTCGCGACACAACATCTGGCATCAAGTCCCAGTTATATGAGGTTTGTTCAAAATTGACAAATAGCTCTTCTTCTGTTGGGCTTTTATATGGAATGTATCGATGCCAACTTTGACCAGTTTGAGGCCATTTGTGGTAGTGCATTATTTCGCCCATTGCAACAGCTACGCAACCAACTAATCCATGACAGTATTTTTTGTATTTGCCTTCTTGTCCCCATTGAGATGTTAATAATGGTCCTTTATTTATTTCGTTGTCAACTGTTGAACTTGCTGACTTGAAAATGTTTGGTTGTATTTCTGTTTCAATTTCTGACAATTCGAGCCATGCTTGGGAAACGTTTTCAGCATTAGAGTTGCCATTGTTGCGTGCAATGTCAATAATCCTACTATAGTCGTCTAGTTCGTGTTTTAGGGCAGTGTTATGCTCAATGTCGGTTATTTGCGATGTGTTGGAATATGCAATGATTGGATTTACAGCATCATCGGCTGAGATGATTACAAAACCTCCGTTTGGATTTGAGTAAACGTATAAAGTTGCTGCGCCATTTTTAGTTGCTGTATAAACAAGTTCTATGTTTTGGGTAGCTTCTTTTTGTGCTGATGACGAATTTTGACTAGCCAACAATAGCCGCTGTGATTGGTTCTTGTTAGAGATAAATTTACTAGCAAGAGCTTTTGCTTTATCTACACTAACAGGTTCAGCCCAACTTGTATTTGCTGAAATAATTACTAATGCTATCAGAATTATTTTTCTCATATCTTTTTGCATTATCCCCAAAATATGTAGGCCATTGTAATGGCGGCAACAATACTAGCCAAGTCGGCAAGTAGTCCGCAAGTAACTGCATGGCGGGTTTTGCTTATGCCAACACTACCAAAATAAACTGCAAGAATGTAAAAAGTTGTATCGCACGAGCCTTGAAAAGTACAAGCCAAACGCCCAGCAAACGAGTCTGCTCCCAAATTGTGCATTGTGTCAATCATCATGCCACGTGCACCAGAGCCGCTAAGGGGTTTCATTAGCGCAGTTGGCAGAGAATCAACAAATTGAGCATCAAATCCGCATAACGAGACTAGTGTGCGAATGCCGTCAACAAGAAAGTCGAGGGCTCCCGACGCACGAAAAACTCCAACGCCAACTAGTATAGCTATAAGGTAAGGTATGATTTTTACTGCAACTGAAAAACCTTCTTTAGCACCATCAATAAAAGCTTCATACACGTTTACTTTGTGTTTAACAGCAAGTAGAATAAACGATATTATGATGCCAAATAAAATGATGTTGGCCATTAGTGACGATTGCATATTTACTTGTTCGCGTGGAAGTTGAACAAAGTACCATATTAGGCATCCAACTATAAGAGAAAATGCACCAAAGTATGCTAGAATGACTTTGTTGAAAAGGTTTATCTTTTGGAAAATTGAAACAGATAAAATGCCAACCATTGTGCTGAAAAATGTGGCCAATAATATTGGCAAAAACACGTCAGAAGGGTCGGCTGCTCCCATTTGTGCGCGGTAAACCATGATGCTTACAGGAATCAATGTAAGTCCTGAAGTGTTGAGCACAAGGAACATAATCATTGGATTTGATGCAGTGTCCTTTTTGGGATTTAGCTCTTGAAGTTGGCTCATGGCTTTTAGCCCCAATGGCGTGGCTGCATTATCTATGCCTAGCATGTTTGCTGCAATGTTCATCATTATAGAGCCATTAACTGGATGATTTTTGGGGATTTCGGGAAATAGGCGATGTAACAAAGGTCCTAGTATTTTTGAAAACACTTCAATCATTCCTCCTTTTTCACCAATGCGCATCAATCCCAACCAAAGAGTCATAACTCCTGTTAAACCAAGTGAAATTTCAAAACCAGTTTTCGACATGTCGAATGTACTAGTTACAATTGCCGAAAATATTTCAGTGTCGCCAGTAAAAACAAGCCTGCAAACTGCCACAACAAAGGCAATTACAAAAAAGGCTACCCAGATGTAATTTAAAACCATATTACTCAGCTAAAAGTGAATCTAATATTCTACGAGAATCGCTTCCGTTCCAAGGCGCAATACCAGTCTTTTTCATAACAAGAACACCCTCTTTATTTATTATAAAAGTAGTTGGTAATGAGGAGGTTTGTAGTTGGTTTGGGTACTGGGTTAGTGGGGTAAAATATGGCAGTCCTGTTTTTTTATTGTTTTCATAATTCGCAACTATTTGTTGTTCTTCATTGCTGATAAACAGAAAGTTAACTTTGCTACCATAGTCTGAATATAATTGTTGAAGTTGATTTGTCTCTGCCAAACAAGGAGCACACCAACTTGCCCAATAATTGATAAAAATAACTTTGCCTTTGTATTCGGATAAGGAGTGTTTGTTTCCGTTAAGGTCAAATAATTGCCAGTCAAAAGTCGATTCTTCAAGTTGTTGAGGATGAGCCAATAGCCCAATGTGGTGAATAAACATTGTTGGACGAAGCATCATTGCAATGGTGTTTTGTCTTGTTGCTGGTATCAGCAGCATTGCTCCAAGGGCTACAATGGCAAGGTCAATTGTTAAGCTCAGTTTTGAGCGTTGTAAAAATTTTTTCAATAGCATTTGCGTAACAATAAATGATGCGAAAGTTACTAAAATGTGTAGGGTGGCATTGTTTTGTTGGTCAAACTTTTGCGCGGGTTATCAACCATTTTTTTTGCAAAAAAAAAAACTCCCCTCGGTTGCCCGAGAGGAGTTTTAATATAATTGAAATCGGTAAGATTACAATTTTGGACCAGCAGCAACCAAAGCTTTACCAGCTTCGTTGGTTGTGTATTTATCAAAGTTTTTGATAAAGCGAGCTGCCAAGTCTTTAGCTTTTTCTTCCCATTGTGAAGCGTTTGCGTAAGTGTCGCGTGGGTCAAGAATAGCAGGGTTAACGTTTGGCAATGAAGTTGGAACCTCAAAGTTGAACATAGGAATCATTTTGGTTTCAGCTTTCAAGATAGAGCCATCAAGAATAGCGTCGATGATACCACGAGTGTCAGGAATTGAGATACGTTTGCCAGTTCCGTTCCAACCGGTGTTAACCAAGTATGCTTTTGCACCTGATTTTTCCATTTTCTTAACCAATTCTTCAGCGTATTTGGTTGGGTGCAACTCCAAGAATGCTTGACCGAAGCAAGCTGAGAAAGTAGGAGTTGGCTCGGTGATACCACGCTCGGTACCAGCCAATTTAGCTGTAAATCCGCTCAAGAAGTAGTATTTGGTTTGCTCTGGAGTAAGGATTGATACTGGAGGCAATACACCAAATGCGTCAGCTGAAAGGAAGATTACGTTTTCAGCAGCTGGAGCAGAAGATCCTGGTTGAATGTTGTTGATGTGATTGATTGGGTAAGAAACACGGGTGTTCTCGGTAACTGATTTGTCGTTGAAATCAATTTGGCCAGTTTTTTCATCAACGGTAACGTTCTCAAGCAAAGCGTTGCGTTTGATAGCACCGTAGATATCAGGCTCGTGTTCTTTTGAAAGACCAATTACTTTTGCATAGCAACCACCTTCTAGGTTAAATACGCCCTCGTCGTCCCAACCGTGCTCGTCGTCACCAATAAGTTTGCGTTTTGGGTCAGTTGAAAGGGTAGTTTTGCCAGTACCAGACAAACCGAAGAAGATAGCGGTGTGTTTACCTTCCATGTCGCAGTTTGCAGAGCAGTGCATTGAAGCAATGCCTTGCAATGGCAAGAAGTAGTTCTGCATAGAGAACATACCTTTTTTCATCTCACCACCGTACCAAGTGTTGATGATAACTTGCTCGCGAGAAGTTGTGTTGAAAGCAACGCAAGTCTCTGAGTTCAAACCAAGTTCTTTGAAGTTCTCAACTTTTGCTTTTGAAGCGTTGTAGATTACAAAGTTAGGCTCGAAGTTTGCAATTTCCTCTTCTGTTGGTTGGATGAACATGTTTTTTACAAAGTGAGCTTGCCAAGCAACTTCCATAATAAAGCGAACTGCTAGACGAGTAGCTTTGTTTGCGCCGCAGAATGCGTCAACTACATATAGTTTTTTTCCGCAAAGTTCTTTTACTGCCAAGCTTTTAACAGTTTCCCAAACTTGCTCTGACATTGGGTGGTTGTCGTTTTTGTAAGCGTCTGTTGTCCACCATACTTTGTCGTGTGAATTTGCATCATCAACAATGTATTTGTCTTTAGGTGAACGACCAGTGTAAATACCTGTCATTACGTTAACAGCGCCAAGCTCTGTCTCAACACCTTTGTCAAAACCAGTCAAAGACGAATCTGTCTCTGCTTTGAACAATTCTTCGTATGAAGGATTGTAAACGATTTCAGTGGTACCAGTGATACCATACTTGCTCAAATCAATGTTCATAATTCTATTTTTAATTAAAATTTTAAAAACCAAATTTTGCACAAAGATAAACGAATATTCTATTATTCCGCGTCTTTTGGGTGCGCGGTTTGGTTTTTTTTAAATGCCACTGAACTACTTGTTGCTCAATATTTTACAATGTTGCTTTGATTGTACTTTATGTGTATTTGCTGATAAAATACAAACATTGCGCATAATCCATTTTTTTCGTTAGAGTTGTAGTTACTTCGAGCAAACTAAAAAGCCCTTAGCAATTTGTGTTTTACTAAGGGCTATATTTTGATAAAGATGGTTGTGAATGGGTTTATTCCCAGAATTTGAAAAAGTGGCACACAGGGCCATGTCCGTGGCCTATTCTATATTCAGCACCAGCCACAATTGCTTTGTGTATATATTCTTGTGCTAAGCGGGCTGCGTTGTTTAAATCATGACCAAGAGCAATGTATGATGCTAATGCTGATGATAGTGTGCATCCTGTGCCGTGTGTGTTGGGTGAGTTTAGTCGTTTCGATTTTAGCTCAATGGTTTCGTTGGTTTCGGCATTGTAAAATACATCAATCAAAGTATCGTCGGTCATGTGGCCAGCTTTTAGCAATACCGATACTTTTCCTTGGCTTAGTTCGCGAGCCATATCGGGAAGTTGATTTTGGCTTTTGATGCTTTTCCCGAGTAGTATTTCGGCTTCGGGTACATTGGGGGTTATTATGCGTGCATTCACTAGAAATTGGTTCTTTAGAATGTCTATAGCTTCGTCTTCAATTAGTTTGTGTCCCGAAGTTGATACCATAACTGGGTCAAAAACAATGTTAGTTACGTTATGTTTCTCCAAAATTTGTTTTATGGCCAAAATAACTTCGCTTGAATTAATCATTCCAATTTTGACAGCATCGACACCAATGTCGCTTATTACAGCATCAATTTGCGCAGCAACAACGTCAGCAGGAATAGGGTAGACTTGGCTTACACCTTTTGTGTTTTGTACCGTAACTGCAGTTATTGCTGACATGGCGTAGCAACCGCATGCCGAAATGGTTTTCATATCGGCTTGAATGCCCGCGCCTCCGCCCGAATCGCTGCCAGCAATGGTTAGTACACGCTTGTATTGTTTCATTGTTTGCTTTGTTTTACTATATCAATTAGTTCGGCTGACGATTCATTTGGATTTTCGGCTGATACTATAGCAGAAACTACTGCAACGCCGTCAGCACCGGCAGCAATTACGTCGGCAATTGTGTTTTTGTTCATTCCGCCGATGCCAACAACTGGGTGAATTGATTTTGCAACAATACTCTTTACGCCATCAATGCCAAGTGCGGCGCTTGTGTCGGTTTTGGTGCCTGTTAGGTAAACGGGCGATACGGCAACGTAATCTATATCAAGTTGGTTTGCTGCGTCAGTTTCGTCAATATGTTCAATTGATAAACCTATAATTTTATCGGGACCAAGTAGCTGTCGTGCGGTTTTACAATCCATATCCGACTGTCCAAGGTGAACGCCATCGGCATTGGCGGCAAGAGCAACGTCAACACGGTCGTTGATAATTAGAGCAACATTGTATGGCGCAAGTGTTTGTTTTAGCTTTATAGCTAACTCAATAAACTCGCGAGTTGAGCAATCTTTTTCGCGTAACTGCACAATGGTTGTTCCTCCTTTTACAGCTTCTTCAACAATCCATTCAATTGGACGACCAAGTGAAAGTGGTCGGTCAGTTACAAGATATAGCGATAGGTCAATTGTTTTTCGCATTTTAAGTGTTGTTTTTATAAAGAAGAACTAAGTCGAAAGCGGATTGTGACGACTTAGTTCTTGCATAAAGTGCATCAATAACGATGTGATTATTTTATAATATCGTTGGCCGATAGATTATAAAGTTCATCAAGGAAATTCATTTGCATTGAGCCTGTGCCGCGCGATTTTGCAGCAGCCAATTCGCCGGCAACCGCCATTACTTGCATTGCACTAGCAGCAGCTTGCAAATAGTTGCGATTAACAACTGCAAAAGCTCCAACTAAAGCACTTGCAGTGCAGCCAAGTCCAGTTACTTTGGCCATCATTGGCGAGCCTCCGTGTATTTCAATTACTTGTTCTCCATCGGTAGCATAGTCTATTTCGCCGCTGATGGTTACTACGCAATTGTAGCGTTTAGCTAGAATTTTTGCAGATTCAACGGCTGAACTTGATGATTCTGAGCTATCAACACCTTTGCTCTTAATGTCGCTATTAACAAGTGCCATTATTTCAGATCCATTGCCACGAATAATGTCTGGTTGGCATTCTTCAATAATTTTGAAGCAAGTTTGTGTACGATACGAAGTGGCACCTGCGCCAACAGGGTCAAGAATTACAGGGTGACCTGCAGCTTTTGCAGTTTTTCCTGCAAGTAGCATTCCTTCAATCCAACGTGGACTAAGTGTGCCGATGTTTATTACAAGGCTTTGGCAAATGGTTGCCATTTCTTGCATTTCTTCAACGGCATGAGCCATAATTGGAGAAGCTCCAATGGCCAACAAAGCGTTGGCTGTGTTGTTCATTACTACATAGTTTGTGATGCTTTGCACCAATGGCGATTGTGAGCGAACCGCCTCCAAATCTTTTACTACAAGATTTTTGTCCATTTTTATAAAACATTAAATAGTTAAAAGTTGCAACGACCTTCGTTACAACGAACTACTTGAATGTATAAACAGATGAAAACTTACCGTGAATATGCGGCTACTGTTTCCTTTCGCTGTTGTTGTACAGATCAAGTTCATAGGGTATTATCTCAGCCTTGTGGCACCCCTAACAGTTCGGTTGCAAAAGTAAGGGAATATTGAATAATTGGTAGTTAAAAATAAAAAAATGGGGGTGGGCGAATTGCAAAAAAAGCCGCAACCTTGTTTAGGTGCGGCTTTTTTTGATACCGATGAATAGTGATTCTATACAGTTTGCTCAATGTTCCACACAAAGGCGCGAACACCAACTTCTTTGTTGCGGTTGTCGAGGTTGTGAATTTTCGACATTAGTTCTTCAACCTTGTCGTCTTCAACCATTGTGATAACTGCAGAGTTCATTTCGGGCCAAGTGTGGGTTCCACGGCGAGGTTCGCCATCAACAGATCCTCGACCTTGAACTTCTTCCCAAAAAGTGTAGCCGCGTATTTCAAGTCGGTCAAGCATATACTCAACACGTGAAGTGTTCGATTGGTTAAATACTATAAAAACTGCCTTCATATTAAGTGTTAAATTAGTTCGTTATTTCTCTCTTTGCGAGTGTCAAGAACGGAGTCGGAGTCCATGTCGAAGAAGATGAACTGACTGCGCAAACTTTCTTCTTTATCGCGTTCGCCATGGCGCGACATAAGGGCGTAAAGTACTGGAACCACAATAAGTGTGATGATGGTTGAAACTAACAAACCACCGATAACTACAATACCCATTGGGATCCACATTTCAGAGCCTTCACTAGTACTCATAACCATTGGTAACATACCAAGAATGGTGGTTGCTGCGGTCATAAGCACTGGGCGCAAACGAGATGCACCTGATAGCTCAATGGCTTTGTTTAGTTCGTAGCCACGGTCGCGCATCAAGTTAATGTAGTCAATTAGCACAATACCGTTTTTAACCACAATACCTACTAGCATCACAATACCAAGTGCACCAATCATATCGAGTGTTGTGTTGGTAATCCATAATGCAATAACTACACCGCTAACGGCAAATGGGAACGACATCATAATGATGAAAGGTTTGCTGAGCGATTCAAATTGCGACGCCATTACCACATAAACCAACATTACAATAAGTGCTAGCAAAAGTCCCATGTCGGCAAAGGTTTCTTGTTGTTCTTCGTAGTCGCCACCAAATTTAACGGTAATGCCCTGAGGGAGTTTTATTTTGCTTACTTGGTTCTGAATCTCGGTAGCTAACTCGCCCAATGAGGTTTCGTAGGGGAGCGATGTTACCTTAACCACACGTTGGCGGTCTTGGCGAGCAATTTCTGGTGGGCAGAAATACTCTTCAATTCTACCAACTTCGCGCAACTTTATTAGTTTTCCTGTTGCGGTTGGAATTGTCAAATTTTCAATATCGTCAATAGAATTGCGGTTCTTTTCAAGTAAACGAACTTTAATGTCGTACTCGTCACCATCTTCTTTTAAGTATCCAGCTGACATGCCGTTTACACGATTGTATAGGTATGTGGCAATGGTTGCCGATGTTAGTCCGTGACGAGCAGCTTTTTCTTTGTCAACAACAACTTTTAACTCAGAACGGTCTTCTTCGCGACTAATGTCGATATCGCGTGCTGATGGTACGCTATCTTTAATTAATTGTTTGATTTGCTCTGCCAAAAGGCTGGTAGCGTCAAAGTCGTATCCGTATATTTCAACATCGACAGTTGATGAAGAACCGCCCATGCCGCTTGAAGTAGTACATTTGTAGTCAACTACTTGAGGGTATGTTGCTAGTTCTTGACGAACAACCTCAGCAAGTTCAAATATTGAACGTTCGCGCTCATATTTTTTTGTTGCTGAAATAATCATTGAAATCTTATTGTTAGATGTTGATGAGAACAATGCGCCAACGTTTGACTCGTCGCTTGAACCAGCTGAAGTTGAAATGATGCGAGTTTCAGGTACCAAAGTAAAAATGCGTTGCTCAAGGTGACGGGCAAATTTTGCCGTTTCCTCAATGCGGGTACCGCGTTGCAACTCAATAGTAACTGTCATGCGCGCGTTGTCGCTTTTTTGCATAAAGTCAGTACCAATTTGTCCAGTAATTGCAGGTAGCATTGACAGAACAAAGAATACTATAATAGCGGTCATTGTGGTGGCTTTGTGAGTCAAACACCAATGTAATGCTTTTGCATATAGTGAGTCAAGTTTGTCAAGAAAACGGATAACTGTATTTTCGTATGACCACCAGTTGTTGTTCTCTTTTTTCTCTTCAACCATTTTGCCGTTAACCAATTTTATTTGACGGCCTTTAATAAGAACCGATGAAAGCATTGGTGTTAGCGAAATGGCTACAATAGTTGATGTTACAACGCAAATGGTTACAATCCAACCTAACTCTTTGAACAAAATACCAGCCATACCGCTCAACATGGTTAATGGTACAAACACGGCCACAATAACCAATGTGGTAGCAATAACTGAGGTCCAAACCTCGTTGGTTGCGTAAATTGAAGCTTCGTGAGGACCTTCGCCGCGGTCAACGTGCTTGGTAATGTTTTCGAGCACCACAATAGCATCGTCAACCACCATACCAATGGCAATGGTTAGCGAGCAGAGCGAAATGATGTTCAACGAACTATCGACAAACAATAGATAGATAAACGCAACAATAAGTGCAATAGGAATGGTTAGACCGATGATGATAGTGGCGCGCCAACGTCCAAGGAAGAACAACACCACCAATACAACAAACAACAAAGCATACAAAATTGACTCTTCCAAACTGCTGATTGCGTTTTCAATCTCCTCTGATGAGTCGTAAATAACGTCAATCTTAACATCAGAAGGTAGCCAAGCCATTGATTCAGCCATTTTTTTGCGAACATCGCGGCAAATTTGAACGGTGTTGGCTCCCGATTGTTTGGTGATAATCATACGTACACCATCGCGACCGTCAATCTTCTCGTCAAGCGAAAGGTCTTTAATTGTGTCACGAACTGTGGCAATGTCACGAATAAACACTTGTTGCCCACTTGGGGTAGTAGAAACTACAAGGTTGTTAATCTCGGCACTTTCAGAGTACTCGCTGCGAACTTGTAGTTGGTATTGTTCCTTGTTGATTTTTATGTTACCCGACGACATGTTTAGGTTGTTGGCCGCAACCACTTGTCCTACAGTTTCCAATGCAATGCCGTAAGCATCAAGTTTTTCTTGGTCAATTTCAATATATATGTAACGATCGGGTGCTCCTGATAGCGAAATGTTACCAATACCGTTTACTGAGTTAAGTACAGGAACAAGTTCGTCGTTTAAAATTTTTTCAAGACCTGAATAACTTTCGTTTGCTGTAATGGCAAACTGAATAATAGGCATTGCGCTTGAACTAAACTTAAAGATAAAAGGTGACGAACATCCTGAAGGTAAGTAGTCGCGTACCATATCGACATAAGAGCGAACATCGTTCACAACATCGTCAAGTTTAAGTCCCCACTCAAACTCCATTACGATAACTGACATGTTATCTTTTGAAGTTGAGGTAAGCTCTTTCAACCCGTCAACCGAGTTAAGGTTGTTTTCCATCAAACGGGTAACATTAGTCTCAATTTCGCTGGCATTGGCACCTGGATACGATGTCATTACCATAACGTAGGGTGGCTCAATTTCAGGAAACTGGTCAATTGGCAGTTTATGAAACGAGAACACGCCCATAATTATCACTGCCACAAATATTAGCGCGGTAGTGATAGGCTTTTCAATCGCTGTTCTGTATATACTCATTTCTTTATCAATTTAAGATTGAGTGGATTGTTACTTTACAATTTCAAGTTTTGAACCTTCAACCAAACGGCCTTGTCCAACAACCACAATTTCGTCGCCTTCTGCAATTTCGTCGCTTATGATTTCAACTTTGTCTTCGTTGCGAGTACCAGTTTTTACTGTTACACGTTTAGCAACTCCGTCTTTGTTTACAAAAATGTAGCGCTCGTTTGATCCGATTAGTTTAAGCACTGCTTGGTAAGGTACCATAATAGCTTTGTCGTCGGCAAGAGGTAGGGTTGCATGAACGTACATACCTGGGCGTAACTCGTTGGTGCTGTTGTTAATCTTTACTTTAACTTGGAAAGTGTGAGTTGATGCATCAATGGTAGGGTGAACAATTTCAATTGTTGCTGGGAATTGTTTTCCAGGATAAATGTCTGAGGCTATATTAAGTTTCATGCCTTCTTTAACACGAGGAAAATAACTTTCAGGAATGTTGATATAGGCTTTCAATACATTTATTTTGGTAAGAACCAAAATGGCAGGATTGCCTCCGTAAAGTTCACCGTCTTCAAAATTCTTTGCTGAAATAACACCGTCAAATTGTGCTTTTACGTAGGTGTTTTTTTCAAGAAATGCTAACGATTGTTTTGTTTGGTCGTAACCTAATTTTGTTTGGTCGTATGTTTGTTGCGAAACATTGCCACTTTCGCGCAAAGCTTCCATTCGCGACATCTCGGTTTCAAGATTAGCCATAGTAAGTTTGGTGTTGTTGTATTGGTTTTCGTCCATACGAACCAATAGCTGACCTTTGTGAACTTTGGTGCCAACCTCAACCGTAATGTCTTGTATAATACCAGTTAACGATGGCGCAATGTTCATAGTTTCATAGCCTTGCAAGGTGCTCGATATTTCAATTGAGCGCTCAATTGGGCTTTTTGTCATTGTTTCAGTCTGAACACGTTCAGCGCGGTTTTCTGTGGTGTCTGTTGTTGCTTTTTTCTTTGAATCGCAACTTGCCAGCGCCATTACAAGGCTGCAAGCAATTAATCCATTTAAATACTTCATGTTTATAATTATTTATGTTGATTCTTATTTATTACTGTTTACCAAAAGGTTTTCAAGTGCCACTTGTGCCGATATAAGTTCCATAAGTGCTTGTACGTAGCTACTTTGTGCCGAAATGAGGTTTGTGCTTGAGTTTGTTAGTTCAAGACTTGAAACCATTCCGTGTTCAAACTTTTGCGATAGTTTGTCGAAAACTTGTTGAGTTACGTCAACGTTTTGTTGTTGAGTAATATAAGTGTCGTAAGCCGATGCTAAGTTGTAGCGCAGTTGGTTGTGTTGCACCAACAGGGCATCGCGTGTTTGCTCAACATTATTCATGCTTTCGGCATACGATATTTTAGCCTCTTTGTATGCGCTATATCGGTTGCCACTTGAAAAAATTGGAATACGCAACGATGCACCAATAAGGTTTGGTGGGGTCATATTGAAACCTTCTTTTTGTCCAAAATAAGTTCTTTCAGAGTGTTGGTAGTAGGCCGATAGTGTTGGAAAGTGATTCCAAAATGCAATGTCAACTTGTTTCTTGCTTAAGTCAGACGATGCTTCTAATAATTGAAATTGATAGTTGTCGTCAACTGAAAAATCTTTGTTCAACAATTCAACAATTTCGTTAATGTTAACTAGTTGGTCAATTTTCTGCGACAATTCAATATCTGCATCAACATTGGTACCAAGCAACAATCGCAAAGAGTTGTAAACCATTTCAAGCGAGCGCTTGGTTGAGTTTATACCAGTTTGCATAGTAATAACCTGAATGCGAAGTTTATCGGCATCGGTTTGTTCAACAACGCCAACTTCAACAGCTTTTTCAGTTGATTCAAGCAACGATTTTAGGTTGTCAAAGTTTTTCTCAAGCAAGCCTATGGTTTCTTCCATTACCAAGGCAGAGTAGTAAAGAGTTTTAACTTGATTTTTTGTTTCTTGCTCGCTGTTTTTATAAGTAATATCCATCATTTTTTGCGACAACTTGCTGATTTGTAGCGCAATAATTTGGGCTCCGCTTATGGCAATTGATGCGGTAATGTTAAGAGTTCCTGTAGTTGGCATTGCAATGCCGCTACTACTGCTTCCCATCATATTTTGTAATTGTTGCATAATGTAGCCTGCAGTTATAAGATCAACCCCTTCAGGAGGAGTGGTAGGATTTTGTTCGTCTTTTGAATCATCATCGCTTCCGCCCGTTGAAAAATTCATTTTGTAGCCACAATAGTTGGAGTATCCAAGTTCTGCGGTTATTTGAGGGAGCATAGATGATAAGGCTTCCCATCGTGCATATTCAGCTTTTTTAATGTCCATGTCTGCATTCTGCAACGATCTGTTGTGCTCAATTGCGTACTTTTGTGCTTCTTCTAAACTCAAAGTCAAGTGTTCGCCATTGTGCTTAAACAACGAAGAATCTATTGCTATCGTTGCATTTGCACTATCGGTAGCAACTGAGCCGCTTGTTGTAGGACTCTGCGCCAAAGCGCCTAAGGCGCATAGCGATACTAACGATGTAATCATTAGTTTTTTGTTCATTTTACCTTTCATTGTACTATTTATGTTAAAATTTTGTGTGTCGATGTATAATACTAGTAAGCATTATTATGCCTTTTTCGGTACTAATGCCCATTAGATATGGAATCATTAAGTTGTTGTATATTTCAGCATCATTATATTGTCCTTCTTTTGATAATTTTATAGTTAAATCAACCATTTGCATTACCATTTCGCTACAAATATTTGTGTTTATGTTGTTCTTGAAAATGCCACTTTCAATGCCTTTCTTTAGCACAAAACCAATGTTTGATAAGTTAACTTTTCTGCGATTGTTGAATACATCGTGCAGAATGTTGCCATAATATTTGCGCAAGTCGCTAAAAAAACTTGGCGAAATTTTTTCAACAAACTCGCGTTGGTGTTGGTTGTGTTTGATAAAAGCTTCGTAAATGTTGCTGCAATCATCAATCATTGAGTGGAATTTTGCGTCGTGCAAAAGCATTTTATCTTCAAGAAAAACTCTAATAAGTTCCTCTTTGTCAGTAAAGTTTTGATAGATGGTTCGTTTAGATATGCCAAGATGTTGAGCTAGCAAATCCATCGTTACTGCCTTGCAGCCATTACGAAAGAAAAGTTCACCAGCACCTTCAAGTATTTTACCTCTTGTTTCCATCTTATTTTTTTAGTGCTTGCAAAATTAGAAAACTATTTAGTGCAAAAAAGTTTTCAAACGACTCAAATTAACGTTTGACTATAAACTGCCCATTTTTATCGACGAAAAATAAATAATGATTGAAAGTGTTGACGGTAAGCGTTATTTTGTTGATAATGAATGTTTTAGCTGATGTATTGCTTGCTTGTTTATGAGTTTGGTGTTGTGTGAGTATTTATGTAAAACACAAAAAATCAAAGCGTTGTAAATGGAGATGTGTTATTTGAAAATTGATTCAAAAGAGTGTAAAAAAACACGAAAACGTTTGCGTAAATAGTTGTAAAAAAACTTTTTTGCTGTAAAAAGTTTTCAGTTTTAGTAGAGTTGGCACTTAAGTGCAAAAACAACAAAAGCTAACCCAATGGTTAGCTTTTGTCGGAGTGACCAGACTCGAACCGGCGGCCTCTACGTCCCGAACGTAGCGCGCTACCAACTGCGCCACACTCCGTTGTGAGGGCGCAAAAATAGAACTTTTTTGAATTTTGTTATTTGCATTTCGTTTTTCATAACGAGACACCTATTATATATAGGTGTTATGCATTATAACATATATGTGTTTTTGCGAGTATTTTTAGGATATAAATGGAGTTAAGTAATGCGGATACTGGATTATTAAACACAAATTTGCAAAACAATTGAGGGTGGGGTTGTTTCGATTAAAATAAATACTACTTTTGCGCGTCAAAAATTTTTAACAATTAAATACAATTATTATGTCTAACAATTACGAGACCGTTTTCATTGCAAATCCCGTTTTGTCTGAAGCACAGATGAAGGAAGCGGCCGAAAAGTTTAAAGGCGTTATTTCAGCCGCAGGTGGCGAAATGGTGCACGAAGAGGATTGGGGCCTCAGAAAATTAGCCTATCCTATCCAAAAGAAAACCACAGGTTTTTATTACATGGTTCAATTCAGCGCAGAAGGCAACGTTGTTGCTAAACTTGAAACTGAATTCCGTCGTGACGAGCGTATTATGCGTTTCTTGACTGTTAAATTGGACAAATTCGCTACAGAGTACGCTGAGAAAAGAAGAAATTTAAAATCAGAATCTAAGGAGGCTTAATTATGTCACAAAGTCAATCAGAAATCAGATATTTGACCCCACCTACAGTAGAGGTTAAAAAGAAAAAATACTGCCGTTTCAAAAAGAACAAAATTCGTTACATCGACTACAAAGATCCAGAGTTCTTGAAAAAGTTCTTGAACGAGCAAGGTAAAATTCTTCCACGTCGCATTACTGGTACTTCGTTGAAATATCAACGCAAGGTTGCTACCGCAATTAAAAGAGCACGCCACTTGGCTTTGCTACCATATGTAACCGATTTGTTAAAGTAATAGGAGGCGATAGTTATGGAAATTATATTGAAACAAGATATCCCAAGCTTGGGTTATAAAAACGACATTGTTACTGTAAAAGATGGTTACGGACGTAACTACCTTATTCCTCAAAAAATGGCAGTTGTAGCAACTCCTGCTGCAAAGAAAATGCTTGCTGAGGATTTGAAACAACGTGCTCACAAACTTGAGAAAATTAAAAACGATGCTATTGCTCTTCGCGATTCAATGGCAAATGTTTCAGTTGTTATTGCAACTAAAGTTAGCTCTACTGGCAAAATCTTTGGTTCTGTTAACAACATTCAAGTTGCTGAGGCTCTTCAAAAACAAGGCTTCGATATTAACCATAAAAACATTTTGGTTAAAGGTGATGCAATTAAAGAACTTGGCAAATTCAATGCAAAAATCAAATTGCACAAAGAAGTTGAGTTTGACCTTGAATTTGAAGTTGTTGCTGAATAATTAGCATAAACAAATATTATAAACGCCTCGGACATTTGTTCGGGGCGTTTTTTTTGCTTTGCTTTTTTTGCATTGCAAACTCTTTTACCTTTGCCGACCGTTGGTTTTGCCCTATGGGGCAGATTAAAAGGGAATCGAGTGCGAATCTCGGACAGTCCCGCTGCTGTGATTTTCAGCAAGCATTGCTTGCAACTATTTAGCACAATGCCATTGTTCTGTTATGAATGAGAAGGCGCTAAATGGAGAAAAGAGTCAGAAGACCTGCCAGCGATTTTTTTAACCAAAAGTTCAGCCTCGTGGGTTAGGTTTGTACCTTTTATGAAGCGCTTTGTTGCATTGCAATAAGGTTGCTTATTGGTGTGCGTGCTGCGTACGTTGCTGAACTTGTTATGCTTTTATTTGAAAAAAAGTGCAACGTATTGCTGTAATAATAGGTTTTATTCTGCTGACAATTAAAGTGTTAGCTCAAACAGATTCTGTGCGTAATGTGCAGGAAGTGAAAGTTGTGAGCCAACGTGTAGCGGTTAATTCAACTTTAGTTACAGCCGAAAATCTAAATCAAATAGGTGCACAATCGGTTACGGATGCTCTTAAGTTGCTGCCAAGTGTTCAGGTTAAAGATTATGGTGGACTTGGCGGAATTAAAAGTATTGCAGTTCGTGGACTAGGTGCACAACATGCCGCCGTAGCTGTAGATGGTGTACCAGCGGGAAACATGCAGACAGGAACCGTGAATCTTGGCGTTTTAATGCCGCAAACAACATCGTCAATCTGTGTTGTTAATGCCCAGAGTTGTAGTATGTTGCAGTCGGCTCGAATGTTGTCGGCTGGCTTTGTGGTTCAGTTAAATACAACCGATTCGGTTTTGAAAAAGCCAGAATGTGATGCAGAAATGCGAGTGGGGGCTTTTGGTACATTTATGCCAGCATTGTTGCTATCTTCTCCAATAAACAAACATTCATCAAACTCGTTTGCGTTATCGTATTATCATTCTGATGGCGATTATGAATACACTTTGAACAATGGCGATAGCACTAAGCGTTTGCGTAGGCAAAATGGAAACGTTAATCAATTAAGGGCAGAATGGTCGGTTGTTGGACAAGGTAAGGCACATTTAAAGGCAAAAGTGTTTGGTTATTTGTCCGATTGTGGATTACCCAAAGCTACCATTTTCTATAATTTGAATTCGCAGGAGAAATTGCGTGATGCTCAACTATTTGGACAAATTCAGTCAACTCTAAATTTTGATGAGACTACAGCTTGTTTGAGAGCAAAATATACTGTGGCAGGTCAGAATTACAACAATCCTCAACTTTTGAGTAATGTAAAAGAATTTAATTATTTGCAACATGAGTTTTTTGCGGGGGCAACAGTTATGCGCAATGTTAATAAAGGCGTAATAGTTTCTGCTTCAGGCGATTGTACTATTGGAACTTTAAATTCGAACCGAGTTGACGGTAAGCCGCTACGAGTGTCGTTAATGGGGGCGTTAATGGCAAAATATTCAAGCCGATATGTTGTGGTTTTTGGAACGTTGTTAGCTCAACAAAATTTGTCGCAAAACGAAAGTAATGTAAGTAATCATTCATCGGTTAACCCAACTTTAATGTTGGAATTTATGCCGTTAAAGTCGGTTACAATAAGTGCGTTTGCAAAAAAGATATTCCGATTGCCAACATTTAACGATTTGTATTACAACGGAGTAGGGAATAGAAATTTGAAGCCTGAAACGGCAGAACAGTATTCAATAAGTGTGGCCTTTGACAAAGATTGGCGCAAGTGGCTGATAGATTCAAAAGTTGAGGCATATTATAATCTAGTATCTAATAAAATTGTGGCAATGCCAACTGGAAATGTATTTCAGTGGGCAATGATGAATGTTGGAAAAACCGATATAAAGGCCGTTGATTTTTCGGCAAACTTGGCTTGGTTGCCTTCATCTGATTTGAGTATAAAAATTGGCGGTAGTTACACATATCAACTCTGCGTTGATGTAACAAGCAAAAAATCAGCCACATACAATCATCAAATTGCATATATGCCGCGTAAACAAGTTTCAGCGTTAGTTGGGGTTGATTATAGAAGTTTTATGTTGACTTATGCAATTAACTACCAGGGAGTTAGGTATTGTATGAATCAAAATATAGCTACAAATCGAATAGAGCCTTATTCCGATCAAACTATCACATTTGGAGTGAAACAAAAAAAAATGACAGTAATGGCTGAAGTTCAAAATGTGGCGAATGTCAATTATGAGATAGTTAAAAACTATCCAATGCCTGGACGAGCGTTTTATGTTAAACTTAAATATATAATTTTATGAAAATCAAGTATTTGGCACTAGCTGCGGTGCTTTTTTCTTTTGCAGCATGTAACGAAAACGAAGACAAACCTGTTAACACTGGAGATGCAGACGAAGGTGTTTTGGTGATGTGTGAAGGTGTGTTTGGAATGAACAATGGCTCGTTGTCGTATATTGGTAAAGATGCGGCAGGTGCTTCTGCTGTAGTAAGCGATGTGTTCAGCTTAGTGAATAATCGAGGTTTGGGCGATACTCCAAACGATGCAATTGTTTGTGGTGAAAATGTTTACGTAGCAGTTTCGTCGGCAAACACAATTGAGGTGATTGATGCCAAAACAGGTAAATCGGTAAAACAAATACAACTAGCAGAAGGGGATGAACAAGTTCAACCTCGTCACTTGGTTGCCGATGGCGATTATGTGTATGTTAGTGCTTATAATAGTGTGATTTATGCTATTGATACTAAAACACTTGAGGTTGCAAAAACTTGCAAGGTTTCTGGTGCTAGCCCAGAGGGTATATGCGCAATTAACGGAAAATTGTATGTGGCAAATTCAGGAGGTATGAACTATCCTAATTACGATTCAACTCTATCAATTATCAATACTAAAACAATGACAGAGGAAAAAGTTTTGACAGTTGGTTTGAACCCATGCAAAGTTGAGCGCATAAACAACTCGCTATTGTGTGTTCAAGTGATTGGAAATTACGTTGATATTGCAGGAAAGTTGGTTATTATCAACGTTGATGATATGAGCGTGTCAAAAACAATTGAAATTTCGGCTTCAAATTTTATTGTAAACAATGGCAGCCTAATTGGCTATGCAACAACTTATGACGCTAATTGGACTCCATGCGTTGAATTCTTTACAACCAACGAATCGTTTGAAATACAGCCATTTGTACTTCAAGATAGCAGCAAATTAGTAACCCCATATTCGTTGTCAATAAACCCAGCGAATGGCAATATTTATGTTGGCGATGCTGTTGATTATACCACAACTGGTGCTTTAATGAGCTTTAAAGCCGATGGCTCATATGTAAGCCGTACTGAAGGACTGGGTATTAACCCAAGTAAAATACTATTTGCAAGAATGGATATTGAAAAACGTTAGCCAGTACTTAATACTGGCAAAACGCTATCTTTGCGCAGCTATATAATTTAAACGTATGAAACTAAATTTAAATTTTTTTGTAGCCTTGCTGATGGTGGTTTTGGCCATTGCAAGCCGATTTGTACCACATCCAATGGGATTTGCTCCAATTGTAGCCACATCGCTTTTTGGGGCCGCATATTTTACTAAACATTGGCAAGCGTACACAATACCATTAGTGGCCATGTGGATAAGCGATTTGTTGCTTAATAACTTGGTTTATAGCTATGTGTTCGATGGTTTCGTACTGTTTTATGATGGTTGTTTCTTTACATACCTATCGTTTGTGATTATTGCATTGGCCGGCTCGAGTGTGTTAACGAAAGTGACTATTGGTCGTGTAGTGTTGAGTAGTTTGGCTGCATCAGTAGTTTTCTTCCTTTTGTCAAACTTTGGTACATGGTATTCAACTTCAATGTATCCATCAACATTTTCGGGCTTAATTGCATGTTACACAGCAGGTTTGCCGTTTTTTAAGAATGCGTTAATAGGCGATTTAGTCTATTGCGGAATAATGTTTGGCGCATTTGAGTTTATGAGTGCCCGAATACCACAATTATCGCAGTCGAAGTAAAAGAAAAACAGATAACGTTACTATAACGCCGGCAAGCTTAAATAGAGTTTGTCGGCGTTTTTTTATGTAGCAGCCCAATAGTTAAATTGGTGTATTTTTGAACTTTTTGACGTAATTTTGCACCCCGAAAAATAAAGAGATATGCAACAGATAGACAAGACAAAAGAACTTGAAACAGAGAGAGTTAGTAAATTGTTGTGGAAGTATGCGCTACCGTCAATCATCAGCATGATAATATCGTCGGTGTATAACATAGTTGACCGCATTTTTATTGGTCAGTGTGTTGGAGCTTTGGCCATTGCAGGTATGGCTATTACACTTCCTTTGATGAATATAATTCATGCTTTGGGTTCGCTTATTGGTGTTGGAGCATCGGCTCGAATGTCAATTGTGCTAGGTCAAAAAGATGAGAATTGGGCAGAAAAGATACTTGGAAACAGTACAGTATTTACATTGATTTTAAGTGGAATATCGTGTTTGTTCTGCTTCTTTTTTCTTGATAAAATATTGTATTTGTTTGGAGCTACAGCCGAGACCGTAAGTTTTGCTCACGAGTATATGGTTATAGTGTTGCCAGGTATGTTTTTAACCACTGTAACATTTAATTTGACAGGTTTGATGCGTGCATCGGGCTATCCTCAACGTTCAATGTTTATAATGGTTTTAGGCGCTGTGATAAACATTGTTCTTGATGCTATTTTTATTTTTTGGCTCGATTGGGGTATTGCAGGAGCGGCATGGGCAACAACAATTTCAATGTCAATAAGCACCGTAATATCAATATTGCATTTCATTGATCGACGATCGTTTATACATTATCGTGCGCATGGTTGGGCGCTTAAGGGGTATATTTTCCGCAACATTACGTTGATTGGAATGAGCCCTTTTTTGATGAACCTTGCAGCAGCTGGAGTTGTGGCAATTTTGAATGCTCAACTAATTCGATATGGAGGCGATATGGCTGTAGGCGCATACGGTGTGGTGAATAGTTTCTTGAACATGTTGGTTCTTTTTATGATAGGCTTGTGCCAAGGTATGCAACCAATTGCAGGATATAATTATGGCGCTGGACATAGTTATCGTTTACAAACAGTTTACAAACTAACAATAATGGCATCGGTTGCTACAGGTGTGTTTGGCCTTATATGCGGATGCGGTTTTCCTCGTGTTATTGCACGCATGTTTACTAGCGACCAAGAACTTATTGATATTTGTGCTAGCGCATTGCCTTTGCTTACAGTTCTGTTTCCTATGGTTGGAGGCACAATTGTCAATTCCAATTTTTTTCAATCGATTGATAAACCATGGATTGCGATTGTAACAAGTCTATCGCGCCAAGTAATATTCCTATTGCCAGCGGCTTATATTATTCCAGTATTGTTTGAGAATAATGGGTTAAATGGATTAACAGGTATTTGGGCAGCATGCACTTTTTCCGATTTGTTTGGTTTTGTGCTTGCAATGGGGTTGCTGTTTTCGCAGCGCCAAATATTCCAAGGTACAAAAGAGTAGTGTAAGTGCAGTTTCTCCACCCAAACATACTGTGGGCGTTGTTTGCGCTAGTTGTTCCAGTAATAATACATCTGTTCAACTTTCGACGCTACACGGTTGTTATGTTCAGCAATACTGCTTTTTTGCAAAAGTTGATGCATGAAAGCAAATCGCGGTCAGTGTTGCGAAATTGGTTGCTACTTGTTGTGCGAATGTTGATTTATGCCACTTTGGTTATACTGTTCGCACATCCTTATTCTGTTGAAAATAAACTTGTTAGCGATGCACAGCCCCGCGTGTCGGTTTATATCGACAATTCTTTCAGTATGGATGCGCAAGGCGTGGAAGGCGTGTTGCTTGAATGGGCAAAAGTTAAGGCTAGTGAGTTAACTGAACAGTTTCCTAGCAATACACTTTTCTTGCTAACAACAAACAATTTGCGACCCGACCAACAACATTGGGTAAGTCGTGATGTTTTTATTAAATGGCTTGCTGAAATTGATTTTTGCCATTTAACACCAACTTTAGGCGATATAATTCGTTGGCAACAAAATGTGCAAAGCGATACAAATGCTGCATTGTATTCGTTTGTGTTTAGCGATTTACACAAACCATCGTTTGTGTTGAATAACGTTAGTCAGTTGCCTAAGCAACAATTTGTTTTGGTGCCATTTGTTGGAGCATCTCGCAATAATGTTGCTATAGATTCGGCTTGGTTTTCAAACCCAGGAATGTATGTTGGTAAAGATGAGCAATTGGTAGTTAGATTGCGTAACTATGGCGGTTCAAATGTTGAAAATATGACTCTGCAAGTTGCTGTTAACGACACAGTTAGGTCTAACTTGCCGTTTAGCATTGAGTCGGGTAAACATACCGATGTTAGTTGTCAGTTTTTACAGCAACTAGTTGGCAATAACCATATTACAGCAACAATATCTGATTTTCCAATAACATTTGATAATCAACTACATTTGTCGTACAACGTGCCACAATGCATTAATGTATTGGGTATCAGCGATAAACAAACTGCCGATTACTTCAAGTTTCTTTATACCGATAAGTCAGTTAACTACACAAATTGTACTGTAGCACAGTCGGCTGGTAAAAATTTTGCTGATTATCAGTTTGTTATAATTAATCAGCCTTCAACAATCTCATCAGGATTAGCTAAAATGCTTAAACAGTTTGTTGCTGAGGGGGGGATTTTGTTGTTAATTCCTAATAAAAATAATGTAGCTGAGGAATTTAATGGCTTGTTAAGATCAACTGGCGGCCCTTGGTTGGGCGAGTGGGTTGAGCAAAAAGGAAGAACTTCTAAACCTCAAAGCAATACTTCTTTGCTGAAAAATGCAATACGAAATGCAACCGACGATTATGCTACGCCTACATACTTGGGATATTATAAGATAAACCAAACAACTCGCCGAGTGTATGATAATTTATTGAAATCGGAGTCGGGCGATGTTTTGTTTGGAGTTTATAAATATTTGAAAGGCAAAGTTTACTTGTCGGCATTGCCTTTTGATGCAAGTTGTACCGATTTGCCTACACATCAGTTGTTTGTCCCTTTGTTTTATAACATTGCATTACAAAGCGTTAAACAAACCGAATTGTATTATACCATTGAACCAAATATGGTAATAGGTTTGCCATTGCAGCCATTAAATTCAACTGCTGAACTTGTTAATAGTCAAGGGCAGAAACTATATCCAATAATTCGTAGGGGACAAAATGGAATTTCGGTTTTTGCAGCCGAGAGCGAAATGACAAGTGGCTTATGGACAATGAATTATGGTAATCAGCAAACGCAATTGGCATTAAACTATAATCGTAGCGAATCGGTTCAGCAATTTTTGAGCGAGAGTGAGGCTTTGCAGCTCTTTAGCGATAATGGGTTGCGTGTTAGCCAAATGCAACCAACCAAGCAATTGTTGGTGTCGGATGTTGTTAATGCCGACAATTTGTGGAAATGGTTTGCATTGTTGGCGTTTTTGCTTTTGTTGGTTGAAATGGTAATTGAGAAATTTGTGAATTAAAACAAAAAAAGCGACTGATAAAGCCGCTTTTATACTTTGAAGTATTTAGTTTCTAGTTAAACAATTTTAGCTGTATTTCCTTCAAATTCAACAATGTCGCCGCGGCGAAGTTTGGCGCGTTTGCGAGTATCAACATTACCATTAACTTTTACAAGTTGTTCGGTAATCATTTCGTTAGCCATTGCACCGCTTTCAACCCATCGAAGAACTTTTAGTAATTTGTTAAGTTCAATAAAAGGTTCGTTCTCGCCTGGCATTTCTTTTATTTCAAATTCAATCATAATCAGTTAGTTATATTATTTCCATTCAACAAAATCAGATGTGGTGATGCGCTTTTTTGCAGGTTTAGAATCATCGGCGCTATAACCTATTGGAACAAGAACAACAGGTTCAGTGTTGCTATCGAGACCAAAATCGTTGGTAATCATTTTTGCGTTGAAATTGCAAACCCAACAAGTTGCAAGCCCCATATCGGTTGCTGCTAATGTTAGGTGGTCGGTAAGTATAGCAAGGTCAATGTCAGCATGGTTTTTACCGTCGGCTCGAGTCCATGCTTTGTTCCGTACAGCACACATAATAAGCACTGTGCTCGCTGTGCGAAACCAATCGCGATTGTATGCAGCTTGCAATTTTGCAATGTTTTCTGGTTGGTTAACTACAATTACTTTCCAAGGTTGGGCATTGGTTGCCGATGGGGCAAGTTTTGCAGTTTCAAGCAGTTGCTCTAATGTTTGGCGACTTACTTTTTGACTTGAATAGTTTCGGCACGAATAACGTTCGGAAAAAAGACTTTTAATGCTTTCCATGTCGTTGGTTATTAATAATATAAATGTCTAGTAGTCTTTCATGCGTTGCATTTCGTCCTCGCTAAAAAGGGTAGAAGAGCGTTCAATGTCGGCAAAAACTTGGGTGAATATAGCCTCTCGAATTAGTTGCGCACGGCTCACTTTTGGGTGGCGTTTGCAGTATTGGTCAAGTGCCTTTGCTTCGCTGTCGTTTAGCAAAACTGTGCATTTATTTGTGCGGCGCATTTTGTCTTTCGAGTTTGCCATAAATGTTGATTAGTTTTTGGGCAAAAATATTTTTTTGGTTTGACGCTTTGAGTTGCGAACTTTCAAAAAGTTAACAACTTTATTAACTGATTTTCAGTTATTTCGGCTTGTTATTCTTTTACCATAATGGGTTTTGAAATAACATTTCCGTTGCTTAATTCAATGTCAATAATGTGCAAACCTGATGCAACGTTACCAATGTTGAAGTTAACGATGTTGCTGCTGCTATTTTCTTGATATTCAATAGTTTGATTGAATATGTTAATGAGCGATACTTTGTTAATTTGTTGCATTGCCGATATTGTTAAACACTGCATTGGGCGTATTGGGTTGGGGTATATTGCAATGTGGTTGGCTTGCAATTGCATTACCAAAGAGGTGTCGGCACCGGCAGTTGGTTGGTAAGCAAACGTGCGGTAAGCTTTGTCGTAATCGTCAATCATTTGAGTTTCGCTTTCGTTAACTAGAACAACAAATTGCACTGTGGTTGAATCGCCGGCAGCAATTGACACGTTGTTTGCAGTTAGCATTGTGGCTAAGTCGGTTTTCCCGTCGCCATTTGTTTTGGTTCTTGGGCTTTGCATTGCTTGCCATTTCTCTTGGTTTGTAAAGCCGTCGCTTATGTTTATGCCACCGTTTCCGTCTTGCTCAAAAACATAGGCAACAGCGTTGTGGTTGCTCAACAATGCCACACTTGCAATTGCACTATTTTGTTTGTTGTCAAACACTCCCACAAGTTTTTTGTCGGCTTTGTATATCTCGCTGTTAGTTAAGCTGTTAGTTACATCGAAATCGAAAAACAAAGCAACTTTTGCATCGGTAATTTCAAATTTACCACTATTTATCAATTTATAGATGCAAAATAGCGCATTGGGTTGGTTATCAATAATTTGGAAGGTTTGTTTAATGATTAAATCGCTAATGGTGGTTGGTTTGATTGTACTTTTTACAAATAATGAGTCGGCAATGCGCACCGAGTCGGGTTGGCTAATACATTCAAACTGATTATCGTTTTGTACGCTGCTTGCAATGTAGGTGTCGTTTAGAGCCACCAAAATACCTCCATCACTAATTACGTTGTTGCTTTTTTTGTATAAAAATCCGCAACCTTGATGAAGGTTATTGTAATGACCAATTTTGCCATTATCGGCAATGGTTGTTTCAAAATTTCTTGACGATATGTTTATAAACGATTGATTTACTTGAGTTTGAATGATTTGTTTTGCACTATATGCGCCATCGGTAAATGTAAAGTCGAGATTGATGTTTTGATTTGCTGTTACTGCGCTGTCAATCAATATTTTAAATTGAATGTTGGGGGCTGAGTCTAATTCGTTAAGTTGTGAAATCTGTTGTTTGTTATTGCCAACAACAGTGTATCCGTTGTTGTTGTTTAGTGTTAAAGATAAGTGCCTGGCCTTGTTCAGATAATTGCAAATGGTTAATGAGATGTTTAATTCGGAGTTAGGCTTAAATTTATCGGAACCAGAAATTTGACTATCAACTATTCTGACCGAAGGCAATGTAGTGCCCGAAACAGCTTTGAAAACATTTATTCGGCCTGAACCAAGCATGTCAATATACTCGGAGTTTGAAGGGAGAGTGTCGATGCGGTCGGCAGTAACGCGAAGGAGTTCGGCAATTTGGTCAGCAGTGTAGTGAGCATGAGTTGTCCAAGCCAAAGCAGCAGCACCAGCCACGCATGGAGCAGCAAACGATGTGCCGTAAGTTAACTGGTACGAGTTGTTGATTTTTGTGGTGTAAACGCCATCGCCAGGAGCGCTAACGTCAACAGTGTGGTGGTATGTTGAACCTTGCCATTTTATGTCGGCAGAATTAACTGCTGCAACACTAATAACACCTTGGCATGCAGCAGGATAATAAGCTTCGCAAATGCGCGAGTTTCCGCAGGCAGCCACAATTAAGCAACCGCTGTTTCGTGCGTAGTTAACCACATCGTCGCAAAGTGGGTTTTTTACGGTGCTGCCCCACGAGCAGTTTATAACCTTACAACCATGGTCGGCTGCATATACAATGCCTTCCCAACAACCCGAAAGGTCGCCATTTTCATTACTAGCCTTTATTGGCAAAAACTTGCACTTGTTGCCAACGCCAGCAATGCCAATTCCGTTGTTTGCAGTTGCTGAGGCAATTCCACTAACAAAAGTTCCGTGACCCTCGCGCGAGTTCTGCGGATTATTGTCGTTGCAGCCAGTATCCCAACCGCGAAAGTTGTCAACAAAACCGTCGAGGTCGTCGTCGATGCCGTTTAACGGATCGTTGTAGTTGTATTTGATGTTGTCAACCAAATCGGCATGATAAAAGTCAATGCCAGTGTCAACAATGCCAATCACCATGTTTGTATCGCCTTGTGTAATGTCCCAAGCATCAATTACTTGCATTGTGTTTAGGTAGTATTGCGATTTTGCTCCAGGGTCATCAATTGTGGCAAATAATTCGGGCAACCAATATGGAGTTGCGTATTCAACTTGATTGTTTTCTGCAAAAAGTGAGGCAATTTTTTCAACGTTATCGGTGGCGTTAAATTGAATTTTGAAAATTCGGTTTAGGCTGTTGCTTGAACTTTTTGATGGACTATCAAACATCTGGTTGATGCAAATTGGAGTTCCATATTGTAAAGCAATTTGCTCAACTGATGAGTTGCTTTTGCTTGTACTTTCTTTCATTTTTACCACAACAATGCCAGTTGCGTAGCGTGGTTTTTGAGCCGAAACGGTTAAACAAATCAGCATTAAACCGAAAAAAATTGCTGTGTATTTGAAGAATACTTGTTTGAAGTTCATTTTTTGCAATGTTAGTTAAGCAAAATTAACTCTAAACCGTTAATTATGAACGCTAAGCAGCCTAATGTTGACCAATAGGAGATATGTGTGGGTGGGAGGATTTTGTTGCAATCAAAAAAAACACTGAAAATTTGCTATTACAGTGTTTATTATTGCAAATTTATTCCTCTTCTAAGAACATAGGATCCCAAGCAGGAAGAGCAATAGGTTGAGTTTTTAGAGCCTTTTTAACTTTAGGTGAGGCGTACTTTTCGTTAATAACCAAGCGGAACATATACTCGTTAAACCATTCGTCGGTCATTATTAAGTAACCATTCCACCCCGACGATGCGCCCCAACTATTTTCAACAAGCCATTTGGTGGTTTTGCCGTTTGAGTCAAAATCGACACCGCATAGTGTCATTGCGTGGCTTGAACCACTTGCGTGTGTTGCAATGCGTTGACGTTTGTCCATTGCGAAGGTGGTGCCAAAAAGCGATTCGTAATCGTAGTTATTTAGGTCGAGTAAGCCTCGTTTGCTATTAAGAAACTTTGCAACATCGCACGAGAAGTACATCATGTTGCTGTCTTTGAGCGATGCAACGGCCATCTCCTTAATTTCGTCTATTGGTAGGTTTACATATATCCAGTTTTTTCCCTCGTAAACGTGGCGGTCCATGTTTATTTCATAAACTTTGTAATAGTCGCGAGTAGGGTCGTTCATTAGCATTATGTAGTTTGAAATAAGCTCGGTATCGCCATATTTTTGCATAAACGAAATTGGTGTATGGTGCTCAGTTTCAACGTTTTCGCCCTTTTCGTTTTTGCGAATAAAATCAAACTCGGTTTGTGGAACGCCAAAGTTCAATGCTAAAATTCTGTAAACGGTGCTAAGCATTTCGGTTTTGCGAGCTTGTGTGTCGGCTTTTTTTGCTGCAAGTTCGCGAAGTTCTAAACCATATTCGCGAAGCTTAAGTTTAAGTATTTCAGCAAAGTGCGAAGTGTTGTTGCTGCTATATGTTTCGGGCATCACATCGGTTGGCACTAGTCCATATTTTGCAACAAGATCGGCTACGCCGGTAAATGTTCCACCGTCGCTCAATGGATTTTCAAACAACCACGATACCATTTGGTCGTCAATTGGTTTATCGGCATTGTCGATAATGCTTTGTAAAAACAGATTAGATTTTTCAAGTTGATCCCAGAAGAAACAATACACTTGCGAAAATTCAAGATTTGGCAAGTTGTATTTGGCTACAGCTTTGGCTCGCATAACATTTAGTCCTGTAAAAAGCCAACATCTGCCCGACGATTCTTGGTTTGTTATTCCTTTGTTTTTCAGATGAATAGCAAAATGTGTGTCAATGCTTTTCAAATTATCTTGGCTCAATGCTAGTTTTCTTATGTCGGTTCCGGCAATGGCATTTCTAATGGCTTTGTCGGCAGCGTTGTTTTCAAAACTATTTTGAATTTGGTTTAGCATTTGCGGAGTTATTTCCTTTTGCTGAGCCAATACGGCAATAGGCAATAATGCCAAAGCTGTAATAATAATTTGCTTTTTCATAACGATGGATAGGGAGTGTTATTTGGTTACGCTCTGAATGTAGGGGAGAACTACTATTTCAAATTCGCGCTCAAAGTTTGGGGTTAAAATGTTTTTACCAATTGAGCTACGTATTTCGTCCAAAGTCCAGAATTTGGCGTCGTCAATTTCGTCGTTTTGGCGCACTAGTTGTTGGTTGGTAGTTGTTGCAAAAACGTTTATCATTTCCGATTCAACTGCCGATTCCCATTTGTACATGGTTATTTTGGTGGGATTGAAGTTTGTTAGTCCAATTTCTTCAAAAGCCTCGCGTTGTAAGGCGTCGGATATTTGTTCGCCAAACGATATGTGTCCGCCAACGGCAGTGTCCCATTTGCCTGGTTGTATGCGTTTTTGCATTGATCGTTTTTGCAGATATAAACGGCCTTGATAGTCAAACACATGTAAGTGAACAACTGGGTGCAGCAATGTACGGTCAGAGTGGCACAAGGTGCGAGGAGCGCTGCCAATAACTTCGCCTTGGTCGTTAACCAACGGTAATATTTCTGTTGTGTTTTCGGCTGGCATGGCTATTACTTATTAAGAGGGATTATAAGTAGTTGTCCTACTGGAAGTTCGTCAAGTTCGTTAATTTGATTAGCACGAGCAATGATTGCAGGGGTGCTACTATAACGTTGAGCAATAAGGCTTAGTGTTTCGCCTGCTGACACAGGGTGTTTGGCCTTAACTGGAATTTTGAGTTTTGAGCCTACGACCATTGCTTTAGCAACATCGCCGTTTATTTTTTCAAGTTCGCTAAAGTGAACGTTGTAGCGTAACCCTATGCGGAACAAGTTTTGTCCTTGTTCAATAACGTGCATGTGGAATAGTTGGCTACCTGGATGTGCCACTTCAGGACGTTTAATTTCAGGTTCGGCTGAAGGTTGCTCTGCAACTATTTCTTCTTGTGGGGCATTGGCTTGCAAAGTTTCGGTTGTGTTTTGTTCGCTAAGTGTTTCTTCGGCTATTACTGAAACAACACTTTCGGTTGTTTTTTTGGTAACGGCCGATTGGTCAGGTTTTGAAACTTGACTGCTATAGAATAGGTAAATACCTACAAATAAGGCAATTAATACACCTACAATAGTTAATGTAATCCATATTGAACCTTTTGATTCTTCGGCTTTGGGTTGTGGTGTCGAAAAATCAACAACTTGAACCGAAACATTGTCTGAGCTTTGTTTGTCGGTGGCCAAGCGGAACATTTTCATGGTTTTGTGTTCGGCTGAAAGGTCGTTGTCTTGTAGTAGGGTTAATATTTCGTCGTCGGTTGCAAAGTCGGTTAATCCATCGGTGCAGAGTAAAAAACGTTCGTCGCCGTCAAGTAGAATAGGGTTGCGGCACACGTTGAATTTTAGGTTTTGTTCTTGTCCAACCAAAGTGGTTACTGTGCTTTTTGCTACGTTGTTTACATCAGAAACGTGGTCGCGAGTAAGCTGCATCATTTTGCCGTCTTTGTAAAAATAAATGCGGCTGTCGCCTGCCGATGCGTAGTAAGCCTCGTTGTCTTGTATAATTAGAATGGCTAGTGTAGAACCAATGCCGTTGTATTTTTCTTCTTTTGTTGCTAGGTTGTTAACGCAGTAGTTAACGTACGAAATGGCATTTGTAAGAGCATTGCCAATGTTGCTGTACGATCGTTCAAAAAAATAGCGTTTTATTTCGTCGGCAGTCATGCGCGATGCTATACTGCCACCGCCATCAATGCCGTCGTGTCCATCGCAAACAACAAACACATGCCCATTTTCAATTTCAAAATCGGTTGTTGCATCGGTATTGAATTTGCAAGTTGCGCCAATGTTGCTTGCGCTTCCGTAGTTAATATGAAATTTCATTATTGTTTCGAATTAATTATTAAAGCTGCTATTGCACCTGGCACCCATCCACAACATGTTAATAAAAAGGTAATTAACACAGATCCACAACCTTTGTCAATTACTGATAATGGTGGAAACAAAATGCACAATATAGCTCTTATAAGTCCCATGTAATAAATAGATTAGTAAGAACACAAATATAATTGAGAGTCAGTTGTTTGATTGGCTGCTGACTATTTAGAAATTAACGAATAATACACAATTTGTTACATTGTGTTGCTGTGGTTAATTTGTTAATAATGAAATAGATAGCACACTAACCTTATTTGTCGGCTACTAAACGATTTATTTCTTCAACCATTTTGGCAACATCGGCTTTGTTGCGCATCTTAATATGGTTTTTGCTTGCAAAGTGGCGAAGTTCGTCTTTAAATTGAGGGTATAGGTTTATGAGTTTTGAGCGTGAACGAGGAACTGAACGCAATGTTTGTTGGTCCCAAATGTAGTTTTCTTCGCGGTGTAGTAGTTCTCCTGTTTTTCGCGAAGACGGATTGGCATTTGAATTGTTTTGAATTCGGGTTATGTATTTGGTTACTAACGATATACTGTCTTCGTAAATTATTGCAAAATACTTTCCGTTGTTGGTTCCTAAACCTTCGCCTGTTAAACATTTAAATGTTTCGGTTGTTCCATTAGGGTAGTTTAGTTCAAATTGTGTAATGATATCTTTGTCGATTGATATCATGCTGTGATTCAGTGAATTGTAGTAAACAACGTCTTCGTGTAAAGCATCGTATTTTAGTTGCAGTTCAGAGTATGTTTCGCCACTTATTAAAGTTACCGAACCGTTGGTCCAATTATCAATAGTAAATGGATAACCATCGTACATCATATAATAAATGTTGAATGGGGTTCCAGTAATGTGCTGTTGTGCTGTTTTGCGCAGTTTAGTTCCTTGTGCGTTAGCTGAGGTTGCAATAACAAGGGCTGAAATTGATAGTATAAATCGTAGAGTTAATCGCATGGCGTGGTTTATTTGAATGTAATAAACTTATAATCGGTTATGTAGTTGCCTTTTTTGTCAATGGCAAACAATTCTATTACAAAGTCACCTTTTTCATCTGATGCTGTAATCTCAAATTCGTTATTCTGATTAGGAGCAATAGTTATGTTAGGGTTCCAGTAAATGCAAGGTTGAATTTGTGGAACTCTGTCAGCATTGTTGTGTGGTTTGTCTTTTTGTTGCACAATGGGTTGCTGAAAACTATTGATGCTGAACATGTAAGTTCCGCGAGGTAGGTTTTCTTCGGCCCAAAAATTGAAGTTGCGTGTCCAAATCATCACAATTCCGTTTTTGAAAATTACGTTTCCGTAGTTGCGTTGACGGGTTTGAGTATCAACACGTTTTATTTTTTTTGTTCCCCAATCAATTATTTTGCTTAAATCGGTTAGTTGCACTGCATCAACCAAAATAAGAGGGTTGTCTGCAACAATTGGTGTGGTTGTTCCAACATTGGTTACTACACGAGCCTCTGGTTTACCTTGTCGGTTGCGAATTTTAACGTAACTGAGCAGCTCGCGAGTAATCTCGTTAAAGTTGTTCAATTCCAAATAATCGTCGGTATTGACTGTGTGAGCAAGTGTTTTCCCAATAAAGTAGTTGTCGTAAAACAGCGTTGGGCGCATGGGTTGAGTGTCGATGCTATATGATGCAAACTCGTATGCCTTTGCAATAATTGATTTGTTTAAATCAAGGCTATCAATGGTCATTGAATAGTCTTTTTCAAGGTTGGTTTTGCTCTCAATGGTTTTGGTAAATTGCTCATCGATAGTTATTTGCGCATCGTAAATAGGCATCATATTAAGTGGTTCAAATGCGCTGGCAATAATGTTTAGTTTACCATAGTAGTTGTTGTATTGCACACCAAACGAACCGTTTTGGTCGGTAACGTCATATTTCAGTCGTATGAGCGAATCGACACTTGATAGCAACACAATGCAACCTGAAATGGGTTGTCCGTTGGCATCGGTTACTTTTCCGCTGATAAACAGGCCGTTGTATGGCATTATGCTGTTGTTTTCGTCGGTTATTTGTCGCGATGATACTTGTCCGTAGTATGGCGACTTTTTATTTTCCCATTGGTCTCGTTTAATTACTCTAACGGTGCCAAAAATTGAGTCGGAAAGAGAATTATCAATTTTTACCGAAACCTTATTTCGACGAGCAACCTCGTTGTTAGCGCTAATTAATCCGAGTTGTTTTGAATTTATTGCTAAAAGTGATGCATCGGTAAGTTGAATTGGGTTTTTGTCGCCAAAACGATTGAATATATAAACTTCTCGCCCGCAATAGTAGTTGTCCATATTGGGGTAGTTGGTATAAGCGCGTATGTTGTAAAAACCGCTGCTAACAGAGTCGGGAATATTAAGAGTTCCAAAACATGTACCGTTAGTTTCGCGAGCAATGGTGCCAATTATCCAGTTGCCGTTTTGGTCAACAAGGTCAACATAAATATCGTCGCCCAAAGGCACACGCTCAATCAATTCAGAATAAACAAATACATTGAATAACACAGGCTCGCCAGCAATGTAGCTACTGCGGTCGATATCGAGAGCAACGGGGTGGTTGTTGTTAAGTTTTTGGGCCCAAACGCATTGAGCTAAGGCTACTGTGGCTATTATGGTGAGTAGTTTTTTCATTTTTTAGTTGATGAAGTTAATGTAGTCAGATGGATAGTCGTAGTAGTAATATATCAAAGTAGTGTCGTTGGGCGAGTATGGGAGTTTTTCTATAGGATAACTAACAACCGCTTGCTTGTGTTCTTGCAAACTGAATGCTTGGTAACCTGATTTAACATCGGAGATGCAGAAAAAGCCCAAAACGCTGGTTGTTGTGTCGGTTATGCACTTTATGTTGGTTGGCACTTGCTCTTCAATTGGGCTGAAGAGAAAGTTTTCTGCAGTTTGTTGACGGTTAAGTGCTTTCCAAAATTTATACTCATCGGCACTGAGTGAGTATTGGTCAATGCGCACAAACATGCCAACTTGTTTTTGTTCAAAATCGGTACGAGAGCCTACAATATCAGGTGCAGGATTTTCTTCTATGTGGTATAGCATGTTTGTTTTTATAGAATAGAAAGGTAGCTGGCTTATGTTTTGATTTGAGTATTGTGTTGCATTTCCAAGACTGATGATGCCAGCAATAGGAAAGTTTCGGTAGATATACACGTTAACAATAGGATCAAAACCATGAAGGCTAGGGTAGCATTGGTTGCTTTGAAAAACAATATGACCTAAATATCGGTAATATGGAGTTGAATTTTGTGTAATGCTTGATACATTAATTTGAATCCCAGATACGCGTTCTTCGCGCACACCTCCGCTTAGTGCAGCTTCTGATTCTTCCAATTTTATTTCAGAAAAATAATTGCCGGAAATACTATCAACTTCGGGGCATGGCAAAGGTGTTACTGGGGCCGATTTAAATGCTAAATCGTCAACTAAAACGCGCAACACGTATGTTGTTCCAATTTGAGCAGCAAAGGCTTCTTTTGATGTATAAACACCATTTCCTTTGTATATAAATTTTATTGCACGACCATTAGGCTCTTCAATGTAAACCTTGGCATCGTGTACATAGGTGTGTTTTTTATTTTCGGAACTTCTGCCGTTGCTCATCGATATTCTAACCGAATGCTTTTTTAGTTCGGTTGTTATTAATCCGTCAATAACATACATCGATTCAATGTTGTCAAGTTCTGGCTCATAGTATTCTTCGCAACTAGCAAATAGCAGAACTATTAGTATGAAAGGAATTATGCGTTTCATGGTTTAGAATGTTAGGTTGAGTGTAACAGAAGGAATGGGAGATCCAATGATTGATAGTTTGTAAAATCCAAATGTATGGTACCCATTCATGCTCGAAGGTTCGGTTTTTTTGTAGTAAGCCGAATAAACGTTGTGATGCCCGTATAGGTTGTAAATAGCAAAAGTTAAACTTGGGTGTACGCGATGCTTTTTGTTCAAATATGCATCGTAGGTCACAGAAAGGTCAAGTCTGTGGTACGTAGGCAAATCATATTTGTTGCGAGCAGAGTATAATGCAACATCCATATTGTTGATTTGGAAGTATTGCTCGGGCATTGTGCATGGGCGTCCGCTTGTAAGTACAAAGTTGGTTGCAACATTCCATCGGCGAGTTGCTTGCCAATTTGTGGTTAGGCTCAAATCGTGTAAGTGATGCGATGTGGTTCGATACCAATCGCCGTTGTTTATTGTTTCTTCGGCAAATTTGCTTGTTGTTCGCATTTCTGCCTTTGATAGTGTGTAGCTTAACCAACCTGTTAGTGAACCAAAATTCTTTTTTAGCATCAATTCAACGCCATAGGCTCTTGCTTCGCCATTTACCAAACTTTGTTCAGGAGCATTATTCATCAGCAATATAGCGCCGTTTTTGTAGTCGGTTTGGTTTTGGGTTGTCTTGTAATAAAATTCTGCCGAAAAGTCGTACATCTCACTTAAAAATGTGGTGTTTAGTCCCAGCGATACTTGTTGGCATTTAAGTGGTTCAATGTTTCTATCGGCCAATTTCCAATAGTCGAATGGTGCGGGTGTTGTGTTGGCACTCATAAGTTGTTGGTATTGGCGAGTAAAACTATAACCGAGTTTTGCAGCGCTGTTGTTACCAAGTTTAAGTCGTAATCCCAAGCGAGGTTCAATTCCACCATACGACACATTTTTGTCTTTGTCGGGCGAGTCTGCAATCAATGTTTCGGCATTAATTGGTTTACCTTTTTGGTAAACTCGGTTTTTGCCGCCTAGTTTGGTAAACCAAGAGTATCGCAAGCCTAATGTGGCATTTAGTTGGTTGGTTAGGGTAATGTTGTCTGATGCAAAACCGGCCAACTCAAGACCATTTTCGTGGTCAATGTTTATGCTTAATGCGTTTGAGTATTTGCCGTAAGGCGATTGTTCGCCTGGTGTAATGTTAACAAAGTTGCCTTCGGCTCCTAAAATAATGTTGTGCATGCCTGCGGTGGTAGAATATTCGGCTTTGCCACGTATGTGCGAAATGCCTGTTTCAACTTCGTTTGCAAGTTGCGCATCGCGTTTGCTTATGTAGGCCGATTTGTAGCCAGAATAAGCTGCCGAAACTTTTAGTTGCGACAATGTGTTTATTCTACTGCGGTATGTGGCGCCTGCCAATGTTGATGAGTATTCAAATTCGTTTAGTCTAGCATAGTCAAATCGGTCGTAGCTTTGGTATCCGTAAACTTCGATATTGTTGCTGCAGTTGATTTTAATATCAACTTTGCCAATCATATCGTAAAAATTGGCTTGGCTATTGCGAATATTTGCATCGTGCAGTTTTGCTAAAATCCAATTTGAGTAGGTGGTTCGGCCTCCAAGCATAAAACTAACATGCTTTGATATTGGGCTTTCAATAAACAAATGGCTGTTTAGTATTCCAATGCCAGCATTACCTTTAAATTTTGTAGTGTCAGCTTTTTTTAGCGAAATGTCCATTACTGACGAAATGCGGCTACCATATTGCGCCCCTTGTGTTCCTTTGTGTAGGTCTATTCCGCTTACTGCGTTTGGAATAAATGTTGAGAATAGACCAAAAAGGTGCGAGGTGCTATAAAGAGGCACATCGTTTAGTAAGACAAGGTTTTGGTCAACATTGCCACCGCGTACGCTAAAGCCCGATGCCATTTCGCCAGTTGATTGTACACCTGGCATCAGGGTCATTGTTTTAATAATGTCGGCTTCGCCCATAAGCACAGGTAGTTTGCCTATTGACCGCATATCCATTGACTCTAAACCCATTTGTGTGCGATTTATGCGGCTGCGGCCGCCTTCGCCCATAATGGTTATGGTTTCAATGTCAATTGAATTTTCAAGTAACTCCATGTCAAGAGTACCAGGGCTGAGTACATCAATTTTTATAGTAGTGGTTTCAAGTCCAATAAATGAAAATTCGAGTTCGGTTTGGCCCAATGGCAGCATTATTTCGTAGTGTCCGTTTATGTCGCTAGTTGTGGCAATGCGGTGTTTTTTGTCGTTTACTACTGCGCCAATAACAGGGTCGCCTGTTTTGCTATCGGTAATTATACCTTCAACTTTGTTTTTTTTGTATTTACCTTTTTCAAGTACGTTGCCAATAACTTTAACGTAGCCCACCATGCCTTCTTCAAGTTTATCGTGTTCAACGGTAAAGCCTTCGGGTACAAATATCATGTTTGAGCCTTGAAAAATGATGTAGTTAAGCCCGTAGCCAATAAGCGCACGATCAATTACCCATTTAACTGTTCGCCCTTCGGTTGGCATTTGCACACCTATGCTATTTATCCATGCGTCTTTGTAGTAGAATCGAATGTTGGTTTGCTCTTCAATTTCTTGCATCATGTTTGAGAGCGAACTTCCTTGATAGTCTTTGCTCAATCGGTGCCAAAGGTCGTTTTGAGCCATTGCTGTTGTGCTTAAAAACAATAGTAAACACAACAACGCTTTGCGTGGTGTTTTCAATGTAAGAAGGTTATTTATTTTGGTTTGCCAAATGTATTTTTTTTCGGGATATGGAATATGTGATATTGCAATAATAATATGCATAAGAATGAGATGAGATTAGTGTTTGAAAAATAAAAGCAGCCATAAGTTGCTTGCTTATGGCTGCTTTTGTATGTGTGTGTGTTGTTAGGCATTCTTTTTAGCGTATTCCGATGGAGTCATGTTATACTCGTCTTTAAAGTATCGGGCAAAGTAACGAGGGTCGTTAAATCCAACTTGGTAGGCAATTTCTGAAACCGATAATTGACTTTTACCTAGTAGTTGGGCTGCGCGTTTTAGTCGCATTATGCGAATAAACTCAATAGGAGTGCGGCCTGTGAGTGCTAAAATTTTGTTGTAAAGGTGGCCTCGGCTAACTCCAAGGTCGCTGCTCAAACGGGCAACGGAGTAGTCGGGGTTGCTCATTTTTTCTTCGGTTACTTTAATGGCCTTTTGCATAAATTTTTCGTCCATCGATGTGATGGTTATTTCGCTTGGCGATATTTCAAGTTTTTGTTGAAACATTTGTTGCATACTGCCGCGTATTTCAAGCAACTTTTTAATCTTCATTAATAGAATTGCGTAATCAAAAGGTTTAGTAACAAAGTCGTCAGCACCTGGGCCTATTCCTTTTTTTGCTTGGTATTCTGATGCGCTTGCTGTCAATAGAATTATTGGAATGTGCGACCAATCTTCGTTGTTTTTAATTGTTGCGCATAGTTCAATGCCGCTCATCTCTGGTAGCAGTATGTCTGAAACTACAATGTCTGGCACACTTACAAGCATTTTTTCAAGAGCCTCTTTGCCGTTTCGGGCTTCAGATACAACAAATTCGTCTAACAAATTGTTTCGTAGGTAGTAACGTAGGTCTTCGTTATCTTCAACTACTAGTATTTTGGGTTGGTTGTTGTTCAGGCCTTGGTTGTCGTCGTTATCGTATAGTCCAGCGGGTTTGCTTTCCCATTCGGTTATTTCGGTGGAGTTTTGAGATGGGGTAGGCATTGTTGTTTGGTTATCGGTAGTTATTGGTAGGCAAACAGCAAATGTTGAACCTTTGCCAATTTCGCTGTCAACACTAATTGTTCCGCCATGAACTTTAACAAACTCTTGTGCAATAGCCAATCCAATTCCCGTGCCTTGGTTGTTATTGTTGTTATTGTTGTTGCTTTGAAAGAAACGTTCAAATATGCGAGCTTTTGCATCAGGAGCAATGCCCACACCGGTGTCGCTCACTTTAATCTCAACATAGTCGCTACCTATAAATTTGCTATTGTTGTGAGTTTCTTTGTTGTATGTGGTTATTTCCATTGATATTGTTCCACCGTCGGGGGTGTAGCGGAATGCGTTGCTCAAAAGGTTGAATAATATTTTTTCCAACTTGTCATGGTCAAAATACATGTTTACAATAGCATTTTGGCTTTGAAACTTGTAATTAATGTTTTTTGATTCTGAAAGGTCGGTAAACGATTCGGCTGTTGCTTTTACAAAACTTACAATGTTGCCGTATGATGTGTTGAGTTTAACGTTGTGTTTTTCCATTTTTTGGAAATCGAGCAACTGATTTACAAGGTTGTAAAGGCGTTTGCCATTTCGGCGAATCATTTCAAGATAGGTTCTAAAATCGTCGGAAATGTCTTGTTTTAAAAGTTTATCAATAGGGGTAAGAATAAGAGTAAGAGGCGTGCGGAACTCGTGGCTGATGTTGGTTAAAAATTTTATTTTCATTTCGTCAACCTCGTGTTGGCGTAGGTTTTCAACTCGTTGTTGTTGTTGTTTGTATCGGTTTAGTTCGTTATTTTTTATTCTGTGCAATAGCCAAACGCACGCGGCAACAATTAGCAGGCAAAGAATAAATAGGGCAAGGGGCGATGCATAAAATGGAGGTTTAATTGTTATTTCGAGTGTAGCCTCTTGGTTGCACCATTCGTTTGAATTGTCGGTAGCTATTACTCTAAATGTGTATTTGCCAGGATTAAGGTTTGTATATACTGCCATTCGTCCCGATGATGCTATAGTTACCCAATCTTTGTCAAATCCTTCAAGTTTGTATTTGTATAAGGTGCGGTTGGGATAAAGGTTGTTGAGCGATGCAAACTGAATTCCAAAAACGTTTTGTTTGTGCGATAGGGTTATCTTTTTTGTTTCGGTTATTATTCTAGACAAAATAGGTTTCTCTTTGTCGATGCTTTTTCCTACTGCCACTAGTTTGTTAAGAACGGTTAATCCTGTTAGAACAAGGTTTGTCTCAATTTTTGTTTCTTCAAGTTTGTTTGGGTCAAACATGTTTATGCCAAAATTGCCTCCAAAAAACAAGAATCCATTTTCAAGTTTGATGCTCGATTGCTCGTTAAAATCTTTTCCTTGTAAACCATCGGTAATGTTGTAGTTAAATATTTTGTAATCAAAGTGGTTTATGTCTTGATAGTTGTTAATGTACATGTTGCATATACCGTTTAATGTGCCAAACCACATGTGTCCGCTTTTGTTTTCTTCGCATGATACAATTGATTTTGATGGCATGCCTTCTGCAATTGAAAAGTGCCTGAAAACGCGACTTTGTGGGTCAAAACAGTCAACTCCTTCGTGTGTGCCTATCCATACAAGTCCGCGACTATCAGGTTTAACAAACAGAATATCGTTTGAGATAAGAGAGTTTTTGTTGTTGGCTTCATGGGTAAAATGGTAAAAACGGCCTGTATTATAGTCAAGGTAATCAAGCCCGTCATTTGTGCCTATCCATATATTCCGAAATTTGTCTTCGGACAATGATGTTACAAAGTTTGAATTAACTGAATTAATGTCGTTTGCCTTGTAGTGAGTAAAGATGCGAGTGGCAGGGTCAAGACAATCGAGGCCTCCGCCCAAAGTGGCAATCCAAATTTTACCAGTTGAAGCGGCAAGAACGTGTTTAACATTGTTGTTTGATAATGTTTGCGGGTTGCTCATGTCGTGGCTAAAAGTTGTGAATTTGTAACCATCGTACATTATTAGTCCACCGCAATATGCGCCAATCCATAAGCGACCTTTGTTATCGGCATCCATACAAACAATTGTATTATTACTAATGCTGTTAGGGTCGTTCGGATTGTTTAAAAAGTTTAGGTATTGTTTTTTGTTGTAATCAAATCGGCTTATGCCTTTACCATTTGTGCCAATCCACAAAAATCCTTTTGAGTCTTGTGCAAAACAGGTTATCTCGTTGCTTAAAACCGAGTTGGTGTTTGTAATTTTTGTGCGCACTAGTCCAAAACGGAAAAGGTTTGCATGGTAAAAATTAACACCACCTTTGTGTGTTCCAATCCACATGCGTCCAATGCGGTCGCAGTAAATGCTGTTAATTGAGTTGTGGGTTAAACTAAACTCGTCATTGTATTCGTTTTTTAACTGGTGTATCGATGATTCGTCTTTGTTATAAATGGCAATGCCACCATTAATAATGCCTATCCATATTTTGCCTTGTTCGTCTTGCGATATTGACGATACTTTGTTGTTTGAAATGTGATATGGGTTGTTAATGTCGTCGTTAAAATGTTTTATGCTGTTGGTTATTGGGGAGTAGCAAAATGCGCCATCTTCCAAATCTTTGCAGTACACCCAAATGTCGTTGTCAGAATCAATAAACAATTTGTATTTGTAGTATAGCACTTGGTCTGATGTTTTTCCAGAACTAATGTTTGTTCTTTGAATCACCGACATTGTTGTTGTGTCAATCTTTTCAAGCACACCACGTGTTGTACAAGTCCAAAGGTAACCTTCAGAGTCAAAGGCAATGGCCGATACGTAGTTTGACGAAATGGGTTTGTCTTCGTTTCGGTTTTCAATAAAATGTTGCAGGGTGTTTGTTTTGCTATTGTATTTGTAAATTCCATCAAGACTATTGCTAATCCAAAGGTTTTTGTTGTTGTCAACCACCATTGAGGTTGTAAATTGTGCATCAAAGTGAACTTCGTTGTGGAAAATTGGGTGGTCGTTGCTAAAAGATTCGGTACTTGGATTGAATATGGCATTCAATTGGTCGTATTTAAACAACCAAAGGTTGCCATCGTTGTCGGGATATATGTCTGTAATTTCATTGTATTTCAATCCAACTGAGTCTTTGTTGTCGCAACTGAATACTTTTAACATGTATCCGTTATATCTATTCAATCCTGACATTGTGCCTATCCATATAAATCCGTGCTCATCGTGATAAAACGATTGCACGTTGTTGTGCGACAGACCATCGTATAAATCAATGTGGCGAAATTTAATAGCTTGACTTTGGGCAGAGGCTACAATTGCAACAATTAGTGCCGATAGTAAGCAAAGTATCTTCTTCATATAGTAATTGATATTTGAGTGCATTTCAAATAATAATTTCTTTCGGTATAAATAAATAGTGCAATGTAAGCAATTTGTTTATACCAAGTGTAATAAATTGCGCTGTTGATGCTTGATAAAATGGAAGTTGAATTTGTGGTTTAAAAAAACATGTGTTGATTGATGATTTATTCAAAAGATGCACTAATTTGCCTACACTTTAGTTAAATAGGTTTATGCACCTTTTTAACATTTTATAACCAAGAACTTAAAAGTTTTATAAATGAAAATTACAAGATTGTTTTTTGTGGCTTCAATGGCCGTTTGTATGTGTGCTTGCAGCAATCAGTCAAAAATAAAAGTGGCTTGCGTGGGCGATAGTATAACTGAAGGGCATGGCATTCGCCGCCAAAGTATCGACGATTATCCTGTTGTTTTAGGGCAAAAACTCGGCGATGCTTATGCTGTTCAAAATTGCGGCCGAAGTTCTACTACTTTGCAAAAAGAGGGCGATTTTCCTTATTGGTTAGTTAAAGAGTTTTCAAACCTTATGGCCTATCAACCCGATATTGTGGTAATGAAACTTGGTACAAACGACTCAAAACCATACAATTGGAACTATTCGCGTTTTGCTAACGATTATCAAGCTATGATTGACACAATTAAGCACATGCCTAGCAATCCACGCATTTTGGTTTGCACTCCGGCTCCAGCTTTTGGCAATCGTTGGGGTATTAACGACTCGATAATATCTAATTATATTATTCCAATAATTGATTCACTAGCCAAAGCTAACGACTTGCAAGTAATTGATTTTCACACAAAACTAGCCAATCAAGTTGCTAATTTCCCTGATTCAATTCATCCAAACGAGCAAGCCGCTGCATTGATGGCAGATATTGTAGCAAATTCAATATTAGGCAATAAATAATGAGAGTAAATCTGTTGGTTGTTTTAATGGCTTTGGCTATTTCGGCTGGTGCGCAAACAAAAACCATTAACCTTTGGCCCGATGGTGCAATTCCCGGAGGTACAGGTTTAGAACTTGAACCCGAAAGAGGCGAAGAGGGGTGGACTTGGGAGCGTAATATAACTATGCCAACACTAACAATCTATCCTGCGCCTGCCGATAGAAACACACATACCGCTGTTCTTGTTATACCCGGAGGTGGGTATTGGGCACTTGCAGTTGAACACGAGGGGCACGAAGTGGCTCAATGGCTTAACAGCATAGGCATTACTGCATTTGTGCTTAAACATAGATTGCCAAACGACATTACAATGGTGCCCGAAGTGAAAAAAATAGCTCCATTGCAAGATGCGCAACGTGCAATGCGTTTAATTAGAGAAATGTCCGACTCTCTTGGCTTTGATACTCATAGAGTAGGCGCAATAGGGTTTTCGTCGGGTGGTCATTTGGTTACATCTCTTTCAGACCATCATTCTGAAGAACTTTACAAATCAGACTATACAAACGCATGCCCAAACTTTCAAATCTTGATTTATCCCGTTCTTACGCTCGAAGATGAATTGACACACAAAGGGTCGCAAACATCGTTGTTGGGTGATAATCCAACCGAAGCAGATTTGGATTATTTTGCTAGTTACAAACACGTAGGAAAAACAACTCCTATTACTTTCATGGTGCATTCGTTTGACGACAATACAGTTTCGTACGAGGGAACAATGTTATATGCCAAAGCAATGGCAGAAAACAATCGTCAGTGCGAGGTGCATTTATATCCACGAGGTTCGCATGGTTATGGTTTGCGCAACAAACCAACTACCGAATCGCATTGGACTCAAGCCTGTTATTATTGGCTTGAAATGAATGGATTTTTGCATTAGTGCCAATAATTATGAGTGGTATTAAGTATTTTATAATCATTAAATTAAATAAATAGCAATGGTTGAAAATGTAAAAGAATTTTTTGAGGCCGATGTGTTTGCAAAAAACGTTGGTGTGGTAATTGACACCGTTGACGACGGAAAGGCAACTGGGCATCTCGATGTAAACGATAGCCATCTTAACGCAAATGGTTTTTGCCAAGGTGGCGCAATATTTACTCTTGCCGACACAATTCTTGCAGTTGCTGCCAATTCTCGCGAACTGGGCTCAGTATCAATACAAGCCGACATTAAATACATAAGTGCAGTAACAAAAGGCCGACTTGAGGCTGTTGCAACCGAAATTGTTAACCATCACCGATTACCATCGTTTGACGTTATTTTAACCCAAAACGGCAATATCGTTGCCAAAATGGGTGCACTTTGTTACCATAAATCAAAAAAATAACCCAATCAAATAATATAATTACTATGACAGAAAAGCAATTGTTGTTGGGCGATCATGCAATAGCGTTGGGCGCCTTGCATGCTGGATTAAGTGGCGTGTATGCTTACCCAGGAACCCCTTCAACCGAAATAACCGAATTTATTCAAATGTCGCCATTGGCCAAAGAGCGTGGCGTTCATAGCAAATGGTGCACAAACGAAAAAACAGCCATGGAGGCGGCTCTTGGAATGTCGTTTGTGGGCAAACGTGCCCTTGTGTGTATGAAACACGTTGGTATGAATGTGTGCGCCGACCCGTTTGTAAATAGCGGAATGACTGGCGTTAACGGTGGAGTGGTTGTTGTTGCAGCCGACGACCCTTCAATGCACTCGTCGCAAGACGAACAAGACTCGCGTTTCTACGGCAAGTTTGCAATGATTCCAACCATCGAACCTTCAACCCAACAAGATGCTTACAACATGATTCAAGATGCTTTTGAGCTTTCTGAGTCGCTTAAACTACCAGTGCTTATGCGCATTGTTACGCGTTTGGCTCACTCTCGCGCTGTGGTTGAGGTAAAAACTGAGGCTCGCAAATGCAACTCAATTAGTCCTGCCGAAAATTGGCGCGACTGGGTGCTTTTGCCTGTAAATGCGCGCCGTAAAAACGACTCGCTTACAGCTTTGCAACCTAAATTGAAAGAATTGTCAAACAATTCAACTCTTAACATCGATTGCAAAAAGGGTAGTCCAAAACAAGGTATTATTGCTTGTGGCATTGCATATAACTATGTAACCGAAAACTTAGCCGATATGCCTGAATACGACATTCTACGTATATCGCAATATCCTTTACCAACCGAAAAAATTTGCGCAATGGCAACCCGCTGCCAATCTATTTTGGTGGTTGAAGATGGCCAACCTTTTGTTGAGGAACAACTATTGGGCATTTTGCCAACAGCAATAAAAATCGAAGGCCGTTTGAGCGGCGCACTTCCTCGCACTGGCGAACTTACACCCGACAATGTTCGCAAAGCTTTGGGACTATCGGCTCACGAGCACGAAGAAGCCTGCGAATTGGTTGTTCCACGCCCACCTGCATTGTGCCAAGGTTGTGGCCATCGTAGTGTTTACGAGGCTATTAATACAGTTATTCGCGAAAAATATCCTGATGCAAAAGTGTTTGGCGACATAGGTTGCTACACCTTGGGCGCATTACCTCCGTTTTCGGCATTAAGTTCGTGCGTTGATATGGGCGCCAGCATAACAATGGCAAAAGGTGCCAGCGATGCAGGTTTGCAACACGCTGTTGCAATTATTGGCGACTCAACCTTTACCCACTCGGGTATGACTGGCTTGCTTGATGCTGTTAACGCAAATGCACCAATCACTGTTGTTATTAGCGATAACCTTACAACAGCCATGACTGGTGGTCAAGATTCGGCAGGACTTAACAAATATGAGGCAATTTGTCTTGGACTTGGAGTTGACCGCAATCACCTTCACGTGGTTGAGCCGTTGCCCAAAAATATGGAAGAGATAACCCGCATCATTGCTCAAGAAATGGAGTATCGTGGCTTGTCGGTTATTATTCCTCGTCGCGAGTGCTTGCAAACACTAAACCGTAAACTCAAACAAAAGAAATCAGCAAAATGAAACGTGATATAATTCTTTCAGGTGTTGGCGGACAAGGCATATTGTCAATTGCTACAATTATTGGCGATGCCGCTATGAATAAGGGTATGTATATTAAACAAGCCGAAGTTCACGGCATGAGCCAACGTGGTGGCGATGTTCATAGCCATCTTCGTATTTCTGACCAACCTATAGCTTCAGATTTAATTGGGCAAGGTTGTGCCGATATTGTTATTTCAATGGAACCAATGGAGGCTCTGCGCTACAAATCGGCATTGAAAAAAGGAGGTTGGATAGTTACCGCAAAAGCCCCATTTGTAAACATTCCAAACTACCCAAATATTGATGCAATTTATGCCGAACTAGGCAAACTTGGTAATGCAATTCTTGTTGATGCTGAGACAATTGCAAAAGAAAACCAAATGACACGTAGCGTAAATATGATTTTGCTTGGTGCCGCTGCAAATGCTCTTGGACTCGATATAGAAACGTTGAGCGCTAGTGTGGCTCGAATTTTTGGATCAAAAGGCGACGAGGTTGTTGCTATGAATGTAAAAGCATTGCAATTGGGTGCTGAGGTGAAATAAATTTTAAATAATATATAATTAAAAATCAATATGTTAGATAATCAAATAGTAACAGAGGCTATTGACTCACTAGGCTTGAAAGATTTTTCAAAAGCCACAATTCGCGAGATTGTGGTAGTGGCCAACAAGGTTGAGGCAAAAACTGGTGTTAAATATGTGCGCATGGAAATGGGTGTGCCAGGCTTAAAACCCGATGCCATTGGCACCGAAGCTGAAATAGCTGCCCTTAAAAATGGAGTAGCAGCCATTTATCCCGCTCTAGATGGATGTCCTGAAATAAAGGAAGAAACATCACGTTTTGTAAAAGCATTTATCGATGTTGATGTTCCTGCTTCTTGTTGCGTTCCAACAAGCGGTTCGATGCAAGGTGCTTATGCTTTGTTTACAACTCTTAAAATGGCATCAGACATCAAAGACACCGTTTTGTTTATCGACCCAGGTTTCCCTGTGCAAAAAACACAGGCACTTATGGTTGGACTAAAAAACGAAACTTTCGACATGTTCAACTATCGTGGCGAAAAACTGATAGCTAAACTTGAAGAGTTTCTTAAACGTGGCAACATTGCTGCAATTTTGTATTCAAACCCAAACAATCCATCGTGGATGTGCCTAGACGACAGCGAGTTAAAAGGCATTGCGCAACTTGCCGATAAATACGATTGCATTATTATTGAAGACCTTGCATACTTTGGTATGGATTTCCGCAAAGACATTTCGCACCCATACGAAGCGCCTTTTCAACCATCGGTTGCTAAATACACCGACAACTGCGTAATGATGATTTCGGGTTCAAAAGCCTTTAGTTATGCAGGTCAACGTATTGGAGTGCTTGCTTTTAAACAAGGTTTGTTCAACAAAAAATTCGACCTTTTGGCAACACGTATGGGCATTCCTGCTTTTGGTCCAGTTTTGATTAGTCGTGTGCTATATTGCTTGTCTTCGGGCACTGCACATTCGGCACAATTGGCTTTGGCAGCAATGTTTAAGGCAGCTTGCGACGGCAAATACAACTTCTTAAACGATGTTCACGAATACGAACGCCGCGCTCACGAAATGAAACGCATCTTTACCTCGCACGGTTTTAATATTCTTTATGCCGACGACCTTGGAACACCAATTGGCGACGGATTTTACTTTACAGTAGCATACAAAAACTTAACAGGTGGACAATTGATGCGCGAACTACTTTATTATGGTGTGAGCGCCATTCCATTGGATACAACCGGTAGCCAACAACAAGGTTTGCGCGTATGCGTATCGTTTGTAAAAACCGAGCAACTAAAAGACCTTGACAACCGCTTGGCCGAATTTGATGCAAACCATAAATAATTGAAAATTAAACCATTTATTAAGAATAAAACTATGATTTACAATCCAAAAATGGAGTGTATGGGTCGCGAAGAAATGCGCCAACTCCAAGGAGAACGTCTGAAAAAAATTGTTAAAAAGTGCTACGAAAACACTGAGTTCTACAAGAAAAAGATGGACGAGATGGGCGTTAAGCCTGAGGATATTAAAAGCATCGACGATATTGTAAAACTTCCATTTACAACCAAATTCGACCTTCGCGACGAGTATCCATTTGGTCTTCAATGCGTTCCACAAAGCGAGGTGGTTCGTATTCACGCATCATCGGGAACAACTGGCAAACCTGTAGTTGATACCTACACCAAAAACGATATTGATATGTGGGCCGAGGGTGTTGCTCGTGTAATGTCGGCAGGTGGTGTTACTAAAGACGACATTGTGCAAGTATCTTACGGTTACGGACTTTTTACCGGTGGACTTGGAGCTCACGACGGTGCAGCTAAAATTGGTGCAGTTCAATTGCCAACATCGGCAGGAAACACCGAAAAACAAATAATGCTTATGCAAGACTTTGGCTCTACCGTTCTTTGCTGTACTCCATCGTATGCAATGCACTTGGCCGAAGCTATTCATAACAGCAATGTGGTTTCTATCGACAAAATGAAATTGAAAGTTGGTTTCTTTGGTGCTGAACCTTGGACCGATGGCATGCGCAAAGAACTTGAGGAAAAACTCCATATTAAGGCTATTGATATTTACGGACTTACCGAAATGTGTGGACCTGGTGTAGGAGGCGAGTGCGAGTGCCAAAACGGAACCCACCTTTGGGAAGACATGTTCTATCCAGAGATTATCAATCCCGATACCTTGGAACCTGTTGCTCCTGGCGAGTTTGGCGAACTAGTGTTCACTTCACTTTGCAAAGAGGCAATGCCAATACTTCGCTATCGTACACGCGACCTAACTCGTTTGATTTATGAACCTTGCGAGTGTGGCCGTACCGCAGTTCGCATGGATCGCATCCTTGGCCGTAGCGACGATATGATGATTATTCGTGGTGTAAATGTGTTCCCTTCGCAAATTGAGGCTTGCTTAACCGAATTCCCAGCATTCCAACCGTACTACTTCATCACAGTTGATCGTGTAAACAACGAGGACACCTTTGACCTTGATGTGGAATTGAAACCCGAATACTTTAATGCTAGCCCCGAGATGCAAATGCCATACATTAAACCTTTGTTTGACCGCATAGTATCAATGGTTGGTATTAAGCCAAACATTCACATTTTACCTCCAATGGGCATCGAACGTTCAATGGGCAAGGCTAAACACGTTAACGATAAACGTAATTTTAAGGGATAATTTCAAATCTTGAAATAATTAGCAAAAAAGCACGTTTGAAAACAAACGTGCTTTTTTTATGCACACTATTAAAATGGTAGCAATTCGTAAAATCAAAAGGTTTTTTTCGCATTTGCCGTTTTCTTTGTATTTTTCGCCAATTAAATCAAACAAAAGCATATTTTTTAACACCAACCCATTGGTTGCTAAATATCTATGAATATGAAACTATCTTCGTTTTTAGCTTCAATAATGCTGATGGCAACTTTATCGGCATCGGCACAAGTAAAAGGTGGCCACAACGCCAAACTTGCAAAAATGTATAATAGTGGTAAGTACGAACTTTGCCTTTTTAAGGCCGACGACCTTTGCAACGACCCTGCTGCTGGTCGTGAGTCGGAACCTTACTTATACGCTGCAATGTGTATGGTAAAATTGTATGAGTCTGACGATCCAGATGTGCGTGCCGATTATAAAGATGGTATGCGTCAAGCTGTTAAGTATGCTCAAAAGTTTGTTCGCAAAGACGATGGCGAGATATATGCACAAAACCAAGATTTTCTTGACATGTTGCGCAAAAGTAAACGCGATGAGATAAAAAAATATTTTGATAATAAACAGTATTCAAAAGCTGCATCAGAAGCAAAAAACTACGCTAAACTTTGCCGCAATACCGACTATTCGTTCCTTTATTTTACAGGCATCTGCCACAACTTGTCAAACAACTCAGTGCAAGGCGAACACGATATGGACGAGGCTCGTGAAAACCTGAAAGATCAAATTGTGAACAATACAGTAAAATTTGATCCAATTGTGAAAAACCTTATTTCAAACGGCATTTTCACATACAGCCAAACCTTAAACGGCGAAGGAAAAAAGAAAGATGCTATTGATGTTATTACTTTGGGTAAAAAACTATTCCCAAACGACGGTTATATAACCGTTCAGTACAATATGCTTACAGGTAACAAATAGTTAATAGTTACACATAAAATACAAACGGCGGTTAATTTGTTAATCGCCGTTTTTTTTGCTCAATAGGTAGTTGTATAAACAACATTTGCGCATTATGAACAATAAAAATTGTAGCGTGATTGTTCAATTATATTTTGCATTTGCTTGTATGTTGTTGATTTATACGAATTTGTTGTACATACGATTCGTGCCGATTATTATTTGCAAAGCAACCGATAAAGTATATTTTTGCACCGCAAAGTCGGTTCGGTAGCTCAGCTGGATAGAGCAACAGCCTTCTAAGCTGTGGGTCAAGGGTTCGAATCCCTTCCGAATCACTTACATTAAAGCACTTGCCACATGGTGAGTGCTTTTTTGTTTGTGACAATATCTAAGTTTAATTTTCGATTTTACTTTGTGATAACTATTACATAAGTACGTAACTATTTAATAATTAACTGAAATGCAGAAGGTTATATTAACTCTATCGGTGATAATTGTAATGTTTGCATCGTGCGAAAAATCAAATACTGCTCCTCAAGTGATTGACAATCCGCAAACCGAAAAACCAAATCCATCAGCGCCATACGAAGAGATTTATCCGCGCCACTTTGTTCAATTATCCGACTCGCAAAAACAGATAAACAACAATTGCAATCGGTTTGCTTGGGATTTCTTGTATCAAATTAACCAACAGCAAATTGGCCAAAATTGTTTTGTGTCGCCGTTGAGCATGTCAATAGCTTTGGCAATGTTGCAAAACGGAGCCGAAGGCAATACTCTTGACCAAATTAAGGCCGCAATAGGTTTTTCTAATTACACTTTATCGCAGGTTAACGACTATTACAACACGCTAACTACAGAATTGTATAAAGCCGATGCTGGAGTTGAATTCAATCTAGCAAATGCAATTTGGAATAACCAGAATTATCCAGCTAAAGAACAATATATCAACACATTGAAAACAGTGTTCAATGCCGAATTTAGCATAGCCAACTTTGCCGATGTGCAACTACCATCGGTAATTAACGAATGGTGTAGTAAGCAAACCAATGGTCGCATAAAGGAAATGGTAAATACTATTGATGCCAACGCAGTTATACTGCTGTTTAATGCGGTGTATTTTAAGGCTCAATGGAACGAAAAATTTGACAAGAACAACACCGAGCCTCGCGATTTTACAACAATGTTGGACGGTGTGGTTAACACAGATTTTATGCACGACCAGCGGAAAATTAAATATTACGAAAATGCCAACTATCAATATGCCGAAATTGAAATGGGCAATGGCGCATTCAATACATTTTTTGTACTTCCAACCGAAGGAAAAACGGTGACCGAAGTTGCTCAATTGCTTAAAACAGAGTGGGATAGTGTTGTAACTAAATTGAAAAAGGAAGATGTTGTTTGCCTAATACCAAAGTATGAAGTTAGGTTTACAACCAAAGACGCAAATTCTGTATTGAAAGCAATGGGCATTAGTGATGCTTTTGTGCCAAGTTTGGCCAATTTTGCTCCAATGATTGAAGACGAAAGCGTAGATGTTTTTGTTTCGGAAGTAATTCAAAAAACCTTTTTTGCAATAAACGAAGAGTCGGTTGAGGCAGCTGCAGTTACCCAAATTTCCAATGCCGTAACTTGTGTTCCTCAACAATCGTTGCCTAAAGTTCTTGACTTAAACCGACCTTTTGTTTATGGTATTCGAGAGAGTTCATCGGGTACAATTCTGTTTAATGGATGCATGTATAATCCGCAAGAGAAATAAGGTTAAACACAGTTGCTGGTTTTTCAAAATAAAGTCGCATCAAGCATTGGTGTGGTTTTTTTTTGTGTCCAAGTGTTTGATATTCAATAGTGTGTAAAAAAGAAATAATAAAAGTATTTTTTACTATTAAAACTTTTATCTTGCGAAAACAAAACCTTTTAGAACACACTATTTATATGAATTACAAAGAAATTGGAAAGACCGGAATGAAGGTCAGCAATGTTGGCTTTGGCGCATCGTCGCTTGGTGGCGTTTTTCACTCGCTAAAAGAGGAGCAGGGCATCGAAGCCGTTTATACAGCTGTTGAAAATGGCATCAACTTTATTGATGTGTCGCCATATTATGGCCACTACAAAGCAGAAACAGTGCTTGGCAAAGCGCTTAAGAATATCGACCGCAACAAATATTACCTTTCGACTAAGGTGGGCCGATACGGCAAAGACGGTGTAAACACTTGGGATTACTCGGGCAAACGCGCAAAAGAGAGCGTTTTTGAAAGCATGGACCGCTTGAATGTTAACTACATCGATCTTATTAATGTTCACGACATTGAGTTTGCTGACCTTGAGCAGGTTTGCAACGAAACATTGCCAGCACTTGCCGAATTGCGAGAGCAAGGAATTGTTAAGCACGTGGGCATAACCAATTTAACACTTCGCCACTTTAAGTACGTGATTGAGCACACACCAAAGGGCCTTGTTGAATCGATATTGTCGTTTTGCCACTACACACTTAACGATGATGCGCTTTCGGATTACTTCGATTATTTTGAGCAGCGCAACTTGGGCATAATCAACGCATCGCCATACTCAATGGGACTGTTAACCGAGCGTGGTGCGCCCGATTGGCATCCAGCTCCTGCAGCATTGCAACGCTTAGCACGCAAGGCTTGCGAGTTCTGCAAATCGAAGGGCGAATCAATTGAGCGCTTGGCTGTGCATTTTTCAATGAACAATCCGCACATTGCCACCACATTGTTCAGCACAACCAATCCAAATAATGTGCTTAAAACCATAAAATATGCCGACGAACCTATTGACGAGCAATTGTTGGCCGATGTGATAAAGATTTTTGAGCCAGGATTTCGCGATACTTGGGTTAATAGTTAGTAAGTTTATGATTATTAGCAAGTTATCATATAATAAAAACATAATAATAGAATAAAATGAAAGCTGTACAAATAATTGAAAAAGGCAAGGTTGTGCTTGCCGATATACCAATGCCAGAGGTTAAGCCAGGACATGTTTTGCTAAAAATACGTTACGTGGGCTTTTGCGGCTCCGATTTAAATACTTTTCGTGGAATGAACGGATTGGCTAAAATGCCAGTCATTCCAGGGCACGAAATAGGTGCAATAATTGAGGAAGTGGGCGAGTCGGTTCCCGAATTCTTGAAACCGGGAATGAATGCAACCGTTAACCCATACACAGCTTGCGGACATTGCGCTGCCTGCCAACACGGTCAGCCAAATGCGTGCGAGCACAATCAAACGCTTGGAGTACAACGCGATGGCGCAATGCGCGATTATTTGCTAGTGCCATGGGAAAAAGTTATTCCTGATGCAGGCATATCGGCTCGCGATTTTGCATTGGTTGAGCCAATGAGCGTTGGTTTTCATGCTGTTAATCGTGCCGAAGTTACCGACTCCGATACCGTTATGGTGTTTGGTTGCGGCATGATTGGCGTTGGAGCAATTGTACGTTCGTCGTTGCGTGGTGCAAAAGTTATTGCGGTTGATGTTGACGACACCAAACTTGAACTTGCTAAACGTCTTGGTGCATCGTTCACAATAAATTCGGCTACCGAAAATTTGCACGACAAGTTGCAGGCAATAACTGCGGGCGAAGGTCCAAATGTGGTAATTGAGGCTGTTGGCCGTCCACAAACGTACGTTGCTGCTATTGAGGAGGTTGCGTTTGCCGGACGTGTAGTTTGCATCGGTTATGCAAAAGAGAATATTTCGTTCAACACATCGCTTTTTGTGAAAAAGGAGATTACCATTCGTGGTTCGCGCAACGCAATGCCAGCCGACTTTAAGGCTGTGATGGAGTACATGAAACGCGGCACTTGTCCGGTCGACGAACTCATATCGGGCATTTTCTATCCCGACCAGGCACACAGCGCACTCGAGAAATGGAACGCCGCCCCTGGCAATGTTTTTCGCATTCTTATAAACTTTGAATAATGGACTTTACAATTGTTGATGCTCACTCGCACTTGTGGCTCAAGCAAGACACCGAACTTAACGGGCAGCCTGTAAAGTCGTTGCAAGGCGGACAAAGCCTTTTTATGGGCAGCGTAAGGCAGATGATGCCGCCATACATGACAGATGGCTGCAACAGCGCCGAAATGTTTTTGGCCAACATGAACTATGCTCGCGTGAGTGCGGCTGTGGTTACTCAAGAGTATCTTGATGGCGACCAAAACGATTATTTGCAGCAAGTTCAAGAAAAATATCCAAATCGTTTTTTCTGCTGTGGATTGGTCGATGTGCGCAAGCCAAACGCTTTTGAGCAAGGCAAATTGCTGATTGAAAGAGGTTTCAAGGCCATTAAACTGCCAGCCGAAAAAATGATTACATCAGCCAAACGCTATATGCTCAACACTCCAGAATTGATGCAAATGTATGCGTTGATGGAGCAAAAAGGCATTATTCTGTCAATCGATTTGGCCGAAGGCGACACCCAAATTGCTGAAATGCAAGAAATTATACAATCGTACCCAAACTTAAAAGTGGCACTCGGTCACTTTGGAATGGTTAACCGACCGGGTTGGGAGCATCAACTTAAATTGGCGCTTAACAAAAACGTGATGATAGAGTCGGGAGGCATTACTTGGCTGTTTCACAATGAGTTTTATCCATACAAAGGCGCAGTTGAGGCCATTCGCAAAGCTGCCGATACCGTTGGCATTGAAAAACTGATGTGGGGATCGGACTATCCGCGCACAATGGTTGCTATAACCTACACAATGTCGTATAACTTTCTGTTCGGTAGCAAATTGCTAAACGACAATGAGTTGCGTTTGTTCCTTGGACAAAATGCCATTGACTTTTATGGGTTGAAAAACCTTGAAAAACTGCCATACGTGAAAAATATGGTGGAAGACTAAAAAAAGCATCAAACCAAAACCAAATCTCAATACTATGAAAGAAAACAAAAACCGTTTAGTGGTGGCTTTAACGCTGATTTTCAGCCTGTTTTTTATATGGGCCATAAGCAGCAACCTGCTACCTACCATGATTCGCCAATTGATGAAGACATTTGAATTGTCGGCATTTCAGGCATCGCTAACCGAGGCATCGTATTGGATTGCCTATTTTATTTTCCCAATACCAATTGCAATGTTCATGAAACGATATAGCTACAAGGCTGGCATTGTGGTTGGTTTGCTTATTGCCGCTGTGGGCGGATTGCTTTTCTTTCCAGCATCGCAAATACAGCAATATTGGGCTTACTTGGGCATCTTTTTCGTAATTGCAACCGGAATGTGTTTCTTGGAAACCGCTGCCAATCCGTATGTTACAGTTCTTGGTGATGCCGAAAGTGCACCTCGCCGACTGAATTTGGCGCAATCGTTCAATGGTTTGGGTGCTTTTATTGCCGCAATGTTTTTGAGCAAATTGGTGCTTGGCGACAGCGACTTTACACGCGAAACTTTGCCTGCCGACTATCCTGGCGGCTGGGATGGTTTTGTTGCAACTGCCACCAACTCAATGAAAATTCCATACCTTATTCTGGCAACTGTGCTTATTGTAATTGCAGCAGCAATAGCAATCACCAAACTGCCACGAATAGAGGAGGAGAGCGAGCCCGATGCCAACGCCAAGCTGATTGACTTTGGTGTGTTGCGTCGTTCGCACTTGCGCAATGGTGTTATTGCTCAGTTCTTTTACAACGGCGGACAAACTGCTGTAAATGCCATGTTCTTGATTTACAGTTGCAAATACGTTGGATTGTCAGAGAGTACCGCAACAACATTTTTTGGACTTTACATGCTTGCCTTTTTAGGTGGCCGTTGGATTGGCACTTTGCTGATGGGCCGTTTCCGTCCGCAAGACATGCTTGTTGTTTATGCCCTAATCAACGTGGTGCTTTGCGCTGTGATTATCGTAATTGGAGGAATGACAGGCGTTTACGCAATGCTTGGAGTGTCATTCTTTATGTCGATTATGTACCCAACGCAATTCTCGCTGGCACTCGAAAACCTTGGTCCACGCACCAAAAGCGGTTCCGCATTTTTGGTTATGGCCATTGTAGGCAACGTTATTCTGCCACCGCTCACAGCAAAAA
>JAKSOL010000018.1 GCA_024405635.1 Salinivirgaceae bacterium | reverse complement strand
TCTATTTACTCTGTCGTACAATCAATGACGATAACCGAAGGAGTAGGAATATCAAAAATTGAGTTTGAATGTGGAGAGGTTTGGACAATAGTTCAATAGCAAGTACATGAGTAATTAAATAAAACTTTAACCGCCAACAACCAAGCAAAAAGAGGTTGTTGGCGGTTTTTTGTGCACACTAAAAAAGGCTTAAGAAGCAAACCTCTCAAGCCCTTATTTTGCTGAATAAACTGCGTTAAGATTAAATAAATCTGTCGCCTGTTTTTGTTTTAATGTCGTTTACAATGGTTCTGACTTTTTGCTCATCGCTTTTACTGCAAATCAGCAAGGCATCTTTTGTATCAACAACAATGTAGCCGTCAAGTCCCATTGCTACCACTAGTTTGTCGCTTGGAGCATTTACTATTGAGTTTTTGGTGTCGTAAAGCAGAATGTTTTCGCCATCAACCACGTTGTTATCGCAGTCTTTATCAAGATTTTCGTATAGCGAATTCCATGTTCCTAGGTCGCTCCAACCAAAGTTTGCGCCAAGTACAACCACGTTTTTGGCTTTTTCCATCACGCCATAGTCAATGCTTATATTTTCACAAACAGGGTAAATTTTAGCAATTGTTTCAGCCTCGTCTGGAGTTGCAAATTTGTCAGCATTGTCGTTAAACAAGCTATAAACATCGGGCAAAAATTCTTTAAACGATTGCTGTATGCTTTGCAACGACCAAATGAAAATGCCTGAATTCCAGTAAAATTCGCCGCTTTCGACAAAAAACTTAGCAAGGTCGTAGTTTGGTTTTTCGGTAAAAGCTTTTACTCCGCTTAGGTTTTGGAAACCATCAAACTGAATTGAACTATCGAACTGAATGTAACCGTAACCAGTGTCGGGGCGGGTTGGCTTAATGCCTAATGTTAGCAAGCAGTCGTTTTCAGCCACAAATCCAAATCCTTCGTTTATGGTGTCGATAAAAATGCTGTCGTTCAGAATTAGGTGATCTGACGGAGCTACCACTATTTTTGCATTTGGGTTTATTTGCTGTATGCGGAAGTTTGCATAGGCAATGCAAGGTGCAGTGTTGCGGCGCGCTGGTTCAAGCAACACATTTTCCTCTTTCATTTGAGGTAATTGCTTTAGTGTAAGTTCTTTGTACTCGCTACTGGTTACAATAAAAATATTTTCTTGTGGCACAATGCGAGCAAAGCGCTCAAAGGTTATTTGCAAAAGCGATTTTCCAACGCCAAGAATATCAATAAATTGTTTTGGAAAAGACGAACGGCTAACTGGCCAAAAACGTGTGCCAGCACCTCCAGCCATAATCACGCAGAATAAATCTTTATTCATAATAAAATGGTTCGTTAAGTTTTCGATTGAGTGTAAAAATATAAAATTGACAACACCTTGTCCTATTTTTCTAATTTTACGCGTTTTTTATAACACAATGCGCAACTTTTTCTTACATCTAGGCAAATATCTGGCATTTTTGGCCACTGTTTTTGAGCGCCCGCAACGCAACAGCCTATGGGGCCAGCAATTTTTAAAAGAATTGCAAAAAACTGGGCTAAACTCGGTTGCCATCACTGTAATAGTGTCGTTTTTTATTGGTGCGGTTATTTGCATCCAAATGTCGTACAACATTGTCAACCCACTTATTCCACGCTACTTGGTTGGTCTTTCAACCCGCGATGTATTGTTGCTCGAATTGTCGAGTACCGTTATGTGCATCATTTTGGCTGGCAAGGTTGGGTCAAACATTGCTTCTGAAATTGGATCGATGCGCGTGTCGGAGCAAATTGACGCAATGGAAATGATGGGAGTTAACAGCGCCCAATTTCTTGTGCTACCCAAAGTGATAAGTTTTATGGCTTTTATGCCTGTGTTGGTTTTGCTAAGTATGATTACTGGAATATTGGGCGGCGCAATGTCTATAACCTTTTCGGCAAACACCACCATGACCGATTATGTTAACGGCCTACAATTTGCATTTGAGCCTTACTACATTACATATTCAATAATAAAGTCGGTGTTTTTTGCGTTCATAATTTCCACCGTATCAGCATATTATGGCTACTATGTTGAAGGCGGAGCAATTGAAGTGGGCAAAGCAAGCACCAAAACCGTTGTGAGTGTGGTTATTCTGATTCTTGTAGCCGATTTAATGTTAACCCAACTTTTACTATCGTGATACGAGTTGAACACCTTTGCAAAAGTTTTGATGGCCGACAAATCTTGAACAATGTCAGCACAACATTCAATGCTGGACAAATAAATGCTGTTATTGGCAAAAGTGGTTCGGGCAAGTCGGTGCTTATTAAATCGGTAACTGGCCTGCACTCTATCGACTCTGGCAACGTTTTTTACGACGATACCAATCTAATTGGTTTAAGAAAAAACGATCGCAAAAACCTATTAAAACAAATAGGTATGCTATTTCAAGGCTGTGCATTATTTGACTCACTCACCATTGAAGAAAATGTAATGTTTCCGCTTGACATTCACACCACTCAAACGCGTGCCGAAAAGTTGAAACGCGTCAATTTTTGTCTTGAACGGGTGAATATGCCAAACACAAATCACCTGTTTCCAAGCGAAATTAGTGGCGGCATGCAAAAACGTGTGGCAATAGCGCGCGCCATTGTGCTCAACCCAAAATATCTTTTTTGCGACGAGCCAAACTCAGGACTTGACCCACAAACATCAATGGTTATTGACCAACTTATTAAAGAGATAACGCAAGAATACAACATCACCACAGTGATGAATACTCACGACATGAACTCAATTTTTGAGGTTTCGGACCAAGTAGCATTCATATACCAAGGTCAACTTTGGTGGAACGGCCCGCGCAACCAATTAACCAAAACCGACAACGCAGAACTAAACGACTTTCTATTCTCGTCGCCTCTACTAAGAAATAAAAAAGGTTCATCATAATTTTGCGTAGATGTCGTCATGCATCGAAAGGATGCGCAGCTATCTACGCATTTTTATGAAGAACCTTAAAAATGTCATAAACTTGGCATTAACTTTGGTTTTTGGCATAAGACTGGCATAAAGTTGGCATAAACTCTAGAGATTTATTCTTGAGAGATTGGTTTGGGGGAAAATGTTGTTTTTGGGGTGGAGACTCTGGGATTTTTCGGCCTTGAAGAATCTCTCTTGGGAATTTTTGTCGGGTTGAGGGGCAGATTGGAGGATGGGAAAAATAACTTTATTGGATTGTGTATTTGCATTGTACGATTTTACCGATAGTTGCTATTGATAGAATCGTATGCTGATTGTTTGCCACAAGGGCGAACGACTGTAATTTTGCATCCGCAATGGGACGGAAAGTAGAAAATCTTCCCAAAGGCAAAATCGGTTCCGGAGCCGATAATCAGAAGTGAAACACAATAAAAAAAAGGAAGGCACGTTATGAAAATGTTAATGATTACCGTATGGCCGATTATTCTTGTTGTTCTGCTGCTGGCTTTTGTCTTCAGCGCATATTTCAAGATTAAAGAATTCAACATCGACAGGGATAACAAACGATAGAAGGACAATGGAACTACGACAGTTGAAATACTTTGTCAAGGTGGCAGAACTTTGCAGCTTCTCGGAATCCGCAAAGGCACTGAACATCACACAAAGCACCCTCTCGCAGCAGATTAAGCAGCTAGAGGAAGAACTCGATGCTGTTCTTCTGATACGAGATAATCGGCATGTGAAACTCACTGATGTTGGCTTAGCATTTCTCCCTACGGCAAAGAAAACGTTGCTAGAAGCAGGCGTTTGCATAGATCGCATCCGAGATGTGAAAGGTCTTGTTTCGGGGACGCTCAATATTGGCACAACTTATACTTTCTCGCCTATTTTGAGCGATGTGCTCTTGCAATTCATCCGAAAATATCCGGGTGTGAAGGTGAATATTTTTTGCCATCCCGTTGATGAGTTGATGACTATGCTTGGAAAACAAGAAGTGGACCTTGTCTTTAGTTATCGACCTTTGGAGGAATACAACGACATTGAGTCGTACTCTTTGTTTTTCAATCGGCTAAGCGCAGTGATGTCGGACACACATCCGATGTCGAATCATCGGACGATGACACTTGCTGACTTGAGTCGATGTCAGCTTGCTCTTCCGTCGGAAGGCATGCAGGCGCGTAGTGTTTTTGACGAGATGATTTCGCGAGGCGGGAACAAGTTCAATGTGCAGATTGAGGTGAACGATATATCGCTTCTGCTCGATTTGGTGGCCTCATCGCACTTGGTGACATTGGTTTCGCACGCCACGATAAAAAGAGGACAAAGTTTGGTCACAATTCCGATTGAGGGCGATGGTTGCCAGATGGATGGTTGCTATCACATCAAAAGCGGCGTGTATATGAAATGTGCTGCGAGGGAATTTATCAGAACTGTCAACTTGGAGAAGGAACTATGCCTGAGAAAGTTTGACCTATAGGTTGTCCCGTCTCGCAATTATTTAATCAAATATTTATTATTATTTTTTTTCGCTATGAATTGGTTCAAAAATCTTTTCATCCAGCAAGGCGTGGCGCATTCGGTGCTACTCGTTGCGTTGGTCATTGCAATAGGTATAGTGCTCAGCCGTATTCGTTTCAAGAGCATCTCGTTCGGTGTGACTTGGATATTGTTCGTGGGTATTGTGTTTGGTCAGTTGGGGTTTAATCTTGATGAGGAGACTGCTCATTTCATCAAGGAGTTTGGATTGATACTATTCATTTATTCTATTGGTATTGAGGTGGGCCCTGGATTCTTCCGGTCGTTTAAAAAAGGAGGTGTGCTGCTGAATGTGCTGGCAACTGCTATCGTGATGCTGGGGTGTGGGATGACGGTTGGCATTCAACGGATATTTAAGGAAGATCCCGCTTCGATGGTGGGTGTTTTGTATGGAGCGGTGACTAATACTCCTGGCCTTGGGGCTGCTCAACAGACTTTTGCGGACATACATAATGGGACGCCAAATTCCTTATTTGCTCAGGGCTATGCAGTGGCTTATCCGCTTGCTGTGGTGGGCATTATTCTCAGCATAACGGTGCTAAGGTGCATTTTTAAAGTAAACAACGATGCCGAAGATGTCCTTTTTGAGGAGAATGCTGATCGAAATGGTTCTAACTTGCAGAAGGTCAATGCCATCAATGAGGCGAGCACAATAACTGACAATGAGCCACATTTGTTTTTTATCTTTATGGGTATTGCTATGGGCGTCATTTTGGGCATGGTCCCCATCCATATTCCGGGGATACCGATTGCTATTCGCTTGGGTCTTGCGGGAGGGCCGCTTATTGTGTCAATACTCTTGTCTTATTTTGGTCCTCGCTTGCACATTCCAACACACACGACACCTTCTGCGAACTTGATGATCAGACAAATAGGCATCAGCTTGTTTATGGCGGCTGTGGGAATTGGCGCTGGCCAGGGTTTTGTTGAGACAATTGTTGGTGGGGGTTATCTATGGGTGATTTTTGGATTTATTATCACGGTTGTGCCTTGCTTGACTGTGGGATTGGTGGCGAGATTTTGCTGTCGCCTGAGCTACTACACTATAGCGGGACTGATTTCTGGATCAATGACTGACCCTCCAGCATTGGCTTACAGCAATAGTTTGTGCAGTGATGGGCAGGCAAGCGTTGCTTATTCTACGGTATATCCGCTAACAATGTTTCTGAGAGTGCTGATTGCGCAGATTTTGGTCATTGTGCTATAAGAAAGTGGTGTTATGTTTTGAAAGTTAAATATAGATTGTTTTGAAGTGAAGCACATTCTTTCCTTTGCGAATGTGTTTTACTGATGTCGGGTCGCGCGGAATCGGACCCGATTTTTAGGTTCATCATAATTTTGCATAGATGTCGTCATGCATCGAAAGGATGCGCAGCATGAAATACTTGTCATCACGGAAGCCATACGCCTGCCGTTTGATGGTCTTGATCTTATTGTTGACACCGTCGACCTTCCCACTGGAAATCCTATAGTCGTAGTAGGCCAAGATACCGTCCCTGTGCAGATCTATCGTGTCGGCAAGCTTCTTCATATTCTTTATTCCGGATTCACGGGCCTCATTGACCCAATTGTGCAGGATGGTCGTGGCAGATTCTTTGTCAGCCTGGTTCCACACCCTGCGCAGTTCTTCTTTCAGATAGTATGATGTGGCTAGGTCTGCATAACGTTTACTTTTGGTGGTACATTATAAACGTTTTGACCGGCTTCTTTATTTGATGCTATCTACGCATTTTTATGAAGAGCCTTAAAAAGGGGAATAGTATTTTAACTACTTGTTATTGAACTGGTTCATGATGCCAGTTATGCCAACGAATGGGAACGACAAAATAGCACCAGTACAAACTTTGATGCGGTCGTCAATTTGCGCTTTTTCCTCATCGCTCCACTCGCCTAACACATAATCAACTTGCTTGCCACGAGCAAAATCGTTGCCCACACCAAAACGCAGGCGCGCATAATCTTGAGTTGAAAGCGATTCGGTAATGCTCTTCAAACCATTGTGTCCGCCCTCGCTACCTTTAGCTCGAATGCGAATTTTGCCAAACGGAAGAGCCAAATCGTCGGCAATAATTAAAAGATTTTCAAGAGGAATTTTTTCTTGTTGCATCCAATAAGCAACAGCTTTGCCGCTAAGATTCATATAAGTTGTAGGCTTAATAAGAATAAGCGTGCGGCCTTTGTGTTTTAGTTCGGCACGAAAAGCGCGACGATCTTCATAAAAAGAAATATTGGACGCCTTAGCCAAGGCGTCCAATACTTTAAATCCTATGTTATGTCGGGTTTCGGCGTACTCGTCGCCTATATTACCCAAGCCAACAATCAGATATTTCACTTGCAGTTAAATTACTTGTTTGCAGCTTGAGCAGCTGAAATAGCGTTACGAGTCAATTTAACGGTGCAAACAACAACGTTTTTAGCCTCCATAAGTTCAAGTCCTTCATAGTTAAGGTCTTGAATTTTAACTGACTTACCAAGGTCAAGAGAGGTAACGTCGATGTCAAGAGTGTCTGGGATAGCGTTAATCAAACCTTTGGTTTTGATTTTGCGAAGCTTAAGAACAAGCTTACCACCTTTTTTAACACCATCAGCCAAACCGTTCAAAACAACTGGTACTGACATAACAACTGGTTTTGAGTCGCTAACCTCAAGGAAATCAACGTGCTCAATTTCGTCAGTTACTGGATGGTATTGAACATCTTTCAAGATAGCTTTGCACACTTTGCCATCAACATCAAGATTAACTGTGCAGATGTCTGGAGTGTAGATCAAAGCGCGGAAAGACTCAACTGGCACTGCGATTGATTGTGCCGATTCGCCACCATACAACGAGCAAGGAACTTTACCTTCTGCTCTCAAAGCACGAGTTGCTTTTTTGCCCAATTCTTTACGAACTGATGCTTTAACTTCTACAGTTTTCATTTCTACATAAATTATGTGCTACTTGTGACATAGTCACCCATCACACGTTAGACAATAAAAATTTTGCGGCGCGAAGATACAATTTTTACCTAATGACAAAACTGCTCCTCTCATTTTCTTGTTTATTGTAGTTAATAATCAAGTTTGATAATTAAGGCATTGTTCCCACAACGATGGCTAAATAATTTGCTCATATATTTTGAACTTGCTAAACCAACTCGCCAAAAAAGCTACGCTACATAAAAAATAGGTCTCAAAACTTTTAGATTTTCTATATTTGCCGATTGTTAAAAAAAGTTAATTGAATATGAAACTCAGAATCGTTTTAGCATCAGCGCTTTGCGCATCAATGTTCTTTACAGCAAATGCTCAACAACGTGGCATTTCATACTACGTAAACACCGATGCTACATACATCAACACTAAAGTATCAAATGTTATTGCGCAACCCGACAACTCGTTGTTAGTTGTTTCCAAATGTTCTGATTTGCGCTACCGCAACCATGCCATTCAACTTATTGGAATGAACAAAGAGGGAGTGCGTACACTTGAGCGCCTTTATCCTGTTGAAAATTTGTATGACGTTGTAGGCGCAACTACTTCAGCAGACGGCAAAGTGAGTGTTTTTTCAAGCATCGAAACCGATAAACTTGAAAACTACACACTACAACTATCAGCCAGTTTAAACAAACTTGGCGAGGTTACTGGAGCTCACGAAAGTTCGTTTATTTTAATTTCTACCTACAAAAAGAACGATAACCAAATTTTGCAATTGGTTACCGAAACATCGAAAGGCGAAAACTGCATAACACTTGCTTGTGTTGATGCTACAGGCAACCAACTTTGGATTAAAAAAGTGTCGAGCGAAACCAACGAATCGGCCGATGCTATGGTGGTTGACGCTAAAGGTGATGTGATTATTGCTGGTAAAAAATATAGCGACACTCGTGCTAACGAGTATGTACCAGTGATATACAAAACAACAGCCGATGGAACTGTATTGTGGAAAAAGAGCGGATTTGATATGCCAGCAAACTTTTACACCCAAAGCATAACAGTGAACCCACAAGGCGAAATTTTCCACATTTGCCATGCTAAAAATGCCGTTGGAACATCACAAACCAAAGTAAGCCGACTAAATCCAAATGGTGACGTTCGCTCATCATCAAGCATAAACGACTTTAGCGCTAACGGCATTATATGGTTGTCGTCGAAAAAACTTTTGTTGTTTGGTTCGTGCTTTTATGTTGACGCTCGCCAAGTTGTTACAAAAGGCTCGTATGTTATTCTTGACGAACAACTTTCAGTTCAAACTCACAAAACTTTGGAGTCGAGCGACAAACCAGACTCTGACTTTGATTACAACTTTACTTCAAGTTCTGACTTGCAAGCTGCAGTTGAAATGAAAAACGGAAGCATTGCTCTTGTTGGCAAAGTATTTATGCCACGCGTAAACGAAAAATCTGAAAAAATTAACAATACCATTCTAATTGTAGCCGATGCCTATGGCAACTACAAATAAGATTATATAAACCATTATTATCAACTATAAGAAATGAACTGTTTAACTTTAATTGCAACATTAGCATTATTAATATCCATTGTTGCACTACTGCTTGTAATTCGCTTATCGGTAAAATTTCATCGCGATAGCGCCGTTGCTACCGAAGAATACCAACTAATGCTTGAGAGTACAAAATCAACATTAAGCCGCGACATTAAAAATCTTCGAAAAGAGATTCGTAGCCAAATAAAAAGCAAAACAGCAAGCGAAAGCGACAACGAAGAAGTTGCAGAATAGCAAATTGTCGCAAAAAAATATCACAACGGTTGCCACTCATAAAGTTCGGCAGCCGTTTTTTTTTGCACCTAAACTCCATTTAGTATTGTTTTATAATTTTGGCAAAAACGCACATTAAACTATGCTTACACCTCAGTACTTAAAAGTGGGAAGCCGCGTGGCCATTGTAGCTACTTCGCGATGGATTGACCAAGACAAATACGCTGCAATTGTGCAACAAATTGAAAACAAAGGATTTTGTGTTATACGCGGCGAAAGCACTTACTTACAGCACGGCATTTTTGCAGGAACCGACTCTCAACGTGCTGCCGACTTGCAACGTATGATTGACGACGAAACGATTAGTGCAATTTTTTGCGTTCGAGGCGGTTATGGCGCTATTAGAATGGTTGACAAAGTTGATTTTTCGGCACTACAAAAATTTCCAAAATGGATAATCGGCTTTAGCGACATTACTGTTCTGCACTCAAAACTAAACCTGATGGGCATTGAAAGCATACATGGCCAAATGCCCATTAACTTTACTTCGCAAACAAACAATTGCGATGTTGACAAATTATTTGACGTGCTTACTGACGCAAACTTGAAGTATAACTGGCAATCGAACAAATTTAATCGCATAGGCAGCGCAAAAGGTGAACTATGTGGAGGTAATCTTTCCATCATCTGCTCGCTTATGGGCACTCCTTATCAGATTGACACTGCTGGCAAAATTTTGTTTATTGAAGATGTGTGCGAACCTCTTTACCGCATCGACCGAATGATGCAGCAACTAAAATCGGGCGGCATTTTAAACAAACTTAACGGCCTTGTTGTGGGTTACTTTACAAACGTCGAAGACAGTACCCCGTCGTTTGAAATGGGAGTTGAACAAATTGTGCTTGATGCTGTTGGCAACCAATCTTACCCTATTGCATTCAACTTTGCAGCAGGCCACGAGCGCCCAAATTACCCACTGATTTTTGGACGTTGCGCTCAACTTAATGTAAATCAATCGGCATCAGAATTGATTTTTGAAAAGTGAAGATTATAAGTCTCGTAAAACAAACTTGCCTCGATTTGTGGGCCTTGCTTTTTCCAAACAATTGCAATGCTTGCGGCAACGCTCTTGTGCAAGGCGAAGACACTATTTGCGTTGAGTGTCAATACAAATTGCCCCGAACAAATTTGCACAAGGTGCCCGACAATGTTATTGAACAAGCATTTTGGGGCAAAACAAAAATTGAGCGAGCTACAGCATTTACCTATTTTGCTAAAGAGGGAATGGTGCAACATCTTGTGCATCAACTAAAATACAAAGGCAAAACCGAAATAGGCATAAAACTTGGCGAATTGTTTGCCAACGATATAAAAGATTCCGATTTTATTAATGGAATAGAATTTATTGTGCCGGTGCCTTTACATAAAAAGAAAATGAAGGTGCGCGGGTACAACCAAAGCGAAATGATTGCAATTGGAATGTCTAACGTACTTGGAATTCCAGTTAATACAACCGTGCTATATCGCGCAGAGTACACTGAAACCCAAACTCGCAAAAGCCGCTACGAACGAGCACTAAACACGCAAAACGTATTTGCAGCTCACAACACCGACCAACTTGCCGGTCACCACGTTTTGTTGGTTGACGATGTGCTTACCACCGGTGCTACCATTGATGGCTGCGCATCGGTTCTTAAACAAATAAAAGACGTGAAAGTATCGGTTGCAGCAATAGCCTTTGCCAGCAACTAACTCAGTGTGTAAACCTTACCTGGCAGGCATTTAATGTAGCCATCGAGTTCCATGGTGAGCAAAATGCTCGATAGTTTTGACATTGGCATACCAAGCAACCTACATAGTTCATCAATTGGCATCTCGTTTTCTTTTTTTAGAGTATCAACTATGCGTTGCTCGTCGGGTTGAAGGTCGAAAACAATTTTGGTTTGAACAGGTTTACGTTCGGTGTCCCAACCCATTATGTACTCAACGTCGGCAAAATTTGATGCCAAATGAGCAGCATTGTTTCTGATGAGCAAGTTGCAACCTGCCGACATTTGATCATTGAAGCGGCCAGGAACGGCAAAAACCTCGCGATTGTAGTCGTTGGCATACTCGGCTGTAATAAGCGAACCTCCTTTAACATCAGACTCAACAACAACAACCAAATCGCTCAAACCAGCAATGATGCGGTTTCGACGAACAAAGTTGCTTTTGTCGGGAAAAACTCCAGGCAAGAATTCAGACACCAATCCCCCACACTTAACCATTTTTGCCGCATAATCGCGATGCGCTGGCGGGTAAATGGTATCGAGCCCGTGAGCCAATACTCCGTATGTTTTCAGCCCACAATTGAGAGCCGCCTTGTGAGCTGCAATGTCAACACCGTAAGCCAAACCGCTTACTATGCAAGCATCGGGATAGCGACTGCTAACCTCGCTAACAAAATGCTCGCAAAACGACGCACCCGATTTTGTACAGTTGCGTGTTCCAACCATTGCTATATACTTGCGGTTGTTCTCAATTACATCGCCTTTTACAAACAAAACAAGCGGTCCGTCGTCGCATTGCTTTAGTCGGTGTGGATAATCGTCATCGAACCAAGTGATGATGCGAATGCCAAATTTTTGTGCAAACTCTAAGGTTTGGTCGGCAACTTTGTAATAATCGGTTTTGGTAATGGCTTTGTAAACCGAATCGGTTATTCCTCCAAATTTTTGCCAATCGGTGCGCGTAAACTTGAACACATTTTGAATGTTGCCAGCATTAGCAAGCAATTTTCGAAAAGTGAGTATTCCAACTTTGGGTACAGCCCAAAGAGCAAGGCAATCGCGAGTTGAAGGCGTTGTTTGGTCCATTTATTTTGCGCTTGTTGTGGTTTGTAAAAGAGTTAGAGCCTTTTCAACCTTTTCAACTTGAGTTTGTTCCAACAGATTAAGGTTAATGGTTGGATATTCGGCCACACCGCCATGAGTGTTTACAAACAGATGCAAATTTTTTCGTAAGCCAAACACTGCTGGCTGAATTTTGTATCCAGCAAAATTAGTGGCCAAAATTTCGATAGACGAGTTTTCGGAAAACAACGGATTAAGCCCTTTGTAGCGAATAAAAATGCGCTCGGGCTCAACCACTACAATTAAAAACTGATAGCTCAACAACGATATGATAATACAAGTTAGCACAAACAAAGCTAAACCGATGTAAAATAAAGTCAAACTCTTGTAAATGATGGCAAATGAAGCAGTTGCGCCCACAATGAAGAAATAAATTCCCAAATAAAGGTTACGAATAAAATTTGCCGCTATTGAGTTTTCAATTTTCATTTCAGAGTAATGTGTTGGTTTTTCTCTTCCAAAATTAGATAAAAAACACAAAGAACGAAAAAGAGCCCACCGCAGCGAGCTCTTTTTGCAAAATTATGTTATGCTAAATTTATTGTGCCATTACTGAATAGTTTTTTGAATAACGCAACATTTGGTTAACGTAGTTTTCGCCATAAACTATCTTAACATCAATAATATCGCCCGAATCGTTGCGAACTGCCACATAACGTGGGTTAACAAAGCCACGATAAGGAGCAAGATTAAGCGATTGGTAACGTTTAAGCACCTCGTTGTGCAAGGCAGTATCAACTTTAACTCCGTATGTTTCAACCAAATTGCGGCCAGCCTCATAATCGCCCTCCGATTTTATGCGTTGCAATTCGCCAAGCAGTTCGCCAAAATATGAGCGAAGTTTGTCGTAGTTGTTAATCTTGACAAAAGTTTTGCCATCGCGACGAGCAAACTCCACAGCAGGCAGTCCACCATTTTCAGCAACATCTTTTTGAGCACGTTCAAGAGTCCAATAAGCAATAAGAGCGCGGTTGCGCATGTGAGCCTCTTCAATGTTATCGCCTGGCAAAATGCGCACAAGTTGAGTCATTAAACCATTCATCATTTGCTGATAGTAGCCAGCTTTGTATGCCTCGGCGTTGGGCATAACACCAAGTTCAACAAGTTTAGGGTCGGCCATGTAGTAAAGTGCAAAAATATCGGCACGAGCCTCTTCAAGTGTTGAGCCATAAGCTTTTAGCGCATCAGGATCGACCCCTGGCAGCAACTTGCCGCTAGCATGGCCCAAGCACTCGTGCAAATCGGTGTGAACATTATCAACATAGTGAGCATACTTGTCGGCCATGTTTAGTTCCTGGTTGCTCCACATAAACTCTGCACCAGCGCCACTGCCGGCTGATGCTGCATCGTAGGCCGCAGTAATGTTGTCGATTGAAACCGATTTAGAACCATGTTGCGCCCTAATCCAGTTTGAGTTTGGCAGATTGATGCCTATTGGGGTTGAAGGATAGCTATCGCCGGCAAGAATGGCGGCTGTTATAACTTTTGCGGTAACACCTTTAACTTCGGTTTTGCGAAAACGGTTGTCGATAGGCGAATTGTTTTCGAACCATTGGGCGTTTGTTGAAATAAGTTCGGTGCGTGCAGTGTTGGCCGAGTCCTTAAAGTTAACTATTGACTCCCACGAACCGCGCATTCCAAGCGGATCGCTGTAACTTTCAATAAATCCGTTTATGAATTCGACTTTTGAATTCAAATCTTTTACCCACAGAATTGAATATTCATCAAATTCAGTAAGGTTGCCGCTTTTGTAGAACGAAATCAGTTTGTCGATTGAAGCCTTTTGTTGTTCGTTTTCAGCAACTTGCGATGCTTTTTCGAGCCAAAAAACAATGCGTTCAATTGTTTCGCCATACATACCTCCCACTCGCCACACATTCTCAACTATGCCAGTATCGGTTTTTACAAGTTGCGAGTTTAGACCAAACATTATGGGATTTGGGTCGGCCGAGTTTTTGGCTGCGGCATAGTATTGTTCAACTTCGGTTTGAGTAAGGTTTTGGTAAAAGTTTCCAGCACTTTGGGCAATCACATCAACGCCATCGGCTTGGTTTACTTTGATTGGCAAATAAGTGTTGTCGAAAATTGCACGCATTAGTTCGCCGTTGGCATTAAGTGTAATGCCAAGCTGTGTCTTTACTTGCGCAGCAAACCACTCTTTTGAGAATTTTGGATTGAATTTGGCCGAGCTGTAGTGGTGATGAATACCATTTGCAAACCAAATTTGCTTGGTGTACTGTTCAAAGGCAATCCAGTTTGAATCGGATTTGCTGCCGCTGTAGTTGGTAAAAATCATTTCGCATAGTTGACGAATTCGCAAATTGTAACGGCAGTTTTGGTCCCACAAAATATCGCGGCCCCAAAGTGCAGCCTCGGTAAGATAGTAAACCAATGTTTTTTGTTTAAGCGATAGGTTTTCAAAACCAGGGACCTCGTAGCGCAACACTTCAATGTCGGCAAAACGGTCGATGCTCCATGATTCGGTTTGATTTTCGATTTGTTGTTTACTGCACGAGCAAGCTACAAATGCTGCAACGGCAATGATTGCTATTTTTTTCATACTGAATGATTTATGCGTAAAAATGACTGATTATTGTTTGTTTATGTTTTTTACTCCATTCGCTGCCATTTCATTTCGTCGCCATTGGCATCGTATTGTTTGCGTTTACCAACAGGCGGTTCAGTTAACGTGATGCGCACAACGGCAGTGCGAGCCAAACTGCGCTCAATTGACGTGTTGAACGCATCCATGTGGTTAGGCAAAAAACGCTGGCAGATGCACCTAAGTGCCTCTATTTTTTCGGTTTCGCTGGTAACCATTTGAGCGGTTCCGTAAGCAATGGCCGATTTAAATTCGAGCGTAAAACTGCCATCTTTTGGTCCCACCGTAGGTTTACATTTTGAAACAGCACTTAGGCACACATTTGGATTGGCCTGCAAAATATCGAGTTTTTTGCCCTCGGTTGCACAATGAAAATAAAATGTGTTGGCATTGATTCGGGCTAACGACAATGGTACTGAATATGGTAATCCGTTTGCATCTACCATGCTCACAGTAACATAAGGTGCTTTATCTAGTACTTCGAGCGCCCATTCGGCACTCATTTGGCGGCTTTCTTTTCTCATAATTTACAATTTTACACCATACGACATTTTAAGTGTATCCATAATAAATGTTGATTGGATTTTTGAAATGTATTGAATGGCACCAACCTTGTTAATTATAAATTCTTGATAGGCTTTCATGCTGCTTACGCTAACTTTCATTACAAAATCGAACTCGCCACTTACGTTAAAGCACTCGGTAACTTCGTCCCATTTTGAAACCTGTTCGCGAAAATCTTCAATCTTATCTTTGAAAATGTTGTTTGTACTAATGTTGCAAAGCACAGTAAACCCGCGGTCGATGCGGTCGGCATCAATAATGGCGGTGTAGAGTTTAATGTAGCCATCGCGCTCAAGCCGGCGAGTACGCTCAAATGTTGGAGTGGTGCTTAAATGAATACGTGCCGCCAATTCTTTGTTGGTTAAACGGCTGTTTTGCTGCAATTCGCGCAAAATAAGAATGTCGGTTTCATCAAGTGTTGATGTGTGTGCCATAAATAGTTTATTGTTGGAATTATATTCTTATATATAAAAGGCAAACTTAATTTATATTCCGCACAATAAGCCTACAAGTAGTTTCTATTTCGCACAAAAAAGCCCAACAAACCAAGGCTTGCTGGGCAAAACATTAAAGAATTTGTTTATTATTCCTTTAATTTCTTTTCAATGGCATCAATGCGTTTCACAATTTCGGGGAAACGACGGAAGTGCACGTAGCTTTTGGTCCAATCGGCAAAAGGTTGAACTGGAGAGCCGATAAGAGCGGCGCCTTCGGTTTTAAGCGATGAGTTAACCCCACTTTGGGCACCAAGTTTGGTACCGTTGGCAACTGTAATATGGGGAGCAACGCCCACTTGTCCGCCAAACATGCAATCGCGACCAATTTTAGTTGAACCAGCGATGCCAGTTTGAGCCGACATAACAGTGTTTTCGCCAATTTGAACATTGTGGCCAATTTGAACAAGGTTATCGAGTTTTACGCCACGTTTTACAATGGTTGATCCCATTGTAGCACGGTCAACGCAAGTGTTTGCGCCAAGTTCAACATAATCTTCAATAACCACATTGCCTATTTGCGGAACTTTTTTGTAGTTGTTTTCAGAGTTTGGAGCAAAACCAAAGCCATCGGCACCAATAATGGTACCAGCATGAATGGTTACGTGGCTACCTAACACGCAGTTATAGTAAATTTTAACGCCAGGCATCAATACAACGTCATCGCCAAGAACAACGTTGTCGCCAACATAAACTTGAGGATAAATTTTAACGTTGTTGCCCATTTTTACGTTTTTGCCAATGTAGGCAAATGCTCCAACATAAATGCCTTCGCCGTAAGATGCAGTTGGGTCGATGAACGAAGGTTGCTCAATGCCAAATTTTTTGGGCACAAGAGCCTCGGCAACCATATCGAGCAACGATGCAAAACTCTCGCGAGCGCTGTCAACGTAAATCAAAGTGGCGGTTACTGGATGTTCGGGCTTAAAGGTGCGGTTAACCAACACAGCCGACGATTTGGTTGTGTAGATGTATGGCTCGTATTTTGGATTTTCAAGAAACGAGAGAGCACCCTCGCTGCCTTCTTCAATTTTGGCTACAGTATAAAGTTTAACTTCCTCGTTGCCAACAACTTCACCTTGTAAAGCCTCGGCTATTTGCTTTGCTGAAAATTCAATTTTCATTTTTTAGTTTTTTGATGCTTTGACCGTTGTACGGCACTTTTCAATTTTAATTTTGGCAATATGAGTGAACAATTGCTAATCAACATTATCGAACAAAAACGAGTTGTTTTGGCGCAGTTTTATGTTACCGTCTTTGTCGGTTGAAATTGTTGTGCGCGAAAGTTGGCTCTCGTCTTCGGGTTGATAGTTCTCGTTGTTAACTTGCGAATCGATTTTTATGCCAGCACGCATGTATGCAGGCACGTTTTCCAAATTCTTAAGTTTCTCTTCGGTATCGTAATCTAAAGGTTTTGCTGGACGCTCGGCAACAGGAATTTCAACTTGCGGAATTTGATCAATGGTAAACAATTCAAGTTGACCTTGAGTTTCAGTTTCAGCCACATTTTGCTCAATGAAGATAACTGGGTTTGTTTCCATTTCCGCCTCGCTTGTAATCTCCATTTCGTCGGTCATTGACGATTCAACAGCATCGTCAAAATTAAAGTCAATTGGCTCGTTTTTGTCAGCAGTTGGTTGCTCGTCAACAGGTTGATCAACCTTGGGTGTTGGTTTTGAAACAACAGTAGGCATTGGCAAATCTTGCAACAAGCTGTCGGAGAAACCAGTAGCGATAATAGTAACCGAAACGCTTTCGCCAAGCGACTCGTCGTAGGTGTCGCCCCAAATAATGTCGGCATTATTGTCAGATGCAGCTTGTGCGTGGTCGTTTATGATACCAATTTCGTCAAGAGTAACCTCGTGCTCGGGACTTGAAGCAATGTTTATAAGAATGTTGCTGGCACCTTTAATATCGTGATTGCTCAACAAAGGCGAGCGCAAGGCCTCGGTTACAGCGTCGTAAGCGCGGTTGTCGCCCGATGCCATTGCCGAACCCATAATTGCAACGCCGCTGTTGCTCATTACCGATTTAACATCGGCAAAATCGACATTTACCAAACCGTGAACGGTAATAATTTCGGCAATACCTTTTGCGGCATCGGCTAACACATCGTTGGCATGACCAAAGGCTTGTGATGCTGGTAAATTGCCATAAATCTCGCGGAGCTTTTCGTTGTCAATAACTATAAGAGAGTCAACTACTTCGCGCATTTCGTTCAGGCCTTCCATAGCTTGTTTCATGCGTTTTGGACCCTCAACGCGGAAAGGTAGAGTAACAATGCCTACGGTTAAGATGTCGTTGTCTTTAGCCTCTTTTGCAATAATTGGAGCAGCACCAGTACCAGTGCCACCGCCCATTCCGGCAGTTACAAACACCATTTGAGTGTTGTGCGAAAGTATTTCGGCAATGTCGTCGAGGCTTTCAATTGCAGCCTGACGACCACGCTCGGGTTTGTTGCCTGCTCCCAATCCATTGGTAAGATTTGATCCTAGTTGTATTTTGTTTGGAACTGGGCTTTGTTTCAATGCTTGGTTATCGGTGTTGCAAATAACAAAATCGACACCAGTGATGCCACGCTCAAACATGTGATTAAGAGCATTGCCACCACCACCGCCAACACCAATCACTTTAATGATTGAGTCTTTGCCTTGTGGCATGTCAAATTCCATCAATTCGTCTTCCATATCAGTAAAGATTTATATTGTTTTAATTGTTTGTCTCTTTATCGTTTGGTGTTTGCGAAGGCACTTCATCGGGGTCGGTAAACACTGCATTTACTAAATTTTCGGCTGTTTTTTTGAACTTTGAACCGAAGTTTTGCCACGAAATAAGACCCTTTTTGTCTTTCTTTTCAGCTTTTGCAGTGGTCTCAGCTTTAACCTCGTTCAGTTCTTCGGCTTTATCGGAAACAAGTTTCTCTTCAGCTTCGTTGTAAACTAACGACTCGCCAATGTTGTACTCAAGTTCCGACAATTTGTCAAACGCATTGAAACCACGAAGTAGCAAGCCGATGGCTGTTGCATTTTCTGGCGATTGTATTTTTTGAGCATATTCGTCGCCCATTGCGCTGGTTACTGGAATTTTTGGGACACCCAAAACAACGTCGATTCCGAATTTGAACGACACAAATGTTTTCAGGTTTTTAAGTTGCGAACCACCGCCAGTAAGCACAATGCCACCAGGTAGTTTGTTGGCATAACCCGAATTTACTATTTGGCGTTTCACCTCGTCGAAAATTTCACCCACACGCGAACCTATTATTTGCGACAATGTGTCGAGTGTAATTTCAGAAGCACGACGACCTGGCAAACCTTGAATGGTGATGCAAGTTTGTTTATCTTTTGGGTCGGTTAATACAGCTGCTCCGCATTTAATTTTAATCTCTTCGGCAGTGCGTGGAAGAATACCGCAGCCTTTTTGAATATCGGTAGTAATAGTATTTCCCGCAAAAGGTATTGACGATGTGTAGCAAATTTTGCCGCCGTGGAAAATAGCCAAATCGGTGGTACCGCCGCCTATATCAACCAAGGCAACGCCAAGTTCCATTTCGTCGGCCGACAAAACCGAACATGCCGACACAATTGGTTCAAGTGTTATTGAAAGAACCTTGATGCCGTTTTCCTCAACACATTGTTTTAACATATTGATGTAGCTCTGACGGCCAGTAACAATATGATAGTTTACCTCAAGGCGCGACCCTTGCATACCAATTGGGTTTTCGGTTATTTCGTTGTCAACCGAATAGCTTTGAGGTATTATTTGAATGATTTGTTCGCCTGGATTAAGCGACATATTCAGCATACTGCGAGTGATTTTTTTAACATCGTCGGCAGTAAATGGGGTGCTAAAATCTTTTCCTTCGCGAATGTGATAGCCCATTTGCTGAATGCAGTTAATGTGCTGACCAGCAATGCCCACATGAGCTTCGGTTATGCGCAAACCCGATTGCTTTTGTGCAGCCTCAACAGCCTCGCCTATTGATTTTGTTACGCTAATTACATTTGACACGGTTCCGCGCATCATTCCTTCCGACTTGACGCTTGCAAAACCCATAACTTCAATTTTGCCCTCGTCGTTTTTTCGGCCTATAACTGCTACAACTTTGGTTGTACCAACATCAATAGCAGCAACAATTTGTTTGTTTTCTTCCATAATCATTCGTTTTAGCGTTTAACACATACTATTTGATTCTCGTATTTCAAGTTCAAAGTGCGATACTTGTTCCAACCATACTTGTCAAAACCTTGCTTGTAAAAGGCATATAGGTTTCTGAATTTTTTTTCAAGATTGTCAATATCGCCAAGTAGCACCACATGGTTTCCAATGCGTGGTACAAGTTCAATGTCGCCCTGTTGATTAATGTAAATTTGTTCAAACTGGGCAGCCCATATTTTATCGCTGTTTAAAAAATTAACCAAGGTGTACAAATCGGGTAGCAATTTGCCGCTCGACTTGCCTTGTTTTGCCATTTTTGCAATGTTTTCGCCGTTGTGGTCAATGTATCGTTCGTTAATGTACCCGCTAACCACAATAACGTGCGCAGTGTAGTTTTTACTACTTGGCATTACTCTGCCCTCGTTGTCAATGTAGTAATCAACATCGTTGGTTGGGTAGATATGCAAAATGGGGCGTCGTTGGGTTACTTGTATTCCTAGTCGGCCGTCAATGGTTCTGTAAACCTCGGCGTTACGCACCGATGGCATTTTGCGCACCTCGCGTTCAATTGTGTTTATGTTAACCGACTCCATGTTTTGTCCCACTAGCGACATTCCTTTATTGGAAAGCATATTTATAATGTCGTCGGGGCCAATAAAGCGATTGCCCGATTTGTCGATGTTTACCACCACTTTGCTAATTGTTTGAGTATTGATGCGGTCGGCCGTCATTGAGTAAGCAACAAGCACGTAGGCAACAATGGCACACAATAATAGTGTGTGCTTTACTGCTGCAAGCACTTTTTGTTTGTTGATAGCCCTTCGGCTGGTATTTTCCGCTTTATTACTCATTTATCGTTCAATAAGCATTTGGTGAATTGGATTAATAAGCATATCGATGTTACCAGCGCCCATAGTAAGCAACACACCGTTGCCAATTCGTTCAACCTCAGCTAGCAATCGGCTGTAAGTTACATACGAGTGGTCGGCTTTTTTCAGTTTACTCAAAATTAAATCGGGAGTAACACCATCAATTGGCTCTTCGCGAGCTGGGTAAATGTCGGTAACTATAACGCGGTCGGCAAGGTCAAGAGCCTCGGCAAATTCGGCTGCAAAATCGCGTGTGCGAGTGTATAAATGTGGTTGGAAAATAACCGTAACTTGTTGAGTTGGAAACATATCGCGCACCGAACGCAAGCAAGCTTTTATTTCCTCGGGGTGATGTGCATAGTCGTCGATGTAAATAATGTCGGCGCGTTTGGCCTTAACATCGAAACGACGGCGAACACCAGCATAGCACAAAATTCCGTGACGAATTTGCTCATCGGTTGCTCCTGCCGACATTGCTGCTGCAGCTGCTGCAACTGCATTTTCAACATTATAAAGTGATGATGTTCCTAAACAAACATCGGCAATTACACCACGTGGAGTATGTAAGTTAAAGTGATATTCTCCATTTACTATTGCAATGTCTGATGCAAAGAAATCGGCTTGTTGGTTGAGCGAGTATGTGTAGTAGGTTACGCCAGTGTTTGTAAACAAACTGCGATCTAGTCCTTGTTTTAGGATAACTACACCACCTTGTTTTACTTGCGACACAAAGGCCGAAAAAGCTTTTTCAACCTCAGCTTTGGTGCCATAAATGTCAAGATGATCGGCATCGATAGCGGTAACAACAGCCACTTGCGGATAAAGAGTAAGGAATGAGCGGTCGAACTCATCGGCCTCGATAACTGTGAGCGGCGATTCGGGGCGAATTACCACATTTGAGTTAAAGTTTTTGCTAATGCCACCCAAAAAGGCGTTTACACCAATTTCGGTTTGATCTAAAATGCAAGCCACCATGGTTGAAACCGAAGTTTTACCATGAGTGCCCGATATGCATATTGCAGTGGTAGCCTGAGCAATGATGCCAAGAGCAACTGAACGTTTTACAACCGAAAAACCGTTATTGTTAAAGAAACAAAGCAACTCGTTGTTAGCTGGTATGGCTGGAGTGTAAACAACAAGCGCCTTGTTGCTTGATACAAAATCGTTAGGCAACAAAGCCACGTCGTCGGTATAAATAATTTGAGCGCCGTCGGCCTCAAGAGCTTTTGTTATTTCTGATGTTGTACGATCGTAACCGCCCACAACATAACCGGCGTTGCGAAACCAGCGAGCCAAGGCACTCATACCTATGCCGCCAATTCCCATAAAAAATACTTTATTGTAGTCGGTCAGTTTCATTTTTTTATAAGCTTAAATACTTCGTTTGCAATTAGTTCGTCGGAATTTTTTATTCCCATTTCGCGCATTTTTATACGCATCGACACCATTTTGTCGTCATTTTCGAGCATCATTTTAATCTTGTCGCCAATAGAAGCAACAGCCTCCGAATCGGGAACCATTACAGCGGCACCACGTTGAGTAAGTGCTTGTGCATTTTTGGTCTGATGGTCTTCAGCAACATTTGGACTTGGTACCAAAATGGTTGGTTTGCCTACCAAACACAACTCAGAGATGGTTCCAGCACCAGCACGCGACACAATAACGTCGGCTGCTGTGTAAGCCAAATCCATGCGGTTTATAAACTGATAGATGTGTAGGTTTTGCTGGTTTTCAACATTGCTTTTTGCTACCTCAGTAAGCACCTTATCGTAATATATTTTACCAGTTTGCCATATAATTTGTATGCGTTGCTTTAGTAGCAAATCAAGGTTTGCTACAATGCTATCGTTAATGGTACGAGCACCCAAACTACCACCTACCACAAGCACAGTGCGTAGGTTTGGGTTAAGGCCAAAGAAATTTGTAGCATCGGTAGCGCTTGCTGTTAGGCTTTGCAAATCTTGACGAACTGGGTTGCCAGTAAACACTATTTTGTCTTTTGGAAAGAATTTTTCCATTCCATCGTATGCTACACAGATGCAATTTGCATTTCGGCTCAACCATTTGTTTGTTACTCCAGCATAAGAATTTTGTTCTTGAATAAGAGTAGGAATACCCATACGTTGCGCAGTTCGCAACAAAGGCGCACTTGCATAACCACCTACACCAATAACAGCATCGGGTTTAAATTCTTTAATAATGCTGCGGCACTTAAAAAGGCTGATAAGTAATTTGGGCAAAAACGATATGTTTTTGAAAATTGACGAGCGCTGCAAACCTTGAATAGGCAGACCTATGATTTTGAACCCAGCAGCTGGTACTTTTTCCATTTCCATACGGCCGTGAGCGCCTACAAACATTATTTCGGCGTTGGGGTCGATTCGCATAATGGCTTTGGCTATTGATATAGCTGGAAAGATGTGGCCTCCAGTACCTCCACCACTAACAATAAAGCGTTTCTTGTTTCCCATCTCAATATATTTTTAAGTCAAACTAATTTCTTTTTATGTGTCACTTTGCTTTTTTGGCGGTCTCAATAGGAATGTCGCCGTTTACAGTTATATTCAAAATGAGCCCAAACATTACACTTACAAACAAAATTGACGTTCCGCCCATACTAACAAAAGGCAGGGTTTGTCCTGTAACTGGAAAAGCTCCAGCGGCAACTCCCATGTTAAATAAAGCCTGAATGAGCATACTAAGCGCCAAACCTATAACCATCATCTGCGGGAACATACTACTGCACTTTATGGCGCATTTTATGGCTCTAAAGAACAACGTAAAATAGGCAAACATTACAAGTAGTCCGCCCAAAAAACCATATTCTTCAATAATTATGGCATAAATGAAATCGGAATAAGGGTGTGGCAAACTATGACGCTGAATGCTATTGCCTGGACCGCGACCAAACGGACCGCTCACCACAAGGCTGCCACCTACAACAGCCATTTTTGCACGGTCGGCCTGAAAGTTTTCCTCTGCATCGTGAGCATTTGGGTCGTTTGATACAAAACGCTCAATGCGCGCTTTCCATGTTGCAACACGTCCCACTTGTGGACCAAAGAAAATAAGTAGCAACACCAACACGCCAGCCGCTGCAGTAAGCCCTAACAATTTCATAACCAACTCCATCTTAACTTCGCCAATAAAAATTAGCAGCAAACAAATGGCGTAAAGCATTACTGCAGTTGAAAGGTTGGCAGGCATAATAAGCGCACAGATAATGGCAATCCAACCAATCATTATCCAAAACTGCTTACGCATTTCAACCTCGTTGCTGGCATTTTTAATGTTGGCTAACATGGTTGATACGTATATAATAAGTGCTGGCTTAACAAAGTCTGATGTTTGGAACGTGAAACCCATAATTGAAATCCATCGCGACGCCGAGTTTAGCGATGCTCCACTAACCAAGGTGAAAAGCAACAACGGCACACTGGCATAAACCAAAAAGGGCGATAGAATATTCAGCCATTTAATAAGCACTTTTCCTTGAACTCGCTGAACAAGCCACATGACAAAAAAGCCAGCCACAACAAAAATTCCATGGCGGAAAAGATAATGCAGAGTGCTGCCACCTTTTTTGAAAGCAAGTGTTCCTGTGGCGCTATAAACCGCCAACATTGACACAATTGCCAAAAAAACAGCAACTGCCCAAATTATCTTGTCGCCTTTAATTTCAGCAGCAAACTTTGATTTTATCAGTTCTTTGAGGTTGTCCATTCAGCTCAAAAAAAAGTTTGAAACAATTATTTATAGATTGCGAACGGCAGCTTTAAACTGACGACCACGGTCTTCGTAATTTTCAAATAAATCGAAACTAGCACAGCAAGGGCTCAACAAAACCACATCGCCTTCCTCACCCATAAAATAGGCCGATTTTACAGCTTGTTCCATCGATTGAGTGTCAATAATATCTTTTATTACACCATCAAACACTTTGTGAATTGGAGTATTGTCAACACCAAGACAGATAATAGCTTTAACTTTTTGACGAACCAAAGGCAAAAGGGTTGTGTAGTCGTTACCCTTGTCTTTTCCTCCCACAATCCAAATAGTAGGTTGGTGCATGCTTTCAAGAGCGTACCAAGTACTGTTAATGTTAGTGGCTTTTGAGTCGTTGATAAAATCAATTTTGTGAACTTTAAGTACGTGCTCCAAACGATGCTCAACACCTTGAAAAGAAGTAAGGCTCTCGCGTATGTACTCGTTTTTAATTCCCAACACTTTGGCCGAAATAGCGGCAGCCATTGAGTTGTAGGCATTGTGTTTGCCAGGTAGAGATAGTTCGTTGTAGTTCATAATAAAATCGTTGTTTTGTAGGTGTATGTTTATTTGTGATTCGTCAGAAGATAGGCATGCTCCAACCTCAACTTGTTTTTCGAGGCTGAAAGGCACAAGGTTTGTTTTTGAACAAATGGTTGCCATTTTTTCCATTGTTGCAGGATCGTCTTGGCAGTAAACAAAGTAGCAGTCTTTGTCCATGTTCTGCATAATGCGGAACTTAGAGTTAAGGTAGTTTTCAAACTTGTACTCGTAGCGATCAAGGTGATCGGGGGTAACATTCATAAGAACAGCTACATCGGCTTTAAAGTTGTACATGCCATCGAGTTGAAAGCTGCTAAGTTCAAGCACATAGTAGTCGAAGTTTTCGGTTGCTACTTGCCACGCAAAACTTTTGCCTACGTTTCCGCCCAAACCAACGTTAAGTCCGGCACGTTTAAGCAAATCGTAGGTTAGCAATGTGGTTGTGGTTTTGCCATTGCTACCAGTAATGCAAACTGTTTTTGCATTGGTGTATCGACCGGCAAACTCTATTTCGCTTATAATGTTTATGCCTTTGGCACGTAATTCTTTCACAACTGGTGCTTTTTCTGGAATGCCAGGGCTTTTAATCACCTCGTCGGCTGCCAAAATTTTTTCCATTGAGTGTTGCTTTTCTTCCCACTCAATGTTGTTTTCAATTAGCGCCTTCTTGTACTTTTCGGCAATGGTGCCAAAGTCTGACACAAACACATCAAAACCTTGTTTTTGAGCCAATATTGCCGAACCAACGCCGCTTTCGCCTGCGCCAAGAACTACTATGTAACCTTTGTTATTCATTTCAATTTACTGATTATCTGATTTTTAAAGTAGCAATTGCTACAGCAGCCAAAATGATGCACACAACCCAAAAACGGGTAACAATTTTTGCCTCGTGAATGCCTTTCTTTTGGTAATGGTGATGCAATGGTGCCATTAAGAAAACGCGGCGACCTTCGCCATACTTCTTTTTTGTGTATTTGAAATACGATGTTTGTATGATAACCGAAAGGTCTTCGACAAAGAATATACCGCAAAGGATTGGAATAAGTAGTTCTTTGTGAATCATAATGGCCATTACAGCAATTACTCCACCAAGGCTAAGGCTACCAGTGTCGCCCATAAACACTTGTGCAGGGAACGAGTTGTACCACAAGAAACCAACCAAAGCACCAATGCAAGCTGCAGCAAAAATCACTAGTTCGCTGGTGTGTGGTATGTACATAATGTTAAGGTACGACGAGTAGATAATATGTCCACCCAAATAAGCCAACACACCAAGTGCCGCCATAATAATAGCCGAAGTTCCAGTTGCCAGGCCATCTAGTCCATCGGTAAGGTTTGCAGCATTTGACACTGCAATAATGATGAACATAGCCACTAAGATGAATATTACCCAAGCCCAACGTTTTGCCAAATCGGCATTAAGAAACGAAACCAAACCTGCGTAGTCGCCCTCGTTGTTTTTAAAGAATGGTATGGTTGTTTTAGTGCTTTTTACATCAACTATTTGATATTGATAATCGGTTTCAGTGCTTATAACATTACCTACCGAGTCGGTAACAGTTGTTTCAACTGGCACGCGGTTCACTTCGCGAATTACAACGTCGTCGCTCATGAATAGTGTTAAGCCAACTACCAAACCTAAACCAGCTTGACCAATAATTTTTGATTTGCCGCTCATTCCTTCTTTGTCACCTTTAAAAACTTTAATGTAGTCGTCGGCAAAACCAAGGGCACCAAGCCAAAGCATTGTTACTGTTAGCAGAATAACATACACATTAAGTTGCGCAAACAACAGCACAGGAATAAGTGTTGCCAAAATAATGATGATGCCACCCATGGTTGGAGTTCCTTTTTTCTGTACTTGGCCCTCAAGTCCAAGGTCACGAATTTCTTCGCCTATTTGTTTTCGTTGCAATAGGCGAATGATGCTCTTTCCAAAAAATGCTGAAATGAGCAACGCAAGAATAAATGCCGAAACTCCACGGAACGAAATGTATTGGAACATACCTGCTCCTGGAATGTCAATAGTGTCTAGATACTTAAAAAAATAGTAAAGCATAACTGGTTATAAGTTAATTGTTTATTCGTTTTCAAAAATTTGAGCAACAACCTCGCGGTCGTCAAAATGATGTTTCACGCCATTAACCTCTTGATAAGTTTCGTGGCCTTTGCCTGCAATTAGTATTATATCGCCAGGTTGCGCCAACATACAAGCAGTTCGTATGGCCTCAGTGCGGTCAACAACAGAAAGCACTTTTTTATCAAACGGAGGCAAAACTCCGGCACGCATATCGGCAATAATATCTTCTGGCTTTTCGTTGCGTGGATTGTCAGATGTTAAAACAACCTTATCGCACATTTTGGCACAAATGGCAGCCATAATTGGACGTTTTGTTTTGTCGCGGTTGCCTCCAGCTCCGGTAACTGTTATTATATGGTGTTCTCCGTCGTTAATATCGATTATTGTTTGCAACACGTTTTCTAATGCATCAGGTGTGTGAGCATAATCAACTATTGCTGTTTTGCCGCTCTTTGAACGGAAACATTGAAAACGGCCATCAACAAAATCCATGTTGCTTAAAACCGAAAGCACCTCGTCGCGATTGAATCCCAATTTGAGCGATGCTGCATATACTGCAGTTAAGTTGTAGGCATTAAACTTGCCAACGAAACGTGTCCACAAATCAGTTCCGTCAAGGTTAAGTTGCATTCCTTCAAATCCCGATTCAATAATTTTGCAATTGTGGTCGGCCATTGTTTTAAGTGCGTATGTGTACTTATGAGCCGCACAGTTTTGCAACATTACAAGTCCGTTTTTGTCATCGGCATTAACTATTGCAAAAGCATCTTTGTCTAAGCCATCGAAAAACATCTTTTTGGCTTTTAAATATTCAGCCAATGTTTTGTGGTAATCCAAATGGTCTTGTGTAAGGTTTGAAAAAATGCCTCCTGCAAATTTTAACCCCGCAATTCGGCGTTGATGTGCAGCATGCGAACTAACTTCCATAAAACAATAATCGCAACCAACCTCAACCATTTGCGCCAACAACGAGTGAAGCAACAATGGGTCTGGTGTGGTTTGTGTTGAAGGATAAACTGTTCGGTCAACGATATTGCGAACGGTTGATAACAAACCGGCCTTGTAACCTAGTTTTTGCGCCATTTGATACAACAAAGTAACTGTTGTTGTTTTTCCATTGGTGCCAGTTATACCAACCAGTTTTAGTTTTTCGCTTGGACGCCCATTCCAGTTTGATGCCAATTGACCCAAAGCTTGAGCCGAATCGTCAACAACAATAAAAGTTACATCGGCAGGGCAGTTGGCTGGCAATTCTTCGCAAACCACCACTTTTACACCATTCTCAATCACTTGTGGCACAAAAGTGTGTCCATCGACATTTACTCCACGAACTGCCACAAATAACTTACCACTAGCAGCCTTACGCGAGTCAGCAATCACTTCGGTTACGGCAATGTCTTGCTTTCCTATCCATTGCTTAATCTTAATGTCTTCGAACAATATATTTTTATCCATCGTTACGATAGTTTTAGTGTTATTACATCACCATTTCGATAAAGGCTACCTGGCGCAATTGACTGTTGACGTACTGCGCCTCGTCCCTCTACCTTAACGCGCAATCCCTTGTTTTCAAGCAAAAAGACTGCATCTTTCAAACCCATTCCCTTAACATTTGGCACTGCGTTTTCGGGTTGGTTACGAGTTGCCAACCTTATCATCGAATCGGTTTTGGTTGTCGATACCCAATCGCCTTTTGCATTCTCTTGTGAGTATGGAATGTTAAGTTTGTTAACAAGGAAACGAGTGTCTTTTGCCCAACCGTCTTTTGTCACTGGAATAAACTCGCTTGGTGCGATTGAATCGGTAATACGCTTGCCATTGTTTAAATCGCGGTTTGTTGCATAAACTCGGTCGGCAATTGCCTTAAACACTGGGCCTGCTGCAAGGTTACCAGTATATACTCCACTTGTTGGGGCCGATACTACCACTATACATGAGTATTTTGGATTATCGGCAGGAAAATAACCCACAAACGAACCATTATATGTTTTGTGCCCCTCGTGAATGTAGCCACCCGAGCGGTTTGCAATTTGTGCTGTACCTGTTTTACCGGCAATTTTGTAGTTCGAATTGCTTAAATTTTTAGCTGTGCCGTTTTCAACCACACCTTCAAGCATTTCTTGTGCTTTTTTTATTGTGCTTTTTGAGCAAATGCTTGGATTAATAACTTGCGTATTGATGCGGCGCACAACTCGTCCGTGATCTTGAATTTGTTTAACAAAACGAGGCTTCATCATTTTTCCGCCATTTGCCACCGCATTGTAAAAGGTAAGTATTTGTAATGGTGTTTGTCGCAATTCGTAGCCATACGCCATTTGTGCCAACGACACTCCCGACCAAAATTTGTTTGATGGTCGAATAATCATAGGCTCACCTTCGCCTTTAATTTCAATTCCCAATGGTGCGCCCAACGACATTTGATATAATTTGTCGATAAACCGGTTTGGGTCTTTTCTATAATGTTTCAAAATCAACTTTGCAACGCCCACATTCGACGACATTTCAAGCGACTCTTTAACTGTAATGGTTCCGTGGGGTTTAGTGTCTCTAATTACGTGATTGTAAATGCGATACATTCCATTACCCGTTTGCACAGTATCTTGCAAATCAAAGCAGCCATCTTCCAATCCAACAATAAGTGAGGCTAATTTGATTGTTGAACCAGGTTCAGCTGATGTGCCTATTGCATAATTGTAAGTTTCGGCATACTCACCCTCATCAACCTTTGTAAGGTTCACAATAGCTTTTATGTCGCCAGTAGCCACCTCCATTAAAATGGTTGTTCCGTAGCCTGCATTGTGTTTGCGCAATTGTTGCAACAAAGCCGAATGAGCAACGTCTTGCAAATCGATGTCGATGGTTGTAATAACATCGTAACCATCTTTTGCTTCAGTGGTATTTTCTGAATATACGGGCACCCACGTTCCGCCCTCAATACGATAAGCGAAATATGTTCCGCGTTCACCTGTCAATTCTTTATCATAGGCATCTTCAAGGCCAATGCGAGTTCCGTCTTTTAGTTTATACCCAATGGTGCGGCGAGCCAACGATTTAAACGGCATTTTTCTCACATTTTCAGCATTAGCAATAAATCCACCTTTAAATCGACCCAACCTAAAAATTGGGAAATTTTTCATTTGCTTTAGCTGAATATAATCGGCTCTGTGAACAAACAAATTACGTTTGCCTTCAATGCGAGCTTTTACAAGCAAGTTCTTGTATTCTTGTCGAGACTTGTCGCCAAACAACTTTGCTAAACAAATGGCTAGCGAATCAACATTGCGGTCAAACACTTCGTTGCTGGTGCATCGGGTATCAAACCTAACTTCGTAAATGGGAAACGATGTTGCCATAATGCGACCATGCTCGTCACAAATATCACCTCTCACTGGCTCAATGTAACGTTCTTGTTGCATTTGGTCCTTAATCATTTTTACCCACTTTTCGTTGCCAAAGAACTGTAACCCAACAATGCGCATTTGTATATAAACACCCAAAAGCACAAGTAGTGCAAAAACAAGGAATACCCTGCCATGCAATCCTTTTACCTTAATAGCATTTGGCTGCTTATTGGTACTTTGGTTACTATTTGGTGTTTTTGTTGGCATTATTCTTCAACAATTATCTTAAACGGAGGTTCAACTGCCTCGTACAATCCTAGGTTATGTTCATTTACCAAGCGAAACACTTCGCTTTGTTTGCTTATATACATTAAGTTTGATGCGCGAGTAATTGACTCGGCTCGTAGTTCTTTAAGTTCCTTTTGTATCTTTTGTGTACGGCGCAAAAGATTTTCAGCCACATAACCATAACTTATGTAAACCATCAGCAATCCAAAAAGCAAAGCCACCACGCCTTTGTTGGTAATAAGCATTTCGAAAAACGAAACGCGTTTGAATTTCATTATCAAACGACTAATTGCATCGCCAAAATTTTGCTCATTTGCCATGTCTTTTTCTCCTTCACACTTTTTCAGCAATGCGCAGTTTTGCGCTTCTACTTCGACTGTTTTCGTTTAACTCCGCATCATTTGGCACAATAACCTTGCGGTTTTCGGCCCGAAATGGTGTATTTACATTTCCGTATATGTCTTTTTCTGGCTGACCTTCAAACTGGCCATTTTTCACAAAATTTTTTACCAATCTATCTTCTAGCGAGTGATAGGTTATTACCACTAGTTTTCCCCCTGGCTTAATCACTTGCGCACTTTGTTCTATCATTTCTCTAAGCGCAAGCATCTCATTATTTACCTCAATACGCAATGCTTGAAATACTTTTGCCAAATACTTGGGCGCTGCTTTTTGAGGTGTTGCATCTGCTATAGCATCTTTTAATTGCTGAACGGTAACAATTTGATTTTTAGACCTATATGCTTCTATCAATTTTGCAATTCTACCAGCATTATCAACCTCGCCATAAAGGCGAAACAAATTAGCAAGCTGATCTACTGTGTATGTGTTAACAATTGTTGCTGCTGTTGTTTTGGCTTGTTGATTCATTCTCATATCAAGTTTGCTATCAAACCTGAAAGAAAACCCCCTCTCTTGACTATCAAAATGATGCCCCGACACTCCAAGGTCAGCTAGCAATCCATCAACCTGAGGGTAGCCTGCATAGCGCAAATAATTTTTCAAAAAGCGAAAGTTGCCATGTATTAACACCAAGCGATTATCGGCTGGAGCATTAGCCAAAGCATCACTATCTTGATCAAAGGCTATAAGCCTACCTTGAGGACCTAACCGTTTAAGTATTTCGCGCGAATGGCCGCCACCTCCAAAAGTAACGTCAACATAAACCCCGTTTGGGCGTATAGACAAACCGTCAACACTCTCGTGCAACAGTACCGATGTGTGATATGGCTCCATTATTCTGCAACATTTTTCGAACCACACATAATTTTCTCGGCAAGCGCAGCAAAATCGTCAGCATCTTCTTCCGATGCGTTATATGCACTCTCTGCCCAAATTTCAATTTTGGCATCTTGCGCAAGCATAACCACATCTTTATCAATACCCGCGGCAACAAGCAACTCTTTTGGAATCAACAAACGCCCACTTGCATCAAGTTCCACCTCGGCCGTACCGCGATAAAAACCACGCAAAAAACGATTGTGCTCTTTGTTAAACGGATTGAGTTGCGCTCTAATTATTGCATTTTGACGCTCCCATTCTTGACTGGTATAAAGAACTAAGCATGAAGCAAATAGGTCTTTCTTGACTACAAAACCAATCTCGCCAGCAGCCAAGCGTTTCTTCAAGGCCGCAGGAAACAAGATGCGGTTTTTTGCATCAAGCTTACATTTGAAATCACCTATAAAATTTGCCATTTCCAGTCACTAATACACATTTGGCAAATGTAGTACATAATCTCCCACATTTACACACTTTGCTCCACTTTTACCCACTTTGTTGATAAAACGCTCTTAAATGTTCATTTTGTTGAAAACCCAAAATCTGAAGCATTTTACTTAGAACAACAGATGTTTAGCAAACGTGCTTTGCTTTTTCAATGTTCATGCTTTTATATCGCTCACACTAAACGAGAATTGTCTATTCTCATTTATCCAACACAAAACATCTATCGAAAACAAGAATCTTGTTATCTTATCGTCTGTAACACACAGTCCGTCAACAGATTTGCTATCATAATACTTATTCTATTTAAAAGGCTATTATTTATCATACTTTTGCTACACCAATAAACTGTTATGCGAAAGCCCTTTTTACTTTTTTTATGCATACTTGTGTCGGTTGGATTATATGCTAACTCCATCGATAGCTTATATAATCTATTCAACACTGCGCTCTTGCCTTCTCACAAGTTAGCGGCTGCAAATGGCTTATTTTCAGAACTAAACAAGCTGGGCGAAGCCGACAATTATGCAACCTTTACTACTTCACAACCATTAGAAGAGGTTGAACTTATCTTTTTAAATTCTCTAACTAACCACTATTTTGATGCTTCGCGCTTTAACGATTGCATAAAAGCATCAAAACGCGGAGTTGAATTAGCACGTTCTATTAACGACACAATTAAACAAACAGATTTTTTATCTACAATTTGTGCTTGCTACCAGCGCATAGGCAATTTTAGCAAAGCACTGGACTACGCTCAACAATCGCTTAGTATTGAAGAAGCACTTGGCGACTTAGAACGCCAAAGTTCTACACTTAGTAACTTATCGGCAATTTATTTGCAAACCGAACGCCTTGACATGGCTGAAGAATGCATTCTAAAGGCAATTAACCTTGAACGACGGTTTGATAACCACGACCGACAATTGGCGGTTCGTCTTGGCATGTGGGGCAATATTTGTATTAAACAAGGTAAATACGAAGATGCCTTTGCTGCCGTTAACGAAGCCCTTGATATTGACCGCGCTGCTGGGCGCGAAGAAAAAGTTGCTATTCGATTGTCTCAACTATCGGATTTATATTTTGAACTTAAAGAATATGAAATGGCCGACAGTTGCAGTCAAGCTGCACTTCAAGTATTTGAACAACACAACAGACCAACCCTTGTTGCCATTTGCTACCGACAACTTGGCACTATAAACCAAAAATTGAACCAACCTAAAAAGGCTGAAGGATATCTGCTTAAGGCTTTAACAATTAGCCAAGAACTGGGCATTATGGTGCAAGAACAAAAGGCTTATTACCAACTTTACGAACTAAACAAAACCACACACCCAGCTCGGGCTCTTGCATACTTTGAACTATATTCCGAAATTAAAGACAGTATATTTAATGCTAATACCCTTGAACAAATTAACGAGTTTGAAGTAAAATACACAACACGCGAAAAAGATCATCAAATTGAATTACAGCAACTTACTATCAAACAACAAAAACAAACACAAATTTTTATTGTTCTGTTTGTTGTTTTGCTGATTTGTATGTTGGCAGTAGCATATAAACAATACATAACACAACGCCAACGAAGTCAAGAACTTGCCCAAATGAATGCAACAAAAGACAAATTCTTCTCAATTATCTCTCACGACCTAAAAAACCCAACAATTGCACAACAAAATGTGCTTAAGCAACTTGTTACTTACTACAATCAACTTGATTCAAATACCATTAAGCAACAATGTGAAGAACTACTTGCAAGTGCAAATACTCAAGCCAATCTACTACTTGATCTACTTGACTGGGCTCGCATCGAAACTGGAAGAATGGAATATAAACCTATACGATTTGATTTGACACAATCAATAACCGCTATTTGCAAACAAGTTCAACAGTCAGCACAACAGAAAAATATTACCATAAATATACCAAAAATTGAAGCCTACGCCATTGCCGACCGAATGATGATTGAAACAGTATTGCGCAATTTAGTATCAAACGCAATAAAGTTTTCATATCCAAATAGTTGCGTAAACATAGAAGTAAATGACGAAACTGACTTTTGGAACGTAATGGTAATTGATCAAGGCGTAGGCATAGCACCAAGCAGATTCCCGCATATTTTTCGAATCGATATGCAAAGTTCAACAATAGGAACAGCAGGAGAACACGGCACAGGACTTGGACTTGTAGTTTGTGCAGAAATGCTACGTATGAACAATTCTGAAATTGAAATGATTAGCGCTGAGGGCCATGGATCTACCTTCGGGTTCAGAATAACAAAAGGATAATAAGATGAGTATTAAAATAATTATAGCCGATGACCATCCACTTTTTTTAATCGGGCTTCAAACTGCACTGTCGGAACAATTCAACATTATTGGAACTGCAAAAAATGGAAAAGAAGCAGTGGAATTGGCGGCCAACACTTCTCCCGACGTTGTAATGCTTGACATTATGATGCCTGAGATGAATGGAATTGAAGCGGCAATAAAAATGCGACAAAACAATGCATCAACCAAAATTTTAATGCTATCAGCCGAAACTGATGAGCAAACATTAATTGACATAGTAAAAGCTGGTCTTGACGGATTTATTAGCAAAAACTCATCGGTTGAAGAAATTATTAATGCCATAATAACTATAAACCAAGGAAATCGCTACTACGGAACTGACGTTGCTCAAATGATTCACAACATTAGAGTTGCCCAAAACCTAAAGGACGATACATTCACCGACCGTGAACTAGATATTATTAGGTACTGTGCCGAAGGTCACAATTACCGCGAAATGGGCACACTACTAAACATTAGTCCCCGCACTGTTGAAACACACAAAAACAACATTTTTAAAAAATTGGGGATAAACTCTACCCTTGACTTATTACGCTATGCTATTAAAAATGGAATAGTAAGGTTATAGAAAAAAAGAATTGTTGATTAAAAAAACAAAGAAGGGCGCCCAAATGAGCGCCCTTCTTTTATATCGATTGATTATACCGGATTTTTAGTACTCCCACAAATCTTGTTCATAATCAGTAATTTGCTTTTTCAAAGCATCTGCTTCCAAAAGACTTTGCTCTCCAAGTGAATATTGGCTAATAGCTCGATCATCATAAACATTTGACACCTTAATGATAAAGCTACTAAACATACGTTTAAAGAATACATCGTCAAAAGTACGACGCTCAGCATCATTACCTTCGTTAAATACCTCATGGTTAGCCAAAATACGACGAACCTCTGGGAAATAAATCCAAAAACATTGCGATTTACGAACTGCAGCTTCAGAACCCTCGCCTTCTCCATCACCTTTAGTATAGAAACGAATAGGGCTCAAACCAATAATGCGAACATCCATTGTTGAGTGTTGGCGATCAAAAAACCAATCTTCCTTCAACCAATATTGCTTAACTTCAGATGTCAAGATTTCTGACTCAACTTCTGTTGTCATATCATTTCCATCCTCATCTTGAATAGTAATGGTTTGCATACCACCACCCATATTGGTTTCAATTTGAGTACGACTCATTGGTTGAGAAAAACGGTCATCATCAGTATTATAAGCTGTCAATCCTTCAGTATTTATACCCCATATTAAAAGATCAATCAAACTTCTACGATCACCAATAGGTGTTGTTGGAAAATACAATGGATGATTTATTTTTTCACGCAAATCGATAACTCTCCACACTCTTTTCTTGTACATAGCATCAGACTCACGCAAAAATTTGTATGGAACAGGTTTGCGACTTGGAACATGCTCTTTAACATATACATCATCAAGCACTTGAGCTTGAACGCTGCTAGTGTTGCCCATCAATGCTGCAACAACAAGCAATGGAATAAATAATAACTTTTTCATATCTGTCCCTCTCCCTTATTATTTCAATTTTAATACAATAGTTGACAATTCACGTTTGCCATCAGGACCCTCAGCCTTAATATCCTCAAAATAAACTTTGGTTCCACTCTTGGCACTTTTAATGATATTAATAGCTTCAGTGCTAAGTTTACTACCTTTAACACTAGCCGATTTAGTCATACCATTAACTGTAGTAGATATGTTGTAATCAGTAATCTTATATTTCAAGTCAAATACAAAATCTTCCATTGCTGCAATAAGTCCAGGAGATGCTAAAAGAACATTCTTCTCAATTGTTCCGCTCGACTTACCCATAATTTTAGCCTTTGGTTCAGGTATTGTTTTAATACGGAAAACCATACTACCCATATTTTTAACCTTACCATCAATTTCAGCCGAAACTGTAACTGTCGCATTTCCACTACGCGCAGTAGGTTTCATTTCGTAACCATTTGCCACTTTTTTATACGTAGCACCTTGAACCGATACTTTAAGTTTATCAGATGGAATACCAGGAACTGAAATAGCTACAGGATTCTCCACACCATAATAGAACACATTCATCTTGGTTGGAGAAATAACCAAACTTGGTTCAGCAACTTGGTATGATTCCTCGAATGGATAACTTGAATATGAACCATCTGGGCGTACAATACGAATCAAACCACCCCACTTTTTATCACCAAGTGAACTTGCGGCTTTAGTATATACACCTTTGCCTTTACTTACAGGTAAAGTTTCATACGAGCCAACCATCTCATAGTTATCAACACCCACTTTTTTGTATGAACCAACTAAAATTTCAGGATCTTGCATTGAGTCAAATGCTGCTAAGAAAACTGTTGCTTTGTACTCTCCACCACGCATCACATAACTTGAGTTAGGAATAACAGTTGCAGACAAAGCATTAAATTTAAAATCGTCAGCACTAACTTGAGATAGCAAATAGTTGATAACATCGGTTTCTACGTTCTTTACGTCAGTTTGCAATTTTGAAAGCATTACAAGGTCAGCCACAACTGGAATGTGATCAAATACGGTTTGCTCCCATGTATGAACAACCCCTTCACCATCGATATGTGATTCAGTTTTAAGAGTTGAATTTACAGCATCATATAGAGCAACCTCTGTTTCTGGAATAATTGACAACAAATACTCCCTATACGCTTCCATCTTTTCTTTAATGGCTTCGCCTCGCTTGTTAAGAATAAAATATTCACCACCTTTATCAATGTTGTCTTTTGAAGTCATGTTAGCTGGAACAATTTCTCCGTCAACAATTGAAGGAGTTTCCTCTCCTTCAGCACATTTCAAAAGGCCAATTTTATCTTCATTCAAGGTCTGAGACAAATCATCAGCCATTTCTTTTACCTTATCAGCTTTCTCTTTCCAAGGCGCAACTTTTCGCTCGTTAATAGTCATTTGTTTGGCAAACTCATCATAAACTTTTTGATTTTTAGCTTGATAGTTTGCTACGGTTTTTTCCAAACCTTCACTCACAAGTACAAACGAGTCCAAAACGTCTTTCGACACGTTAAGAGCCAACATACATGTTAAAAACAAGTACATCAGGCCAATCATTTTTTGCCTCGGCGTTTCTTTTCCGTGACCCATAGTTCCTTTATCTTAATCAGGTAAGAATTCTTAATCTTTCTTATTTAATGTTCAACGACGAAAGCATATTTCCATATACTTCATTCAACGATGCAACATTCTTTTCTAGTTTTTGTACACTTTCGTGCAATTGTTTTGTTTGCTCAACAGATTTACCAATATTTTCAACCATAGCATCAAGACCTTTAAAATGAGCATCTGAAGCTTCTAGTTGTTTCTTCATATTCTGTATTTGCATCTCGTACACTGAATTCAATGCTGCTAGATTACCATTCAAACCACCTAACTTTTGTGAATATTCAGAACCAAGGTTGCCAACACTATTCATCTCACTAACAAGTTTACTTGAGAATTGAGCGTAAGCCTCTGCAACTTGGCTATTTGCCTCATTAAATGAATTTGCTGTTGAAACGTATGCGTTTGATAGCACATTTACCGACTCTTTAATAGCTTCAGTTGATTTGTTGTATGAATCACTCAATGATGATACCGATTCAGTTGCTGTTTTAACTTTTGCTGCAAATTCTTGTGCAGCAACTCCAACTGAAGAAGTATCACTCAAAGCCTCAACTGTTTTATTCAAGTTAGCAAGACCTTTACCTAGTTTTTCAAACATTCCAGGATTAATCTCGGCTTTTTCAATCATTTCATCAAACTTAGCTAGAGCTGAACCACTACCACCAGCAACAACAATTTGTTGTCCCGCAACTGGGGCTCCACCTACAACAACAGAGCCTGAGCCTGCAAATGATTGGCTGCCAGAATTTTGAACCTCACCAACCGAAGTAAATTCTCTCCTCTTATTAACCTTATCATGTCCCGACGAATTTGGCATAGCCTCCTCACCAATATCGGTTAAACCTGCCAACTCAGGGAAAACAAGAGTCCAGTCCAATTCTTCTGCCAAAGGCTCAAAAGCTGACAAGAAGAAAATAAGCGCCTCTGTCAACAAACCAACCACCAACATGATTGATGCACCTGGATAGTGTTGGATTTTAAACAATGCTCCAACTAGCACGACTGCCGCACCCCATCCATACACATACTTCATGAGGTTTTTGTAACCTTTGGTCTGGGTTAATTCTGCAATACTCATGGCTTTACAAATATTTATTCTACGTTTTTATTAATATACGTTTGAAGTTGCACCGGTTTCGTCAGGACCCATATAAGATCTTACGCAACGGAAACCAATGTATGATTTTGCTGAATCTTGGTACTCATAGGTTCTAGTACCATTTTGCATATAATAAGCTATGTCTTTCCACGAACCACCACGTACCACTTTACGTTTCATAACTGGAAGATCATCAGGCAAAGCATTACGTTTATAATCAGGGCTCAAATCGTGACTATAGCTATACTCGCTCTCATCAAATGCGTTAGCTGTCCATTCTGCAACGTTACCTGACATATCATACAAACCAAAATCGTTTGGTTCATAAATAGCAACAGCTACAGTATATAAGCCACCATCACCTATATAATTACCTCTCAAAGGTTTAAAGTTTGCCAAGAAACAACCTTTATCGTTACGAGTGTAAGGTCCACCCCAAGGATAAACGGCCAAATCATTTCCGCCACGTGCTGCATATTCCCACTCACCCTCAAGTGGCAATCTAAAATCTTGAACAAAACTTCCACCTTCTCTAATCAAGTAGTTATTCATCAAGTTGGTTCTCCACACGCAGAATGCGGTTGCTTGTTTCCAAGTAACACCCACTACTGGATAATTGTCATATGAAGGATGCCAGAAATACATATTAGCCATTGGCTCATTGTATGAGTATGAGAAGTCGCTTACCCAGCAAAGTGTATCGGGATAAACATGAACTTGATCATACATAATGAACGATGAACGGTCTTTAATTGGGACTAATTTGCCTTCCAAGTTGTAAACTTCACCATCATATACACCAGTTTTATAGTTATAATGGCGACGATTTTCATTTTCAAATGTGAATTTTTGAGCTGCTTGTTTGTAATCTACCCAAAAATAATTGTAAACGAACTTACGAGTGTCAAACTCTCTTCTACGATTAATGCGTTCGTGCTCTGGGTAGTACAAATCTTCAAGAATGGTTTTCTCCTCTTCACCATCCCATACTATTGGCTCGTCCCAATTAATAAATGGAGGATCAATAGCCTCTCCATATTGGTCTTCAGAAATCAAATAAGCATCGATTTGCTCGCCCAATAGTCTATAAGCTAAAGAGTCACGTACCCAATATACAAATTGGCGATACTCGTTGTTTGTAATTTCAGTTTCGTCCATATAGAATGCAGGAACTGACACTGTTTTTGATTGAGAAGTCATAGACCAAGGAACATCTTGATCGCTAGGACCCATACGATAGCTACCCTTTGGCACCAAAACCATTCCATAAGGAGGTGCATCATAACTAGCGTTTCGACCTTGAACGCCAATAAGCTCACCATTGCCGCCTCCGCCGCAACTAACAAGCATAAGGGCAATACTGCCTAAACAAAATAATTTCTTCATTGTCTTTCTCTGTTTATTTTTCACACACTAAAAGTCTAAAATATTTAAATATATCCAATATCATTTTTACAAATAGCGTACACTTTTATACTTACGGTTATCTTTATTGCTATCAAGGCTAAACGAGTATCCTACCATAAACTCAAACGAACCAGTAGAATAGTTTGCTATACTGCTAGTTGTTAAATCATAAGACACTGCCACATTCAAACCCGAAGGCAATAAAATACCGCCCATAAAAGTAATAGCATCTATCGGTTTATATGCAACTCCACCCCAAAATTTTTCATTATACGTCAAAATTCCAGAAATACTGAAGTTTGCAGTAGAAAAATCTGATGCAACAAACAGGTTTGGTTTTACTGAAAATAATGGATTTTTGAGCTGATAGTTATAGCCTACACCAAAAAACAGTTGTCGCGCATTATACGTTGCGGTTGCTGAGGCTCCCGCTGTGGATCCTTCATATTTTATCTCGGATTGCAATATATTGCGCATTGAGCAACTCATATATACATTGTCAGAACTAAAATATAATCCCACATTACCATCAAAAAACATAGGTTTGTCTTGTGTGTTTTGTGGCACATCTGGATCTGTAGAACTTCCATCGGGGAAAATCCATTGTCCTGAAATTGATTGGTTTGTAATGCTTAAACCAACACCTATTCCCAACTCACCTTGCTCCATTGGTGTACGAAAAGCATACGACACATTTAAACCTAGGTTATTAAAGTTGCCTATTTCATCGTTTATAATTGTCAATCCTGCACCATGGCGTTTACCAAACATTTTAAAAGGTGCATCTATACTGAATGTTTGTGTTTGAGGGGCTCCTTCAAAGCCCATCCACTGATTACGAATTAATGCTTTTGCCTCAATTTCGTTACCATCACCAGCATATCCAGGGTTATAGTACATGTAGTTGAACATATTCAGACTCGAGAAATTCTCGGTTTGTCCGAATACGTTTAGTGCTAATACACTGAATGTTACTACTAATAGGCTTTTTAACCTCATACTATACCTTTTTCTTGCGAAACGGCGCTAAAATTAAACAAAAAAACAATAATCAACAGTTTAGTGTGAATAAAATGGTTTGTTTCTCTTTTAGAATGACTATTGTTTCGCTACAAACCACATAAACATTTCTGTATTCTTATTGGTATATCCCCATTTGACAATGCTACATAATCTTCTTTTGAGCACGATATCAATTCAATATGTTTACCATTCACACTTGGATTCTCAAACCAATAGCGACCACTTAATGGACTTTTGTAGAATACCATATCGACTTCTGAACCTTCAATTTTGACAATTATTTTTTGGTAATTGTCAATTGACCCTACTGGATAATCACCTTTACGTTGAGATATGCCATACATATAATGCCATATTATTTGCGCGTTCAAGTGTGCAGAAATATCAAGAGGTGAATGTTTTGATACTAATTCAAATGTTGCAAAAGCTTTTGTATAATCGCTCATTCCAGCGAAAAAAGCCAATTGACATGCTTCTTCTGTATATAATCCATTGGGGCCTGGATTTGTTGTTGAAGGCATATCGGACTGGCGGATTACTGAAAGATCAAATGAAATAGCATCGCAATCGCGTATAATTGGCTCCATTTGATTTAATTGAGAACGAACAATTCCAAGACGATATAAATCGACCTCTGCATCGCTCAATTCATCAATTTGGGATTGCGTAACATAGTACGATTGGTATCCCATTATATTTGCATGTGCTTTTTCTCTCGTTTCCATTAATAATTGTTTTAAAAACGATCGAGAGTTTGTGCCTTTATCGGCATATTGCAAATCAAAGCGAGAGTCAAATAAACAATACTCTACTCTTTTTTGCGTAGCAAGCAATCCTTTAATCATTGGTATAGTAAAATCATGCGTGCCACCTATTATTATTGGTATAACATTATTGCTTATCAGTGTTTCAACTATATGCGACAATGCCATTTTGCTATCAATAATAGTATTGCCTTGCACCATTGTTCCCAAATCAACCACTTTAAGATTGTTGAATGCCGATAGTTGGTATAACCAGTAGCGAACATAGTCGGAACTTGCTGAATATGGCATTGGAAAAGCATTTCTAGTATCGTCAATACCAAAAATAGCAATGTTTGCTTGCGATAAGTTTTTTTCAGGATCAGCAAACAACTGCTCGCCTAAATATCCAGATTCTGAGCTGAATTTAGACAATACTTCGCTACGCTGGGTATTAAAATGAAGCAAGAAATCTTTATCGAACGCCATACTATTTTTTTCTAGTGGTTCTGCTTGATGATTTTGTTGATGTTTTTGAACCTTCTTTTGCAATTATTTCTTTGCATTGTTCAGCTGTAAGTGTTGTTACATCAACAGTTTTAGGTATTCTGTAATTTTTGCCATCAAAAGCCACATAAGGACCAAATCGTCCGTTTAAAACCTGAATTTGTCCTTTATCTGTCTCAAAAACATTAATCACTTTGTTTTTATCAGCAAGGCGCTTTTCTTCTATCAATTCAATTGCGCGGTCCAATGTAACAGTATAGGGATCGTCGATTCCTTTTTTGAGTGAGTAAAATGCATTGTTGTGGCGAATATATGGACCAAATCGTCCAATTGCTGCAACAACTGTTTTGTCCTCATAATTGCCCAAAGTACGTGGCAATTTAAACAAGTCTAGAGCCTCTTCTAGTGTTATAGTTTCAATGTGTTGATCCTTGCGCAAGGCTGCAAATTGAGGTTTTTCGTCCTCGTCGGCACCACCAATTTGAGCCATTGGACCATAACGACCAATCTTTACAACAATTTGTTTTCCCGATTGAGGATCGGTGCCCAATACGCGTTCGCCTACTTTGCGACCAGATGTTTCAACTGCAGTTTCAATTGTTTGATGGAATGGATTATAGAATTCCTCAATCATATTTTGCCATACCATGCTACCTTCTGCCACATCGTCAAGTTCCTTTTCAACTTCGGCAGTAAAGTTATAGTCAAGTATTGAAGGGAAATTTTCAACCAAATAGTCGTTAACAACCATGCCTATATCGGTTGGGAATAGTTTTCCTTTCTCTACCTCATAATTTTCGTTTTTGTTTTCAACATTCACCACTCCGTTTTTTAAGGTCATTTCCTCAATAACGCGAGTTTTTCCAGGGCGATCTTCTTTCAAAACATATTCGCGGTTTTGAATTGTTGATATAGTTGGTGCGTATGTTGATGGGCGGCCAATGCCCAACTCTTCAAGTTTACGAACAAGTGATGCTTCTGTGTATCGAGGCTGATGCAACGAAAATTTTTGAGTAGCCAAAATGTTTTTGTAATCCATTAGTTGACCTATTGATAATTTTGGCATCAATGATCCTGCCTCTTCATCGTCTTGTTCATCGGTTGATTCAATATAAACTTTCAAAAAACCATCGAACTTTACCATTTCGCCTTGAGCTACAAACTGGTATTTTGAATTTGAAATATTAAGTGCAATGGTTGTTTTCTCTAGTTCTGCATCGCTCATTAACGAAGCAACTGTGCGTTTCCATATAAGTTCGTACAATCGTTTTTCGCTTGCAGTACCCGAGATAGTTTCTTTGCTTAAATAGGTTGGGCGAATAGCCTCGTGAGCCTCTTGAGCGCCTTTTGTCTTGGTTTTGTATTGACGAACTTTCAAATATTCTTTGCCGTACAAGTTGGTTATTGCCTCAGAAGCGGCAGCAACGGCAGCATCAGAAAGGTTAACCGAGTCGGTACGCATATAGGTTATTTTTCCGTCTTCGTAAAGTTTTTGCGCAATAGACATTGTTTGCGATACGGAGAACCCAAATTTACGACTAGCCTCTTGCTGCAATGTTGATGTTGTAAATGGTGGTGCAGGGCTACGTTTTACTGGTTTTTGGCTTATATCAGCAACACTAAATGATGCGTTTTTGCAATCTTCTAGGAATTTTTTTGCGCTTGCCGATGAATCGAATCTGTGGTTCAGTTCTGCTTTAAGTTCAACATTTTTATCTGCTGTGAAGTTACCTGTAACTTTGTACGAAATTTCAGGAGTATAGTCCATTATCTCGCGTTCACGATCAACAATCAAGCGCACTGCAACCGACTGAACACGACCTGCTGAAAGCGATGGACGAATTTTTTTCCATAACACAGGCGAAAGTTCAAAGCCTACCAAACGGTCGAGCACTCGACGAGCTTGTTGTGCATTGACTAAGTTGATATCAATATCGCGAGGCGTTTCAATAGCATGCAGAATTGCTTCTTTAGTAATCTCGTGAAAAACGATACGCTTTGTTTCTTTGTTTTTTAAACCAAGCACCTCATACAAATGCCAAGCAATTGCCTCTCCCTCGCGGTCCTCATCGGATGCAAGCCATATAACTTCAGCTTCTTTTGTGGCTTTTTTCAAATCGGCTACAAGCTTTTTCTTATCGGCCGAAATTTCATAGTTGGGCGAAAATTTCTTTTCAATATCTATACCAAATCCCTTTTTCGCCAAATCGCGAATATGGCCGTAACTTGACATCACGGTATAGTCCTTACCCAAAAATTTTTCAATTGTTTTAGCCTTTGCAGGGGACTCTACGATTACCAAATTCTTCTGCATATGTCAAATTGTTTTTGATTTGCGCGCAAAGTAAAGCAAATACAATTTTTGAATAAAAGTTTTTGTGTATTAACCTTTTGCTATATTGTTCGCGCGCACGTGCGACATTGCCACACCAATATATATATTATAAACGTCCGTCAATTATGTCACGAGGCATGAACGCTTTAACATCAAAAATCACATGATTTGCGTTCATCATTGATACTATATCAATGTTTTTAAATTCGTTATGGGCAACTGCTACAACGGCAGCATCATATTTGTTGGTTGGTATTTGGTTGCTCACTTTAATATTGTACTCGTGCTCGGCTACTTGCGAATTTGCCCAAGGATCATAAACCTCAACATCGAGGCCAAAATCTTTAAGAGCCTTAACTATATCAGCAACTTTTGTGTTACGCACATCGGGACAATTCTCTTTAAAGGTGAAACCCATTACCAATATTTTACCATGAAGCACTCGTATCCCTTTCTTAATCATCAGTTTAACTACTTGGGTTGCAACGTACTCGCCCATACCGTCATTCATGCGGCGGCCTGCCAAAATTATTTCAGGGTTATATCCCAAACGTTGCGCACATTGTGCCAAATAATACGGATCTACACTGATGCAGTGACCACCAACTAAACCTGGCTTAAATGGCAAAAAGTTCCATTTAGTAGATGCGGCTTCAAGTACATCGTTGGTGTCAATGCCCATTCGTGTGAATATTTTTGATAGTTCGTTAACAAATGCAATGTTGATGTCGCGTTGCGAGTTTTCGATAACCTTTGCTGCTTCGGCAACTTTAATTGATGGCGCAAGATGAGTTCCTGCTGAGATGACCGATGAGTAAACCGAATTGATAAATTGTCCTATCTCTGGAGTTGATCCAGATGTAACTTTTTTAATTTTTTCTACCGTATGTTGCTTATCACCTGGATTAATACGCTCAGGCGAATAACCAGCAAAGAAATCAACGTTGAATTTCAACCCCGATACTTGTTCAACCACTGGCAAGCACTCGTCTTCAGTAACACCTGGATAAACTGTTGACTCATAAACCACAATATTGCCTTTACTAATAACTTTTCCTACTGTGGTGCTAGCTCCATAAAGCGGTGCCAAATCGGGAGCATTGTTCTTATCAACTGGAGTTGGTACGGCAACTACATAAAAGTTGCAGTCGCGTATATCTTCAATGTTTGACGAGCAAACGAAACCATTTTTCAATGCCGATTGCAGCAATTCGTCGCTCACCTCAAATGTTGCATCGTGACCAGCCATAAGAGCTTGTACGCGATTAGGATTCATGTCGAATCCTACTGTTTTGTATTTAGTTGAAAACAAACGGGCTAAAGGTAAACCAACGTAGCCTAAACCAATTACCGCAATTTTTACATCTTTTAATTCCATAGGTTATTTATTTTGTTTCCAGTACCAATCAACCGCATTTTTCAACCCTTCATACATTGAGAATTTTGGAGCATATCCCAACAAATGTTTTGCTTTGTCGATGCTAGCAAGTGAGTGTGGAATGTCGCCCGAACGGTTGGGGCCATGAATTGGTTCAATATTTTGAATTTCAGGATCAAACTGACTTAATAGTTCCTTTAATGCGCCTAACAATTGGTTAAGTGTTGTGCGTTCTCCAAATGCTGTGTTATATATTTGGTTTACCGCATCAGAACCCACCTTAGCTTCAATAGCCAACTTGTTCATTAGCAGCACATTGTCAATGTATGTAAAGTCTCGCGAGTACTCACCATCACCATTAATAATAGGTTGTTTATGCTCTATTAGTAACTTTACAAACAAAGGTATTACTGCTGCATAAGCTCCGTTAGGATCTTGACGACGGCCAAACACATTAAAGTAACGCAAACCTATGTACTCCATACCATAAGTACGGCAAAATACATCGGCATATAGCTCGTTTACATACTTTGTAATGGCGTATGGCGACAATGGACGACCTATATTCTCCTCAACCTTTGGTAATGCTGTTGAGTCGCCATAGGTTGATGAGCTAGCTGCAAATATGAAACGTTTCACTTTTTCATCACGAGCGGCAACTAGCATGTTCAAAAATCCACTGATATTCACTTCGTTAGTGGTAATTGGGTCGTTAATTGAGCGTGGCACTGACCCAAGTGCAGCTTCGTGCAACACATAATCAACTCCAACAACTGCTCGACGACAAGTTTCGAGATTGCGAATGTCGCCCTCAATCAATTGGAATGCAGATGGATATTGGCTAAAAAATGGTTGTATGTTTTCGCGCTTGCCAGTTGAAAAATTGTCGAGACAAGTAACATTATGTCCTTGCGCTAGAAAAAACTCGCACAAATTAGATCCAATGAATCCCGCTCCGCCTGTAATTAAGATATTCATCTGCTACTTTTTTTGTCTCAATTGCTTCTTTGCACTTTACATACATTTTCGCAATTCAAAACTATTTATTTGTTATACATGCACACTATTTTTTTTGGCGAAATGATTGTAATTCGTTGATTATTGGCAAACTCTTTGCCTTATATAGCTTTAAACGACAGTTAAATAAATCTGCGTTTTTTACTTGGCTGAGTAAAGGATATCTCCTGTACATTTTGCTCACCATTATACATATTCATGAATGTATAATTCAAAAAAAAACAGAGTCTCAACATTGTAAGGCTCTGTCTTTTTTTCTTTCTTCAAAAACTACATTTTTACATTTCCAGCGAGGAAATCGGCATATGATAGTTTAATGCCATCGCGGAGTTCTGTTGCTGGTTTCCAACCAAGAGACAACAACCGTGTAATATCGCTCAATTTGCGAGGAGTACCGTTTGGCTTAGTTGTGTCCCAATTTATTTTGCACGTACGGTTGGTCCCTTCATAAACAATATCGCGAACTGTTTCGGCCAATTGCTTAATTGTTAATTCTTTACCACTACCAACATTTACAAAATCGCCTGTTGGTGTACGTACATCGTTAGCATGTTTATTCTCCATTAGGAAAACTACAGCTTCTGCCAAATCCTCACTATAAAGGAACTCGCGCAACGGTGAACCATCGCCCCAAAGATTAACCACATCGGTACCATTTATTTTTGCCTCGTGAAATTTGCGAATCATTGCTGGCAAAACGTGGCTTCCTTGTAACTCGTATGTATCTCCAGGTCCGTATAAATTTGTGGGCATAACCGAAAGATAGTCGGTGCCAAATTGCTTGTTATATGCTGTGCAAAGTTTAATTACACTAATCTTGGCCAAGGCATAGGCGTCGTTAGTTGGCTCAAGCGGGCCTGTGAGCAACGATTCTTCTTGAATTGGCTGTGGCGCCATTTTGGGGTAAATGCAAGTTGAACCAAGATTCATTAGTTTTTTAACACCGTTTTTGCGGCTTGCCTCAACCACATTAAAACCTATCATCATATTCTGATAGATAAAATCGGCTGGATATGTTGAATTAGCGCCTATACCACCAACATGAGCAGCTGCAAGAAACACATAATCAGGCTTTTCTTGTTCAAAAAAATCATTTACTGCTGCTTGATTGAGCAAGTCGAGTTCGCTATGTGTGCGAGTAATTATGTTAGTGTATCCTTTTTTAGCAAGATTGCGACAAATGGCACTACCCACCAATCCTCGATGCCCAGCTACATATATTTTTGCGTTAGTTTCCATTTCTATCGGTTTCTAGCGGTACGTTCGTTTTCAACGTACTTCATGTCGTGTTGCATCATTATCTTAACAAGTTCAGCAAAACTAGTTTTGGTAGGGTTCCAACCAAGCACTTTTTTTGCTTTTGAAGGGTCGCCAAGCAATGTTTCAACCTCGGCAGGACGGAAATATTTTGGATCGACCTCAATAACTACTTTGCCAGTTGCTTTGTCATATCCCTTTTCATCAACACCCTCGCCGCGGAATTCAATATCAATGCCAGCCTCTTTAAAAGCTAGTTGACAAAACTCACGAACCGAGTGTTGCTCACCAGTTGCAACCACAAAATCGTCGGGTTGGTCTTGTTGCAAAATCAACCACATACATTCAACATAATCTTTTGCATATCCCCAATCGCGCAAGGCATTAAGGTTGCCCAAGTAAAGGCATTTTTGATATCCTTTAGCAATTCGGCTAGCAGCCAAAGTTATTTTACGGGTAACAAAAGTTTCGCCGCGACGCTCGCTCTCGTGGTTAAACAAAATGCCATTTGAACAAAACATTCCGTAACTCTCACGATAGTTTTTCATAATCCAAAAGCCATACATTTTTGCAACTGCGTATGGAGAACGTGGATAAAATGGTGTGGTTTCTTTTTGTGGCACTTCTTGTACCAAGCCAAACAATTCTGATGTTGAAGCTTGATATATGCGACATTTCTTTTCCATGCCTAAGAAATGAACGGCCTCCAAAATACGTAACACACCAACAGCATCGGCATCGGCAGTGTATTCTGGCACCTCAAAACTAACTTGAACATGGCTTTGTGCACCAAGATTGTATATTTCGTCGGGTTTTATTTCGCGAATAAGGCGAATAAGACTTTCGCTGTCGGTAAGGTCGCTATAGTGCAAATAAATTTTGCGGCCTTTGTGCATATCTTCAATCAAATCGTCGATGTAAAGATGCTCGATGCGGCCTGTGTTGAAACTTGACGAACGACGAATTGTACCGTGAACTTCATAATCTTTTTCAAGAAGGAATTCGGCCAAAAAAGAACCATCTTGACCTGTGATTCCAGTAATAAGTGCAACTTTTTTACTCATTTGTTAAATATTCTATAATAACTTATCTGCTGAATTTTATGGCGCAAATTTATGCTTTTTTCTAGCCAAATATGTTTTAATCTTATTTACTGAATATGAAAGTAAGTTTGTACACATGGTCAATGTCTTGTTCATTGTTGCGCCAATATTTTTTGATATAGGTTGCTGCATCAACCTCGCGGCGCTGCCACTGACCTCCAAAGAACCAACTTGCCGTGGTTTCGTTTTCCCAATTATCGGACATAAGCATGTGTTTTCGGTTTGAATCAGAATAAACTCTAATTTCATCAAACTCATAGCGCAAAAACTGGTCGCCATAGTTTGAACCTATCTCGTTAGTTCCTTCGTCAATATAATTGCCTATATACACCGACTCGTATGGCGCAAGAGTATATTTGGCCACATTGTCATTCGATTCAATATCTAAAAACAAAGTTGCATCGGTTTCGTTACCAACAAAATAAACATATCCCTCGTTCATGTTAATGCTGCACGACTCAAATAGCACAAAAACAAGGGTAAAAAATAGGAATACACGTTTCATAGTCAAATGGTTGTTTGTTTAAAACAAATATAAAAGATTGTTGACAAGTTGAGCCTCGGTTGTTTTTGAATATCTTTAAGGCAAATTTTTACTTTATGAAAGTTGAGTTTAACAACCTACTTGCCGAGCTAAAAAAAGGTGTGTACCACCCAGTGTATATGCTTTGCGGTGAGGAGCCTTACTTTATTGACTGCATTAGCAACTATATAGAAAAAAATGTCTTGCCCGACGACGAGAAAGACTTTAACCTATCGGTTATTTATGGCAAAGACAGCAATATGAGCAACGTACTTGACTCGGCTTTGCGCCTACCTATGATGTCGGAGCACAATGTAATTGTAGTTAAAGAAGCACAAAACCTTAGCGATTTTGATAAAGATGCAGGAAACGATGCACTTTCAAAATACATAAACCACCCAACCGAATCGACCATTTTGGTTTTTTGCGTAAAAAAGAAACTCGATTCGCGCAAAAAGATTTACAAAGAGATTGAAAAAAACTGCATTCTATTTGAGAGTTCTCCGCTTGAAGACCGAAACATGGCAGCTTGGATTACAAATTATTTGAAAGATAAAGATCGCATCATTGAACCTCAAACTGCCGAATTGCTAGCTGCTCAACTTGGCAACAACCTAACTATCGTAACCAACGAGCTTGACAAGTTGCTTATCTTGTCTTCGGCTAAAACAATTACATCAAAAGAGGTAGAAGAAAACGTAGGCATTAGCAAAGAATTCAACGTTTTTGAATTGCAAAAAGCTATTGGCGCACGCGATATGTTTAAATCAATACAAATTGCCCAACATTTAGGCCGCAACCCTAAAAACAGCATTATTCCAAATATTGCATTACTATTCACGTTTTTCTATAAAGTGATGCTCTATCACGAAAGTCCAAGCAAAGACGATGCGTCATTATTGGCCTACATTGGAGCAAATAGGTTCTTTTTAATGGATTATAAAATTGCCGCACGCAATTACTCGCTTGCCCAATGTGCACAAGTAATGAGCATATTACGCGAGTTTGACGCATACTCAAAAGGCATAGATGCACCAAGCATCGGCGACGAAGAATTGCTACGCGAAATGACAATAAAAATTTTGCTGTGCTAAATGAAAACCCTATCTATTTATAAAGCTTCTGCCGGTTCTGGCAAAACATATACTCTCACGCTTGAATACCTGCGACTTCTATTTCGCACTGGTGTTAAATTTTACAACATACTTGCCGTAACATTTACAAACAAGGCCACCAACGAAATGCGCGACCGCATTTTGGCCGCTCTTTATGGGTTGAGTACTAAAGAACCGAAGTACGACGGATACGTTGAAATTCTGCAAAAAGATTTTCCTGACGAAGACATTCAAAAACGCGCAACTTTATTATTAGACAGCATTCTGAACAACTACGGAATGTTGAAGATAAACACCATCGACACATTTTTTCAGTCAATAATAAAGGCATTTACTTACGAAATGAACCTTGCCTCTGGATACAATGTTGAACTCGATTTTAAGTACATTTTGTCAAATGCAGTTGCGCAACTGATAAACGACTACCAAACTAATCCCAACAACAAGGAAACTTACAAGTGGATTAAAAAGTTTATTGACAGCCGTACCGAAGACGGAAAACAATGGGACATTCAAGGCGACCTTGAAAGTTTTGCTAACAAAAGCATCAACGACTATTTTTTGTCGATGGACAATGATGAAATTGAGCAACTGTCAGATTTTAAGGCATTTGACAAATATGCCGAAACTCTAAAAAAACTAATTTCTAAAACTGAAAGTCGCATTACCGAATTATCGGAACAAATTGCAGCCATAGTTGCAAAACATGGTTATTCGCCTAACGATTTCGCATACAACGAAAGTAGCGCCATTTCATCATTGGTGAAACTTGGCAAAAACGAATCGAAAAAATATGAATTAGGAAGTAGAATAAAAGATGCTGTAACAAGCAACGATTATAGCAAATGGGTTTCAAAAAGAGATACTGATGCAGTTGGCAAACTTGCTTGTATTAATGACGGAATTACAACTTGTACAACTGAAATTTACAATTTGATTTTGGGCGAAACGAGTTCCGACTACTACACCGCCAAAATCATTTTGAAAAACATAAGTAGCTATGCATTGCTAGTAAGCATTTACCAATACGTGCGCAACTATTGTAACGAGCAAAACGTATTCCCTCTAAATTTCTCAATGCCGTTTCTGAAAAAAATGGTTGGCGAAGATGACGCCCCGTTCATTTACGAGAAAATTGGAACCACAATAAACCATTTTATGATTGACGAATTTCAAGACACATCAAACATAAACTGGCAGAATTTTAAACCTTTGGTTGCAAACGCTTTAGGAAATGGCAATAAATCAATAATTGTTGGCGACGTTAAACAAGCTATTTATCGATGGCGCAACGGCGATTGGAACCTGTTAGCCAACACCATTCAGAAACACGACTTTCCTGGCATTTGGGAAGAGAACCCCAATTTTAGCAACACCAACTGGCGTAGCGACCGAAATATTATATGTTTCAACAACTGGTTTTTCAACGCTTGCATTCCATTTGTTGAATCATTTATGGACGGAAAAGGAACTCCAACACTAAACTCAATTGCCAGTATATACGGCACCGATGCTCATCAACGAGTGCCCAAAAACAAAACCTCAATAGACAACGGCTATGTTGAAGTTAAATTGTTCGACACCGATGACAATAAAACCGACTCTACAGACGACATAGCACAATATGTGGTTGAAACAATTGACACAATTGCGCAACAAGGCTACCAACCCAAAGACATTGCTATTTTAATTAGACGAAAAAGCGATGCTACGCCAATTATTAAAGCATTGTGTAAGGCACAACTTGACCATCCCGACCACAAAGAACGCTACCAATTTACATCAAGCGATTCGGTTGTCTTGGGCAGCAACACTGCACTGCAGCTCATTATTGCCACAATGAAATTCATTCTGTCGAGTTCACTAAAAGAAGAAGAACAAAGTGTGGCCCGCGCACAGGTTTATTTACTATACAACAAACTGAAAAACAGCGACAATCCAAACTATATACCAAACATTAGCTTGCAACAAATTGAGGGCGACTCGTTTTTCAACAACTTGCCTAATGGCCTACGCGAACTAACCGAAAACTACACTTTCAAAAGCATTAGCCAAATCACCTCCGAACTTATTGAAATACTAATTGGCCAACGTAGCGAACTAGGAAGCGACTTCCCATTTATAACAGCTTTTGAGGACGAAGTGTTTAACTTTTACTCAAAAAATGTAGCCAATCTTCAGTCATTTATTGATTGGTGGGACGAAAAAGGCTCACAAAAAACTATTCGGTTGAGTGACGCGCAAAACGCCATTAACATTGTTACAATTCACAAATCGAAAGGTTTGGAATACAAAATAGTGTTACTGCCATTCACTTATTGGGAAAAGAAAAGCAATGCATCTGAACTTGTTTGGGTTAACCCACAAAAAGAACCTTTTAACAATGCTCCTTTCAACTTTCCAAACAGCCTCATTCCAATAACACTGAGCAAAGACCTTGAAAAAACGCAATACGCTGAATTATACAAAAACGAACTTTTAATGGCGTGCATTGACGATTTGAACTTATTATACGTTGCTATGACTCGCGCCGTTAATGGTCTTTATATTTGCTGCAACTACAAAAAACCACAAAACGGACATGGCAACTCGCTAATATCGTTCCTGATTCACTCAATAGCAACTAACACAACTCCAACCACTGGTGACGAAGAATTGTGCCTTTCAAAAAAAGATGAAACAACATTTGCATTAGGTTCGTTAACGCAAGCAAGCATCTCCAATAACGATATTGAATACCTACCACTTGCAAGCAACAATTCAAAAATAACTGCAAACATAAACATATACACTAGCAACCAAGAGTATTTCAAGAACCTTGACAAAAATCAAGACATTAACTTTGGTACGCTACTCCATTCAATTTACGAAAACATAATACTCCCATCGGATGTTGAATATGCAGTTGATGTTGTAATAGACGAAGGATTAGTACAACCAAGCCAACGCGACAAACTAATTGATATCATAAATAAACAAATAACAACAGCTCCCCCAATATGGTTTGCCGACCACAAAATAATGACTGAGCAACCTATTTTGCATAATAACGAAGTTATTAGACTTGATCGTGTTGTTGAAACTAACGACCAACTAATTGTAATTGACTACAAGTTTACCCATACACAAACCGAGAATCACAAAAATCAAGTAAAGAGATATATGGATGCCTTGCAGCAACTAAGCAATGGTAAAAAAGTTAGCGGATTTGTATGGTATCCACTTAAACAAACGATTGTTAACGTTTAATGAATTTTTATAATAAGTAAGTACTACTAATGCACTGTATTAAGTAGTTCTTACTTATTAAATCTTAACCGAAATAACCGGTATTTTTGAATGATTAACCAACATTTGAGGAACTGCATTCCCAAATAACTCTTGCCAACTGCTTGTAGTCTTATCAACCACTACAGCCATTAAATCAATATCATGAGTTTCTGCAAACTGCTCAATAGTTTGAGCCATTTTTCTTTTTGTAGTATGAATACGCTCATGTAAATAATCAACGTTATGACGGTCTAAAAAACTTGAAACCTCTTTCAAACTCTTGTCCAGTTGACGTAACGCCGATTCGCGTTTACTAGTACACATTGCCGCCACCACAACCTGCGCATTAAATTTCTTAGCCAAGTTTACCACCATCGACACCTTATTTCTCGATTTTGCAGATAAGTCAATAGGCAATAATATTCTTTTAACCTCCTTTAAACCAAAACTTTGATTGATTGATATTGTTGGGCAATCGGCATAACTAACAATTCTGAAAGCATTACTTCCAAACCACTTCTCCTTAAAACCATCAACTCCATTTGTTCCTACAACAATCATTTCAGCATCACCGTATAGCGCCTGGTTACAAACTTCAGCATAAACACTTCCTTCGCGAAAACAATATTCAAAACTCCCATTTAACCGCGACTGATAAGTTGAAATTAGTTGCTTAAAATCTTCAATAACCCTTGACTTTACTACTTCATCAAAATCCTCACGACTAACTGAATAATCATAATCGGCATTATTGCGCTTTACATAAATCATCTTCACGTCGCAATTCAAGGCATTAGCATACACAATAGCATGTTTCAACGCATTTTCAGAACATTGCGAAAAGTTGATTGGCACTAGTATATGGTTACGTCTTTCGGACATTTGAACTTTGCTTTTCATGCATACTAACGTTTAAGTTCTAACTCAACAGGTAAAGTTTTTCTAATTAAATACTTTCCCTGAACATCTCCTTTTATTTTGAATTTCAACTTATTAAAATCTAACGACTGAACTAAAGAAGACCCAACTTTAAAAGTTTCGCGATTTAAGATTGTAACTTGACCTTTACACTTAGCATCCTTTTTTGCAGGCATAATAATTTTTTCCGACACCTTCACTGTGCCAATCTTCTTGTTGTCAACCAATAAATCAAGATCAGCATTGTAAACAACCACTTTATGCGAATTGGGATTATGAATTGTCAATTCAACAGTAGCAACAACTTCCGAGAGTTTCACTTTATTGACATTAACCGAATTGATAGTTACAAGTTCAAGATCCTTAAACTCACCGCAACTTTGCAACATTAACATTGCTATTGCTAACATGAATAATTTACGCAATACTTTCATACACATTTATTGTAAAAAGACTATGCAAGTGTACATCAATTTTCGACTTAAAGTTGGTTTGTTTTACTAACGTTAAAGCATTTGTGAGTAACAATAGCATACAAACAAAAAAAGGCTGTTGAATAAACAACAGCCTTTTGATATCGTAACAATAAAAATTATTGTCTTACAGCCTTTTTGGTTGAGTAGTTAATCTTAAGGGCACTTACTTTACGCAACTCTTGTTTAACGTCGGTAACAATACCCATTTTAGTTTTCTCATCAACCTTTAGAGAAGTTGTCATCAAAGGAACCTCTTTTTCGTCGCGTTGTTGACGCTCAGCCTCAATGTAGTCAGGAATATCCTTAACTTCGGCAAAAGTATCATTCAACTGAATACGAGGCTCAGAACCGTAAGCTTTAACAAACTTTTGTTTTGGTTTACCAATATAAATGTAGCTTACCAATGATTTCTTCTCCAACTTCTTAATCTCAGAAGCTAAAGGAGTGTTAATCTGTACTTTCAAGTCAACCTCTTTCATAGTTGTTGAAACCATAAAGAAGAACAACAACATGAAAACGATATCTGGCAACGATGCGGTAGAAATCTCTGGAGTTTCTTTTCCGCCTTTTTCTCTAAACTTTCCCATTATCTGTCTCCATAGTTTTTAGGTTCAGCCTCAGAAATACTTTGCGGATAGATTTTTCTAATCGCATCTTGTCTTTCTTTGTCCAAATCATCGTAAGGTTTACTAAACTTTTTAAGAGCTAGCTCATTTCTCAATTCATTGTAAGCTGCCGCCAACTCGTCTTGAACTTGAATATACAAGCCATAAGATGTACCACGGTCGTTTTGCAACGATATAACCTGTTTTGACACAGGATAAACGCCAAAGAATGGAATTTCTTTATCTTCTTTTTCTGGCAACTCTGGGTCATCTGCTGGGTTTGCAATGAATTCTTTAGTCTTCTCTTTTAAGTCCTTGATATTCATAGGCTCACCCTCAACCAGCAATTGGTCATATTTATTGATAAGGACAACATATACGTTTCTTTCTTTAATCTTCATGTCGTCGCTTTGTTGTTCTTTTGGAACTGGAGGCGGCAACATACGCGAAAGACCCGCATCGGTATCCATTGTTGTTGTTACCAAGAAGAAAATCAACAACATGAAAGCAATATCAGCCAATGATGATGAAGGTACCGCTGGTGTTTTCTTTGCCATATTAATTCCGTTTTAGTAGTAGCGAAAATTATTCAACTGATGATTTAACTTCAATGAATACTATGCTCAATACTGCACCAACGAATGCAATATACAAAGTGTACAACATTGTGTCTATAAACTTAAGCGAGCTAGCAGTCAACTCATAGTTCTCAGCACCAAAGAAATTTGGCATTACACCTGACGAGAATGAGTAAGCAATACCTAGAATTGCTCCAATTATCAATACAAGAATACCAGAGCGAATAATCGATTGCTTTGACTTGAACATGCCAGCTATCATAAGAACAGCAACAGTTGCAGCAGCAATGCCCAATAGAGCATATGCCAAGTACAAAAGTGCATCTTCTGTTACTTTACCCATACCAAATAGTACTGCGACCAATACGCATACTACTAGTAAAACATAAAGTACATAGTTAGCTATTTTGGTCATGATTATTTGTTTTTATTGTATTTGTAAAGAATGTCAATCAAAGAGATAGAAGCATCTTCCATATCGTTGATAATAGCATCAATTTTTGATACGCAGTAGTTGTAGAACACTTGAAGAATCATAGCTACAATCAAACCTGCCATTGTTGTGATAAGTGACACTGAAATACCACCAGCAACCAATGCGGGGCTAATATCACCTGCAACTTTAATAGCATCGAACGCAGCCACCATACCGATTACAGTTCCCAAGAATCCCAACATTGGGCCTAGAGCGATAAACAATGCAATCCAGGTAAGGTTCTTCTCAAGCAAACCTGATTGAACACCTCCGTAAGAGATAACTGATTTTTCAACCATCTCAATGCCTTCGTCGGCACGATCAAGACCTTGGTAGAAGATGCTAGCAACAGGACCGCGAGTATTGCGGCAAACCTCTTTTGCAGCCTCAACACCACCCTCGTTAAGAGCAGCCTCAACTTTAACCAAAAGTTTTTTGGTGTTGGTTGACGAAAGACTCAAGAAGATAATTCTCTCAATTGCAACAGCCAAACCTAAAATCAAGCAAAGGATAACGGAGGTCATAAAGCCCACACCACCTTCGATGAATTTTTGTTTAATTGCTTGGTGAGCTGCATTGCCTTGGATTTCATCCTCAGCTGCTGCAGGAGCTGCAGCGTCGTTTGTTGCAGCAACTTGTTCAACTTTGTTTGTGTCGGCAGAAGCAACTGAATCTTGAGCCTTCACACTAACTGATGCTACAGCTAGCATCATCGTCATAGCTAATAACGTAAATAGTTTTTTCATAGCCTTTTTGATTTGTTTTTAGTTATAGTTTATTTAATAGTTTAACAATCGGCTTTTCTCGCAGAGTGCAAGCGCTCTACCCTTTTAGCAAATCGGTCGGCAAATTACAAAAAGAATTAAGAACAACACATTTTGCCAATATATTTTTTCGGTTGCCTTTATTTCCCGTTTTTCTCTTCAATTATCCCACATTATTACACCTGTATCAGATTGTAATACAATGCATTACAATATACACATCATTCTTTGTTCAACAACTCATTGCAGTACCTCTTTTACATTATTTTTTACTATACCTCTGCTTTTTATTGTCATTTTTATGCGCGACGAACGTCAAACATTCAAGTTTGTAAACAGATTTATGTTGAAAACATGAACTTTTATACACCTATATAATATGAACGGCTCAATAATTAGTTTTTGTGTTGTTCTGCATTATTTCAACCTCAACTATTGATAAAGTAAAAAGCATATTGTAATATTGCAGTCCCAAAAAACGGGAAACTGGACTCATAGCTCAGTTGGTTAGCAGCACCTGACTCATAATCAGGGGGTCGCTGGTTCAAGCCCAGCTGGGTCCACCAAAGCACTTACAAATGTGAGTGCTTTTTTTGTTTTTGATATGAAGATACGTAACATCGACTTTGGTTACCGACCAGTAGCATTTGCTCCAATGGAAGACGTAAGCGACCCGTCGTTTCGCCGCATCTGCAAAGAGCAAGGTGCCGACTTGATGTACACCGAATTTGTATCGGCTGACGGATTGATTCGCGAAGCTTCAAAAACAGTAAAAAAACTCGACATTGCCGACAGTGAACGCCCTGTTGGTATTCAAATTTACGGAAAAGATCCCGAATCGATGGTTGCCGCTGCTCAGATGGTTGAGCAGGCAAAACCCGACTTGATTGACATTAATTTTGGTTGCCCCGTTAAAAAAATTGCAGGCAAAGGCGCTGGCGCTGGTTTGTTGCAAAACATTCCTCTGATGGTTGAAATAACTCGCCGAGTGGTTGATGCAGTGAATTTACCCGTAACAGTTAAAACCCGTCTTGGTTGGGACGACACCGATAAACCTATTGTTGATATTGCCGAACGCCTGCAAGATGTAGGCATTGAGGCTATTACTATTCATGGCCGCACACGAAGCCAAATGTATAAAGGTGAGGCCGACTGGTCGTTAATTGGCGAGGTGAAGAACAATCCTCGCATGCACATTCCTGTTATTGGTAACGGCGATATTGATAGCCCTCAAAAAGCTGTGCAAATGTTTGATCGTTATGGTGTTGATGCTGTGATGATTGGACGTGCAACTATTGGCAACCCTTGGATTTTTAGTCAAACCAAACACTACATAGCAACTGGTGAATTGTTGCCACAACCTAGCGTGGTTGAACGTGTAGAACTAATAAAACGTCATTTGCAATACTCGCTCGACTGGAAAGGCGATGTGGTTGGAGTGTTTGAAATGCGCACCCACCTTTCAAACTATTTCAAAGGTTTGCCCAATTTTAAAGAGACTCGCGCTCGTTTAGTTACCGAAAAGGACCCTAAAGTTATTCTTCAAATTCTTGACGATATTGCTGAACGATGGGGGTAATTTTTCTACGGTTGTAAGTTGTTGATGCGTTGATTTGTTTAATCGTTGATGCGATGTGTCTTCGAGTTAATGTTTAATGTTTAATGATTAGAGATTAATACGTGGTAAGTTTTACGTTTTAGGTTATCTGTTCAACGTATCAACGATTCAACAAACGAACCGCGCCTTCGACTGGCTCAGGCACCGGGTACATTGGGTGGCTGAGCTTGCCGAAGCCGCCTTTGGAATGTTTAATGATTAGAGATTAATACGTGGTAAGTTCTACGTTTTAGGTTATCGGTTTAACAAATCAACGATTCAACAAACGAACCGCGCCTTCGACTGGCTCAGGCACCGGGTACATTGGGTGGCTGAGCTTGCCGAAGCCG
>JAKSOL010000017.1 GCA_024405635.1 Salinivirgaceae bacterium | reverse complement strand
ATATTTTTATTGCATATATTTTTATTGCATATATTTTTATTGCATATATTTTTATTGCATATATTTTTATGATAAATACTACGATTTGGCTTTGAGATTGGTGAAACTCCAAAAATCGCAATGCTACCTAAACTTAATTGATTGAGTACTAAGAAAATAAAGTTATCGGAGTGTGTGATGCCAATAATTATAATCTTGAAATGTATTTATATCAAGCAATAACTTTATACCCTTGTTCTTTTATAGTTCAACGCCTTTAACCGCATCAACCATATTGTTGAAATTCAGTTGATTAAGAATGGTTTGCCCCGACTCTTTTACTATAGAGTACATTAGCGAATCTTGTGCCTCTGCTAGTAGGTTTTGGGCCAAATAATCAAACGATTCAAGAATTGAAATAACTATGCTGATAAGCAGAACGCATTTAAGAGCGCCAAACAATAGTCCAAGAATTTTGTCGAGCCACCCAAGGCTTACGCAATTAACCGCCGAGCTTAAAATTTTGCCCAAAAGGTGAACGCCAAACACGGCTAATACAAAAGTTAGTGTAAAGGCAACAACGGTGGTTATTTTGGCGTTTAAGGTGAACCACTCTTCGAGTTTTGCTCCTGTGAGGTACGAGAACTTTAACGCAGCCCAAACACCAACAATTAAAGCAATTAGTGAAGCAGCCGACATAATCAATCCCTTAAACAATCCGTGAATGGCCGATATGCCTATTAAAACAATAATTACAATGTCGATAGTAGATAAATCCATAGTTAAGATTTTTGTGTGTGCTAATTTAAATATTAGTTAAGAGTTGCCAACACAAAACGATAAAGGGTAAATAAATATCAAAAACAATCCATTTAACTTCAATATACCACCTGTGGTAAATAATAAGACAAGCCAGTTTGTTTAAATGCTACATTTGTTAGTATGGAAATAACCTTTGACAATATAATACTTATAGGGGCAATACTATTGTTTGTTAGTTTGCTTGCAAGTCGTACGTCAAAGTTGGGCATACCATCGCTCATCTTGTTTTTGTTTGTGGGCATATTGGCAGGCGTTGAAGGCCCTGGACACATTGAATTTAGCAACTACACAGTAGCCAAGTTCATTGGCTCGGTAGCAATGAGTTTTATATTGTTTTCGGGCGGTTTAGATACCAAGTGGAGCGACATTAAACCTGTGATAATAAGCGGCGGACTATTGTCAACGGCAGGAGTGTTTATCACTTGTTTTACAACAGCACTTTTGTCGCATTGGCTATTAAATTTACCGTTGAGACAAAGTTTGTTACTTGGAGCCATTGTGTCGTCAACCGATGCGGCGGCGGTTTTTTCAATATTAAGGTCAAAAAGCATAGGACTGAAAGGACAGTTGCGTCCGTTACTTGAGTTTGAAAGTGCCAGCAACGACCCAATGGCCTATTTTCTCACCATAATGTTTATTGAACTGAATCTGTCGCCAAATGTGTCGGTGCCTACAATGCTTACAATGTTTGTGCAGCACATGCTAATAGGCGCGTTGGTGGGGTACAGCATGGGTGTGTTAATTCAGCGCATATTCAATTGGATTAAATTTGACTACGATGGTTTGTACTCAGTGTTAATGATAACCGCAGTGCTTGCAGTGTTTGGACTAACCGAACTGCTAGGTGGCAATTCGTTTTTAGCAATCTACATTTCGGCCTGCACGCTGAGCAACCGCAGTTTTGTGCATAAAAGTAGCCTTATAAAGCAATTTGATGGTTACGCATGGCTTATGCAAATAGTAATGTTCATTACACTGGGAATGTTAGTAACTCCAAGCCACATTTTTCAGCATTTAGTTGAGGGTATTGTGGTTGCCATGGTGCTCATATTTGTGGCCCGTCCACTTTGCATATTTCTGCTTGCACCGCTTACCACAAAACTCGATACGCGGTCAAAACTATTTGTGTCGTGGGTAGGACTGCGTGGCGCCAGCCCCATTGTATTTGCTATTTTTCCGCTCACAGCTGGAGTAGCCAATAGCGACACGTTGTTTCACATTGTTTTCTTTGTGTCGGTTACATCGGTTTTGCTACAAGGCGCATCGCTGCCAATAGTGGGCAGATGGTTGGGTGTAACATCGGCAGTAAACATTAAAAAGAAAACCGCACTCGACATTGAACAACAATGGAACACAAAATCGGAGTTTAGAGTTGTAGAAGTTTTGCCAGAATATAGTTGCGTTGGAAAAACATTGATAGATTTGCGATTGCCAAATACTATTGTGATATCAATGATAAAACGCGATGGAAAGTATATAGTGTCAAGCGGATCGTTTGTTATAAAAGCCAACGATTTGCTTTACGTTATTGCCGATAAACCCGAGAACTTTGAAGATTTAACACATAGCCTAACCACATTTGAATAATGAAAAAAATACTCTTGTTTGTAATAGTAGCATGTTTAAGCGCCTGTGATGCTGATAATTATGGTATTGACGATGAAAATCCAGACAATCAAATTAGTGCAACAGAAAAACGTAGCAACAACGAAGTGAACAAATGGATTTGGCAAAATATGAGCCAATTGTATTATTGGAACAATACTATTGCGGCCAAATACTACACCAACTACATTGCTCCAAAAGACTATTTTAAGAGCCTTATGGTGGCCGAAGATAAGTGGTCGTACATTACCGACGATTTTGGAGCCTTAGAGGCCGACCTTGATGGTGAGCCAGTGTCAATGGGTTACGACCCATCGTTTTATTACTATGGAACAGGCAACAACGTGCTTATTGCAGTAAACTTTGTTTATCCAAATTCGCCAGCCGATAAGGCAGGCTTAAAACGTGGCGACATTATTGTGGCCATTAACGGACAAAGAATTAACGACGAAAACTACTACGACCTTTATAATGCCGAAACCCAAGTAATAGTGCTTGGCGAGGTTATTGACGATGCAGTTATGCCATCAAACACAACCATGAACCTTGAGGCTCGTGTTGTTGATGCCAATCCTGTGTTGGCCAACCGTGTGTTCGATGTGATTGAAAATGATGGAACAGTTACCAGAATAGGCTACTTGGCATTTATGCAATTTACCGCAGGTTCCGACAATAAATACATTGCATCGCTTGAAAATGCTTTTGACAACTTTGCAGCAAAAGGTGTTAAAAAACTGATTGTTGACTTACGCTACAACAGCGGTGGCGCAATTAACGTGGCACAAACTTTGGCCTCGATGATAGTGCCACAAGTAAACTTGCTTAACGGCGATTTGTTTGTAACACTAAACTACAACAGCTTTGTAACTGAATACTACACACGCCACTATGGCGACGATGTTTTTAAATATCGTTTTGAAGATAACGGCCACAACGCCAATATATCTGATGTGTACTTTATGGTTACACGCAACAGTGCATCGGCAAGCGAACTTACTATTATTGGTTTGCAACCTTACATGAATACAACCATCATTGGAACAAATACCTACGGTAAATACACCGGTTCGATTGTGGTGCAAGGCGAAGATGATTACGATAACTGGGGCATTATGCCTATTGTGCTGAAATATAAAAACGCAAACGGCTTTACCGATTTTGTTGATGGACTAACTCCCGATTTTGTAGTAACTGAGAACCATCCAACTGGCGATTATCTTGGAGCCGATGATGACGAGATGTTTGTGCAAGCAGTTAATGTGGCAGTGCGTGGCAAATTAATTTCTGATGGTGAGTTAATTGCTGGGGCGAAACAACCAAGGTTGCTATCGGCATCAAAACCTGTTTTTGGGCAACAACTTATTCCTGCATCACTAAAACAAAACGCCTACATCAAACTAAAGTAAAGCGCAACATTTGCTGAATGTTAAAGCAAAAAAATGCCAACTTTATGTAGGTGATTATTGTGTAACAATTTAATTAACAACCAATTATTATGAAAAAAACCAACATAGTGGCAATGAGCGCACTAACGTTTCTTTTCTTCTCGTTTGGCTTTGTAACGGCAATGAACAACATACTTATTCCGTATATGAAAAGCCTATTTAGTTTAAGCGACTCCCAATCAATGTTTATCAATTTGGTTTGGTATGGTGCCTATGCAGTTGGTTCAATTCCAGCATCGAGCATTACCGAGCGTTGGGGCTACAAGCGTGGTGTGCTTATAGGTTTGCTAGTATGTGCGTTAGGAGGTGCGTTATACTATCCAGCAGCAGCAGTAGTAAGTTATTCATTCTTTTTGGTAGCAACTTTTGTGTTGGCGCTTGGCATAACATTGTTGCAAGTGGCAGCCAATCCGTATGTAGTTGAGGTTGGACCTCACGAACGCACATCGGTACGAATGAACATTGTTGGCACTGCAAGTTCATCGGCCTCAATGATTGCGCCAATAATTGGCAGTGCGTTGTTTTTGGGAGCAATGAGCCAATGGATTTCGCCCGAGCAGCAAAAAGCTATTTCCGATGGTGCAAGTGTTTCGCTCACAACAGCCCAAACAAATGGTATTGCAAGTGCATTGCAAATGCCTTATTTAACCATTGTAGCCGCGTTTGTAACCATAGGAATAATATTTTCGCTTATTAAACTACCTACAATAACACACAACAACCAAGGCGAGGGAACCATTGCCCAAGCATGGCAACACAAGCACTTGCGCTTTGGAGTGCTTGCCATTTTCTTTTATGTGGGTTTGGAAATAGCCGCGCCAAGTTTTATGATTCGTTATGCAACCGACTCGCAAGTATGGGGAATTGATGCTTCAGAAGCTGCTAAGTATGTAACACTTTACTTTGCAGCAATGCTTGTTGGCCGATTTGCAGGCATTTTTGTAATGCGCCGTATAACCGACCGCCAGTCGCTTACCTTTGACTCAATTTGCGGAATAGCATTGGTTGCGGTGGCCATTTTATGCAAAGGCCCAGTGGCTATTATTGCATTGGTTGCAAGCGGATATTGCCAATCAAAAATGTGGGGCAATATTTTTGCTCTTGGCACCAAAGGTCTCGACAACCTAACTAACCGCGCCACTAGTCTGATGCTTACAGCTATTGCTGGTGGAGGTGTAATAACAGTTCTTATGGGGTTAGTTGCCGATTATGCTGGCATCAAAACTGCCATTGCAATGGTTATTCCAATCTATTTGTACATGATTTGGTACGCAACAAAAGCCGAATTAATGACAAACCAAAAAGCTTAAAATGCGTAGGGTAGGCGCAATATTGTTTTTGATGCTGTTTGGCATCGGTTTGCATGCGCAAGTTGCAAGCCAAAATTGGCACTCGCCAGCAGTACGCACACTACACACCTACATTAGCGGCAACGAACTTTCGTACCCTGTGTTAATGCTTGGTGGCGGCAACACTATTGCCATCGATTTTGATTATATGGGCAACAACATTGTTGACCTTGAGTACACCGTTACTCATTGCGATAATCATGGACAACCAAGCGATTTGCAACCGTCGGAGTATATAAATGGCTTTGTAACCAATTCGGTAACAGACTATTGGCACTCAATAAACACTACATTCGACTACGTAAACTATCGCATCAACTTGCCAAACGACGATGTAGAACTGCTGCTTTCGGGCTGCTACTTGGTAAAAATTTTTAAGGCCGGAATGCCCGATAGCCTTGTTGCTCAAACAACGTTTATGGCTTTTGAACAATTGGTAGATATTAATGCCGAAGTGCACCGCCCAATTGCTGCCGATTATCGCAACACACACCACGAGTTGTTGCTAAATGTTGATGTGGCCGAAATTGATGTAACCAATCCAATGCAAGAAATTAACGTGGTGGTGATGCAAAATGGTTGTCCTTACACTGCAGTTGAGCTAACAACACCAAAATTGATAAACGGCAGTCAGCTTGTTTATGCTCAACAAAGCGACCTGTTTATTGAGGCCAACAACGAGTATCGCTTGCTCGATTTGCGGTTTGAAAAACGGTCGATGATGAACACCAACGTAGTAGAGTTTTTTGCGCCTTATTACCACGTAACAACACCAATTGACAAACCACGTGCGCATCAGCCATATTTTTCAAACAACGACCGCAATGGCCATTTTATGGTTTATGCCAATCGTACAACCGATCATAATCGTGCTGCCGATTATGTTATTGCTCACTTGGCGCTTAACACCGAGCAACCTATTTTTGATGGCGATGTTTATGTTGTTGGCGCATTTAATGGCTGGCAGCTTACTCCGTTCAACAAAATGGAGTACGATTTTTCAGCTCATCAATATCGTAGCCAAATGGTTTTAAAACAGGGCATTTACGACTATATGTATGCCGTAAAAAACAGTTATACAGGCGAACTGGAATTCTCGCGTTTTGAGGGGTCGCATTTCGAAACCGAAAACCAGTACCAAATAATGGTTTTTTATCGTGGTAACACCGACGACTGCCAACGTTTGGTTGGATATGTTGTTTTGTAACCATTTTGTGGACAATGCCACCAATTGTCCTAAACTATCACTTACAAATAATGAACTAAAAGTAGAGCCTTATAACTTTTTACTCAAAAAAAACGCTCAAAGTTTTAGTTTTGCGTAAACAACAATTCACTATGAGATTTGCTGACATTGTAGGACAAAGTGCCATAAAAAAACGGTTGATTGATTCGGTGCGCGATAATCGTATAAGCCATGCGCAACTGTTTTTGGGAAAAGAGGGTTACGGAACATTGCAATTGGCACTTGCGTATGCGCAATACATCAATTGCCTTAATCCTACCGAAACCGACTCGTGCGGCGAGTGCCCACATTGCCGACAAATGTCAAAACTTGAATTCCCCGATCTTCACCTTGTGTTTCCTGTTCCGCCAGTACCAAGCGGCAGCAAATACAAAGCCATTAGCGACGCCTTTAGGCCCGAATGGGTTCAGTTTATACTTAATAATCCGTATGCTACTATGCAGCAGTGGATTAGCAGCGTAGCCAGTGCCGCAAATGCACAAGGAATGATTCGTGTTGACGAGAGCGACGAAATAATCAGAAAACTATCGCTTAAGGCCACCGACTACAAAATAATGGTGATTTGGTATCCCGAAAAAATGAATGCCGACACCGCAAACAAACTGCTTAAATTGCTTGAAGAGCCTTACGAAAAAACACTCTTTTTGCTTGTGGCCGAAAACTCTGAAACAATGCTCAAAACCATCCTTTCGCGTACACAATTGGTAAAAGTGCCGCGTATTAGCGAGGGCGATATGGTTGCAGCTTTGCAAGCCCGAATGGGAATCGACTATAACCGTGCCATTGAGGTTTCGCAACTTAGCGATGGCGACATGAACCAAGTAGCAGAGATGATTGAAACATCGGCTGAAGGTAAACGCTACTTTGAATTGTTTGTTGAACTTATGCGCGCTTGCTATTCCACTCAAGTGCTGAAAAAAATGGAAGTGGTTGAGGCTCTAACATCGTCAAAAAAGGCAAAAGCTGCCGATGCAGTTGAGTTTGGCCGTGAGCAGCAAAAAGCTTTTTTGGCCTATTGCATGCGCATGGTTCGCGAAAACCTAATTAAAAACCAAAGCGCTACAGAACTTAATCGCCTGAATGAAAACGAAGCCGAGTTTGCAAAAAATTTCGCGCGATTCATTCATCCGCAAAATGCTAATGATATTTTAAACGAGCTTGATAAAGCCTACGCACACATTGCCCGCAACGCATCGGCTAAAATTGTGCTTTTTGATATGTGCCTAAACATTTTCCGCTACTTGCGCGAACCTTATTTACCTGCTAAATAACATAAGTATTGCATTGAATATTAGACAATTAGAAACAATCTTAAACAAACAACTGCTATGAAAAAAATATTGGGAATTGGAAACGCATTGGTTGATGTGCTTGTGCAAATATTGAATACACGTCCGTTGGAAGAACTTAATTTACCAAAAGGTTCAATGACACTTATTGACCACAAGCAGTTGGTTAACATTTCGCAAAAAATGAGCAGTCTTAATTGTTCAATTTCGGCTGGTGGTTCGGCTGCTAATACTATCAATGGTTTGGCAAAATTGGGCGTAGAGTGCGGTTTTATTGGCAAAATTGGTCGCGACGAATTTGGTGCACTTTACCAAAACGACCTTACTGAAAACGGCATCACACCATACCTTTCAAGCTCAATTTTCGATACAGGTCGTGCAAACACATTCATAACTCCCGACTCTGAACGCACCTTTGCAACTCACTTGGGTGCAGCTGTTGAACTTTCGGCCGACGACCTTGACGAGCAAGTGTTTAAAAAATACGATTGCCTTTATGTTGAAGGTTATTTAGTTCAAAATCACGAACTTGTTGAAACAGCAATGAGCATAGCGAAAAAACTGAATATGACCGTCGCTCTTGACTTGGGTAGCTATAATGTGGTGGAAGAAAATCTTGAGTTTTTGCGCCAAATGGTAACCGAATACGTTGACATTCTTTTTGCAAATGAGGAAGAGGCGCGTGCCTTTACTTCAGGAAAAGAGGCCGAAGATGCACTTGACGAAATTGCCTCAATGTGTAACACCACAGTGGTAAAAATAGGCTCGCGTGGTTCGCTTGTAAAATCGGGCGACATGATTGAACACATAGGCATTATTGATGCTAATGTGATTGACACAACTGGCGCTGGCGATTTGTTTGCTGCTGGTTTTATGTACGGACTCACAAAAGAATACTCGTTGCGCAAAAGTGGTCAGTTAGGCGCACTACTTTCGGGCAAAGTAATTGGTCACATTGGCGGCCGCATTATAGACGAGGATTGGGAAGTGATTAAGCAATATGTTTAATTGTTTTTTCCCCTTTTAGTTTAAAATGAGCAAGTTGCGCTTTCACCTATTGGTTACCATGCTCTTATGGTGCACCCTTCTGTCGGCGCAGCAACATTATTTTAAGTTCAGATATCCCAACCGCCAGCAAATTGATAGCATAAGCAACCATATTTCAATCGATAAGGTTAAAAACGACACCGTTTGGGCTTATGCTAACAATATCGAAATGAATTGGTTTAACTGCCAACATATTAAATATCAGTATGTTGAAGAAAGTTGTTCAAAAAGTTCTAAAGCCGACATGGCAACTTCAGCCGACCAAATGGCCGATTGGAACAAATATCCAACCTACGAACTCTACGAACAAATGATGCAAGACTTGGCCGACACGTACAAGTCGGTTTGCAGGCTTGAGGAGATTGCCACTCTTGCAAGCGGCCGCCGGTTGCTGGCCCTTAAAATTTCGGCCGATGTTGAATTTAACAACCGCGCACGCCCCGAAATACTATTGTGCAGTTCAATTCATGGCAACGAAAATTCGGGTTACGTATTAGCATTGCGCATGGCTAACCATTTGGTAACCAATTATAAAACCGATGCCGAAGTAACACGCTTGCTCGATAGTACCGAAATTTGGATTTGTCCGCTTGCCAACCCCGATGGGACATTCAATGGCGGAAATAACACTTTCTCTGGCTATACTCGGTACAATGGCAATAGCTACGATTTAAACCGCAACTATCCTGAAATAGGTTACACCATTGACGAAAACCTTTCGAAACGTCAAGAAGAAACAGCCGCTTTTATTGAATTCGACAAAAAGCATCATTTCAGTTTGTCGGTGCATTTGCACGAGGGAAATGAGGTTTTTAACTATCCGTGGGACACGTGGGAAAAACGTACAGCCGACGATAACTGGTGGCAATATGTGGGCGGTAATTACCGCGACACCGTGCATAAATATCGCGGCACCGAAACAACTTATTTTGACGATTGCAATAACGGAATAACCAATGGTTACGATTGGTATTCAATTAGCAGAGGTTGTCAAGATTACCGAAATTATTATTGCGGTTGTAGGGAGGTTACGGTTGAAATATCAAATACCAAAACCGTGTCAAGCAAACGGTTGCCTATTCTGTGGAATTATCAGCACAAATCGTTATTGTATTTTATGGCCGAAGCGCTTAACGGTGTGCGTGGCGTGGTGGTTAACTCGCAAGGCGAACCTTTAGCCGCAACCATCACCGTTAAAAACCACGATGCCGACAACTCGTTTGTAACAACCGATGCCCGAGTTGGCGATTACTATCGTTACTTGTATGCTGGCGAGTACGACATTACTTTCAGCGCTGAAGGCTATTTGCCTAAAACCGAACACGTGGTGGTTGAAAACGGAAAACCAACTTGGCTTAACGTTGTGCTTGAAGACTACAATGCGCAATTAAGTGCTACTCAGCTTGAAATTGAACAACCGCTTTTTGTTGGCGTGCCCAAAATAATTCAACTTCAAGTGTCAAACAATGGTTTGAGCGATGCCGAGTACAATACAATGGTTCAAACCGATTTTACAAAAGTGGTAATGGCTGTAACTCCTGCTAGTGGTACTATTTCAGCCAACTCAATAGCTAATTTTCAAGTAACCTTTGTGCCAAACAAGCAATGTGTTACAACATCGAGCATAACAATCGATTATGGCAAAAAACTAACCTTTGTGTTTAATCTTTCGGTAACCGACACAACTACATCAGTTGCACCTGCCGACACAACATCGCAAACTGTGCCTGCCGATACTTCAACTGTGGCACCCGACACAACGGTTGTTGTTCCTCCAATTGATACCAATTCAGTTTATTACAACCAACCAATAGCAAAGGTTTATCCTAACCCATTTAGCCATAGTGTTCAGTTTGAGTTTAGCGAACCTATTGAAAAAATAGTAGTGTTTGATGCTATTGGTAAAGTTGTGTTTGAGCATAACGGACTAGCTAAGCAAGTAACATGGAAAGCGGCAAACATCAGAGAGGGCGTGTACATTTATCGCATAACCAATTCAAATGGTAACAACGTTAGCGGAAAACTATTTGCCACCTCAGGCTCTGAATAAAAAGCCAAAGCTGAACAACTCATCTATTAGACACTAAAAAGCAAAAATCTTGAACCGAAAATTTATACTGAACCTTATTCTACTTGTAACACTCAACTTGCTAGTAAAGCCTTTTTGGGTGTTTGGCATCGACCGTACAGTGCAAAATGTTGTAGGTGCCGATAGTTATGGGTTCTACTTTGCGCTGTTCAACTTTTCGCTCATTTGCAACATGTTGCTCGATTTGGGTATAACCAACTACAACAATCGCCACATTTCGCAAAACGGGCATGAACTAGCATCGTCGTTTGAGCATATTTTAACCTTGCGCTTGGCTTTGGGAGTGCTTTATGTTGCGGTAACTATTGGTGCGGCTTTGCTTTGTAACTACACAAGCCAACAAATAAGCATGTTGTGGTTACTATCGTTAAACCAGTTTTTATTATCGTTTATACTTTATTTGCGATCAAACCTTGCTGGGCTACAATTGTTTAAAACCGATAGCATTATTTCGGTACTCGACCGTTTTTTGCTCATAGCAATATGCAGTGTGTTGCTTTGGGGCAATGTTACAAGTTCAACTTTTCGCATCGAATGGTTTGTGTGGGCGCAAACCGCCACCTATTTGCTCACCGCAGCAGTGGCATTGTGCTTGGTTTTGTGGCACTCTGGTATGGTAAAACTAAAATTCGATCGGCGCCAATGGATGCATGTTCTTAAACAAAGCTATCCATTTGCCATACTAACGTTGCTAATGTCAACCTACAACCGCATCGACTCGGTAATGATTGAACGTTTGTTGCCTAATGGAGCTTGCCAGGCAGGTATTTATGCACAGTCGTTTCGCATTTACGATGCCGCTTGCATGTTTGGTTTTTTGTTTTCGCAACTATTGCTGCCCATGTTTTCAAAAATGATAAAGCAACGCCAAAGTGTGGCCGATTTGGTTCGCCTTTCAACTATACTGATGGTTGTGCCAGTTGTGGCGCTAACTGTTGCTTGTGTTGTTTATCGAATCCAGATAATTGATTTGCTTTACAATGCCCACATTCAAGAGTCAGCAGCCATATTTGCTCCGTTAATGGTTGGTTTTGTTGGAGTATCGCTAACGTATATTTATGGAACGTTGCTTACAGCCAACGGCAGTTTACGTTTGTTAAACATAGTGGCGTTGTGTGGAATGCTGTTCAACGTAATGGCCAATTTGGTGGTTATTCCGCGTTATGGAGCATTTGGAGCTGCTGTGGTGAGTATGTTAACCCAAACTTTAACTAGCATAGTCCAAATAATAATAGCTTTTTATACTTTTGACTTCGCTATAAACAAAACTAAATCACTTGCTTGTTTGGTGTATGTAGTTGTAATTGTGATATTTGCGACAACAATGCCAATGGTAGTAAATAGCTGGGTTGTGGGTTTTGTAAGCATTATACTAATTGGAGGAGTGTTAGCGTTACTACTGCGGTTGGTTAAAGCAAGAGCAATATTTGAATTATTACACAATAAAAACATAGTATGAATTATCAGAAGATTAACCGTTTGCTTGGTTGGGCAGTGTTTGCCATTTCGGCAATAGTATATCTGCTAACCATTGAGCCAACAGCCAGTTTTTGGGACTGTGGCGAGTTTATCTCAACAGGTTACAAACTTGAAGTTGGTCACCCACCTGGCGCACCTTTCTTTATGCTTATGGTAAACATTGCTTCGCAGTTTGCTTTTGGCAATGTTGAAAAGGTTGCAATGATGGTAAACGCAATGTCGGGCATCTGCTCGGCTTTCACCATTTTGTTCTTGTTTTGGACCATTACCTACCTAGCCAAAAAAATGGTTGGTGTGAAAGACCAAATGACCACTGGTCAAATGCTTGCCATTATGGGCAGCGGCATCATTGGTAGTTTGGCATACACTTTTAGCGACACATTTTGGTTCTCGGCAGTTGAGGGCGAGGTTTACGCATCGTCGTCAATGCTTACTGCTTTTGTGTTTTGGGCTATTTTGAAGTGGGAAGAACAGAGCGACACCAAATACAGCAACCGTTGGTTAGTACTCATTGCCTATGTTATTGGTTTGTCAATTGGCGTTCACTTGCTCAACTTGCTTGCCATTCCTGCCATTGCATTGGTTATTTACTTTAAAAAATACGAACCAACAACCAAAGGTTTCATTGTTACTTTGCTCATCTCGTGTGTCATTTTGGCTAGCGTAATGTGGGGCATCATTCCAGGATTGGTAAAAATTGGATTTGTGTTCGACCGCATCTTTGTAAACTCACTTGGTTTTGGATTCAATTCAGGCTTGCTATTCTTTGTGGTGGCTGTGCTTGTGGCTATGGGCTGGGGAGTTGTAAAAACTCACAAACTTGGCAAACCTCTTGCAAACATTGCTTTGCTTTGTGTGGCAATGCTCATATTGGGTTACTGCTCATACGCTGTTACAGTTGTTCGCTCGTTGGCTACTCCACCAATCGACCAAAACGACCCCGAAGACGCATACTCGTTGCTTAGTTACCTTAACCGCGAGCAATATGGCAGCAATCCGCTTATTTACGGACAATACTACAACGCGCCTCTTGACAACCAAAATCCTTATGGCGACAATGGTTACACTTGGTTGCAAAAGAAAACTGCCGACGGAAAAGACGTGTACGTTAAGGGAACCGAAAAAATTGAGTACAACTACGACCCAAAAATGTGTACTTTCTTCCCTCGCATGTGGAGCTCTCAACCTCACCACGTTGAGCAATACAAATATTGGGGACAGATTAAAGGCCGCAAGGTTAAAGTGATAAACAACCAAGGCGAACAAGAAACAATTGTAAAACCAACCTTTGGCGAAAACCTTCGCTATTTCTTCCGCTACCAAGTAGGCTTTATGTATATGCGCTACTTTATGTGGAACTTTGTTGGCCGCCAAAACGATATTCAAGGCGATGGCGACTCAATGTCGGGTAACTGGATTAGCGGCATCAAGTTTATTGACGAGATGCGATTAGGCAAACAAGACAACTTGCCAAGCGAGTACGCCAACAATCCTGGAACAAACAAATACTATTTCTTGCCATTGCTACTAGGCTTGTTAGGTTTGGTTTATCAACTAAAACGCGACAAAAAGAACTTTTGGGTGGTTATGTCATTGTTTATCCTTACTGGCTTAGCCATTGTGGTTTACCTAAACCAATATCCAAATCAACCTCGCGAGCGCGACTACGCTTACGCTGGTTCGTTCTACGCATTTACAATATGGATTGGCTTTGGTGTTCTTGCCATTTACGAATTCCTTACCGAAAAGAAAATTGGACAAGTACCTGCAGCAGTAGCCGCCACCGTTGTTTGCACCATTGTACCCGGCATTATGTGCGCACAAAACTGGGACGACCACGACCGCAGCAACCGTTACGTGGCTCGCGATGTGGCCCGCAACTACCTTAACTCATGCGAGCCAAATGCCATAATATTCACCAATGGCGACAACGACACTTTCCCATTGTGGTACGCTCAAGAAGTTGAAGGTGTGCGCACCGATGTTCGCGTTATATGCTTGCCTTACCTTATCACCGATTGGTACATCGACCAAATGAAATCAAAATACTACGAGTCGGAACCAGTGCCATTTAGCCTTACTCACGACAAGTACGAGACTGGCAACCGCGACCAACTCTATATTTTTGAACGTATAGCAACCGCTGGCCGCGAAAATGTTTACACCGAACTGAAAGATGTGGTTGATTATGTGGCTAGCGACGATGAAAAAACAAAATTGCGCACTCATACAAGCTCGCTAACCGACTACATACCAACCAAAAATCTGAAAATGACCATCTCTCCTGAATTGCGTCGAAAATTGGTTAAAAACGGTACAGTAAACCCAAAATTTGCAAACCAAATTGTCGATACAATGAAGTGGAAACTATCGTCGCGCTACATGCTTAAAAACGACTTCATGATTCTTGACCTTATTGCATCGGGCAATTGGGACCGCCCAATTTACTTTGTTTCGCCTGGGCAAGGCAACGACACCGGCATTCGTAGCTATTTCCAATGCGATGGCTTTGCTTACAAACTTGTGCCAGTTAATTCACCCTACGGCATGCACGACCTTGGTATAATCGACTCCGATAAACTTTACAAAAACCTAATGGAGAAATTCAGTTACGGCAACATGGGCGATCCTAAAGTTTATCTCGACGAGAATATTCGCCGAACCATTCGTATTGTAAAATTGCGCAACACATTTGGCCGTTTGGCTAGCACCTTGGCACAAGAAAACAAAATCGATTCGGCTCAAGCTGTTGTAAATCGTTGTCTTGAAATTTTGCCCGACGAAAAAATTCCTCTCGATTACTACGACGTTAATTTGTTGGCCTCAATGTGGGATAGCAAACTCAACTCGCTTGCCGAGGAAATGTCGATGCGCATAATGACACGCGCACTAAACGATTTGAAATACTACATGGCTAACACTCGATTCATAGCTGCAACAAGCTCGCAACGTCAAATGTGTATGTACAATGCACAATGTGTTTACGAAGTAACACGCGAACACGGCACAACCGAATTCCTTGAAAAAGTTTACGATGTGTTTACACAAATGCAAGCTGTTTATCAAGGCAACGTGTCGTTTAAATAGCCTATAATAGCTACTAAATAAAAAAGCGAAGCATTTATGCTTCGCTTTTTTTGTTTCATGAACCATATAAATTTCACAAAAATATATGCAAATAGTCTAAACAAGTAAACCGTTTCTGTACTTTTACTACATCACCATACTTCATATACAACACAACCCCAACTCCGCCATGAAAACCACCACCAACCGCCAGCAACCAAGCAAAAAGTGAGGTTGTTGGCGGTTTTTTGTTTATTGCATTAACCATGTAGCTAAATGAAAAAAGTAAAATAAAACTACGTAAAACTCGTGTTTTCAAGCCATATTAAGCCAAATACAAAAAATATATACAAAAAATGCGTGTAGTTCAATAATCTGTTAATCAATCAACTATAATGCATAAAACTACTGCAAGCATCAAAGTTTTGTCAAAAACTGAAAAGGGTACTATTCAACTAACGGAAATAATTCTATACTTTTAGGTTGCTTTTGATTGGGAAAATAAGCCCAAACACCAAAATTTAACTTTTGAAAAAGATAGGTTAAGATGAAAGTAGCAAATATACTATCGGCATTGGCGCTGATGCTGTTCACTTCGGTTCAAGTTTTTGGAAACACCGAGTCAGAACAGGCAGAAAAATTTAATCCTACCGAAACCATAATGGAGCATATAAAAGATGCTCACTATTGGCACTTTTTTGACAAGAAAGATGCCGAGGGTAATTTGCATCCAGTGGCTATGCCTTTGCCAGTTATTGTATATGCCAACAACCAACTTGATGTATTTATGTCGTCAAAGTTTGAGCATGGTCATGCAACAGTAACTTGCGGCACAAACCAATACATTCTGCATCACGAAAAAATTTACCTAGCCAACCAATACGGCCAAATGGAATTTGACGAGGCTGGTAATCCAACCAACGTGGCAGCATTAGATTTTTCAATCACCAAAAACGTAGCGTCAATGATGCTATCGGCAGTGTTGTTGCTACTCATATTTGTTGGTTCGGCTCGCGCTTACGAAAAACATGGCCAAGTGCCAACAGGTTTGCGTGGTTTCACCGAACCACTAATACTGTTTGTTAAAGAAGACATTGCCGAACCAAACCTTGGCAAAAATGCCGACCGTTTTCTGCCATATCTGCTCACAGTATTCTTCTTTATTTGGATAAATAATATGTTGGGTTTGTTGCCAGCATCGGCCAACCTTACAGGAAACATAGCAGTAACCTTTACACTATCGTTCATCACCATGATTCTTACCAACGTGTTTGCCAGCAAGCACTATTGGATTGAAAAATTTAGCATGCCAGGTGTGCCATGGTGGTTGCAACCAGTAATGACAGTGGTAGAGTTTATTGGAGTTATATCAAAACCATTTGCCTTAATGATACGTTTGTTTGCAAACATATCGGCAGGCCACATTATTGTGCTATCGCTCATTTCGCTCATATTTATTTTCCAAACAGTGTTTATTGCACCAGTATCAATAGCATTTGTCTTGTTTATGGACGTGCTTGAGTTGTTGGTAGCAGCACTACAAGCCTACATCTTCACCATGTTGTCGGCATTGTTTATAGGTTTGGCAGTGAATATGGGAGCCGAGCACGAACATTAAAAAACACGAAACTTCATTTCCAATTATTAACATTTAAAATTAATCGATTATGGAAGGAACATTAGCTGCAGTTGGAGCTGGATTGGCAGTTATCGGCGCAGGATTAGGTATTGGTCGCATTGGTGGTTCAGCAATGGACGCAATTGCTCGTCAACCAGAGGCTTATTCGTCAATTCAAACATTGACAATTATTGCCGCTGCTTTGGTTGAGGGTTGCGCATTGTTTGCAATCGTTGTGGCTCTTATTGCCTAACAAACGAAACGTTTGAGCAATCAAACAAATTTTTGTAGATGCGTTGAGTAGCGATTGGCTGCCAACGCATCTTAAAAACGCTAAAAACACAATAACGATATGGATTTAGTAACACCCGCAGTAGGTCTCATATTTTGGACCGTACTTATTTTCCTTATTTTGGTGTTCTTGCTCTACAAGTTTGCTTGGGGACCAATTCTTGGAATGGTGAACAAACGCACCAAAAGCATTGAGGACGCGCTAAACGCTGCCGAAATTGCTCGCAAAGAAATGGCTAATCTAAAAGCCGAAAACGACCAAGTGCTTAAAGAGGCTCGCATTGAACGCGACAAAATTTTGAACGAGGCTCGCGAACTTAAAGAGAAGATTATTGCCGAAAGTCAAGAAAAAGCTAAGGCCGAAAGCCAAAAAATTATCGATCAAGCACTTGCTCTAATCGAAAACGAAAAGCGTGCAGCCATTAACGAACTGAAAAATGAGGTTGCAACCTTGTCGGTTGAAATAGCCGAAAAAGTACTAGGCAAAGAATTGGCCGACAAACAAAGTCAATCGGCATTAATTGACGACCTTTTGAAACAATCAAAACTCTAAGTATATGGACAACAGCAGAATAGCCGTACGTTATGCAAAGGCCTTGTTTGATGTTGCCGTTGAAAAAGACATGGTGGCAGCACTCAAAACCGACTTTGCGCTTGTTGGCTCGCTTTGTGCCGATGCCGATATGAAACAGTTTTTGGGTAATCCAACCATCAAGCCATCAAAAAAGATTCTGCTATTCAACAATGTGCTTGCAGGCTCGGTTGACCAACTTACCCTCAACTTCATTAAACTGATTGTTGAAAACGGCCGTGTTGAACAACTTGCAGCTGTGTGCCGCAATTTTGCAGCTCGTTGCAACCAACATTTAGGCATTAAACATGCCAGCGTGGTTACCGTGTTGCCCGTTGATGCCGAACTAAAAGCAAAGATTGAAAAAGTGGTGGCCGATGCACTCAACGTAAAAGTTGAACTTGAGGCAAAACAAGATCCATCAATCATTGGTGGTTTTGTGTTGCAAGTTGACGACAAGCAAATTGACGCTAGCGTAGCAACCAAATTGAAACAACTAAAACGACAATTTACTGATTTTTCTATTTAATAGACAAAAACCAAAACTATGGCAGATATTAAACCTTCAGAAATATCGTCGGTGTTGAAACAACAACTCGAAGGGTTCAAAGCCGAAAACGAACTTAACGAGGTTGGAAATGTTTTAACCGTTGGCGATGGAATTGCCCGCATTTACGGTTTGTCAAATGCGCAATCGAACGAATTGATTGAGTTTGCAAACGGTGTTAAAGGTATAGTACAAAACCTTGAAGAAGACAACGTGGGTGCCGTGTTGCTTGGTCCATCCGATGGCATTAAAGAGGGCGACTTGGTTAAACGAACCAAACGCATTGCATCAATCAACGTGGGCGAAGGCTTGCTTGGCCGCATCATTAACACCATTGGCGAACCTCTTGACGGTAAAGGCCCTATTACTGGCGACCTTTACGAAATGCCACTTGAGCGCAAGGCTCCTGGCGTATTGTTCCGTCAACCAGTTAAAGAACCATTGCAAACTGGGTTGAAACCTGTTGATGCAATGACTCCAATTGGTCGTGGACAACGCGAGTTGATTATTGGCGACCGTCAAACAGGTAAAACAGCCATTGCTATTGATGCCATTATCAATCAAAAAGAATTTTACGATGCTGGCAACCCAGTTTATTGTATTTATGTGGCTGTAGGCCAAAAGGGTAGTACAGTTGCCAACGTTGCCAAAACACTTGAGAAATACGGTGCAATGAACTATTCAATCATTGTGTCGGCAACAGCATCCGATCCTGCTGCTATGCAGTTTATGGCTCCATTTGCTGGTGCAGCTATTGGCGAGTATTTCCGCGACACCGGTCGTGCTGCTTTGGTAGTTTACGACGACCTTTCAAAACAAGCTGTATCGTATCGTGAGGTGTCGTTGTTGCTTCACCGCCCACCAGGCCGCGAGGCTTATCCAGGCGACGTGTTCTATTTGCACAGCCGTTTGCTTGAGCGTGCTGCTAAAATTATCAACTCCGACGAGGTGGCTCGCCAAATGAACGACCTTCCACCAGTGTTGCGCGATGCAAAAGACAAAGATGGCAACCCACTTGTAAAAGGTGGAGGCTCGCTTACCGCTTTGCCAATCATCGAAACACAAGCTGGCGACGTTTCGGCTTACATTCCAACCAACGTTATTTCAATTACCGATGGTCAGATTTTCTTGGAGTCAGACTTGTTCAATGCAGGTATTCGCCCAGCCATCAACGTAGGTATTTCGGTATCGCGTGTAGGTGGTAATGCTCAAATTAAGAGTATGAAGAAAATTGCCGGTACTTTGAAAATTGACCAAGCTCAGTTCCGTGAGTTGGAGGCCTTCTCAAAATTTGGTTCCGACCTTGATGCTGCAACCATGGCAGTGCTTGACAAAGGACGCAAAAACGTTGAGATTCTTAAGCAAGGACAATACTCTCCAATGCCAGTAGAAAAGCAAGTGGCTATTATCTACTGCGGTGTTAAGGGATTGTTGAGCGATGTGCCAGCAAATAAAGTGCAAGAGTTTGAGGCCGACTTTTTGGCTCAAATGGAGGCTAAACATGCCGACCTTTTGGCCGAGATTAAGAAAGGCGTGATTAACGACGAGATTGAAAATGCCATTAAAGCGTTGGTTGCCAACATTGTGGCTAAATACAAATAAAAACTAATAACTATGGCAAACCTGAAAGAAATCAGGCAAAGAATGAGTTCGGTGCGCAGCACGCGACAAGTAACCAGCGCCATGAAAATGGTGTCGGCTGCTAAGTTGCGTAAAGCTCAAGATACTGTGTTGCGCATCAGACCCTATGCCAAAAAAATAGGTGAGTTGATTGCTAACTTGATGAACGCAACAGCGCAAGACGAGATTAACAGTCCACTTACAAAAAGTAATGCTGCTGCGCCAGTGTTGGTGGTTGCCATTAACTCAAATCGCGGTTTGTGCGGTGGTTTTAATGCCAACATTCACAAGCGCTCCATGCAAGTTATTGACGAACTAAAAGCACAAGGCAAAGAGGTTAGAGTGTTAGCCATTGGTAAAAAAGCTTACGATTTTTTGCGTGTACGTGTGGCAAATGTCGAAGAGAACAACAATTTGTACTCATCGTTAGATTTTGACCATGTTAACGCTGTGGCCGACTCTATTATTACCCGCTTTGTGGCAGGCGATTTTAGCAAAGTGATTTTGGTTTACAACAAATTCAAAAGCACCGCATCGCAAGAGGTTACAACCGAAGACTTTTTGCCAATAGCTTCAATTGAATGCGACCAAAAAGCGTCAAACGACAACTATATTTTTGAGCCTTCGCAAGAAGAAATAATTGGTCAGTTGTTACCATTGTCGCGCAAAATTCAGTTTTACCAAGCATTGCTCAATTCGTTTGCAGCCGAGCACGGTTCGCGTATGACTGCTATGCACAAGGCAACCGACAATGCAACCGAACTGTTGCGTACTTTGAATCTACAGTATAACAAAGCCCGCCAGGCTGCCATTACAAACGAGATTACCGAGATTGTGGGTGGAGCCAACGCGCTAAAAAGTTAATTAAGAGAAAATGAATAGAATTCTTGTTACCGGAGGCGCTGGTTTTATAGGAAGCGCATTGGCCGAAAAGCTTATCAGCAACAAGGATAACTACGTGGTTATTGTTGACAACCTTTCAACCGGACACATCAAAAAACTACCACAGTTGCCCAAAGACAACTGGCGTTTTATTAAAGCCGATGTGAACAATTATCGTGAAATGTTGCCAATTATGACAACATATCAGTTCGACTATGTTTTCCATTTTGCCGCAGTGGTAGGCGTGCTCCGTACTCAGGAACATCCAGTGCAAGTGCTTGACGACATAAACGGCATTAAAAACATTTTGTCGTTGTCAAAATGCACAACAGTTAAACGTGTGTTCTTTTCGTCATCGTCAGAAATATATGGCGACCCAGCTGAGTTCCCACAAAACGTGTACACAACACCGCTCAACAGCCGTTTGCCTTATGCCATAGTGAAAAATGTTGGCGAGGCATTTATGCGTTCGTACAAGCAAGAGTTTGATTTGGATTACACCATTTTCCGATTCTTTAACACATACGGACCAAAGCAAAGCCGCGACTTTGTAATGAGCAAATTTATGTTGGCTGCAATGCAGAATCGCGATATAACTATTTATGGCGACGGCATGCAAACCCGTACTTTCTGCTACATCGACGACAATATAGACACTTGCCTAACTGCTTTTTACGAAAACAAAGTTGTGAACCAAGTGATAAATATTGGAGGCAACCGCGAAATTACCATCAAAGAGTTGGCTGAAATAATTGTTAGACTAACCAATTCAAAGTCGAAAATTATTTATGTCGATCCACTAAAAGAAGGTGATATGCGCCGCCGCAAACCAGACAACAGCGATATGAAAGCACTACTAGGCCGCGAATTGATTAAAGTTGAGGAGGGCATTCAAAAGATTTTGGAAAAAGGACTATTTGAACAAAACCTTTAATGAGCGATTTTAAAAACATATTGTCACAAATTGAGGAGCGTATAGCGCAACTTAACCTTGCACGTGAACCCAAAGGGTTGTACGAACCCATTGCTTACACCATGAGTGCAGGCGGCAAACGCATACGTCCATTGCTTACTGTACTAGCAAGCAATATGTTTAAAACCGATGCCACTCAAGCCATTACAGCAGGCGTGGCACTTGAAATGTTTCACAACTTTACACTCTTGCACGACGATTTAATGGACCGTGCACCAATTCGCCGCGGAAAGCCAACAGTTCATATCAAATGGAATGATAACACAGCAATTTTGTCGGGCGACACAATGTTGATTGAGGCATATCGAATTTTGGCAACCATTAGTAGTTCGCATCTAACCGAAATATATAATGTGTTTAACTGTACTGCACAAGAAATATGCGAAGGGCAGCAGTTCGATATGGAATTTGAAACACGCAACAACATTACCGAAGAGGAATACATTGAAATGATTCGTCTAAAAACATCGGTTTTGCTAGGAGCTTGTCTCAAAATAGGAGCGCTAACTGCCGATGCTTCAATAGCAGTAGCCGATAAACTTTATCAATACGGAATAAACCTAGGTTTGGCTTTTCAGCTACGCGACGATTGGCTCGATAGCTTTGGCAACCAAGCAAACTTTGGAAAGCGCATAGGTGGCGATATAGTGTGCAACAAAAAAACATTCTTGCTGATTAACGCCATGCGTCAGGCGACTGGTAACGATGCCGATGAACTTAAAAAATGGATTGCGGCAACGGAGTTTGACGAAAACGAAAAAATTGAAGCAGTTCGTAGCATTTTCAAAAAATTGAAGATAGACGAGCAAACCCAGCAAAAAATTGAACAATACAGTAAAAAGGCCGATGCAATTCTTGCCGAACTGAAAGCCGAAGGACTGAATGTGAGCGACTTGGAAACTATAAATAGACAACTTTTAGATAGAAACAATTAAACTTTTAGATAACCATTAAACATTACTACAATGGCTAAGAATATTGGTAAAATAGTTCAAATTATCGGTCCTGTGGTGGACGTTAGTTTTGAACAAGAAGGTAGCGAGTTGCCAAATATTTTGGACGCACTCGAAATAAAACGAAACGACGGCACAACGCTTGTGTGCGAGGTTGAGCAACACGTGGGCGAAAAAACTGTACGTGCAATTGCTATGGACACAACCGATGGCCTTAGCCGCGGAATGGAAGTAGTGGCAACTGGTTCGCCAATCAAAATGCCAGTGGGCGAGCAAATCAACGGCCGTTTGATGAATGTAACTGGCGATACCATTGACGGTATTGGCCTTCTTCCAAAAGAAAACGGATATCCAATTCACCGTCCTGCTCCAACACTCGATCAGTTGTCAACCGAGTCAGAAGTGTTGTTTACAGGTATTAAGGTTATCGACTTGATTGAACCTTATGCCAAAGGTGGTAAAATCGGTTTGTTTGGTGGTGCTGGTGTAGGAAAAACAGTGCTTATCCAAGAGTTGATTAACAACATTGCCATCGGTTATTCGGGCTTGTCAGTATTTGCTGGTGTTGGTGAACGTACTCGTGAGGGTAACGACCTTTTGCGCGAGATGATTGAGGCAGGTATTGTTGACTACGGAAAAGAATTTAAAGAGAGCATGGAAGCTGGAGGTTGGGACCTTTCAAAGGTTGATCCTGAAGCACTAAAAAATTCAAAACTAGCAATGGTGTTTGGTCAGATGAACGAACCACCAGGTGCTCGTGCTCGTGTGGCATTGTCGGGTTTGTCGGTTGCCGAAAGTTTCCGCGATGGTGATGGAACAGGTAAAGGTCGCGACATATTGTTCTTTATCGACAATATCTTCCGTTTCACTCAAGCAGGTTCTGAGGTGTCGGCTTTGCTAGGTCGTATGCCATCGGCTGTAGGTTATCAGCCTACACTTGCAACCGAAATGGGTAACATGCAAGAGCGTATCACTTCAACAAAAAATGGTTCAATTACCTCAGTGCAAGCAGTATATGTGCCAGCCGACGACTTGACTGACCCTGCTCCAGCAACAACATTTGCTCACCTTGATGCAACCACAGTGTTGAGCCGTAAAATTGCTGAGCTTGGTATCTATCCAGCCGTTGATCCACTTGAGTCAACATCACGCATTTTGACTCCCGATGTTGTGGGTAAAACACATTACGAGACAGCACAACGTGTAAAACAACTTTTGCAACGCAACAAAGAATTACAAGATATTATCTCAATTCTTGGTATGGACGAGTTGAGCGAGGAGGATAAGAAAGTAGTACACCGCGCACGTCGTGTTCAACGTTTCCTTTCGCAACCATTCCACGTTGCCGAACCTTTTACAGGCTTAAAAGGTGCATTTGTTAAGATTGAGGATACAATTCGCGGTTTCAATATGATTATGGACGGCGAAGTTGATCAATATCCTGAGGCAGCATTCAACCTTGTTGGTACAATTGAAGAAGCTATTGCTAAAGGTGAAAAAATGCTTGCTGAAGCTAAATAACCCATTTAAAACAAAATGCAGAGTTGTCTAGTGTTGCAGACAACCTGCGTTTGTTTGAATTAAGAATTTGCAAGTTGTGTAGATAGCAACTTTTTAATTGTAAAAAGACTATGACTCTTGAAATTATAACCCCCGATAAAATTGTGTATAGTGGCCAAGTGTCGCTAGTACAAGTGCCTGGCACATCAGGCTCGTTTGAGATTTTGAACAACCACGCGCCAATAATTTCAACCCTTGAAAAAGGACAAATTCGCATTGTGGAGCAAGAGTCGCAAAAAGAGTACTTGTTCAGCATTGAAAAAGGCTTTGTTGAATTGAATAACAACAAAATTGTGGTGTTGTTGGAGTCGGCAGGGGCTTTAGAATAAAACACAGCAATTTTATTCAAACATTATACAGGAGCGCATCGTTTTTACGTTGCGCTCTTTTTTTCAATCATAATAAATCTAATAGTCGCATTATTTTTATGAACAAGTCAACTAATAGTTTTACTTTTGTCAAAACAATTATCATTATATCTATATGAAATTTAAACCATTTGTAGCATTTGCCGCTGCATTATTGTTATCGTTAACGGCAACTGCGCAACTAAATAGGGCTGAAGTGCCCGATAAGTACAAATGGAATTTGTCTGACTTATATCCCTCAAACGAGGCATGGTATGAGCACAAAGATAAATTGGTTGCCGAAGTTCAGGATTTAGAGCAATATCATGGCAAACTTGGACAGTCTGCTCAAATGTTGTTCAATTATTTTGATAAACGCGATTACCTTCTTAAAGAGTTTAATAAACTTTTTTCGTATGCGGTACTAATTGGAAGCCAAGACCTTACAAATGACAAGAACAGGGTGTTGTCTCATGTCTTCGAGTCGGCATACATGGAGTTTCAAATGGAAGAATCGTCGTTTACCGACGAAATAAACCAATTGACCGACTCGGTGTTATATCAGTTCCTAAAACAGGAGCCAAAACTCAACGAGTATCGAATGCTCATTTCAGACATTATTCGTCAAAGGTTGCACACATTGTCTGATAGTGAAGAAAACTTGATAGTACAAGTTAGAATGATGGGCGGAAGTTTCAACAAAATTTTTTCGTTGTTAATGGACGCTGAAATGCCTTGTCCCACCATTACGCTAGCCAATGGCGAAAGTGTTGAACTTACACAGACAAATTATCCTGTGGTTATGGCAACGCGTAACCGTGCCGATAGAGCAAAAGCATTTAAAGCTTTTTGGGAGAATTATGGACAATACCAAGGTTCTTGTGGCGAGATACTTACAGGACAAATACAATACTACGATTTTTGCGCCCGAGCCCATAAATTCGAAAGTACCTTGCAGGCACAATTGTTTAACGATAGCATTCCTGAGTCGGTTTATTACTCATTGATTGAAAATGTAAATAAAAACCTACCCACATTCCACAGATATTTGCGACTTAAACAAAGATTGCTAGGCGTAGATCAACTCCGATACTATGATATGTATGCGCCTACAGTTGAAGAGTCGGATTTTGAGTTTACATACGAAGCGGCACAAAGTATTTTGCTCGAGGCGTTGAAACCATTGGGTGACGATTATGTAAAAAATGTTAAATCGGCATTTGAAGGTCGTTGGATTGATGTTTATCCAACTAGAGGAAAAGAATCGGGTGGCTATGCCGAAGCGGGTGCATACGATGTTCATCCATACATTTTGATAAACTATACTGGCAATTATGCCGAAACAAGTACAATAGCTCACGAGATGGGCCATGCAATGCATGCATTGTATTCTTCAAAAAATCAAACACATACAAATGCTAACTATTCTTTGTTTGTGGCAGAAATTGCATCAACATTTAACGAAGCCCTATTTAACGATTATATGTTGCGAAACTCAAATAGCAAGGCGCAACGTATATCAATACTAATGAATATACTTGACGATTATAAAGGAACATTGTTCCGTCAAGCTCTGTTTGCCGAATTTGAATTGGAGGTGCATAAATTAGTATCGCAAAATGAGCCAACAACTGGACAAATTTTATCTGAACTATATGGTGGATTGTTGCGTAAGTACTTTGGTCACGATTTGGGCATTTGTTATTGCGACGAACTGGCTAATGTAGAATGGTCGTATGTGCCTCATTTCTACGAAGATGGTTTTTCGGTTTATACATACTGCACATCATTTACAGCAACACAATCGTTAGTATCGCGCATATTGTCGGGCGACAAAAAAGCCTTGAATCGTTATATAAAGCTATTGTCATCGGGAGGGTCTGATTATCCAATTAATCAACTTAAAGAGGCTGGCGTTGATTTAACAACCAGCGAGCCGTTTGATTTGACCATTAAACGTATGAACGAACTAATGGACGAAGTGGAAAAATTATTGAAGTAACAATATTCCTCCCATTGTGCATTATAAAAGCTCAATGATTATAAACTATTGTAACGATTACTACCAATTTGGTCAGCGGACTCCACAACATAGTGCTACAACTTCAATGTCAGACAAGCGCAAAGCCACTATTTTATTACGTTTGTGCCGTTTAAGCTACGTTAAACTATGAATAATATTATGTTTTGGAAAAAAGAGATGTCTGCATCTGTAATGAGCGGCATTCTGTCAATTGTAAACTTACTGTTTTACAACATTCCGTTTTTAAACTTTGTAATGTCGCATGCCGATATGGGAGGCTTTAGGCAGATATTCCTAATAGTCACCTTTGTTGTTATAGTGTTGGCACTCAATTTCATGGTTTTTTATTTGCTACTGAAACTGCGTTGGCTTGGAAAAATGTTGTTATCGCTGTTTTCGGTTTTAAGCGCCACTTGCACATATTTTGTCATAACCTACCATACAATGATGGACGAGTCGATGATGGGCAATGTGTTTAACACACGTTTTTCCGAAGCATCGGGCTTTTTCTCGTTTGGGTTGGTAATTTGGGTTGTGTTTTTTGGAATACTACCTGCTATGTGGATTTGCACTCAGCAAGTTGGTCGTGGAACATGGAAAAACTGGGCCAAAAGCAGCGGAATAAGTGTTGCATTAGCTTTAGTACTCATACTACTTAACATGAACCAAGTACTATGGATTGGTAAGTACGATACCGAATTGGGAGGGCTTACAATGCCTTGGTCGTATGTGGCAAACAGCTTGCGATTGTGGAGCCATCAACGAGACAAACAAGTAGAGGAGATAAAATTGCCCGATGCCACTTTTGCCGACAACGAACGCAGTGCTATGGTGCTGGTTATAGGAGAATCGGCCCGAAAGGCTAACTTTTCGCTATACGGTTATCAACGCAATACAAATCCGCTATTGTCTGAGGTTGATAGCCTACATGTGCTTGAGGCTCGCTCGTGTGCAACATATACCACAGCTGGCGTAAAAAGCATTTTAGAATACAAGTCAACTGGCGATTTGTACGAAATATTGCCAAACTATCTATTCCGCGCAGGTGTTGATGTGGCTTGGCGCACTAGCAACTGGGGCGAACCTCCTGTTCATATTGACGAGTATGTGAGCCGAAAAGAATTGGCTGCACAATACGGAGTTGAGGGTCAACAACACGACGAGGTGCTTTTTATGGGCCTAAAAGAACGCATAGTGAAAAGCCAAAGCAATAAAGTGCTAATTGTTATTCATACAAGCACTAGTCATGGTCCTGATTATCAGCGTCAGTATCCTGAACAGTTTGAAGTGTTTACACCTGTGTGCAGCAGTGTTGAGCAAGCCGAAAAAGAGCGCGACCGCCTTATTAACGCTTACGATAATAGCGTAGTTTATACCGATTGGTTGCTTCGTAGTGTAATCGATTCGCTATCAACTATAACCGACCGCCATTGCGCAATGCTTTATGTGTCGGACCATGGTGAATCGCTAGGCGAAAACGATTTGTTTATGCATGGTATGCCTATGAAAATGGCTCCACGTGAGCAATACGAAATTCCATTTATTGTTTGGACCGATGGCTCTTATCGCGAGTTTATAAACCCCAATAAAGAGGTTGACCAACATTATGTGTTCCACAGTGTGCTAAAGTGGTTGGGAGTCGAAAGTCCAATTTTCAACCAATCAACAAGCTGTTTCTAATTATTTAACACGTTGTTTATCCCACTTTTTGTAAATAAAAAGTGTAAACATACAGCACGGAACAGCAATGCCAATAATGCTACCCACAAAGCAGTCGAGTAAAAAGTGTTGCGACAAATAAATGCGCGAGTACGACCCTAATGCTGCTAAAACAACAAGTAGCATATTTATAAAACAAAAACTTAAACGTTTTATAGCACTTTCAGCAATCTGTTGGTGTTTGTAGTAAACACACAAAAGAGCAATGGTGGTAAAAAATATGAAAAATGTAGCAGTGTGACCAGAAGGGAACGAGTGCCAACTATGTAATCTTACACCATCAACAATTGGCACTAATTCGCTAAGTTGGTCGCCAAAAAATGCTTTTGGGCGCGGCATGTTAAAACTTTGCTTAATAATGGTTGTAATGCATGCATTGCCCAATTCTGATGCAGCGTACATATAAGTCCACCAACGATATTTTGGAATAAACAAAGGAATGGCTGCAATAACATAAAATGGCCATTCGGCTAATTTTGTGTAGTATTTAAAAAAAGAGTTAAGCCACGCAGTATGGTATCCATTTAAAAGTATATGCGATTCGCCTTTTGAATAATTGCAAAGCAAATATGCCATTGCAATCAGCAAAAGCGCATACGCAAACAAGTAGGGGTAAAAGCGGCGATGCATTTATTTTTAATGTTTTTAGTGGCAGTAAATGTATCGTTTTTTCAATTTCAAGTTGATCATTATTTACCTCCTTGTTCTACAAGTATCGCAAACTAAAACAAACAATTATAGCAGAGGTAAATAACTTAGTATTACTACATAGAGTTATAGTTAAATTTGTAACCTAATTTTTTAAATGAATATGAAAAAAATATCGCTTTTATTGTTTCTATCGGCATTAGTACTACAACTCGAGGCTCAAAGTCTTTCAATTGATTTAAACGATGCCATTTGCGGAACATATCAGTTTTCCGACAAACGCTACAAAAAGAGCATTAAACCACTTAAAGATGCTCTAGAAAATGTACTAAAACTTAATGGTGTTACTTACTACTGGCGAGTAAAAGACTTTCCTGACCAGAAATTTGACGACCAAAAGCATATAGGGCTTATAGCTCAAGATGTAGAAAAGATTTATCCAGAATTGGTCATTACCAATGACAAAGGATATAAGTTGGTATCATACGAAAACCTAACACCAATTCTTATTGAAGCTATTAAGGAACTAAAAACCGAGAAAGATAATTTACAAAAAGAGGTTGAAGAAGTTAAATCAGAAAATGATAAACTCAACAGACAAATAGAAAGGTTTAGAACGTTTAATGGTGATATTGTGATGCAGGTAAGTCGTGTTGAATCGGGAAATGAAAACCTTAAACAGCAGATTGAAAGATTCCAAACCGACAACGCTATATTACAGAGCAACATTAACTCAATAAACGAAGAGAGAGAAAAAATGCGTCAAATGGTTGATGCTTTGCAACAAGAGTTAGAAACTATTAAAATTCAACTCGAAAATTATAGAGAGCAAGTAAACAACAAGTAAAAATGAAAATTGCAATGTCTAAAACTCAAATGTTGAGTGCTGTTTTTGGGTTTATAAAGTGATGGCGCTATGACAGTTGTTCATTTCAATCATAAAGTTACCAAAACAACACCTAAAAAGCCTAAGCTTTTGCTTAGGCTTTTTTGATTATAGTTGATTATATTACTTTTGTCACATAATAAACACAAGTTTTTTATGAAAAAAATATCCTTATTGCTGATAATAGCAACATTTGCTCACTATGTAAGCGCCCAAAGTTTTTCGTATCAAGCCGTAGTACGCAACGCAAAAGGCGAGGTTGTTAAAACAACCAATATTCCGCTAACCATATCATTGGTTGATAGAAACGATGCAATAACCTATTATACAGAAAGTCAGACAGTTAAAACTAATAACTATGGTGTTTTTACTGCAAATATTGGCGAAGGGACATCAACCAACGGAAAAACTCTTGCCGACGTTGATTGGGCAAGCAACGATGTGTGGATGAAAGTGTCGGCCACCGTTGACGGTCAACCATTTGACTTTGGCAAAGCCAAAATAAACGCAGTACCTTATGCATTGTATGCTGTTAATGGCAAAAAAGGCGACAAGGGTGAAGCTTTCAAATACGAAGATTTTACCCCCGAACAACTTATGGAACTAAAAACTGAGCGCGGCGACAACGTTGAATTCAAATCGGCCAGCATTCAGGCAGCATCAACCGCCGCCGACGATGAGGCACTATTTGAGGTAAAAGACAAAGAAGGCAACGTGGTATTTGCTGTATATCCAACAGGAACAGTAGTTTACGCAAACGACGACGATAGCAAAGCAGCAAAATCGGCATTTGCAGTACGCGGTCGCAGCGGAGCCAAAGGCGAAACCGATATTCTTTCAGTTGGTACCGATGGAACAACAGTTTACGTTGACGAAGATGGCGGCAAAGCTGCAAAATCGGCATTCGCAGTGCGCGGCCGTAGCGGGGCCAAAGGTGAGAACGATATTTTTGCCGTAAATACTGAATCGACAACCATTTACGTTGACGATGACGACAGCAAAGCAGCAAAATCGGCATTCGCAGTGCGCGGCCGTAGCGGAGCCAAAGGCGAGAACGATATTTTTGCCGTAAATACCGAATCAACAACCGTTTACGTTGATGACGATGATAGCAAAGCAGCAAAATCGGCATTCGCAGTGCGTGGTCGTAGCGGAGCCAAAGGCGAGAACGATATTTTAGCCGTAAATACTGACGCTACAACCGTTTACGTTGATGACGACGACAGCAAAGCAGCAAAATCGGCATTCGCAGTGCGTGGTCGTAGCGGAGCCAAAGGCGAGAACAACATTCTTGCAGTAAACACCGACGAAACAACTGTTTACGTTGACGATGAAAGTGGCAAAGCAGCTAAATCGGCTTTTGCAGTGCGAGGCCGCAGCGGTGCCAAAGATAATGGCAACAATCAGGTGATGGTAGTTACCAAAGAGAGCACACATGTTTATGTTGACGGGAGCTCGAGCAAGAGTGGATTTGGTGTTGAAGGAAAAGGAGATGACGAAGGGAAAAGTGGATTCTTTGTTGAGGAAAAGGGAGCTATGTCTAATTCAGGATATATGAACATTACCGCTGATAACTATGTGATTGGTTACGAGGCGGGCGCAAAACTAGATGGTGGTATAAACAACACATTTATTGGAAACCGTGCAGGTGCAGAAAATACTACTGGAAACGAAAATGTTATCATAGGAAACAAAGCAGGCAACATGAACACATCTGGATACCAAAACATCTTTTTTGGCAACCAATCTGGCTATAGTAACAGTAATGGTTATGAGAATGTGTTTATGGGTAACCAGTCAGGTTTTAATAACAAGAATGGTCGATGGAACGTTTTCGTTGGTAGTCAATCAGGTTATTCCAATGTTAGCGGAGAAAGCAATGTGTTTATTGGTACATATACCGGAAAGAATAGTATTGGAAACTGCAATGTTTTTATTGGTGACCATTGCGGTGAGAAAAATACAACTGGCGAGTATAACATATTCATGGGATACTCTGCAGGAAATAACAACACCCAAGGTGGCGACAATGTCTTTATTGGTGAATTATGCGGTAGAAACAACACAATCGGTGGATCAAATGTTTTCTTGGGATATAGGTCTGGCATTGAAAATACAACGGGAGGCTATAACGTAATTTTAGGAAGCGAGAGTGGCTATGCCAACAAAACAGGCGCAAACAATGTAATGTTGGGTTATAGATCAGGATATAACAGCAATGGAGATGACAACATTTACTTAGGATTCCAATCGGGTGGTGACAATGCAACAGGATCGCAAAATATTGCCATTGGTCGATATTCTGGAAGTGATGGTAGCGACAACATCTGCATAGGAAACCAGGCTGGATATGGAATCAAAGGCAATGGCAAATTGTTCATTGGTAACCTTATTACTGGTGACTTATATGGAAGCACGGTAAACATAAATGGTACTTTGACACAAAACTCAGACATTAACCTAAAGAAAAATATCGTCGCAATAGACAATCCTCTTTACAAGTTGATGCAGATAACCGGTGTTACTTACAATTGGAAGTCGAAAGATGAAATGGAACAACTTGCTAACGCAACCCAATCTGATTCGGAAGGCAACACTACCTACCACTATTGCACAAACCAAGACACCCAAATAGGTGTTATTGCACAAGAAGTTGAAAAGGTATTCCCAGAGTTGGTTGGAACAGATGTTTACGGCTACAAAACTGTTGACTACACAAAACTTACACCTGTACTAATAGAGGCAATTAAAGAACAACAAAAGCAGATTGATGAGTTGAAGAAGTTGGTGGAGATGTTAATGAACAAATAGGTCGGTGATAAATCTGTAAACAATTGAATCATGAATAGCAAGCATCTTGGAATAAAATGTCGAAAAATGATCCCTAGTGCGAAATCAGTATTGCTTTCGTTCATGTTGCTGCTATGCATCGCACCAAACAACAAGGTGAAGGCTCTTGATGTGTGGGATGGAACGATAGATGGTAGCAAGTTTGGTGATATATATACTAGCTATTACATATATACGGGAGCTGAGTTGATGGGAATGATTGAGTTTCTGAACGATCATCAAAATTATGGAATTGGCTGTAATTTCTATTTGATGGATGATATTCAACTCAATGCCAATGTGCTGAATGCCGATGGCACACTGACATCAGATACTTCAAACTTGAAGAAGTGCCTATCCATTGAGCAGTTTAATGAGAATTTTCATGGAGGAGGACATACTATTTATGGTATGTATCTAAATAATGATAACACCAAAAATGGTTTTTTTAAAATTCTTGGATCTAATAGTGCTGTTGACTCATTGCATTTTGTCGATAGTTATGTTCGGGGCAAGGAAGATGTTGGCGGCATTGCCGGATATATTTTTGCCCGGGAGTTAAGACATTGCTCTTTTAATGGTCTTGTTGAGGGAGAGATTAACGTAGGAGGAGTGGCGGGCCATATTTACAACGGTGCACATTTAATAAATTGTGTAAATTATGCCAAAGTAGTAGGGAAAGAGACAGTTGGTGGTATCTGTGGATATTCCGACTACGACACCGACATAGCTAATTCTTATAACGAAGGCAATATACAAGGAACAAAAAACGTAGGTGGAGTGGCAGGTGTGACATATTGGACCAATTACATATTGAATTCATATAATATTGGCAATGTTGCGGGCAGTGAGAATGTGGGTGGTGTTATAGGATATGTAGAAGATTGTAAACGCGTGTATGCTTGTTTTAGTTATCCTAAGATAGAAAATATTAAAGTAGCGTACGGCGGTTTGTTTGGTAAAATTGGTGCCGCTTATATTGATACTTGTTACTATAATTCTGATTTTAATGATTCAGTTGGAGTAGATTGGAATGTTAGTCGTTTGGTAGGGCTCACTCAAGCACAGTTCAACAATGGTTATTTATGTCATTTGTTAAATAGTAGCGAGCAGAATACTATCCAGTGGGGACAAAACTTGTCTGGCGATGGTAAGCAAGAGGCTCCAGTCTTTAATGGTGAAAAGGTTTATTTCTATAACGGTTGTTATATGAACTGCCGCACTCATGATTATTTGCAACATAAGGACGAATTGGCTCCAACTTGCACGTATGGAATGAAGTCTCACTATCGATGCCTAGTGTGTGGTGCCTACTTAAACGATGACAAACAAGTTTGCACATTGTACGATTTAAGAATACCAGCTTTACCCCATGATTACCACAATGGTTTTTGCAGTATTTGCAATGCATTTGAACCAGCAAGTAAAGTTGTCGATAATGGTGCAGAATGGTACGAGATTTCAAATGCAGGCCAATTGTATTGGTTCTCAGACACCATTTTCAATGGCAATAGCGCGCTAAATGGACGTTTGGTATCTAATGTTACAATAAACCCGAATGTATTAAACAGCATTGATAACCACTCTCCCAGTACTGAAACATTCCGTACCTGGAATCCTATAGGCGGAGAGAGAACAAAAAAACATGGCCCCAATAAGGTATATTATAGCGGTATCTTTGATGGACAGGGGTATGTTATTAGTGGATTGTATCAAAATGAGAGCATTGATAACTATGCAGGATTGGTAGGATTGGCGTATGGCGCAACAATTAAAAATGTTGGTGTTGTTGACTCTTACTTTAAGGGACGATTTTATGTTGGTGCCATATGTGGAAACAGCATGATGAATAACACCATCACAAGTTGTTACTCTTTAGCAAGAGTTTCCGGAATAAAACACGTTGGCTCAATGATTGGTACCAACATGGCTTCGTCAATAGCCAATTGCTATTATGATCAATTTATTTGTTCAACCAAAGGAATTGACGAGTGCGATGAACTTGGACAAGTAGAAGGGTTGGCTTCGTCAAGCTTTGCAAGTGGCGAGGCATGCTATCTGCTAAATGGCAAGCAAGGTTCTGTTGACAATGTATGGCATCAAACTCTTGTTTCGCAGGCCTATCCACAGGCTTCTGGTCAAGTGGTTTATTCTGGCTTTAGCGGTTCGTGTAAACGTCGCTATTCTAACAGCCCAATAGTGTCAACATCGTATTCTCATAGTTTTGGTGCCGATGGAATATGTACAGTTTGTGGAGAGTATAAATCAGCGCCAACTGTTGTAGCTAATGATACCACATGGTATACAATAGCAACAATTGGTCAACTGCTTTGGTTTGCTAACGAAGTAAATTCGGGAAGAAACGATTTGAATGCAAAGCTGACAGCTGACATTGTTTATAACTCGCAGGTGTTTGGCGCCGATGGCGCTGTTTTGCAAGGACTAAAAGATTGGACACCAATACTTGGTGAGAGTCTTACAAACAGTTACTCGGGTGTTTTTGATGGCCAATGCCATACCATATCAGGCTTGTATGTAAATAGCAATAAATACTATGTTGGTATGTTTGCAAGTTGCGAGGGAACTCTTAGAAATATAGGTGTGACCAATAGTTTCTTTAAGGGTAAATGCTATGTAGGAGGTCTTTGTGGTATGTCGAAAAATGCAAATTTCCAAAATTGCTATAGTACTGCTGTTGTTGATGGCGATATATATGCGGCAAGCTTGTGCGGATATTCGTTATCGTCCAATTATGACAATTGTTTTTACAATACCGATTTGGTAGATAATGGAGTACATGGTCAAACATTAGGAATAGATGTTGTTGGAAAAACAACTTCGCAGTTCAAAAGTGGAGAGGTATGTTTTCTTCTTAATGAAGGAAACGGCATGAATGCATGGGGACAAACCTTGTCTAACAATACTCATTTGTCGCCAACCGCATCGGGTCTTACCATATATGCCAGTGGAGCTCGTCGTTGTTCAAACGATATTCTATCGTTAGTATACAGCAATACACAACAAGGATTGACAACGGGAAATCATAATTTTACCAATGGCTTTTGTGATTATTGCGGAGAGTTGCAATCTATTACCCCAGTTGAGGAAGACGGTGTTGTGTGGTACGATATAGTTAATGCCGGGCAACTATACTGGTTCGCGCATAAGGCAAATACTGATTCTCCAGCAATCAATGGCCGATTGACAAATGACATTACAATAAACAGTCAAGTGCTTGACCAAGAAGGCAATTTGGTAGCAGACAGTGCTTCGCTGCGTCGGTGGGAGCCAATAGGATTCTACAATGGTCTTTGGGTTGCCTATAAAGGTATGTTCGATGGTAATGGTCATACAATCAGCGGTTTGTATCTAAACGACAGCCAGTTGGATCTTGCTGGCCTTTTTGGAAATGTCAGTGGTGCAACCATCAAAAACCTAACATTGTCTAATTCCTACATCAATGGTCAAAGCATGGTTGGTGGCATATGTGGCTTCAACAATGGTGGCACAATTGCAGGTTGTACAAATAAAGCCACAGTAAAGGCGCAAATTGGAATTGGTGGCGGCATATGCGGTAACAATAGTGGCACTATTACAAACTCATCAAACGTAGGCAAGGTTGATTGTGTATATGGGGCAGGCGGTATCTGTGGCAACAATTTAGAAACGGTTTCGCAGTGCTTCAATAATGGCATGGTGGATGTGCAGATGGAGTCGGCTGGCGGAATTTGCGCAGTAAACTTTGGCACTATAGAAAAGTCATTCAACTTGTCTAAAATAGTTGGGCACTCAAAGGTAGGTGGAGTTTGTGGTAAAAACGAAAAGTCTGCTATACTTAAAAATTGCTACTCAATAGGCGAGGTTACAGGCGTGTTCAATTATGGTGCGATTTTTGGCTCATCATTAGCTTCTGTTCAACGTTGCTATTACTACATTGGGGCTATCCCCGACAACGTAAGAGAGCCCGACAAACCAGGACAGGTGTATGGGCTACCGATGGAATTATTTAAAAATGGCGAGGCTTGCTATAAACTAAATGAAAAAAGCAGTAGCCCAGATGTGGTATGGCGACAAAACTTAGAAACGGATTCTTATCCATCATTTGCAGGAAACATTGTATATAAATGCGGTAGCATACATTGCGAAAACATGGATGATGGTGCTCATTATTCGAATGTTGATGAAGGTCTTGTTGTGGGTGAGCACAATTATGTAAATGGTATTTGCTCCTATTGCAACACATATCAGCCTGTAGTGCCAGTTGTTGAAGAAGGAACTGAATGGTATGATATTGCAAACATGGGACAATTATACAGTTTTGCTGAGATGGTCAATTCAACCGACCCAACCATCAATGGTAGGCTTGTGGCCGATGTGTTTGTTAACGATGATTTGTTTTACAGCAATGGCGATCCTTGTGGCGCTCAATATAATTATTGGAGTGGTGATTTTGTAGGAATAAATAACGACAATCCTGTAGCTTGGACTCCAATTGGTTGCCAAGACGGAAGTGCAGTTGTCGATTATTCTGGCACTTTCGATGGTCAGGGACACTTCGTGTCAGGATTGTTCTTTAACAACACTTCTCAACCATTTGTAGGTTTGTTTGGTCGCACTAGAGGTGCCTCTATTAAAAATGTAGGGGTAAAGAACTCTGTATTTGTTGCAAATGAAAAAATTGCAGCTCTGTGCGGATTCTCTTTCAATTCAAGCATAAACAAGTGCTACGTTGAGTCATCATTTGTATATGGTTTCGGTATTAGCGTGAGTTGTATTTGTGGAGAAACTGTATCTAGCTCTATTGCCGATTGTTACTCACTAAACAGCAAAGAAGGCGGTTCAGATAGGACTGGTGGAATAGTGGGAGAATTGGGTGAACAGTCAACTCTGTATAATTGCTATGTAAATGGCAGGTTATTCGACCAAGGAGGCTATAATGGAGCTGTAGTTGGAATTGGTGAAAATGTTATTGACAATTGCTTCTACAATAATGAATTGACATCAATGCAAGGCCTTCGTTGGGGAATTGGCGAGGGCGAATTTTTGTTTGGAAAGCCTAGTGCTGACTTTGCTAGTGGCGAGGTATGCTACTTGTTGAATAAATCAAACAGCTCAAACAATGTTGTATGGCGTCAAACAATAGGAACCGATGTATCCCCTAAATTGTATGGCGATGTTGTTTACAAACTGACATTGATTGATGAGGCTAACAATTATGAATCGGTGGTATATGCCAATAGTGGTAACATTACGTTACCTCAGTTAGAATCTGAGGGAAAGATTAGTCTTTGGTATACCCAGCCTAATGGCTATGGAAAACGGATGCAGCTGTCTTCTGAACTCAATTCGGATGCCACGCTTTATGCTTATTATATGAATGATGGTTCAAAATCGGGCGAAGAGTCTGTGGCAATTATTGTAGAGGCTGACAATGGATTAGGCATAGGAAGCGGTTTGTATGATTACGGATCAAAAGTGTTGATTTCGGCACAACCTAATAAAAGTGCAACATTTGTTGGCTGGAGCGATGGAGTTACTGATTTGGAAAGAACCATTGAGGCTGTTAATGACATGAATCTAATTGCCATCTTTGCCAAAGATGAAACCAATGTTTATGAAAAAACACATGGATATGTCTATTCGCAAAAGTCAACTATCATAATAGAAGGAACAACTTCGGAATGCCATATTTTTAACATGTCGGGAGTAGAGGTTTATTCTGGCACCGACCGGCAAATAAGTGTAAGTCCTGGTGTGTATGTAGTTCGGATAGGTTCAGAAGTAACAAGGGTGGTGGTTTTGTAATGAGCCACAACTAAATTGATAAAAAGCAAAGCCGAAGGGTAATTTGTCTTCGGTTTTTTTGCCCACCTACCTATATTGGTATTGATTAACAATGACAATCACATAGGCGTAATTACGCAAGAGGTTGAAAATGTACGCTCATAATGGGTTCTCTTTATTAATTATTTGTTTACTTAATTATATGAAAAAACAATTAGTTTTGTGATTACAATCAACAAACGATATTCAATTATGAAAAAGATGTTCCTAATGCTGATTACAGTAGCATTTGCTATGCAAATCAGCGCTCAAAGTTTTTCGTACCAAGCAGTGGTACGCAATGCAAAAGGCGAAGTTCTAAAATCAACCAAAGTGCCTTTAACCATAACATTGGTTGACAAAAACGATGTTGTTGTTTATTATTCTGAAACTCAGGAAGTATCAACTAACAATTACGGCATTTTAACCGCCAATGTAGGCGAAGGCAAACCTATTGGCGAAAGTAGCCTAGCCAATGTCGATTGGGCAAGCAACGATGTGTGGATGAAAGTGTTGGCAACCATTGACGGCAAAGCAGTTGACTTTGGCAAAACCAAAATAAATGCAGTGCCTTACGCTTTATATGCTGCTAATAGTAATAAAGGCGATGCATTAACCTTTAGCGACTTAACCGAAGCACAAAAGGCAGAACTAAAAGGCAACGATGGTGTAGGCATAGCGTCAGCAGTAAGCAATCCCGACGGGACATTAACCATTAACTATACCGATGGAAACTCGTTTACAACGCCTAGCCTTAAAGGCGACAAAGGCGATGCGTTAACCTTTAGCGATTTAACTGAAGCACAAAAGACAGAACTAAAAGGCAACGATGGTGTAGGCATAGCATCAACAGTAAACAATCCCGACGGGACATTAACCATTAACTATACCGATGGAAACTCGTTTACAACGCCTAGCCTTAAAGGCGACAAAGGCGATGCGTTAACCTTTAGCGATTTAACTGAAGCACAAAAGACAGAACTAAAAGGCAACGATGGTGTAGGCATAGCATCAACAGTAAACAATCCCGACGGAACATTAACCATTAACTATACCAATGGGAACTCGTTTACTACGGGTAATTTAAAAGGTCCAAAAGGCGATCCAGGTATAGGTCTAACCAACCAAGGCGCTTGGGTAAGCGGAAAAAAATACAACCCAGGCGATTATGTATTTGCATCAAACAATGGGGGATATTCATCAATGTGGATAGTACAGTCAGCAACCGAATTTATTTCGAGTGTGGAACCAAAAAACGATGCATCAAATTGGGTTGAGTTTAGTGCTCCACAAGGTGAAATAGGAAAAACAGGTGTGGGAATAGCGTCAACAGTAAGCAATCCCGACGGAACATTGACCATTAATTATACCAATGGAACATCATATACAACTAGTAGTCTAAAAGGACCAAAAGGTGACGATGGTATGAACATTTCAGGTACTAAAGGTCAAACCCTACGCCACAATGGCACTACTTGGGTTGCTAACGATGCCATATACAACAGTGGTAATAGAATAGGTATAGGAATAACTGCCCCTACTCAAAAACTTGATATTGATGGCAACTTGCGAGTTCGTGGTTCTATATACGACTATGCCAACTCAAAAGGTACTAACGGCCAAGTACTTACAAGTACAAGCACTGGCACAAAATGGCAAGACCCAACTTCAGAATTCAAATCGGCCAGCATTCAGGCAGCATCAACCGCCGCCGACGATGAGGCACTATTTGAGGTAAAAGACAAAGAAGGCAACGTGGTATTTGCTGTATATCCAACAGGAACAGTAGTTTACGCAAACGACGACGATAGCAAAGCAGCAAAATCGGCATTTGCAGTACGCGGTCGCAGCGGAGCCAAAGGCGAAACCGATATTCTTTCAGTTGGTACCGATGGAACAACAGTTTACGTTGACGAAGATGGCGGCAAAGCTGCAAAATCGGCATTCGCAGTGCGCGGCCGTAGCGGGGCCAAAGGTGAGAACGATATTTTTGCCGTAAATACTGAATCGACAACCATTTACGTTGACGATGACGACAGCAAAGCAGCAAAATCGGCATTCGCAGTGCGCGGTCGTAGCGGGGCCAAAGGCGAGAACGATATTTTTGCCGTAAATACTGAATCAACAACCGTTTACGTTGATGACGATGATAGTAAAGCAGCAAAATCGGCATTCGCGGTGCGTGGTCGTAGCGGAGCCAAAGGCGACAATGACATTTTTGCCGTAAATACCGAAGCTACAACAGTTTACGTTGATGACGACGATAGCAAAGCAGCTAAATCGGCATTCGCAGTTCGTGGTCGTAGCGGAGCCAAAGGCGACAATGACATTTTTGCCGTAAATACCGAAGCTACAACAGTTTACGTTGATGACGATGATAGCAAAGCAGCTAAATCGGCATTCGCGGTGCGTGGTCGTAGCGGAGCCAAAGGCGAGAATGATATTCTTGCCGTAAATACCGAAGCTACAACAGTTTACGTTGATGACGATGATAGTAAAGCAGCAAAATCGGCATTCGCGGTGCGTGGTCGTAGCGGAGCTAAAGGCGAAAACAATATTCTTGCAGTAAACACCGAAGAAACAACAGTTTACGTTGATGACGACGATAGCAAAGCAGCTAAATCAGCATTTGCAGTGCGTGGTCGCAGTGGAGCTAAAGGAACCGACAACGATATGTTTATGGTTACCAAAGACAACACTAGCGTTCATGTTTCTGACGAGTCGGCCGAAAATGGTTTTTCAGTTAGTGGCAAAAAAGCCGATGGCACAAACCAAAGCTATATGGATATTAACCAAAAGAACTACTTGATTGGTTTGGATGCTGGCCAAAAAATCACAACCGGTACCGCTAACTCATTTATGGGTAACAATGCTGGTGCAGCTAATACATCAGGTTACAACAACGTGTTTTTAGGTTACCAAGTTGGAACTAATAATGAAACGGGAAAAAACAACGTTTTTGTTGGAACAAATGCTGGTTATTCAAACTGGGCTGGTAGTGATAATGTAATTGTGGGTAATGATGCCGGAAAATCAATAGTGACAGCAACTAGCAATGTTATTATAGGTGAAAAAGCGGGTTGGCTTTCAAAATCCTCACAATGCAATATTCTTATTGGTCGTAGAGCGGGACAACAAACAACAGGTCAAAGTAATGTATTTATTGGAGATTATGCTGGTTCAGGAAATATGGGTGGCGAATATAATGTGATGATAGGTGATGAGGCAGGATATAGCAACACTTCAGGAACAAGAAATGTGGCTATTGGTTTTAAAGTAGCTTGGCTTAATACTTCAGGTTCTGACAATGTGATGATTGGTAATAAATCAGGTTTTAGCAACACCACAGGAAAAAATAATGTGGCGGTAGGAAATAGTGTAGGCTACTCAAATACAAGAGGAGAAAACAATGTGTTCTTGGGTTGGAGGGCTGCCTATAATAATACAACAGGAAGTAACAACACAATGTTGGGCCTTGAATCAGGATTCAAGAATACTATATCATGGCATAATGTGTTTATTGGTTGGAGAGCTGGTTATCATTATAATAACACTGAATCAACTGATAGTAATAAAGGAGGAAATGTGTTTGTGGGTGATATGGCCGGCTTTGGCATAGGTAATGGTAATACATCAGATGAATTAGATGAAAATGTAAAAGCAACGGGAAGGCAAAATTCATTCTTTGGCTATTATGCTGGTTATAAATTCAATTCGGGTGATTTTAATACTTTTATTGGCAGTGGTGCTGGTAGAAACCTTGTGCAGGGCAGCAGGAATGTATTTATTGGATACGATGCTGGCTATAATGAAACTGGCAGCAACAAACTTTACATAGCCAATTCAAGCACAACAACACCACTTATTTATGGAGATTTTAGTGCTAAAACACTTAGGATTAATGGTGCTTTAACCTACACTTCAGCATCAGCATCATCTGATGCACGACTTAAGAAAGATGTGCAAACCCTTGGTTCGTCGCTAGGTAATGTTCTAAAATTGCGTGGTGTAACTTATTACTGGAAATCGCGCGAGGAAATGGCAGCACTTAAAGGAGTGCCAACCGATAGCCTTGACTATTGTTTCAATGCCGAAAAACAAATTGGTGTAATAGCACAAGAGGTTGAAGCTATTTATCCCGAATTGGTTTCAACTGACGAAAATGGTTACAAATCAGTATCGTATGAAAAATTTACTCCAATACTAATCGAGGCAATTAAAGAGCAACAAGGTGTAATCGACAATTTGAAATCTGAAAGCGACAAACTTCAATCCACAGTTAATACCCTTCAGCAAGAACTAGAGGCAATGAAATTGCAAATGCAACAACTGATGGAGAGTATGAAAAAATAAATAATAGTTTTTGCATAAAATAAAAGCGCGCTTCCATTTTGGAAACGCGCTTTTGTTTTTAGTAATGAGCAACTTAATTATTTTACAACAACGCCACTATACTTAGTAGGAATTCCGCCAAAAGTCAGGCTAAAGTTGATGGTGCCGTCTTTTATAGTGCCTTTAATGTCTTCGGCAACATATTGTTTGTATGGAGCACCTGCCATAGTTGGGATAATTTTGTCACCTTGAAATTCAACTATTCCGTTGGTTGTGCTACAAGCAATATCGGCCACAACAAGGTCAATAGTAACAGGCATTTGTGGCACAAATTTTACACCAAAAAAGTAAAGCGAAATAGCATTGCCTTTTAAAAGAGCCGACACTTTTGTATCGTCAGTTATAAAATCATTGCCTTGAAAGGTAACAGATAGTTGGCCAACAAATGATGTTGAGTCGTTGTTTTGTTGCTCCGTTTTTATTGGGTTGTTATCCTCTTCTTCGTTATCACATGAGCAAAAAACTAGAGCCAATGTTGAAAAGGCAACCAATGAAAGAAAAAACTTTTTCATGTTTACTTTAAATTAAGTTATTGATATTAAAAATGTTAATTGATATTGTACTTAATTGATACTCCAAAAGTGCGAGGTTTGCCACTTTGAAAAAACTTTTTGCTAACCGACATAAAGTAAAACGTGTCATAGCTGCAGTTCAACAAGTTTCGGCACCATAAATTTAATTCGGCATTTTTACGGCTTACCGACACTGAAGAACCAAATAGTGAATAAAATGGCTGGCAGATAGAGTTTAACTCGTCCCAATAAATTTTGCCAATGCCTTTCCAGTTAGCTTCAATTGCAATTTGGTCAACCACATTTCCGCTTAGGTAAAATGTGTACCAAGCACTTGCCGATGCTGTGTTTTGTGGCGAGTATGGAACAAAATTGCCAGAAAAATTGGTGTTACCGTTGTTGTACTCAACAAATTTAGCGTTGGTATATCCAAAGGCGAGCGATAAGCTCAAGTTGCTAATGTGATATTTAACGTCTAATTCGGCCCCCAAGCTACGCGATTGCCCTGCATTAGTCATCATTCGGCCAGTATTCATTCCAGTCGGAAATACTGTGAGTTGTTGGTTAAAGCAGTTTATGTAAAATAGCGCAACATTTGCCGAAAGGTTAATGTTGTTTGCGCAAAAGTGGCCTCCCAATTCGTAATTTATACTTTGCTCGGGTTTGTATGATGTTGCTTTTGCCGAATTGTATGTTACTTCGTTTCCATTGTCAAGGTGCACACCCAGGGCAGCCATCATGTTGTTTTTAATTTTATTCTGCAATATGTCGGAAAAAATTTGAGTATTGAAACCTCCAACTTTGTAACCCTTTGCAACATAGGCATATAAACTGTTTTTGCTATTTATGCTATATTGTAGAGCAAGCTTTGGCAATAGTTGTGTAAAAGTTAGTTTTTCTTTGCCTTTCATATTGGAAATCAACGGCTTGTAGTCGCTCATTGTAAAAGTGAAAATATAGTTTAAAAGCGCCTGATTGTTATACTTCATTTGGCTGTGCTCTAAGTCATAGCGCAACCCAGCGGTAACCGTAAATTTGCCAAATTCGAGTTCCGATTGATGATAAATGGCAGCTCCCATTGTTGGCAAAGCAAAGCTGCTTGTAATGTCAAATACCGACTCTTTAATATCCAAACTATCGTTAGGAAACATTTTTTGTATGCCCTTGTTAGCATTGGCAAGAATAAGTTGTACAATGCCGTCGCGTTTAAATGTTACTGGGGCAAGCATGTTGTTATGCTTGTAAAATCCCCATAGTCCAAACTGCCATTTCCAATCACTATTGTTGGTCGATTTAATTATAATATCTTGAGTAATAGCATGTTCCTTTTGCTTTTGTGTTAAGGTGAACAAATTTAAGGGGCTAAAATCTTGGTCAAGAATCATTTTGTCATCCAAAAACTGGTAACTAATTATGTTTGATAGCGAAAAGCTATTGGCTTTGTATTTAATGTTTAGTCCGTCTATTATTGAAGTTCGATAATATAGGCAAGAGTCGTTGTAGCAAATGGGCAATTTGTGTTTTAGCGAATCGTTGTACTGCGCATAAGCATATCCACCTTGTTGTAGCAAACTAACGTTTATTGAGTTGTCAATAGTAAAATTGGTTGTTGGCATATATACTGTTCGCAAACGCAATCCGCCACCATTGTATTTGTCGCATTGGCTATTATTATAAGTATTGCAAAACAGACCATCGCTATGTTTATAGTTGGCAGCAACTGAAAGACCTAGCTTGTTATTTGCCATAATGTAGGTTGATACTTTTGCTTGTAATTCGTTTCCCGAGCCATAATCAATGGCCAATCTTGTACCTTGGTAGTTAATTGGCGATAGTGTGTAAACGTTCATTAGTCCGCACATGGTATTACGCCCATATAAAGTGCCTTGTGGGCCGCGCAGAACTTCAATTCGGCTCAAGTCAAACAAATCAAAATCAAAATTATTTTTGTTCAAATAAGCCACATTGTCAACATTCATGCCCATCACAGGTTGATCTATTCGGGCTCCTAATCCCCGAATGTAAATCGACGATGTCATTTTTGAACCATAGTCGGGAATGTAAAAGTTTGGTATGTAGGCCGAAACGTTTTTTACTTCGGTTATTTGTTGCTGTTCAATTTGGGTAAAGCTTAGCAAATTTGAAGCTACAGGTTGCTCGCTAACTGGCTTGCTATCTTTTACAGATGCTACAACAGAAATTTCGTCAAGGCTGATTTTGGTTTGCGCATGCACATTTATGCATATTGTGCAAAGTATAATCGCAATAATTGATATGATTCTTGCCATTTTATACGCCATAAAAACGGCGCAAAAGTATATTATAGGTAAAGAGCAGGTTAGGACTAAACAAGCAAAAATTAGGACTTTTTATTCCTTACTCTATAAGATAATGGCGATATCCCCTCGTGTTTCTTAAATTTTCGCGAAAAGTACGATTGGTCCATAATGTTTAGGGCTTGAGCAATGTCGTATATGCTCATATTGGTATCGCGTAGTAGTACTTTCGACCTCATTATTATGGACTCTTCAATCCAATGCGAAATTGGGCGTTGTGTGCTTTTTTTGATAACCTTATTTAGGTGATTGGGTGTTACACTAAAAATATCGGCATATTCTTGTATTGACAGTATAGGCTTAGTGTTGTCAAATATTAGTTTTAAAAAATTGTTGCTGATGTTGTCAAATTCGGGTTGAAGTGCTACTCCTACAGGTTTGCTTATAAATGTAAGCATTGTAAGTGCAAGGTTTTGGGTAAATTTTGATTCAATGTTGCCTGCGTTAATCTCATCAAGCAACTTATTCATGGTTAAATCAAAAAACGGAACATCTTTATCTGAAATACATTTTTTTATTGGTTCAGTGCTATGCATTAAATCCATTTGACTTAATTCATTGCTGTTTACAAAGTACGAATTGCTGAATCCGCCCATATAGCCTATACTGCTGTTGTAGTATTTTACAGCAAATGGAACACTTTGTGGAATAAACATAAAATCGTTGGCTTTTATCAAAAGATTTTTGCCGTTGCTCTCAACAAGTACTTCGCCGCGTGTTAGAAAAATGAAACAATTAGCAAACGATCGCATCATGGGAGTAGGGCTATTCATTTTGTAGCAATGCTCGTCAAGTCGGCGAATTGTAAAAGAGTTCACCATGTGGCCCGATACTTTGTCCATGTTTTGCGGATGCATCATTATTCTATTTTTTTTTGGCAAATATAACTAGTGATTAGTGTTATTTGATAATAGCACCTTGCTTATATCACCTAGTGCTTTTGGCTTTTTATTATGATTTTCGCTTTATTGTTTCAATGCCGAAAAAGACGATTTTGCAGTTAACTATTGATAAGCAACAACAAGAAATAGATGCTCTTAAAGTTCAAATGGAGAAAAAACTAAAACCGAGTCAGATGTAAGAGATACAAATAGACATGAAAAAAGCCGTTCCCAAATTTGGAAACGGCTTTTTTATTGTATTGTATGCCTATTAGTTTTGTTTCACCAATCGCACTTCGTAAATCTCACCAACTTGTCGGTAAGGTTTTGCAACAAATTTTACACGTACCTGAGTTTTACCTTTCAGAGCATTTTCTGGAATGTTGTATGTTTCATATTTCCATTGTGAGCTACGCCATTTTTTGCTGTTGTTAACCGAGGTTACAAGAACATCGTCAACATAAAGGTCATACTCGCATGTTCTCCATTCGTCTTGTCCCCAATAACGTATGCGTATGCTAAGGTTGGTAAGTCCCTGTGTTTGCATCAGGTAGCTGAATGAGCCACCGTTACGAGCATCGCGGAAAGGTACATCGTTGGTTACACCTTTGGTCGATGTTTCGTCGGCTTCCATAAAATGGTCACTTTCTGGTTGTTGCTCGCCTGGCTGCACTTTGTCGGTTGTCTGCGCCTCAAGTTCCATTCGAGCCTTCTCCTCACGAGCTAGGTTCTCCATGTAATCTTTGTAGCCGTCGGTGCTGAGGGCAAGCCAATAGAGCATGTATCGGCTGTCGTGTATCTCAAAGAATGGTTGCAATTCGCCTTCAATCTTGTTTTCCATGCGAGTTTTAAGATTAAAGTGCAAAGGCTTGCCAGCAATAGGTTCAAGGTCGTTGGCAATGTCGTCCACTTTATTGGCAATTAGATATGGTGCTTCATCTACAGGAAGTTTCTTGCCAACTGCCATTTGTCCAAATCGGCTATCGTCAGAAAGTAATAGTGCGAGATCTTCGGTACCAGTTTTCATTCCAAGAGCTATCGGACCATACATTATAGATATGTATTGAGGCACGTTTGGCATGTGCTCAATCGAAGCATGCATAGGGAATTGTATTTCAATCACATCGCCCTTCTTCCATGTTCGGTCAATGGTGACATATTTCGCCTCGTTCGATTTGTCTGCTATACATTCTTTCCCGTTTACAATTACCTTGAAGTCGTTGGTCCACGATGGCTTGCGCAATCTGAGAGCAAAACTACCCTTGCCGTTGGTCAGTGTTATCTTGCTCGACTCGCCGTATGGAAACTGTGTCTCCTGACGCAAGGTTATTCCCTTTTGTCGCCAGTTGAGTTCCGATGCGGCATATAGGTTAACCGTTAGAGTGTCGTATGGATTTGGTCTGAGTTTGATGCCGTCGTGGATATCCTGAGAACGGAAGGGAACAAAGTTGTGTGTGTAGATGAATTGGCCATACTTGCCATGGTTCTCCATGCCTGTGCCAACGCAGCACCACATAGCCTCGTTAGGTACCGAGTAGTTGCGGTAGTGACGTGGACGTGCCGAGGTGAAATATACATAACCGCCATGCTCAGGGTGCTGTGTCGAAAGTATGTGGTTAAATGTTGCTCGCTCATAATAATCGGCCAACATAGCATTGTTGACGTCCATGCGAAACAGGTCCTCAGTAAGTTTCAACATGTTGTTTGTGTTGCACGACTCCAGACCATCAATGTCTTGTGTCCAGTCGATGCATGCTTCAACGCTTGGGAAATGCTCGCGACGGCTGTTTCCGCCTACAGAGAGAGAACGGCGGTTGACAACTTCGTCCCAAAAGAATCGGGCTCCCTCTTTGTAGGTCTCATTGTTTGCCAATTCGCCTACGCGTGCAAAGCCTACAACCTTTGGCACCTGTGTGTTGGCGTGAATCAGGTCGAGGTGCTTGCCGTTGTGCTCCTTCATCGGATTGAGCAACCATTTGTGTGAGTAGCGCTTTGCTGCATCCAGATATTTCTTGTCACCGGTCATCTGGTAGGCATCGGCAAGCACCTCGTTTACACCGCCATGCTCCATACCAAGTAGTTCCTCCAATTTTTCGTCACTCACGTTGGCTGCTATGTCGATGAGCCAGTTGCATGTTGCCAAAAAGAGTTTACGGGCATCTTCGTTGCCGCAGTATAGCCATGCGTCGCGCAGTCCGGCCTCTATCTTGTGGAGGTTGTAGAATGGCACCCATGCGCTGTTGAATACGTGGAAATCTCCTTTCTTGAAGTCCGACCACATCTTGTCGCTGTTTGGTACACCGCCAAGATAGCCTTTGCCCCAGTCAGGGTAGTTTTTTTCGGCAGCTTCCATGCAGAGTTTGAGTTCGTTAATCATGTAAAGCATGCGCTCTTCGCATTCCTTGTTGCCCATGGCGGCATACATGGATAGTGCACTCAAATAATGTCCACCAACGTGCCCATCGAGTCCTGCCCAGTTGGGAAATAATGGAGCAATTTCTTTTAAACCTGCCTCTTTGCGAAAAGGTGCGAGAAGTCGGTCAACGTCATATCTTAAAAGAGTGTGAGCATTGAGGTCTTGTGCATGTTTCAACGGACCATCAAGCAGTTTGATGTCGCTCAGTGGAAATTCGTTTGGATACAATTTGTTTTGAGCAGTTACACTTGCAAATGCGCATGCAAGAATAAGTAGCGATGTTAGTTTCTTCATATACCAGTTTTGTTTGATGTTTTATTTCAATTTAAAGTTTTATTGTTTTTGCTAATCCATTGTAGTTTATGGTTTTAACCGAGCCGTTGTTAAGCCTTACATTGAATTTTCGTTCGCCAATCATTCCATTGAATTGACCATTTCGTTTGCCAATGGTAAGAGTTTGTTTTTTGTCGTTCCACTTAATGTCAATAGTTGAGTATTGGCCTTTTTCATAGTTATAATTATCGCCTTCGTCCTCGTAAAGTGTAAACGATGCATCGGCTCCAGGATAAACAACAATGTCCATTTCGGCCCAGTCGGCTATGTTTGAATACTGAATTTCTTTGTTGCAAATTGGCAATATGCTCCCGGCCTTTACATATAATGGACAATGAGCCAAAGTGCCATCGGCTGCCACGGTTTGACCTCCTTCGTGTTTAGTGTTTGTCCAATAGTCGTACCACGATGCTCCTTTGGGAAGATAAACATTGTAGTTTTTTTGAGCATTCCAATCGGCTTTAAATCCTTCTTGAAATAGAGTTTTGTTGTCTCGGTTCCATCCGCTCATTTCATTGGTTTCGTTGGCGGTTTCGGGTGTATAAAGAGCGTTTACAATAGGTGCAACAAGAATCGAGCGACCAAACATATATTCGCGGTTGTTGTCCCAAACGTTAGTATCTGCTTTAAAGTCCATCATCAAAGCACGCATAAACGAGTCGTCGTTTTGGCTTACTTGCCAACTTGTGCTGTATATGTATGGCAAAAGTTTGTAACGCAATTTGATAGCTGCAAGTAGCGCATCGTAAACAGGTTCGCCAAGTTTTCCGTAATGGTAAATTTCACGGTAAACTTCGGTGCCGTGGCTGCGCATCATTGGTGTAAAAGCGCCAAACTGCATCCAACGAACGTAAAGTTCTTGATACAAAGGGTTTTGAGTAGCTGTGTTGTCTTGCGATGTTTTGTTGTAAGCATTGGCAAAGAACCCTCCAATGTCGGTATTAACATTTGGGTTGGCGGTTAGTGTATAGTTGAGGCAAATGGGCACTTGTTTGCGGAACGAGTCCCACGACGAACTTACATCGCCACTCCAAGTGTTAGCTCCAGTGCGCTGTTGCCCAGCGAAATAACTTCGGGTAAGAATAAAAACACGTTTGCTGTCGTCTGAGGCACGTTGTTTTTCGTACACGCCTTCAACGGTGCAAAGTGGGAATGCGTTACGTACCATTCGCCATGATCCCATAAAGTCTTTGCCGTCGGCTGGATTGGTGATGGCTTTAACTTCGTCTAAATCGCTATCGGGCCAATAAAGATGGTCGGGGTCGGTTGAGTCCATCCACCAAGCATCGATGCCTGCGGCATGAAGTCGTTTAAGATTGTCCCAATAAATGTCGCGAGCAACTTTGCTGTAAGGATCGTAGCAACGCACGCCGCTTGGGTAGTCCATATTGGGTGGCCAAGCCGAAAGCCCACTCATTGGCCAAGTTTGAAAGCTATAAAGAAGGTCTTTTTCGGCAAGGCTTCGGTATCCTTTAGTGTTTGGTCCAAAACTTGCCCAAATGCTTATGCTCATGTGTGCATTGGCAGAGTGCACGTGGTTAATCATTTGTTTGTAGTTGGCAAAATCTTCGTTTAAGAATTCCATTGCGTTCCAGAGGTAGTTGTTGCCCCAATATTGCCAGTCTTGTATTATTCCGTCAAAAGGAACGCCTGTTTTGCGGTAGGTATCAACCACTTCAAGCAGTTCTTTTGAACTTTTGTAGCGCTCGCGACTTTGGTGAAAACCATAAGTCCACAACGGAAGCATTGGTACTTTGCCAGTTAGGTGACGCATTTCGCGTATCACGCCATCGGCATTTTCGCCATACATAAAATAGTAATCTACTTTTGTGCCCACTTGCGATTCAAGCGACAGCGCATTACTATCGGTTAGTTGAGTGGGTGAGTAGTTGTCCCAATATATACCGTAGCCTTTTATGCTTTGAAATACGTTTGCAAAGTCTTCAAGGTTGGTTTGTATCATAAGGCGATTCTCGCCGCGCAAATTCATTTTGCCATTTTGCATCATGCCAATGCCGTATATAGGTTCGTTGGCATCAATGGCAAAGTCTTGCCGTACTTTGTATCTACCTTTGTCTGGCCCGTCAGTAATAGGCGTAAAACTATGTTCGCCTTCTTTCATTAGTAGGTTCCCATTTTTGTCGTAAAAACTTACTGTTTGTTTTTCCTCATCAACTTTTACCACAAGCTTTGCCGATGTATATGTAGCAATGTTTCCCTCTTTTTTTACGGGTATTTTTTGTTCCAAACAATGTGTTTTAACTACTAGCGGCAGGTCAATATTTTGGCTCATGTCAGGAGCATTTTTTGTGACACGCACTGTCGATTGCGAATAAAAAGTAATTGTTTGCGCATTGGTTGCCATTGTGGCCATAATCAAGCCAAGGGCAATAAATGGTTTGCGTAGTATCATGGTACTATTATGAATGGTTGTTTTACGATTATTTGTAAAAGACACAATTATATTTTATAAAAACAACAACCGTGTGTAAAATTCTAAAAATCAATTTGTGACAATGTTTTGACTTACCGCTTGAAATAAAAAAGCCAGCAACCTAAAAACGATTACTGGCTTTGGAAATTTTAGTGTAGTATGCTACCAAAATTTGTTGTTTTCCTCGCTGTATTCAAATCCCACAGTTGCAAGTTTTGCAATTAGTTCGTCTTTGTCAATATCCTCTTGTTGACATAGTTCGTCAAGTGATGAGTATTGGTCTCGTAGTTTCATGTTTACAACGCTAAACAACATCATTGGGTCTTCTGGTAGATTCATGTTTTTATTATTTGGTTTTCAGTAAGTTGAAAGTGTTCAATTAAACTTATAGTATTAACGTAAATCTACAAATTTTATAACCTTACGGCTGGCTGGTGGCATTTGCAGTTTAGCAATATACTCTGGCGATTCAAAACTTACTTGTGGAGCAACGCGCACTCTCGACCTGAACATGTCTTTAATTTGTTTGGCAAATCCGTCATCGTTACGTAAACTGCCTACACGCACTTTTATTTCGTCGGTGCCAATCTCGTTGGTATAAACTTCAACAATGTAGTTTTTTACATCTTTCATACCATCAAGTATATCAAAAAGTGCAGGTGGATAAAGTGTTGTGCCTTTGTATTTTATCATTTGACCTTTGCGGCCAATAACAGAACTTAGTCGGGTTGTGTTTCGTCCACAAGGACAAGGTTCGTCGTGGTGGTAAACCATGTCGCCAGTTTTGAAACGAACAAGTGGCATACCTTCAACACCTATGCTGGTTATAGTAACTTCTCCTGCTTCGCCGTTACCCACAGGTTGGTTGTTTTCGTCAAGAAATTCAACAATAATAATATCTACAGGAACGTGGCCTCCATTAAAGTATTCGCAATCGGTAAACGATGCTTGCATTTCGGTTGAGGCGTATGTGTCGTAAAGTTTAAGCTCGGGCCAACGGCTGCTGATTATTTTGCCCAAAGTGTTGTATTCGCCTTCGGGAGTGCGCAGTGCCTCGCCAATGCAAACACATTTTTTTAGGGTTGAGTTGTGGTAGTCAATTCCGTTAGCTTCGGCATAATCAATAAGTTTAATCAGAAACGATGGCACACACATTGCGCAAGTGGCTTTAATGCGGTTAATGGTGTCCCATTGCAGTTCGGGAATGCCATTGCCTACGCGGCACACTCCCATTCCAAGTTCGCGACAACCAAGGTAGTAGGCTAGTCCTGCCATAAATCGTTTATCAAGTGTTACCATTAGTTGCATCATGTCGCTACGTGAACAACCAGTTGTACTAAACGATAGGAATTCATTATAAGCCAATCGATTAAGGTCGCCATCGGTTAACGAAAACGAAACAGGGTTTCCTAGTGTGCCCGATGTGGTTACTATCTCGGCTACATCAATTGGATCAACACACAGAAAATCGTTGTTAAACTGTTGAAGGTCGTTTTTTGTTGTTACTGGAATGCGTTGCAAGTCGTCGAGAGTGCGAATGCTTGTGGGGTCTATTCCGTTTTGCTCAAACATTCTCTTGTAAAAAGGCGAACGCTCGGCTACGTATTTTATGGTTTCTTGTAGCTTTTGTTCTTGATAGGCACGAATTTCGGCGGGCGAAGCAAATTGAATTTTTGGATTGCGTTCCATTTCTTGTTCTTTTTAGTAGTGCGGTTTAATTATTTGGTCAGTACATCAACGGTGTGAAAACCTGCGCCCATTAGTTCGGGACGCAAGCATGTAGCAAGGTGGTATTGCATAAAATGGTCAAACATTTCTTGCGACATTGCCGACAACTCTTTACGTATGTAATTGGCTGCACCATCGGCGCTGAAAATGTATTTGCGTTGTAAAGATGCAGATTTGGCAAGCGATTCAGTGTCTTCAAGTCGGGCATACCAATACAATTCCTCGTCGGTACTTATTAACCGCCCAGCCGATTGGTCTATTTTGCCAGCTTGTATTATTTCGCTCATGTGACCTTCTTTAAATCCGTATGTAATAACACTGTATTCGTTCATGCAATATGCCACAAAAATGCAGCCACCGGGTCTAACAACACGTGCCGATTCTTTTAATGCAGTTATGCGTTCCATTTCGGTAATAAGGTGGTACATGGGACCAAGCAAAAGAATAATATCAAAAGTTTGGTCGTTAAACCGCGATAGGTCTATTGCGTTGCCTTGCATGGCAATCACTCCAGTGTTCTTTTTTTTCAGTTGCGTTACGTTATGGCTCACAAGGTCCATTGCTGTAACATTGTGACCTTCTTCCCAAAGGGTAGTGCTATATTTACCAGTTCCACACCCGCAGTCCAAAATGTCAATCTTGCGGTTTGGGTTGGCAACTTGTAGTTTTTCAATCTCTTTTCGAACAAAGTGCATTGTTGTTTCAAATTCTACAATGCCGTGGCGGCGAGTCAGTCGCCCTTCTTCGTTAAATTTGTTGTAGTATCGTTCAAGTTTTCCCATCAGCTCAATTTTGCGCGGCTAACTTACAAACGATTTTTCGTTATGTTGACAACAATAAATGTCTAAATGAAATGTAATGGTGCTAACAATCAGCAGTTAAAAGTTTTTTCTTTACTTTCGCGCGGAACTATTTTCCACATTTTTCAGACGATTGAATATGATGAAAAAGATTTTTGCCGTTGCGATTGTTGTTATGGCATCGGTTTACGGAGTATCGGCACAAAAAAGCGTTACAGCAAAGGCCGATAAAGCTTATGCGGCAGGTAAGTACTACGAGGCCATTGACGAGTATAAATATGCCTTTGCAAAAGCAAAGAACAAAGACGTTAAAAACGCTATCACTTTCCGTGTTGCCGAGTGTTACCACATGGCACACGATAATCGCCAAACTATAGTATGGTGTCGCAAAGCCATTAAAAAAGGCGAAACCGATGCTCGTGCATACTTGTGGCTAGGCGACGCTTTGTGCCAAACAGGCGAGTACACTCAAGCTATTGAAGAATACAAAACATATAAAAAACTAAATCCGTCAGACAAACACACCGACGACCGTATTGAGGCTTGTGCACAATCAATAGAGTGGGTTAACTCGCCAACCCGTTACACTGTTGAAAATATGCACTACATAAACTCAAAGTATAGCGATTATGCTCCCGCTTTTGCAAAAGACGACTACAACATGATTATGTTTACCTCGTCGCGCGATGGTGTTACTGGTGGAAAAATAAGTGGAGTTACCGGCGAATACTTCAGCGACATCTTCCGTTCGCGTGCCGACCGTAAAGGCAAATGGAGCGAACCTGTTGCTTTGTCCGAACCTATTAACACCGAGTTTGACGAAGGTACACCATGTACAAACCTTAAATGCAATACCTTGTATTTTACAAGCTTCCGCGAAGACAAAAACAAAAACCTTAGCTGCCGCATTTACGTTTCAACTAAAGACGGTGCCGAGTGGGGCGAACCAAAAGAACTTAAATTAGCAAACGACACCATCTCAGTTGGTCACCCTGCCATTAGCCCCGATGAACTTACATTGCTTTTTGTTGCCGATATGCCAGGTGGTCAAGGAGGCAAAGATATTTGGCAAGTTACCCGACCAAACAAAAATGCCGATTGGGGCAAACCTGAAAACCTTGGTCCAGAAATAAATACCGATGGCGACGAAATGTTCCCATACATTCACCCCGATGGCGCACTTTACTTCTCATCAAACGGACATCCAGGAATGGGTGGCCTGGATATTTTCTGTGCAACCAAATTGGGCGATAAATGGAAAATAGAAAACCTTAAATACCCAATAAATAGTTGTGCCGACGACTTTGGCATAATTTTCCAACAAGATATGGAACGCGGTTTCTTTACCTCAAACCGTGCTGGAGGTAAAGGTGGCGACGATATTTATTTATTTGCTTTGCCTCCAATTGAGTTTGCACTTAAAGGTGTAGTGAAAAACAAAAAAACCGAAGAAATTATAGCAGGAGCCGACGTTACACTAATTGGTAGCGATGGAACAAACGTTGCTCAAAAAACCGAAACCGACGGAACATTTACATACAAGTTAAACCCTAACACCGACTATCGTATAGTGGTTAAACGCGGCGGTTTCTTAAATTCAAAAGACAAAGTAAGCACCAAAGGACTTACAAGTAGCACCGAGTTGCCAGTTGAAATAAACCTTGCTCCAGACGATTCGCGTATGGATTTGCCGGGAATTGTTTACGAATTTGGAAAATGGAACCTGCTACCTAGCTCAATGGTTTCACTTGAGGCTCTAGTCGAAATACTAAACGATAACTCAAACATCACCATCGAGATTGGTTCGCATACCGACTTCCGCGGCTCTGACCAAGCAAACCTCGAATTGTCGAAAAAACGCGCAAAATCAGTTGTTGACTTCCTTATTACATACGGAATTGACGAAGAACGTTTGTCGTCACGAGGATATGGCGAAACTATGCCAAAAGAGGTCGATCGCGCTATTGCTCGCATCTATCCATTCTTGAAAGAAGGCGACGTGCTTACCGAACAATTCATTAACAACTTGAAAGACAACGAACAACGCGAAATTTGCCACCAAATAAACCGTCGTACCGACTTTGGTTTGACAGGACGCGATTATGTACCAAAAGTTAAACGCCGTAAATAATACCAGCTTTTTATGGACTTAACAACGCTCATTATTAAATGAGTATTAGGTTCAATTGTGCAAAAAGTTGTTAGCAATTTTGTATTTGGATATTTAGTTTTACCTTTGCGCGATTTTTATTGAGATGGATTGCATTATTCCAATCAACGATTTAAAGCCTGGCCAACATCAGTACGAGTACGATGTTACCAACGAGTTCTTTGAACAATTTCAAAATGCTGAAGTTAACAAAGGCAATGTTCACGCATTGCTTAATGTTACCAAACACGGTCGTGGAGTTGAGGTTCAGTTTAACCTTAAAGGCTATGTAACCGTTGCTTGCGATCGTTGCCTCGAAGAGTTTGATTTAAACATTGAGAGCAACGAAACATTGTTTTTTGAATATGGAACTGAAACAGGCGAAGTGTCGAGCGAATTGATAATGATTCCAGAAGGCGAATCGTCGCTGAATGTGAGCCAATACATATATGAATTTATATGCTTGGCAATCCCATTTCAGAAATATCACCCCGACGACGAAAACGGAAATAGCACTTGTAACAAAGAGATGCTTGACCGATTGGAGTCGATGAAAGTAAATGAAGAAGAGAAAACAACAGAAATAGATCCCCGTTGGGATAAATTGAAAGATTTAATAAACTAAAATAAATTTAAGATGGCACATCCTAAACACAGACACTCTACTACTAGAGGTCGCAAAAGAAGAACACACTACAAAGCAGTGGCTCCAACCGTAGCAACTTGCTCAAACTGCGGTGCACCAGTTTTGTATCATCACGTATGCCCAGAGTGCGGCTTTTATCGTGGTAAATTAGCAATTGAAAAAGAGGTTGCTGCTTAATTTTAAGTAGCAATCTTTTTTCATTTAAGTATTTAAAATGAGAATTGGACTTGACATAATGGGTGGCGACTTTGCTCCCGAGGCAACAATGATGGGTGCTATTGCAGCACTAAAAGAGTTGCCACAGGATGTAAAGTTGGTGCTATTTGGCCCACAAGACAAGATTGAAGAAATTTGTCAACGCGAAGGTGTTGATCCAAAAGTATTCGATATTGTTAATGCTACCGAGGTTATTGAAATGGGCGACCACCCGGTAAAAGCTTTTGCTGCAAAACAAAACTCAAGCATCACTCTTGGTTTTGGTATGTTGCATAAGAAAATGATTGATGGTTTTGCAAGTGCAGGAAGCACTGGCGCTATGCTTGTTGGCGTAGCTGCTACCATTAAATCAATCCCAGGTGTTATTCGTCCTTGCATTGCAACCGAAATGCCTCAATTTGCTGAGGACAAGCACACTTTGTTGCTCGATATTGGTTTGAATGCCGATGTTCGCCCCGATGTTCTTTGCCAATTTGCTCAAATTGGTGCTATTTACATTAAACAACTTTATGGCGTTGAGAATCCTAAGGTTGCTTTGCTTAACATTGGTGCCGAAGAGTCAAAAGGTAACCTTGTTGCTAAAGAGGCTTATGGATTGATGAAAGACAATTCTAACTTCAACTTTGTTGGTAATGTTGAAGGCCATCAGTTGCTTGGTGTTTGCCCTGCCGATGTGGTTGTTACCGATGGCTTTACTGGAAACATTGTGTTGAAAGAGGCCGAAGGTTTGTATCACATTATTAAAAAGAGTGGACATACAAACGAGTTCTTTGAGAAGTTCAATTACGAAAATCTAGGCGGAACACCTGTTTTGGGTGTAAACGGAACTGTGATTATTGGTCACGGAGTTTCAAACGCTAAGGCTATAAAAGCTATGGTTATGCAAACCAAAAATGTGATTGAAGCTCAAATTTGGCAAAAAGTTGCCGAGAAATTCCAATAAGAACAAGTTTGTTTTTTAATACCAAAAGCTCGCACAAGTAATTGTAGCGAGCTTTTTTTGTGTCATAAGTTTATTGTAGGTTTTTAGATGCAACTATTTGATAAACAGTTGTTACAGCGAAAAAATGCATAGCATTAAAACCAATATAAACCTTAAAGTGTTTATTTCTTCTTAGTGTTAAAAAAGCAAACCGCAAGCCAACCATTACATTTGCTCTTGCTCAATAAAAATCGAATTTTAACAAATGAAATCGTTTCGCACCGAAGTTCAATTGCAGCCATCGCAGTGTACTATCAGTTATTCTGATAACATTATGCTTTTTGGTTCGTGTTTTGCCCAAAACATTGGTCAAGAAATGGCAATGGCTAAGTTTAATGCAATGCTCAACCCGTTTGGAATATTGTTTAATCCCGAATCGATTGCGCAAACCATAAATCGTATTCTCGACAACAGACCAATAGAACCTAACGAGCTATTTTATAATCAAGGTGTGTGGTCAAATTTTAATTTTCATGGCAGTTTTTCATCTCCAGAAATAGACGATGCTTTGCAACAAATGAATAATAGTTTGCTGCAAGCTAGCCAATGGATTAAAAACACATCGGTAATGGTTATAACATTCGGCACTTCGTTTGTTTACAGGTTACTTTCAACAGGCCAAGTGGTAGCTAATTGCCATAAAGTAGATGCAAAAAAATTTGAACGCGAACGCCTTTCAGTTGACGAGATTTACGATGTTTTTTTTGAACTTATTCAGCGACTACGAACTATCTCGCCAAACATGCGATTCATTTTTACGGTTAGCCCAATAAGGCATTTGCGCGATGGCTTACACGAAAACCAACTAAGCAAATCGATTTTGCTACTAGCCATTGACCGACTTTGCTCAGTTTTTAGCAATGTGGTTTACTTTCCATCGTATGAAATACTGATTGACGATTTGCGCGATTATAGGTTTTATGACGAAGATATGTTGCATCCTTCGGCAGTGGCCATTGACTACATTTGGGACAAGTTTAGGGCCTCTTTTTTTGACCAGCAAACCCAGCAAATAATGGAGCAGGTAATGAAAATAGAGCGTGCAGTGCAGCATCGTCCACTTAATGTAAATACCGATTCGTTTAGGAACTTTGTTGAACAGCAACGAACGGCAATAGCAAAACTGCAACAAGAAATGCCCATTTTGAATTTTGATGCCGAATTGGAGCATTACGCACAATTGCTAGGCTGACATTTATTTTCGGCGTTTTTGAACCATAAAAACGGGTTGGCAAAGTTTTTGCCATTGCTTAGATTGATTGGCAATTGATCAAAACTCATACTTTTGCCCAAATTTTTGCAGAAAAGTGGAAAAACACACATCGTTCAACAATCTAAACATTAACAAAGCAGTTGCTACTATTGGCTCGTTTGACGGAGTACATTGTGGACATTGTCAGGTTGTGAACGAACTATGTAAAAGCGCCAAACTTTGTGGAGGCCAAAGTGTGGTTATTTCGTTTTCGCAACATCCGCTTATGGTGCTTGACCAAAACCAAAATTTCAGGTTACTTACCACACCCGCCGAACAAGCGCAATTGCTTGAACAAATGGGAGTTGACCATTTAATTCAGTTGCCTTTTACTAAAGAATTTGCGCAAACCGAATACGATGTTTTTGTAAAGCGTTATTTGGTTGATATGCTGCATATCGACACTCTTTTGCTTGGTTACGACAACAAATTTGGCAAAGGTGGCCGCGGAACATTTGCGGCAGTTGAGCAGTTGTCGCGCCAATTGGGCTTTACAGTAAAAGCATTGCCAGCACTCACCGATGGCCAAAAGCCTATCAGTTCAACACAAATACGTAATCTTTTGGCAAGTGGCAACGTGGAGCAAGCAAATGTGCAACTTGGTTATAGCTATTTTATTGAAGGCGAAGTGGTTGCGGGAAATCAAATAGGTTCAAAAATTGGATTTCCAACCGCTAACATATCAGCACCGCAAGAAAAAACAATTCCAGCTCATGGAGTATATGCCGTTCGTGTAATGGTGGCGCAAACGTGGTACAATGGTATGCTCAACATTGGTAATAGGCCAACCATTGGTAGCAATAACCCAGTGACTCTTGAAGTGAATATTTTCGACTTTAATGAAACCCTTTACGGACAGCGCATTAGGGTGGAATTGGTTGCATACGTACGCAACGAAAAGCGCTTTGCCAGTCTCGATGAACTAAAAGCCCAAATAGCAGAAGATAAGAGGTTGATAGAGCAGAAGATGGCAGTAATACGTTGTAGGTAACAAAGCCCATGTAAGAGCGTTTGTGGCTGCGCCCATCGATTAACTACAAGACTACTATTGCTTTGTCCACTTTGTTTCTAAAATCCATTCCTTTTTATTGTCCATACATATAATATTTATCATAAAAATATATGGCATAAAAATATATGGCATAAAAATATATGGCATAAAAATATATGTAAATCGTCTAAATATCTAAACCGATTTTCTACTTTTACGCATCACCATTCTTCATACAAAACCCAAAACCAACCTGCCAAGTTGAGTATGAACTTGAGTGACAGATGTAAAAAAGCAGAAAACGGTATTCTGAGTTTGTTTTTGCAAGCAAAGCTATAACCACCCACGCTTTTTGTTTTTATATCTCTTGTTTAAATTTTTAACCAGCTACTAGGGTGCGTAGCGCAAACCATTTATGCAAAAAACAGACAGTACCAACTATGTAGAGCCATTGTCCAACAAGGTTGGAGAAAATGGCAAGGAAAAACCAAACAATTAAAGGTGAATGAGCAAGCCTTAAGTTGCTCAG
>JAKSOL010000016.1 GCA_024405635.1 Salinivirgaceae bacterium | reverse complement strand
TTGTTAGTTTTTTGATGCATGTCATTAATTCATTCATAATCATTTAATTCTTATAAAACCTTCCGACTCAATATATATTGCATATATTTCAAATTCACCACTATTGGTTCTTCTAAGTATTGCTGCTGATTTAATTGATAGCCCGTTATTCTCTTTTATTATGCCTAATTCTGGAACACCCATAATACCATTACCACCATTGGTGAAGCCATTACCTGTATATGGATATTCATTAGGATAGGACAAGGTGACTTTCCGCCTTACATCATTTGCATCTGCATTGAATCTTATAAGCCAATCTGTATTTGTTTCATTATATGTAGAACTATTGTAATTCATAGATAATCCATGATATGCTTTTGACGATGTATTTAATTGTTTGACATCATTGCTTTTTGATATAAATCCTACAACAGTTTTGGCATAAGCCTCATTACTCATTCTTTCAATAGCACTGGCTTCAGTAATTGTTTTTTCAAAAACAGTATTGGCATCCATGTCATCAATCAGTTCAAGCCTTATGTCAGCCAGCAAATTCTGCTCTTCCTTGGTAAGATATTTTACACCTTCGGGAACATTGGATATTCCTTCAACAGGTCGTTGTATCAATTCCTTGAATTGTTCCATTGTAATGCCATGCTTTTTAGCAACACCTTCTATTATATCAATATATCCTATCTGCTTCTCTATAGCCGATTGAGAGAATGTAGAAACTATATTTGGCCATTTTTCAAGTACTATTGTGTTTTTACGAGCAGTTTTTACTGCTCCATGCTCTTTTAAAGAGAGCCAGCTTTCCACCATCTCAGGTTCCTCAACGAATCTCATTAGAACGTCGTCTGTGGCATCGGCAAAGTCAGCCTTGAATTCTTTAGCTGACTTTTCGTCTAAGTTCTTGGTTATGGATTCAAGTATGTCTAATCTCTTTGCTGACGATTCGACAAGTCTAACCTCTCGTTTAGCTTGGAACCTTTCCTTTGTAAAGGCTCCGGTCTTTGATGTCTTGAAGAATTTCGATGACTTGGACAGTACATTGGTTCCTGCTTCAATGTTTATCAAGTCCGACTCCAGCTCAACAAACATTATGAAAGCTACAAGACTGCTTGCATCTCCATACTTGTCAACAAAAGCTTTTGTTGTTAACGGGAATGCCTTGCCTTCTTTTTCGGCGTTCATTATGGAAGTCGCAAGTTCACTACCTGACGCCATCAGTTTGTAGCGCAGTCTTAATTCTCCAACTGTGTATTCGTGACCTGATTGTGAATTGTATTCCTCTGGAAGATTCTTCCAGAGATCATTTTCAGAAAGTACTATTGCACCTACTGCGGTTCCAATGTAATAACGGTCAAGAAACTGACCTATTGTGGTGATTCCCTGCTCTGCAACCCGCTTGGCAAATCTTTCAGTAAGTCTATGTCTTGTATTATTGCATACCTCTGTTTCATAGTCATTTATGCCATTGCAGAATATCAATAATTCATTCAGAAGACTTTCATCGTCAGATGTGCCATCAAAGAACAACAGGAAGAAATCTCGGCCTAAGCCTTCCAATCCATATTCATCGGCCTTTTTGAGTACATCGCAATTGCCAACCTGCTTTATTGGGCTTGAGACTGAAGGCGGACCGTTTTCACTTATACTACCTGCCAGCCTATCAAAACTCTGTGTATTGGCATACGCAACAATTTGTTTGCAATCTATTCCTATCATAGAATAGTCAGCAAATGCCAATACTTTTTCGCCTACACCTGCTATCTTGTAATTAGTATAGATTTTTGCCTTGTCAAGATCCTGAGACAATACGAGATTCGCGATAGTTTGTCCAACCTTCGCCTTAAAATCTTCACTGTCATAATAGCAATCAAAATACAATTCATCATTGCTGAGCACGGCGGAATACTTTATTCCATTATCTATGAAACTAGACACGGTTCCATTGTCAAAGAACCTTATGTCTGTTGCGTTTTTTAGCCAAATAGGGACTCCTGATGGAGACAAAAAGCAATATTGTTTTTCAACAGATGGAATGTCAATGGTTATTGCCTTTCCTTCCTTTGTCACAAGAGCCAATTTTGCCTCACTCTCCTCTTCCCCATCCAAGAATCCCAGCACATTTCTGTGCTTCTCATGGCTCCACTGCCACTGCCAGTGGTTGAGAGTGGTACCACCATTGTAGTCCATCAGATTATCTGTCTTTGCCGTTGTGTGGAACGACTCGCTGTCATCCGAGAAGGTATGATGCAAAACGTTCACACCGTGGCCCAACTCATGAGCTATGGTTCTAACATTATCATACTGATTGTAAATAAAGCCGTAATGTCTGCCTGCTGGCATGTAGCCACTTACGGGTTCTTTTGATTTGTTTCCAGCAGTATCAAGTCTGTCATAGCAGTCGACAAAGAACAGGTAGTAGTCGTTTGGGTCGGTGGTTGTGGGTAGGGCTTGTATGGCGTTTTTTTGGTCTTGGTTGTAGTTCTGAAACGTGCCTTTGCCGCCATGTACAAATTTTTCGCCATCGGCGTAGGTTATGGTTATTGGGTCGAGTTCGTCAAAGGTGTATCTTACTACTGCTTGTTGCCAAATGTCGTTTACTTGGTTTTCTATCTTGGTGAGGTCAAGTGTGCGGTTGTCTTTGTTTATACGAACGAGATGCACTTTCACCTCTTTGTAGTCGTATGCTTTTATGTTGAGTTTGCCTACTATGGTTGTGTCGCGATAGGCGTAGATGGCTTGATTGTCGTTGGTGGTGGCTGCTTGTATGGTGAGTGTGTTGTCGGTTTTGTTTGGTAGTACTGGCACGCCATGCTCGGTTTTAAAGGTGATGCCGCTAATTTCACTTGGCAATATTTGTGCTTTGTTGCCTTTTAACAGACTGATGTATGCTGGTCGGTAGTCGTTATGGTTGGTGATTGTCGGATACTGGTCTTTGTCATAGTCCGCTCCTCGCCACTTGTCGAAGCCGTATTCTTCGCCATCCATTTTGTTGAATGTCACATTGCCCGTTGTAGCCATCAGGCTGTCTTTTTCAGCACTGCGTTGGGCTAATAGTGTTTTATTGCCACCAGTTTGTTTGTATTCAGTGACGCCCATTAATTGCCCTTTGCTGTCTATCACTAGTTGCTCGCCATTGGATGATTGTACTAGTGTGCGACTTTTTGAACCAACATTTGCTGTTATGTCTTTTTCATTTCCGTCGGCATCTACTGCTATATAATGTCCTTTTTCGTTTATGTATATGGTTGCAAAGTTGGTGCTGAGCTTGACGGTGTCGCGGATAGTGTTGTTGTATGACGCTTGCGCTATGTTGGCTTCAAGGTCTCTTATATAATCGGCTAAGGCTTTTGGGTCTGCCAAGAAGGCAGGATTATTTATTGTTTCCCATCGCCCATCCAGCATCACACCATCGGTGTTTACTTTCAGATTGCTGTATTCACAGAGGAACTTTACTCCCCATACTCTAAATAGCGCATAGAACGTTCCTCTATATGTACCATCTCCTTCTGCTGTTATTGTCTTTATAACAAATTTAGTGTGACCAGTACGATTCTCAATAGTATCTCCTACCGCCAAGTCTTGTTTAAGTTCAAGATTGGTTATTTGACGAGGTTCTATCTCTTTCCCACATCCACATGTAGGACAACTCACACTATCAAATGGACTTACTAGTTCTGGCACTTGGAACATTGTCCAATCTGTTGATTCAGTTGTTTGCCCATCAGGACACGACGCGCTAACCTTAACTTGCCAACGTGACCCATGTGGTAATTCAAAAAACTCTACTTGAGTATCTGTCACTTCGCCATGATAGTTGTCTTCATCTGAACCTCCATCTAGGTCTTCCATATTGACCCAATACATGTTGTTGTTTGTTCCTTGTGCCCAATCGATTGTTGTGGTACCATTGCTTTTTATATCCGTATGTATATCAGACGGAGGTTCACATGGACTGAGGTATTGAAACTCTCTACACTGACTTTTTCCTTCGTTGTTAAATTCTACGTTACCTGATGGCTCGCTTGCTGTTACTCGCCAAATGTACTTGGTTTCGGGCACAAGCATTGCCACTTCGGGATTAATGGTTATAAAGTTCCCAGCTGTGAGTTCCGACTCGTAGTAAGGTGGTTGTTGGGTTATGGCATCGTAACTATATAGCCAATTGCCCGTTGGGTTTTGCCATATCTCAAGTTTATATAGCACCGTTGCGCCTGCTCCTTGTAGCTTTGACTGCTCCCACGCAAAGGTTATAGGCTTGGTTTGATTGCTTATAACTGTGCGGTGCTCTATTGATTGCAGTTGTGGTGCTGAGCCCGATGCTGCTATCATGGTTACGGTGGCTATGTTTGATATGCGTCGGTGTGTGTATAGGTGTCGCAACTCTGCGCTTATTTTCCATTGCCCGCCTGGCAGTTGGTGCAGTGTGTTTTGGTATTGGCTCGATTTTAGATTTGTATATGTGAAACTTGATGGCAGAAAATTCATTCGCATCATGCTGCCATCTATGGTCTCAACGGTGTTGCCATTGATGCGTATGCGATCTTCTACTGCCATGTTTTCTGTATTTTCCAAAACCTCTCCAGATAAAAGGTTCTGCATCTTTAAATGAACATACACTGGCAGGTTGCTTACTGTTACGTCTGTTACATTTGCCATAAGCATTAATGGACCATCTGACTTTCCAAAGTCGGCTAATGTGAGTGTATATGGCGGATTAATGGTTGCTGTTAGTGTTACGGGATATTTTTTGGCGCATGCTATTTTAACCGTTACGGTTAGTAGCAGTATTAAAGCAATGCGCAAGGAGATTGTTATTGCCTGAAGGTTATGTCTTTTCAAATTTGCAAGCATTTTATCTCAGTATTACTCTCGCTCCTTTATTCAGTGTCTTTACCTCAAGGTAAATAACGTACATTCCACTTTGATGGCCAGTTAGGTCAATAGGTACACTATAAACTGATTCTCCATTCAGTTCTATTCGTTTTACAAGAGTTCCAACAATGTCGAAGACCTAATATACGCTTGCAGAATTTATTTTTTTTCTAAAATTTAGGATAAAGTTATGCATATCGCTTGATGATAGACACTTTGTTAAAGTGTTAAAAATCAGCGATGTGCGTAACTTTTCCAATAAATACTTTGAAGTCTAATTCAACTAACTTGTTTATCCTATAGTTTCAATTGCCTTGTTAATGCGTTTCAAGGTTTCGTCTTTACCAATGAATTCGCAAATTGCAAATATGCTTGGACCTTGGCTGATACCAATAATTGCGATGCGCAAAGTGTTCATTAGTTGGCCCATCGACAAAGAGTTTGCAACAATCCATTCGTGAATTGCTGTTTCGGTTTCCTTCTCGTCAATCTTGGCACATTTTTCAATTTCCTTTGCCATAAGTTTCAAATTCTCAACATTTTCTGGTTTCCAGAATTTGTTTACCGATTTTTCATCGTAACTAGTAGGCGCCACAAACATATAGTTTGTTAAGTCAACCAATTCGGCAGGGAAAGTTGCACGTTCTTTAATTAGCGATACTGCTTTATTAGCGCGCTCGGCAGTGGTGTTTATGCCTGCTTTTGCTAACAATGGTAGCAACATTGCTCCAAGTTCTTGGTCTGACTTGTGGCGAAGATATTGAGCATTGAACCATTTTGCTTTTTCGTGGTTAAATCGTGCGCCCGACTTGCTAACCTTTTCAAGCGAGAAAATGTCAATAAGCTCTTGCATGCTGAATATTTCTTGCTCAGTACCAGGATTCCATCCAAGCAATGCCAACATATTAATAAATGCCTCAGGGAAATAACCTTCTTCTCTGTAACCTATTGCAGTTGAGCCGTCGGGAGCAGTCCAGAATAGAGGGAAAACAGGGAAACCAAACTTGTCGCCATCGCGTTTGCTTAGTTTGCCTTGACCTTGTGGTTTTAGCAAAAGTGGCAAATGTGCAAATTCTGGTTGGCTATCAGACCATCCAAGCGAACGGTAAAGCAAATAGTGAAGAGGCAACGATGGCAACCACTCTTCGCCACGAATAACGTGCGAAATTTCCATCAAATGGTCGTCAACAATGTTAGCCAAGTGGTAGGTTGGCAGTGCATCGGCCGATTTGTATAATACTTTGTCGTCAAGAGTTGAAGTGTTGATGGTAATGTGTCCACGAATGATGTCGTCCATTTCAACATTCTCGTTTTCAGGCATTTTAAAACGGATAACCCATTGGTCGCCACGAGCAATACGTTCTTTAACTTCAGAGTCGGACAATTTTAACGAAGTTTCTAATTGGTTGCGAACCTGATAGTTATAAGCAAAAGTTTGACCGTTAGCTTCGGCCTCTTTGCGCATGTTGTCAAGAGTTTCGGCCGAGTCAAAAGCGTAGTAGGCATTTCCCGATGCTACAAGTTGTTCAGCATATTTCAGGTAAATAGCGCGGCGTTCGCTTTGGCGATAAGGAGCATGAGGGCCACCTTCGGCAACACCCTCGTCAATCTTAATGCCACACCATTTCAACGACTCCATAATGTAGTCTTCAGCTCCTGGTACAAAACGTTGAGAATCGGTGTCCTCAATGCGAAGAATGAAATCGCCGCCATGATGTTTGGCGAACAAGTAATTGTACAAGGCTGTGCGTACGCCTCCAATGTGTAAAGCTCCAGTTGGACTAGGTGCAAAACGAACTCTAACGCGTCTGTTCATAATAATTGAATGTTTATAAATAAAAAAAGCTGCCTTTTTAGCAGCTCTTGGTAGTCGATAGGAGAATCGAACTCCTATTTAGAGATTGAGAATCTCTCGTCCTAACCGTTAGACGAATCGACCAGTTCTCTTTTTTTTGATGGCACAAAAGTAGTTACTATTTCAATATGTGCAATAGTCTTATGCCAATTTTTAAAAAAATTATTCGGCTTGCTTCAAAGCGGCATCAATGGCGCAACTTAATTGGTCGGGGCATGATGTGCCTTTGTCGTGGCAAAGTGTACCTTTTAGTATTTGGGCAACATTTGCAGCATCTTGACCTTCAACCAAACGGCTAATTCCTCTTAAATTGCCTTGGCATCCGCCAAAAAATTCAACGTTATGCAGTTTGCCATTTTCAATTTCAAAACTGATGAGTTGCGAGCAAGTGCCTTGAGTTCGGTATTGATATTTCATCTTTCAATAATTTTTTTTGTGCAAATATATAAATTGTATGCAGTTGATTGATGGTTATTAGTGGTAGTTGCTTGTTTGAGCAGCAAACGATGTGTACTTGCTTATTATTTATTACTTTCGCACTGCAAAATGTTGTTGCTATAATATGGAAAATGCTCTAACAGAGACAATTACAATACAGGTTCCGTTTTTTGACCTTGATGCAATTCAAATGGTTTGGCATGGGAATTATGTAAAGTATATGGAAAATGCGCGAGAGGCTTTTGGCGCAAAGTTTGGGTTAGAGTATTTGCATATTTTCAATAGTGGTTATACAGCACCGGTAGTCGATATGCATCTAAAATACAAAATGTCGGCTCGAATGGGAGATGAACTTACCGTTGCAATAACTTACAAGCCAACGCGTGCTGCAAAGTTGATTTTTGATTACGATATTCGTCGCAAAAGTGATGGTGCTCAAATACTTGAGGCTACTACAATTCAACTATTTGTGTCGCGCAGTGGCATTTTCGAAACTACCAATCCTGAATTTTTTGCAGCGTGGAAAGAACGCTGGCATCAATAAACTCATTTTAACACATTATGACACGTTTCACCATTTTTATGTATCGCTATTTTCAACAACACCGATTGTTGATGTGGGTGCTTATGTTAATTTCATTTGCATTGTTTGCCTTTGTTGGTAGCAAAATGGAGTATGAAGAAGATATTTCGAAATTGTTGCCAGGAGTTGACGAAGAACGAGCTGAGGGTCTTGTGTTCTCGTCGTTGCAGATAAAGGACCGCATTTTTGTTTTGGTTACGGCAAACGATTCGGTGGCTGATGTTGATAATGTTGTTGCCGCTGCCGATATGTTTGTTGATTCGCTTCTTGAGTATGATGCCGAGGGCGATGTGCGTAACATTTTGTACAAGATTGACGACGATATGCTTGCAAATGTCGTCGATTATGCTGTTGGCAATGTGCCTTTGTTTGTCGATACCACTTATTATGGTGTGATTGACTCAATTTGTTCGTCGGAAAATATTGAAAAACAAATGAAGGCTAACCTTGAACTATTATCGGGAGCCGATGGTTCAGCTTACTACGATTTAGTTCAGTACGATCCGTTAGGTTTTCGCAATTTGTTGATGGGAAAAAACAATGGTACATCAACGGCTGGAATGGGTGGCGATTTTTCAATTTACGACCGTCACCTTATTACACAGGATAGTTCAACGGCAATTATTTTTCTTGCACCAAATTTTATTGGTTTCGACTCTAAAACGGGAATTCGTTTGGCTAAAAAAATTGAAAAATCAATTTCAGCAGTTAATCAAGAGTTTACCGATGTTGAAGTTCTGTTTCACGGCACGCCAGTGCAAAGTGTATATAACTCGCGCCGCATTAAAACCGATTTGGCTGTAACAATGGGGCTGTCAATGGCTCTTATTTGTATAATATTATTGCTGTGCATGCGCAACAAGTCAACATTAACTATGCTTGTGATGCCAGTGGTGTATGGCGCAGCATTTTCGCTTTGTGTGCTATATCTTATGCAAGGCCGAATGTCGCTAATGGCACTAGGAATTGGAGCAATAGTGCTAGGTGTAGCTTTGAGCTATTGTTTGCATGTTATTACTCATTATAAATATGTGAGCGATCCTGAAACAGTTCTTCGCGACCAAACAAGACCAGTTATTCTTGGCAATGTTACCACAATTGGTGCATTTATGGGGTTGCTCTTTACCGGATCTCCTTTGCTTTGCGATTTTGGTTTGTTTGCTTCGTTAGCAATGGTTGGAACAACAGGTTTTTGCTTGCTTTTCTTGCCTCAGTTTTTTGCTCCAGAGCGCAATCGCCGTTCAGAACGTGCATTTGCTTGGCTCGAAAAGTTCAATAATTATCAGTTTGAAAAACATCATTGGATTCCTATTGCGATAGGAGTGTTATTGCTAGTGTGCTTTTACACATCGGGTAGCGTAACTTTTGATTCAAACTTGCGCAACATAGGCTACTTTGATAAAGAAGTTTCTCGCTCAATGAATTTATATTCAGCTAAAACCACAAACGGATTGTCAACTAATTATTATGCCATTGTTTCAAAAAATCTTGATTCAGCTTTAATGTACAACAAAGAGTTGTATAGGGTGTGCGACTCGTTGAAAAACGAGGGCCGCATAGCAAGTTTTAGCAAATCGTCGAGCATATTGTTGCCTGAGGCTGAACAACTTACACGTTTTGATAAATGGCAAAGTTATTGGACCGATGAGCGTATCGCTAAATTGAAGAACGATGTGTGCAAGTATGGACAACAAAATGGCTTTAAACCTGAAATGTTTAGTCAATTTTTTGATATGCTTGAGCAAAGTTATGCTCCTAATTCTTTGTACGATGCCGATGTGTTGCCCGAGGGCTTTTTGTCTAGTATGGTTGAAAAGTCAGAAGATTCGTACATGGTGTTTACTTCAGTGAGAGCAGAACAGTCAAATGTGGCAAGTAATAACGATGTTTTTGCAGCAGTGCCTCATGCTGTTGTGGTCGATCCTTTTTATTATACTGGCAACATGGTTGAAATGATGAACGAAGATTTTAATATCGTTTTGGGAATTTCGTCGGTGTTTGTTTTTATAGTGCTTCTTTTTTCGTTTCGCAGTGTAGTACTAGCCGCTCTTGCATTTATTCCAATGGGCGCAAGCTGGTACATAACTTTAGGCATTATGGGTGTTTTAGACATTCAGTTTAACTTGATAAATATTGTTATTTCAACCTTTATTTTCGGTATAGGTGTTGATTATAGCATTTTTGTAATGGATGGTTTGCTTGCTCGAGTAAAAAGTAGTGATGCCGAGAGTGGTAAGTTGCTTATGTATCACAAAACGGCAATTTTCTTTTCGGGAATGGTTATGATTATTGGTGTTGCATCGTTGATTTTTGCAGTTCATCCTGCTATACATTCAATTGGTTTTGCAACGTTGATTGGAATGACTTCAACCATTGTAATTACCTATACTGTTCAGCCTTCACTTTTTGTCTTGCTTTTGAAAACACGTTTTGGACAAAAAATAATAGCTGCCAAATAACTGATAACCTATTATCAAAGCAATAAAAAAGTCGCTCAAGAGTACTCTTGGGCGACTTTCGTTTTTTTTCCGAGGTTGATATTATTTTGATTCAGCTTCTTTAATCAACTCTTTTATTTGCTTGCGGCGATCGAATAAGAAAACAAAAAATGTTCCGCCCAAAACTGCTATTATAATGTATAATTTCAGATAGTAGCTTAAGCTGTTTGCTTCTTGTTGTGGAACTGAAATGTTTTGAATAATCTTAAAAGGCTCATCGCTCAATTTAATTAAACGTTCGGCATCGTGTTTTTTGCTTACAAGATCAAGCATATCTTTGTGATATAGCTTTTTTTCCTTTTCGCTCATAAACACCAAACCACCATTTTTATTTAATGATGCTGATTGGTCTTTTTGAAAATACTCAACCAAACGCATGCTATCAAGTTTGATTATTTCATTGTTTATGGTTGTTAAAACATCGTTTTCAAGGTCAAGAAACAGGTTGTTGTATTCAACAAAGGTTTTGTTTTTGTTAAGCACATCCAAAACACCATCTTCAACATGTTCAACATTGGTAGCTCCGTTGTCAATCAACTCAAAGTTTATGCTAACAATATTGCTCATTCGTTTGTTGATAAGCGCAGTATCGCGCACTTGCATTATGCTGTTTTTGTCGGTTTGCTCAACAGCATCAAGCACTTCGTCGCGGTTATAGTCAAGTACAAACGATGCATATATGTTCTTAACGTTATTTGAGAAAGCATCGTTACCTAAAGCGTTAAAGTTTAGGTTGTTTACAAAACTAATGGCTTCTGATGCCTTTACACTGTAGCTTTGAACAAGCATGTTGCACTTGTATATTTTTTTTGAGGTTGTTACTTGGAGTACTGCGCCAATAATGGCAATGACAATTAAAATTGCATAACTCCAACGATTGCGGGCAAAAAATAGAATTAAACCATAAAATTTACGACCAAACCAGTGCATCATGTTGTTAAAAAGGTCGATAAGGTCAATTTCCTTGCCTTCGGTGTTTTTTTCGGTATTATTATCCATTATTTAAAATTTGAATTAGTTCTTCGCAATGATTAGCAAGTGTGTTGTTGCCGTTCTGTATATATGCTAAAGCCGCCAAATTTAGCAAATTTATTATTGTGTCCTTGTTTGTGCATGCAACATAGCATTCTTGTGTCGATTCAATGTTTAGCGATTCTAAAAAATGGCTTATCTCAATCTGTGGTAGCATTGTGCCCGACAGCGAAGGGTTTATGTAGAACAGAATTTCACCATTTCCATCATTATCAACGTAGCACGAAATGTTTGTACCAGGAACATTGCCTCCATAAATTGAAATGCCACTTTCTTGTGCAGTAATCAAATACAATAGCATTATTGCCATTGGAGAGCCTTTTTTCTGGTCAATAATGTAGCTTAGTTGGTGCGATTGTGGAATTTTCCCAAAAGACTTTATTACGCAATATTTTTGTTCGTTAAACAACACATTGTTTAGCACCTTCACTTTGTCTATTGCTGTCATATCGTCGTTCAACTTTAGCCAAATGCTACGTTTGAGCGAGTCGATGGTGCTAATAACCTTTTTTTTGTCAAAATCGGGGATAAATAGTTGGTTGAAAAACAATGTTGCTTGCAAAAGATTGTCGTCGCCTTTTTCTATCCATTTGTGAGCAAGTGTTGCCACTTTCTCAAATTGTATTTTATCTACAATTTCGGCTGCACGTAATGCAACTAGTTGGCTATCACTGGCAAATAGTTGTTCAAGTGTAGGTATAGCATCGTCGCCATAACTGATTATTTTGCGCGAAATGCTTTTATACACTTCACGATCGGGATCGTCAAGCAGAGCAATCAACGAATTGATAATTGACTGATCCATTGCTTATTCAGTAAGACGATTCAATACTGTTTCAACTAGTTGTTTTACTGCAACTTTGTAATCGCTACTGTACGATTTTGCCAAACGATTGGCAATAATGCTGCATACGGTTACCGCATTGTGCCCAAGTAAAGCAGAAAGACCATATATGGCAGAACATTCCATCTCGTAGTTGGTTATTTTTTTGCCATTGTATTCAAATGCGGTAATCTTGTCGTTTATGTTTGGGTCTTGTAATTGTAGGCGAAGTACTCGGCCTTGAGGACCGTAAAATCCTGGAGCTGATATTGTTACTCCTTTTCGCATATCGTGTCCTATTTTTTCGAGCAAAGAGTTTGAACAATTAACAAAGTAGGGTGTTGTTAGTAACGGATTCCAGCTCATGTGTTTTATAAATGCAGCTTCCATTTGTCGGTCGGCAATTAAGTTTCGGTCTTGATAGTAATTAAGCATGCCATCAAAACCAATTGCCATTTGCGAAATTACAGGAGTGTCAACAAGTATGTCGGCTTGCAAAGCGCCCGATGTTCCTATGCGTACAATGTTTAAACTTCGTTTTTGGTCTTTCACCATACGTGTTTTTAAATCGATGTTAACAGCTGCATCTAACTCATTAACAACAATATCAATATTGTCGGTTCCTATTCCGGTTGATGTTACTTGCACTCGTTTCCCGTGGTAAGTACCAACGTGAGTTACAAATTCGCGGTTCGATCGTTTAACTTCAATTTTGTCAAAAAAACTCGAAACCATTTCAACTCGGCCAGGGTCGCCCACTAATATTATGTTGTCGGCAACATCGGTAGGTAAAAGATGAAGGTGAAAAACACTTCCGTCGTTGTTTAGAATCAGTTCTGAATCGGGAATAATGCCTGCCATAACTTTATAGTTTGGATTTATTAATGTGTCAAACAAAACCAAATGTATAAATTTATCTTACAATTTTGGGGAGTTTAAAAGGCTTTTAGTAAACAAAAAAACATGAAGCAATAACAGCGGCAGCTTGTCTATTTGGACTATCAAGTATCCCAAACAAAAGAAATAATTTGAGTATATGGTTTAGGTTATTTGATAGGCGGAAACTATTGCAAATACCAATATTCTTCACATTCAAATGCGATTGTTATTGCAATTAGTTTTGGAGAAGGTAAATTTGGTAAAATAAAAAGCACTAACCATTTTTGCATTAAAAATATAGTCCTAAAATAGTAGTTGCCAAAATTAAATTTAAAGTTAAAAATGAAAATTAAATTATTGTTAATCAGTGCGTTTGCAGTCGCAATGTCGGCGTGTGCAAGCAATAACACTACAAATCAAAAGAGTGTAGGTGAATCAGTAAAACCAAAGGTTTATTTTGTAAAAGATATTACACCTGCTAGTCTTCAAAAAATATATGAAGCGTTAGGTAGAGAAGCCAAAGGTGAAAATGTTGCGGTTAAACTTTCAACAGGAGAGCCAGGTGGGCATAATTTTCTCGATACGGCTTTAATTCGCTCATTTGTTCAAGGTATTGGCGCTACAATTGTAGAATGCAATACAGCTTATGGAGGTGGACGATCAAATACTGCCGACCACTTGAAAGCCGCAGCCGATCATGGCTTTACCGCAATAGCCAAAGTTGATATTATGGATGCAGAAGGTGAGGTTGAAATACCAGTTGAGGGCGGCAAGCACTTGAAGTCGTTTTTGGCCGGAAAAAGTATCGAGAATTATGATTTTCTTGTAATCCTTTCGCATTTCAAAGGTCATGCAATGGGAGGTTTTGGCGGAGCTATTAAAAATATGTCAATAGGCTGTGCTTCGTCAAATGGTAAAGCTCGAGTACATTCGGCAGGTAAATATGATAATGCAGAAAAAATGTGGGCCGATTTGCCAAAGCAAGATATTTGGCTTGAGAGTTTGGCCGAAGGAGCAAAAGCCATAGTTGACCGTTGGGGAGATAAAATTTTATATATAAACATAGCCAACAAATTATCGGAAGATTGCGATTGCGACAATAATCCAGCTGATCCAAAAATGGCCGATTTGGGTATTTTTGCCTCGCTTGATCCAGTTGCAGTTGATAAAGCGTGTACAGATGCAGTTCGCAATTCGCCCGACGAAGGCAAAAAATACCTTATAGAGCGCATCGATTCTCGTCATGGAATGCACACACTTGAGTATGCCGAGCAGTTGGGTATGGGTAGCCAACAATATGAACTTATTGAAATAAAGTAATATATGGAACCAATTGTAAGTATCATTATGGGCAGTACTTCCGATTTGCCAATTATGGAGAAGGCTGCCAAAATTTTGAACGATTTTAAGATTCCGTTTGAAATGAATGCGCTGTCAGCACATCGTACTCCTGAAAAAGTTGAGGAGTTTGCTAAAGGCGCAGCTGCTAGGGGCATAAAAGTGATAATTGCAGCAGCGGGAATGGCTGCTCATTTGCCAGGTGTTATTGCTGCATCAACTCCAGTGCCTGTAATTGGCGTGCCAATAAATTCAACACTTGACGGAATTGATGCTATTTTTTCTATTCTACAAATGCCTCCAGGCATTCCTGTGGCAACAGTTGGTGTAAATGCTGCACAAAATGCGGGCATTCTTGCAGTGCAAATGTTGGCTATTGAAAATGCTGAATTAACAGCGCAAGTGATTGATTATAAAGAAAGTTTGAAACAGAAGATAATTGATGCCAATGCAAAATTGCAAGAGGTTAAATTTGATTATAAAACAAACTAAACTTTGTGTTGCAACTATTTGTAAATAAAAACAAAAACAATACTTTTGCACCGCTTTTATGCAATCTCTTTCAGTTGACATAGGTGCCTGATACATTGCATAGAACAGATTAAAAAACTTTAAAAAATTACCGCAATGGATTTAATGAAAGTTGTTGAAAAAGAGTTTGTTGCAGAAAACTCTCTTCCTGAATTCAAATCAGGTGACACCATCACTGTTAACTACAAAATTGTTGAGGGTAACAAATCACGTATCCAACAATTCCGTGGTGTTGTTATGCAAATTAAAGGAACAGGTTTGGGCAAAACATTTACTGTTCGTAAAATGTCTGGTAACGTTGGTGTAGAGCGTATCTTCCCATTCAACTCACCAGCTATCGATAGCATCGAAGTAAACAAAAAAGGTGTTGTTCGTCGCGCTCGTATTTACTATTTCCGCGACCTTACAGGTAAAAAAGCTCGTATTAAAGAGAAAAAATCTGGCAACATTAAAGAGGATTAATAATTCTTTTTGTAAAGAAACAAAAGCCAATCTCCTAAAGGAGGTTGGCTTTTTTGTTTTTATTCGCTAGGTTGATTTTGATGACCTTTGCAGGATTTCCAACTGCTACACAATCGCTTTGAATGTCTTTTGTTACAACGCTGCCAGCTCCAATGATGCAACGGTCTCCAATGGTTACTCCTGGTAATACTGTTACATTTCCGCCTAGCCAACAGTCTTCACCTATTGTTATTGGTAACGCTCGTTCTTTTGGTTCGCGGCGTTCAATATGGTTAATTGGGTGCTGTGGTGTGTAAAAATTACAGTTTGGGCCAACTAAAGTGAAATTGCCGATGGTTATCAGTCCGCCGTCAAGCATTGTGCAATTTCCGTTTATAAACACGTGGTGGCCAAGTTTTATGCCATGCCCATGGTCGCAAGTAAATGGCGATACAATTGTAGTTGTTTATGGAAGATTGGGTATTAGTTCGTTAAGAATGTTGCGATATCCATCGTCAAATTCTGAAGCCATTTCTTCCTATGTTGGTTGATAAGAGTGAAAAGAGAATAAAAAAAGCGCCTTGAGAAAAACTCAAGGCGCTATATTTAGTTATAAACGCAGTGGCTTATAGTTTGTTGTCAGAACCTAGTACGTTCACAATTTTGTGGATGTACATCTTCTTCATGTTCTCACGTGCAGGTTTTAGATATTGACGTGGGTCGAAGTGAGATGGGTTCTCTGCCAAGTATTGGCGGATAGCAGCTGTCATAGCAAGGCGAGAGTCAGAGTCGATGTTGATTTTGCAAACTGCTGATTGAGATGCTTTGCGAAGTTGTTCCTCTGGAATACCGATAGCAGCGTCAAGTTTACCACCAAATTTGTTGATTGTTGCAACCTCGTCTTGTGGAACTGATGACGAACCGTGAAGTACGATTGGGAAACCAGGAAGTTTTTGTTCGATTTCAGCCAAAATATCGAAAGCCAATGGAGGTGGAACAAGTACACCGTTTACCAATGTGCATTGAGCTGGGGTGAATTTGTGTGCACCGTGGCTAGTACCGATAGAGATAGCCAAAGAGTCGCAACCTGTACGGGTAGCAAAGTCGATTACCTCTTCTGGTTTTGTGTAGTGTGATTCAGCAGCAGAAACTTCGTCTTCAACGCCTGCCAATACACCAAGCTCAGCCTCAACAGTTACATCAAATTGGTGAGCATACTCAACTACTTTTTTAGCAAGAGCAATGTTCTCTTCGTATGGAAGGTGAGAACCGTCAATCATTACTGAAGAAAAACCGTTGTCGATGCAATCTTTGCAAAGTTCGAAGCTGTCACCATGGTCAAGGTGAAGAACGATTTGTGGGTTTTCGCAGCCAAGTTCTTTAGCATACTCTACAGCACCTTTTGCAAGGTTGCGAAGAATAGTACCATTAGCATAGTTGCGAGCGCCTTTTGATACTTGCATAATTACTGGAGATTTGGTCTCAACTGCAGCCATAACAATAGCTTGCATTTGCTCCATTGTGTTGAAGTTGAACGCTGGGATAGCGTAACCGCCTTTAACGGCTTTGGCAAACATCTCTTTAGTGTTTACCAAACCTAGTTCTTTGTAGTTTATCATTTTGAAATAATTAAAAATTACTTTTTCCTTTTTTCGGTCGCAAATATATTACAAAACTGAATAGTGTGTTTTTTTTGTAGGTACCTATTTAAGGTACTAAATATTAACATTTAACGATGGTGTTTGTGTAGTATGGTTTAGGTGGCTAAAAAAATAACGGCTATACATTTTTACATGTATAGCCGTTATTTAGTTGAGTTTTAAATGATTACATGCGCTCAAATACAAAATCGTAAAGCAAACCGAATGTTTTAACGCTTGATAGTTCGGTGCCTTTAATTTTTACACCGAATTGCTCTTCAATCAAAGCAACCATGTCAACAAGGCTCAAACTGTCGAGGCTTAATGTTTCGCGAATGTCAGCATCTGGAGTGATAACGCTTTGTTCTACTTCAAATTCCTCTGCCAACACTTGGTTGATTTTTTCGATTAGTTCTTGTTTTTCCATTTTCTTTTGCTGTTTAAATGTTTGTAATATAATGTATTATAGATTTTTAACGATAAGGGTTGAGTTTGTTCCACCAAAACCGAATGAGTTTGATAAGAACGTGTCGAAGTGGGCATTGATGCGATTTGCAGGAATGTTGAGTTTTGCCGAATCTTCATCGGGGTTTTCAAAGTTGAGGTTTCCTGCAATAAAGTTGTTTTTCATCATCAACATGGTGTAAATTATTTCGCTTGCGCCTGCCATCCACATTTCGTGTCCTGTTTGTCCTTTAGTAGAAGTAACAAAAGGTTTGTGGTCGCCAAACACTTCAATAATGGCTTTTGCTTCGTTCATGTCGCCAACTTTGGTTGATGTGGCGTGTGCGTTTATGTAGCCAATTTGTCTGATGTCAATGCCAGCATTGTTTATGGCGGCTTTTAGCGATCGAGCTGGACCTTCAACACTTGGGGTTGAAATGTGGTCGCCATTTGATGAGAATCCGTAGCTTAAAATTTCGGCTAAAATTGGCGCACCACGTTTTACAGCCGATTCGTAACTTTCAATAATTACAGTTGCAGCACCACCGCCAGGAACAAGGCCGTCGCGGTCGCGGTCAAATGGACGAGATGCCTTTGTTGGGTCGCTCTCGCGGGTCGAAAATGCGCTAATTCCATCGAAACTACCAATAGAGAATGGGTTAACTTCTTGTGCGCCTCCGCATACAACCATGTCTTGGAGTCCGTTGCGAATGAGCAATGCTCCTAGACCAATTGCGTGCGAGCCACTGGCGCAAGCTCCCGATACGGTTAGGTTGATGCCTTTTAGGTGGAAGATGCAACCAAGGTTCATTGTAACGGTTGAGTTCATTGATTGAAAAATGGCACCAGAACCTACAAGTGTGGTGTCTTTTTTCTCGCGCATTGTGTCAACGCTTTTTACAACGGCATCGGCTGTTGAGTCGTTTCCATAAAGCAAGCCAACTTCGTGAGCATCGAGGTAGTCTTGGTCAATTTTTGCGTTGCGAAGCGCCTCTACTGTTGCTGCGTATGCATATTGAGCCTCTTCGGGCATAAAGGCGCGTTGGTTGCGGCTAAGTTGTCCTTTTAAGTCTGGTTTTTCAAGATAAGCTGTAAGTGCAGAGCGGAATCCCATCTCTTTGCGTACAGGATCGAATATTATGCCCGATTTGCCATCGTATAGCGATTGTCGAACTTCGTCTAGCGATTTTCCTAGGCAAGAGTAAATGCCCATGCCTGTAATAACTACTCTCTTTTCCACTTTTATTTTAGTTTTTAATTATTGTTTTTTTTAGTTTTTGTTTTGAGTCTTGGTAAAACAAGCCTCATTGTTGTTTGGGTAAGTGTTTGCTTAACAATTCAAAGTTAACAGCTTGTTTAATTTTGTTGGTTAGTTAAAGTGTGCTGTTTATGAAAAGTAAAGGTGTCGGCTTACCGAAACATGGACCTTTTTACTTTGTTGTAAACAAGAAACGTGCCAATTGTGGTGTTTTGATAAGTTGCGAAACGTTATGCTTGATTATGATAATATACATATAATAATACGTATATAAGTAATCAATCGGCTTAAAGCGTTAGTTGTCCATCCATTGGTCAAGTAGTCGTCGGTCGCGTTTAGTAGGTCGCCCCGAACCTGGGTCGCGGCGTCCGTTTATGTCGGCTCGCATCAAATCGAGTTTTATTATTTCTTGTTCAGGAGTCTGGTCTTCAATGTATTGGTCTAAAACCTTGGCACCAACACGCGAAGCAGGTAACCCAATAATTTTATAACGGTAGGTAATTGGGTTTTTACGAACTTCAACAATTTCGCCAACCTTAACCATGCGAGCGGCTTTTATAGCAGTGCCATCAATGCTTATGTGTCCTTTGTGGCAAGCTTCGGTGGCTAAAGTGCGGGTTTTGTAAATGCGTACGCTCCAAAGCCATTTGTCAATTCGGGTTTCGTTCATCAAATAATTTTTTTTGCGAAAGTAAGCAAAAATGAGGTGCGGTGGTTTTGGTTAGCTATTGGCTGTTAGCCGTTGGCCATTGGAATGTTGAATCGTATGATAATGATTAGAGATAAATGATTAATTGTGGGCGGCTGATTGGCTGTTAGCCGTTGGCAGTTAGAATGTTGACGTGTTGAATCGTTGATCTGTTGATTTGTTGAAGGGTGTGGCTTCGACAAGCTCAGCCACCGGAAAAACTTAGAACTTACTACTTAACAACTTAAAACTTAGAACCCATTAAACATTAATCATTAGTCATAGTCTTTTTTTTCTCGCCAAAATAGTACCCAAATATCAACTTTTGGCGCGCAATATTTTTTATTCTTCGCCAAAACGCAAATTTTTATCGGTTTTTGGCGTGCAATAAATTCAAAAAACTATATAATTGCATCGATGTCTAAAAAATATTTGCAATGGTAGAGCTTATTGGTAGAGAAAAAGAAATAGAACAATTGCGTCGGTGTGTTAACTCTGAAAAATCAGAGTTTGTTATTGTTTATGGTCGCCGAAGGGTGGGAAAGACCTTTCTTATTCGCAAGTTTTTCAACGATGATTATGCATTTTATTTTGTTGGCCGTCATAACGAGTCGCAAGATGTGCAGTTGGCTAGCTTTGCCGATCAGCTGAAACGCTATAGCAAATCGACATTTGCACCTAAATTGAAAAATTGGGACGATGCGTTTGCTTGCCTCCGCGATTATCTTGAATCGTTGCCAACTGGACGAAAGGTGATTTTTATTGATGAGATGCCATGGATTGATACCCATAAATCTCAGTTTGTGAGCGCATTAGAATATTTTTGGAATTCGTGGGTAGCAACAAGAGACGACATTGTGCTTGTTGCTTGTGGTTCAGCTACATCATGGATGGCCGACAAACTGCTTGAAAATAAGGGTGGTATGCACAATCGCATTACATGCCAAATATATTTGCGGCCGTTTACGCTTGGCGAGGTTGAGAAATATCTTGAGTCAAAAAATTGCTATTGGGACCGAATGCAAATCGTGCAAGCGTATATGGTGCTTGGCGGCGTTCCGTACTACTATAGTTTAATTAACACAACGCAAAGTCTTGCTCAAAATATCGATTATTTGTTCTTTGAAAAGAATGCGCCATTGTCGTGTGAGTTTTCTGAACTCTATAGCGCTTTGTTTGCAAATGCCGACCGATATATTAATGTTGTTAGTATTCTTGCTCAGAAGCATGACGGAATGTCGCGCCAAGAAATTATTGAGGCAACAGGGCTTTCGGGTGGTAATATGACTAAGATTCTTGACAATCTTGAAAAGTGTGATTTTATTACGGTGTATGTCAAGTTTGGATGCAAGAAAAATAATGTAACATACAGATTAACTGATTTTTATACATTGTTCTATTTTAGGTTTTTGCACGATAAACGAACGTTGGACAATGCTTTTTGGACTCATAACTGCACATCTCAAGCTGTTGTGTCTTGGCAAGGAATGGCTTTTGAGATTGTTGGAATGACGCATTCTAATCAGATTAAGAAAAAACTTGGCATACTTGGGGTTTCTACATCGATAAGTGCATGGCGAAATGCTGAAACTCAGATAGATATGCTTATTGATAGAGCCGATAGGGTTATTAATTTGTGTGAATTTAAGTTTTCAGATTCACCGTACGTCATATCGAAAGAGTATGAGCAGAAACTGCGAATGCGTTTGGCCATTTTTAAAGAATCAACATCGTGTCGTAAGTCGTTGGTAACCACTTTTGTAACAACATTTGGAGTGGTGCCAGGAAAACATTCGGCCATTGCCGCCGCCGAGGTTACTATGGACGATTTGTTTGTCAATGATTAATGGGAGGCTACTGGCTGTTAGCTATTGGCCGTTAGAATGTTGAATCGTTGATATGAATAACAATGATTAACGATTAATGATAAAAGATTAATGTAAAGATAATGAGCATATTATAACTTTACATCTCGCCCTGAAAGGGCATAATCTCTCAGCCCAATGGCAACGTCTTGGGAATAATGAGAAAGGAAAGGCAGCGCCCTGAAAGGGCAGTAGCCTTATGTATTGTTGATTTGTTGATTCGTTGATGCGATGTGGCTTCGACAGGCTCAGCCACCAGTACGCGCGGTGCCTGAGTTTGTCGAAGGCACGGTTCTGCTGTTGATGCGTTGAATCGTACTTCTGGCTTTTAGCTATTGGCCGTTGGTTGTAGAATGGTAAAACGAAGAACTTAAAACCTATTAATCACTAATCATTAAACATTAAAACATTAACGCTGTTGCCCTTACAGGGCGCAAGTTGTGATTGTTTGCCATGCCGCTGGGCGTTGCCATGGTCTGAGTGTTACTGCCCTTTCAGGGCGAAACGTAGAATGTTGAACAGTTGAATCGTTGATTTGTTGAATCGTACAACTTAAAACGTACTACGTACAACTTAAAACCTATTATTCTCTAATCACTAAACATTAATCATTATTCATATATTTGCCATTGTCTCACGCCGAATGTTGTCGCAAGGCAAACGCTAGGGGTGGGGCAGGACATAATAAAGGCGTTTACTTGACGCTTTGTTCTTAGCATTTCGGAATCTCGCAAATTTCAAAATCAAGCTAAAGACAAGGCAACGGTAGATGTCTGCGTGGATTGGTGTATTCCTACGGATGCTACGTGGCATTTTGTGGTTTACATATTCGGCGTGGGCTTCTGCGTTGCTCGTTCTAGCTTGGTGGGCAATGCGAGAGCCTCGAAATGTGGGACGAGTAACAAGTACAGATTCCCACGTTTTTTTTATGCCTTTTTGTTAACTTTTTTTACTGCTTGCTTGGGGGAATTGGCGAGCGAATGATAATGATATGCAAGTATTACTCTTGATTAATGTTAAAAGTTTAATTATAAAATGTAATTGATTATGAGAATTTTACGTGTTTTTTCTGCCGTTGTAGTGGCAATATTATTAGTATCATGTGGAACACAAAGACAAATTGTTTCTGGAAGAGGAGTAGATTTGGATATTCCTTGTCTAGTTTTTGACGATTCAAACTATTTCCGTTCATCTGGAACATCTACAAATGTTAATCAGCAAAATGCCCGTACAGAAGCTTTGAATGCTGCTAAAAGTATGATTAACCAAAAACTTGGAGGCTCAGTAAAAGGTATAACAACTGACTATAATAAACTATTGGCAGGTAATGCCCAGCAAGAGGATATCTCGCGAATTATAGAAGGTGAGTTTAAAATGGCAGTTAATCGTACTTTAAACGACGCTGAACAAATTTGCGAGAAAATGTATAGAACAGAAGCTGGAAATTACGAGTCGCACATAGCTATTCAAATCTCAAAAAAGAAATTGGCTTCAGAAATTGAGAAAGGCTTGTCTGAAAATGAAAAGCTGAAAGTTGTTTACGATCGTGAACAATTTGAGAAAAAATACTCTGAGTATTTTAAATAGTTATGAGAAAACAGTTATTACTGATATTGACCTTCTTTCTTTTTTCGTTATGTGTTAGCGCACAGAATAAGCCTACATGGATTTATAAAATGCCAAAGGCAGCAAACTCAACATACCGATATGAGAAAGAAAGCGCCATTGCATCAACAGAAAACGAAGCTAGGACTCAAGCTGTTGCCCGTATTTTTCAAACTACAGGCAACAGTTTGGGGCAACCTGTTAATGCAGCAGAAATAAATAAGGCTGTTCAGCGAGGTACAGACTATAGTGTTATTTCAAGTACATTTAATATACCTATAAATAAGGTGTGTGAGTATTCTGAACGGCTTGCCGATGGCCGATATAGAGTGTATGTACTTTGCCAAGTGGCAGTGCGTGGTAACATAAGTGTTGTATGGGCTCCATTTAAAGATTGCAATACGGCTGCAGAGTTCAACAATACAACAGCCTTGGTAAAATCTATTTTCGTTCCAGGATTAGGTCAATGGGGAAAACGTCATTTTACTGAAGGTGTATTAACTTTTGTTGGCGAGTTGGCATTTGTTGGAACTGGAGCCGCTTGTTATGTAATGAGTCAGGACAAATTAGATACTATGAAAAAACATGGTGTAGGTTATACTGATTTTACTGATGCCCGTAATAGTTATAACAAGTTGCGTAACACGAGTTTTGTTGCATGGGGAGCGGCCGCTACACTTTATGCATTTAACCTTTATCGAGCCTATTTTTCGTTGCCTAACTATACCGATGGCATAGCTCTTTATCCTACCGTTTTGCCCGATACAAAACCCGCTATTGGTTTGGGGCTTACATATAAATTTTAATGCACTATGGCTACTTGCATACTAAGAACTTTACGTAAAATATTGTTGTCATTTCTGATTTTATCATTGTTCTCGTCTTGCATAAAAAGTCTTGAGGAGGAAGGAATATACGAAAACACCATTTGTGAAGGGACATTGGTAAATAACCAGAACAGTAAACCAATTGAGGGCTTACGAGTGTGCAAAACCAATGGCGAATTGTCGCCTATTGTGATTGTTAGCGATGCCAATGGTAATTTCGGAATTGATGTTACACCAGAAGACATAAAAAATGATTACTACTTGCAGATAGAAGCTGACTCACTTTATGTTGGCCGACAAGTTAGCATTAAAGAAATGCAGTTGGGCAGTTATAGTTACCAATTGGGAGTGATTGAAGTGCAAGGCCCAACATTGCCAACAATAGCAACATATGAAATAACCGATGTAAAAGCAAACACCGCCATGTGTGGTGGCAATGTTACTGACAATGGGCAATCTACAATTAAGCAACGGGGGGTATGTTGGAGTACACAGCAGTATCCAACAATTGACGACTCTCATTCTGTCGATGGTAATGGGGCAGGCTCGTTTAATAGTCTCCTTTTTAATTTGAAGATAAACACAACCTATTATGTGCGAGCATACGCAACCAACGGAGTTGGTACAGCCTATGGCGAACAACTGCAATTTACCACTACCGATGGATTACCAACCATAATCACAACAACAATTAAAGACATTAAAGCTACCGAGGCAACAACTGGCGGTAATGTTACTACCGATGGTGGTTATTCGGTAACTGCTTATGGTGTTTGCTGGAGCACAGCCATGCAGCCAACCATACTCAATAGTCATACTAACAATGGAAAAGGAACGGGCAGTTTTGTTGCCACTGTTACGGGACTTGAGGCTAACACAACTTACTATTTGCGTGCTTATGCCACAAATTCTGTTGGTACGGTGTATGGCCAACAAATAACCTTTACCACCACCAATGGTTTGCCTGTAGTAGCAACAGCCAAGGCTATAAATGTAACAACAACTACAGCCTCGTTGGGTGGTAGTGTTGATAGCGATGGCGGTTTTGCTTGCACTGCTCGTGGCGTTTGCTATAGCACCACTCCAAATCCAACTATTGCCAACGCACCGCATACTGCCGATGGTATTGGCACTGGCCCATTTTTAAGCCAACTCTCTGGTTTACTTAGCGGTACTACATACTATGTACGTGCTTATGCAACCAATAGCATTGGTACCGAATATGGCGAAGAAGTTGTTTTTGTAACTGAATAAAAAAACTACGTAATGAGTAATAGTCAATGTTACATCAATACCAATAGCAAGCATTCCCCAAGTTTTGTGTATAAATATCGAGATGCAGAAAATTCTAAGCATATAGAAGCATTTCGTGAGAATTATGTGTATTTGGCATCTCCTGATACATTTGAAGATAAGCAAGATTGTAAGTATAAGGAGTATATACCTAAAACATGCTATGATTTCTATTTATACCATTTACAAGAATACAACAAATTCTATTTCTCGTATAATAGAAAAAATCATACTAGCTATGCTAAAGACTGGGCAAATAAACATTTTATAAAAATGCAGAATGACCCAATTGGATTTGACAAAGTATGGGAAGAACTTAATGAGGAAAGAATCCAAAAAATTGGAGTATTGAGTTTGTCTGGTAGCCCGAGAAATGAAAAATGCTGGGAAAAACATGGTGCAATGCATAGCGGCTTTTGTATTGAATATGACCAAAATAAACTTTTTGAAACTATCAAAGGGGCTAGCTCATGGGTGAATTACGTTAATGAATTGCCTGTTTATGATGGGCGTTATGATGATCTTAAGGGCGAGTATAATAAAAAGTACTTCACAAAGCTTAAAGAATATGCATGGGAAAATGAATTTAGGATAATAAAGTCCAATCCTAGAGGCTTTCAAAGAAATATCTACTTGACGAAAGATTGTGTAAAAGCAATATATCTAGGTAAGAATATGAAAGACTCAAACAGGGAAGAAATTATAAAAATTGTGAAAGAGCAATATAATGATAACGTTCTGATTTATTAGTTTAAATAAAGAAACTATATGAAGCGTACACTATTGACTATATCAATAATACTATTTATTGCCACTAATCTGCTTGCTTATGATTTTTCTGCAGTTTGTAGTACTGGGCAGACTTTGTATTACAACATCACTTCGAATGGTTCTGTTAGTGTTACATATCCTTATAAAAAAGGCAGTGGATATGAATATTATTCAGGCTACACAAAACCGATTGGTAATGTTAAAATTCCTAATGTAGTTACGTACAATGGAACAATATATTCTGTTACAAGTATTAAAGAACATGCGTTCTTTGGTTGCAGTAGCTTAACTTCGATAACCATTCCAAATACTATTACTAGTATTGACAATTATGCATTTAATGGTTGTACATCTCTAAAAGAAGTAACATTTGAAGATGGAAGCGAAACATTAACGTTAGGCTATGGAAATGATTATGATTATTATTCTTCTGGAGCAACCTATCATTGGCATAGAGGTCTTTTCTATGATTGCCCATTAGAAAAAATATATCTCGGAAGAACAATACTATATCCAGAATCAGATTTAGAAATGTATGGCTACTCTCCATTTTATGGAAAAGAAAGTTTATATGAAATAACAATTAGCGGTAGTGTTACAAGTATAGGCTCTTATGCGTTCAAAGGTTGCAGTGGCTTGACTAAAGTAAATGCAGAGTCAATTGAAGGATGGCTTGGTATTAGTTTTAGTAATTATGATTCAAATCCACTTTATTATGCCCAACATTTATATGTAGATGAAAAAGAAGTTACTGAACTAATAGTACCAGAGGCTATTACCCAAATAAACAATTATGCGTTCTATAATTGTAGTGGCTTAACCTTGGTTACCATTGGCAATTCAGTTACAAGTATTGGTTCGTCTGCGTTCTCTGGTTGCAATAACATTGGGGTTTTAACATACAACACAAATGCAATAGGTACAAATTTTTCTCACAAAGAAAAATTAGCAACCGTAAATATCGGTAATGAAGTTACTAGCATTTGTGCATCTGCCTTCTATGATTGTAGTGGCATTACTTCTGTAACTATTCCAAACTCAGTAACAAGCATAGGCTCGTCTGTGTTCAATGGTTGCAGTGGGTTAACTTCTATAACCATACCAAACTCAGTAACTAGCATTGACAATTATGTATTCAATGGTTGTACTAGTCTCAAGGAATTAATATTTGAAGATGGCAGCGAAACTCTAACGTTGGGCTATAGTGATTATGTTCCTTATGGTTATGGTCATAATGGAAAAGGACTTTTTTATGATTGCCCATTAGAGAAAGTTTATCTTGGTAGGAATTTGCGTTACGAAACTAGTAGTTTTTGCGGCTATTCTCCGTTCTCTGGAATAAAGAGTTTAACGGAATTGATTATAGGTAATTCAGTAACAAGCATAGGTGAGAACGCATTTTCTAATTGCACACAACTAACAGACACGTTGCTTATCCCTCAAAGTGTTACAAGCATTGGAATTAGCGCATTTCAAAACTGCGAGTGGTTACTCTCATTGCGAATTGCCAATGCCAACACCACAATAGGCGATAATGCTTTTGCTGGGAATTCGCGTTTGCTCGATGCAGATTTGGGTAATGGCACTAAAAGTATAGGTAAAAATGCTTTTAATAATTGTTATCGTTTGCGTTGGGTAAAATCAAGTGGAGGACTTGATTCTATTGGCTATGGTGCGTTTGTTGGGTGTCAACGTCTTTCGGAGTTTAACTTGCCGCAATCGTTAAAAACTATTGGTGGTAGTGCTTTTGCAGGTGTAACAACGCTTACTGGTACATTGAGTATTCCTAATAATGTTACAACTATAGGTGAAAGTGCATATAGTGGTTGTACGGGATTGCAGCACATAGTACTTGGCTCGTCAGTAGCGAGCATCGAAGGTGGTGCTTTTTCTGGATGTACTAACATTGAGGACATAACAGTTGAAAAAAACATTCCACCAACCATTTATAGCTCAACATTCAACAATATCGATTTGTTTACGCCTGTATATGTGCCATGCGGTACCATAAATCGCTACTACGTTACAAATTACTGGGAGAATTTTATCAACTTGTTGGAATCGTCGCCATTCAATATTTCATTGAGTACAAACGACGAAGGAATGGGAAGTGTTTATGTGACTCAATCGCCAACATGTAGTAACCACAATGCAAAAATTTATGCAAAAGCTAACGAAGGTTATCATTTTCTAAAATGGAATGATGATATAGAGAGTAATCCTCGTCAATTGAGCATGAACAAGGATACATCGTTTGTTGCAACGTTTGTGCCAAACAATAGTCGCGTAGAGGTACTAGTTAACGATGTGCTTGCAGGCAAGGTGTCGGGTGGTGGCTTGTATGGTTACATGCAACCAGTAGTATTGAATGCCGTGGCAAATAGCAATTACCACTTCCTAAAATGGAGCGATGGTAGTACCGATAATCCGCGTTATTTGTATGCTGTTCAAGACACTTCGTTTACCGCTGAGTTTGTTTCTAATGTATCAACCATTACAGTAATGAATGCCAATCCAGAAATGGGAACAGTGTCGGGCGGAGGAATCTTCTACTATCAAAACCAAATAACAATATCTGCAACACCTGCGTATGGTTATCATTTTGATCATTGGGAAGATGGGGACTTGTCAAATCCAAGAACAATTAAGGTGAATGCCAATGAGACATATAAAGCATATTTCGCAGTAAACGATTATGCTATATCGGCAAGCAGTGTTAATACCACAATGGGAAGTGTGAGTGGTGGCGGAAAATACAACTACAACACACAAATGTTAATATCGGCTACTGCTGCTTATGGATACCATTTTGTACAATGGAATGATGCAAATAATAACAATCCACGTACTATAACTGTTACTCAAGATTCGGCATTTACTGCTCAATTTGCAGCCAACCGCTACACAATAAATGTGCAACCAAACGACGCCACAATGGGAAGTGCTTATGGTAGCGGTATGTATAATTACAATAGTAGCATAACAATATCAGCAACAGCCACATACGGATATCACTTTACGCAGTGGAGTGATGGAAATACCGACAACCCGCGTATTGTAACAGTGTCAAAAGAGGCAAATTACATTGCAGAGTTTGCCATTGATTATTTTAGACTTACTGTTGAGAGTAGCAATCCTGCCATAGGTACAGCTTCGGGTGGCGGTAGTTACAATTATAACACGCCTACACAACTAACTGCAACAGCAAATACAGGTTACCATTTTACACAATGGAGCGATGGAAATACCGATAATCCTAGAACAGTAGTTGTTGTGCAAAATGCTACTTACACAGCGCAATTTGCCATAAATAACAATGCCATATCTGTTAATAGTAGCAATTTGGAGTATGGCACAACTAGTGGTTCTAATAGTTATACCTACAACTCTAAAGCAACTATTTCTGCAATTCCATACTATGGTTATGTATTTAGGCAATGGAGTGACGGAAATACAGATAACCCACGAGAAGTAATTGTTGTAAAAGACGCAACCTATGTTGCTGAGTTTGCTATTGATTGTTTTTCATTATCAGTAAGTAGTAGCAACCCAACAGCAGGATATACCACAGGAAGTGGAAACTATGACTATAAATCGCAAATTGCCATAGAAGCAATTCCAAATACAGGATACCATTTTGCTCAATGGAGTGACGGGAATTCTGATAATCCAAGGTATGTTTCTGTAAACGATGATCTTTCTTTTTCTGCTCAATTTGCAATTAATTCATACTTCATAAATGTTAGTAGTAGCAACTCAGCAAAGGGTGTGGTTGATGGTGCAGGAAGTTACTTATACAATACTTATGCTACAATTTCGGCTACGCCAAATTATGGCTATTCATTCATTCAATGGAATGATGGAAATACTGACAATCCACGAACATTTACAGTTACAAAAGAATCAAATTACGTGGCGCAATTTGATTACACACAATTTAAAGTATCGGCAAATAGTAGCAATGTTCAAGTTGGTTCAGTGCAAGGAAGTGGCAGTTATAATTACGCATCACAATTAGCAATTACGGCTCAAAGTATTCCTCATTATCATTTTGTACAATGGAACGATGGAATAACTGATAATCCTCGCACTATCTTGCTTACACAAGACACATCATTCTATGCTGAATTTGCTATTGATAAACATAAAATTGATGTTGAAGCTAATGACAACTCTATGGGATATGTTTCTGGTGGAGGTTTATTTGATTATTCTACAACAACACAAATTAGGGCAACACCAAACAAAGGATACCATTTTGTAAAATGGTCAGATGGCATAGCTGATGAAATAAGGCGAGTTGCCGCAATGAACGATACTGTGTTTACTGCTATTTTTGAGGCTAATACATACAATCTTGAGTTGATGTCAAACAATGATGTAATGGGAACTGTAAGTGGCAATGGACAATTCCTTTTCGGTTCTATTATTGAGATAACTGCGCAACCAAAATATGGCTATCATTTTGTTGATTGGAGTGATGGAGATTCAGAGATATCAAGGCAAGTAACATTACTCTCAGATACATCTATTGTAGCCCGATTTGCAATTAACCAATACGATATTAAAATAAATTGCAACGATAGCCTATTGGGTACTGTTTCTGGTTCAGGCACCTACGATTATTTAAGTCAAGTTACAATATCGGCTAATGCTGCACAAAACTGTTATTTCAGCCATTGGAGCGATGGAAGTACAAGTAATCCGCGAATTGTATCTATAATAGATAATGTAACCTATCAAGCATTTTTTGCTCAATATCCTAAATTTTTCATTCATACGGTTAGTACAGATCAAATGATGGGCACAGCTCTTGGTGATGGCGTGTTTTATTCAGGTTCATCAACAGCCATATCAGCTACTGCTAATCATGGGTATCATTTTGTTCGCTGGAGTGATGGAATTACCGATAATCCACGTGTTATAAATGTGGTTGAAGAAAAAGTTTATACTGCATATTTTGAACCAGATATGTTTGAAATATCAGTATTGAGCAACAGTGAGGCAATGGGAATGGTTGAAGGTTCAGGGGAATATGGATATGGAGAACAAGTAACATTGTCAGCTATACCTAATAATGGATATTTGTTTAAATCTTGGGATAATGGTTCACATGAAAATCCGATAACAATTACCGTTTCAGAGAACATAAGCCTAATTGCTATATTTGATAAGGATAATGAAAATAAACTACCAGATGCTATTTCTTTTGTTGGCACGAATGGAAAAGTCTATTCTAAACGGCAAAGTATTGTAGTTGAAAATGTCGATGCTCCAATTTATGTATTTGATGTAATGGGCCGTTTGGTTACCCGTACAGATGCGATTAATCGCGTCTCTACAGAAATACCAATGCAAAACGCTGGTATTTACATTGTAAAATGTGGAACAGTGGTAAAACGCGTTGCAGTGCAATAGACGTACTTTTTTGTAGTAACTCCCTTTAGAAAAACGCAGTTTTTAACGGCTCGTTTTTATAGGAAAACGCAGTTGGTTCGTTTTTTATTTGTGCGTTTGTGGTGCTCTAAATTGTTGATAATTATGTCTTTACTGTAATAGGCGAAATGGCTGTTACAAAATCATCAATTTTATGCTGCTGCAGTTTCTTCTAAAGCCGAGAATTATTAATTGCAAGAAAGAAAGCGATTGAATTTTTGGAAATCAGTATAACACGAAAGTCAACAAATTGCTATGCCTTCGATATAGCTGAACTACGACTCGTCAAATTCAATATTACAATTCCCCATTTTAAGCTAAAACATTTAAGTATTCTTGTCCAAGTTTATGTATCGAGTCAAAAATCTCTTTTTCGCGTTCCTTTGATGGGGTTTTAAATCCGTTTATATAGTTTCTTAAAAGAGTGGCATTAATCCCTATTCTTTTTGCAAACTCAGAAATGTTTATCTCCTTATGGCTTAAAAAGAAGCGTTGAAGTTCTGTAGGTTCTGCATCGCAATATTCAAAACTTTCAAAACTTATATCCTCGTCAAGGCAGCGCCAATGAATGCCTGTGAATCCTATGGTATATTGCATTCGCTCTTCGTTCGAAGCGTTTTTAAGGCGTTCGTACCACAAAAGCGATTGCCTTAATACTTCACCTTTCTTATTCTTTAGGTATATGTAGTCTTTGTCAAACCATATATTTATTGTTTCCATACATATCTTTTTTTTATTTGCAGAAATATGACTCCCAACGGTTTATAATGATATCCTTGTTTTCCTCAATAACAGCAACTATTCGTTTTATGTCGTTGGCTTTTATTCCATGTTTTTCTCGCAGTACAAACTTTTCACCGTTATGATCAAAAACGGCATATCCACTAGCCCCTTCAACGTGTATATGTATAGGCTCATGTTCCTTGCTATAAAAGAAAAAACTGTATCCAAAAAATCTAAATATCTCTGGCATAATTGTTTTTTTTGCAAAATTAGGTATTGTTTTTGATACCTATAACAAGAAAAAGAACGTTATTTAATAAAACTCAATTTTTGAAGGTTACTTTTTATAAGAAAACGCAGAAGGCTCGTTTTTTTCTTTGTGTGTTTATAGCATTCTAAATTATTGATAATTATGCTTTACAGAAAAAATAGCAAAATGGTGAGGCATCTCCAAAATTAGCAATTTTGTGCTATTGATTTTTCTTCTAAGCTGAGAGTTAATTGATTGCAAGTAAGAAAGAGATTGAATTTTTGGAAATTAGTTTAGCACGAAAGTCAACAAATCACTATAACTTCGATATGTCTGAACTAAGATTGTCAAATTCAATAGTCGAAAAACCGCTATAAAATTCAGCCAACAATAATAAATGTATATTTTTGCTCGTTTTTTGAGAAAACACAATAATATATGGTAAAAAGAGTCTTGTTGATAGCACTGTTGCTTTCTGCCGCATTGGGTTCGTATGCCCAAAATAGCAGTTTGATGCGCAAGACATATACCATTGAAGGCGAGGCAATTCCTGCTTCGATGCAAATCGATACCAATTACTTTTTGCCTCAATTGCTTGATACTCTGATTGTTGATAGGCTTAACGAACTGCTTATTGAACGTGATTGTGAAACATTAGAAATGCGTAGAGTATTGAGTCAAGTGGCTGCTGAACAATCAACTTACATGGCATTGACTAGTGGCGGCGAAAAACTTGGAACAACGGTTGGCGATAGAATGAAATCGTACGGAGGTTCGCAAAGCGTTGCAGAGTTGACTCAAAAAATAAATGTGGTTAAATCGAAAGAACTGTTGTCTTATTTTAAGGCAGCCGACGAAATTGTGTTCCGTTGGATGACTAATAGTAAGAATGCCGCTTTGTTAGAAAGCGTTAATTATCAGTATATTGGAGTTTCGAGCCAATTAGATGAATCCAAAAAACGAATTTTTGTCACAGTGGTAGTTGGAAACTATCGTTCGTTTAACGAGGGGGCATACATTCGTGACCAATTGTCGGTACCATTCTCTACTAAAAACTTTGGACTTGAAGATTACGATGCCGAAGATTGTCGCCGAGTTAATCGTGCAACCAACTTAAATGAGTTATACGATGGCTTGGTGATTGAAGATAATCAGATTTTTATTCAGTTGCCTGAAGAGAAAACTTTGCAACGCGTTTTGCGAAACAAAACCGATGGTTTGGCTGTTGATATTCTGCAAGATGAGCAATATAAATGCGGGCAGCCAAACATTATTGACTATAACCGTTTTAATCGTGGTGTTATTACAAAGCCAATTACTGCTAAAAAGCTAAGCAAGAGCAATTTGTATGTTTCAAACAATAAATCAAAAGCATTTAAGGCTTCGTTGGGTTTTTGGCCCGAAAATGTAAAACAAGAGGGCACTGAAATAAACCTTTTGATTATTCAAGACGGAGCTGTATGCGCCAGTGTTCCAAAGAGTTTTGTAGTGCCAATAAAAGGAACCTTTGTTGACCGAGCACGTTTGTTGGCCGACACCGTAACAATAAACACACACTTCCGGTATCGTCCGGTGCCCGACACTGCCGAATTTACATTCCGTATATCGTTCGAGGGCCGTAAATCAACATATAATATGGCCGACATTCGACCATTTCTTGATACTTTGAATGCTCCTGCTTTTCGCATTTTAACAACAAAAATTACCGCATACTCGTCGGTTGAAGGCACTGACGAAATAAACCGACGTTTGCAACAACAACGAGCCCAAAGTATTGTAAATGCTCTTGCAGCTCAACAAACCGATTCAATTGTATCTGAAATAGTTACCGACTATAACCGCGATGATTTTGCACGTGATATACAAGGTACCAAATACAAAAATTTAGCATCGTTGAGTGTTGAGCGTATTCAAGATTCAATTAGAAAACTAGCTCTAGCGCGCGAACTTGAGTCGATGCTGCAAAATCATCGTTACGCCCAAATTGATATGCGTGTAGTTTACGATATTGAAGGCAAAAACGAACAACCTTTTGTTGTGTCGCAATTCAACAAGGCTGCCGATAGTTTAGACTATATTTTGGCATTGTCGATACAAAAATTCATCATGCGCCGAATAATGCATCAGCAGTATTCTCCTGAGGTGATAAACGAGTTGCGAGTGCCAAATCATTTTTCGTTTTGCGGAATTGCAATGAACAATCTTTGGCTAAAGCATCATTACAAAATGATTGACGATATTCAATTGAAAAATGCAGTTGATTCGTTAGTCGATCTTTGCCCCGAAAACGAGTACATAATGTTTAATAGTTTGCTATTAAATATTGAACATCCAACCCAAAGCTTTGTTACAACAGCTCAAATGTTGCAGTCAAAATTGGACAGACTATACTACACATCGTTGCAAAAAGAAACCATTGACCGTTTGAACCTTAAATTGCAAATGGCTGTTATTGCGGCATACGACTCGTTGCCAGTAAGTAAAAGTTCATCGGTGAACAAAGCCAATCAAACGAGCAAAAAGAATTGCGTCGATCGCATCAAAAAGATTGCTAATCCTAAAGCAGAATCAATTGATAATTGCATCAAGTTTGCCGAGATATTTATAAATAACGGAGAGTATCAGTTAGCAATAAAATTCCTTGAGCCTTGGGTAAATAATGCAACAAACAACATTGATATGTTACTCACATACGTGTCGTTGTGTAGTAGGTTTGAAAATATGATGCACACCCAAGCCTTTACAACAGCAATGTTGCGAATAAAAGAACTTGACGAAAAGAAATTTTACGATTTGATTGATGGTAAAAATTCTTTCTCGCTGCGAGTGCTTGAAAATGAGAATGTTAAATCGGCATATTGTGCAACTTGCAAAGTGCAAAGCGAACTAAAAGAAGAGCCGATTGGTGAACCTGAAATAATATCACAGCCAACAAATGTTGAGCCAGCTTTTCAGGAAGAAACTAACAAAGCAATCGAGTGATTGTTTTGTATATAATTGAAATTCAATAAATTATATTATATGATTACAGCAACAAATATTTGTGTACAGTTTGGAAAAAGAATTCTTTTTCAAGACGTGAATATGAAATTTACGCCAGGCAACTGCTATGGTATTATTGGTGCAAACGGTGCAGGAAAGTCAACCTTTCTTAAAGTTCTATACGGAGCAATTGACCCAACTCGTGGCTCGGTTACATTCGGCCCAAACGAGCGCCTATCGGTTTTAAAGCAGAACCACTTTGAATATGAGGAGTTTACAGTTATTAATACTGTATTAATGGGTCACTCTGAATTGTGGGACGTGATGAACGAAAAAAATGCACTTTATGAAAAGGCCGACTTTACCGAAGAAGATGGTATTCGTGCATCGGAACTTGAGGAACGTTTTGCCGAAATGGATGGTTGGAATGCAGAAAACGACGCGGCAACATTGTTGAGCGGCTTGGGCATTAAAGAAGACTTGCACTATAAATATATGAGCGAGCTAAACGCAAAAGAGAAAGTGAAAGTTTTGTTGGCTCAGGCATTGTTTGGCAAACCCGACAATTTGTTGCTAGATGAGCCTACCAACGACCTTGACCTTGATACTGTGACTTGGCTCGAAAATTACTTGTCAGAATACGAAAATACAGTGCTTGTTGTTTCTCACGACCGCCACTTCCTTGATTCGATTTGTACACATACGGTTGATATTGATTATAACCGCATACAAATGTTTGCTGGTAACTACAGTTTCTGGTACGAGTCGAGCCAACTCGCTTTGCGTCAGCAACAAATGCAAAACAAGAAAGCCGAAGAGAAGAAAAAGGAACTTGAAGAATTTATTCGCCGATTTAGTGCCAATGTTGCAAAGAGTAAACAAACCACTAGTCGTAAAAAAATGTTGGAACGCCTTAATATTGAGGAGATTAAACCATCAACCCGTAAATACCCTGGCATTATATTTACTCCAGCACGTGAACCGGGAAACAATATTCTTGAGGTTAAAGACTTGGCAAAAACTATTGATGGAGTTAAGTTGTTCAGCAATTTGAACTTTACAGTTAACAAGGGCGACAAAATAATCTTCTTGTCGCGCAACCCTCGTGCAATGACTGCGTTGTTTGAAATTTTGAAAGACCACGACACTGCCGATTGTGGCGAATTCTCGTGGGGACAAACAATAACAAAAGCTTATTTGCCTTTGGTAAATGACGAATTTTTTAAATGCGACCTTAACATTACCGATTGGTTGGCTCAATATTCTGAAGATACTAGCGAATTGTTCCTTCGTGGATATTTGGGAAAAATGTTGTTTTCTGGTGAGGAAATTTACAAAAAAGCTAATGTGCTATCTGGTGGCGAAAAAGTTCGTTGTATGATTGCTCGTATGATGATTCGTAATGCCAACGTGCTTATTCTTGATACTCCAACCAACCACTTGGATTTGGAATCAATTCAGGCATTTAACAATACTTTGATAAAATTCCCTGGAAATGTGCTTATGTCGTCGCACGACCACGAGTTTATTCAAACAACCTGCAACCGAGTTATTGAAATAGGTCCAAATGGAATGATTGATAAACTTTGCGAGTATGACGATTATATTTCAAACGAAAAATTGCTTGAGCAACGAGCTAAACTATACGAATAGCTAAAAGATTGAAAATGAGTGATTTTTCTGAAATAATAGTTAACCGATGCAGTTGCCGCAAGTTTACAAGTCAACCTATAGAGAAAGAAAAGGTTGACGCAATATTGGCAGCAGCATTGCGCGCCCCATCGGGCAAGTCGGTTTATCCTTGTGAGTTTATAATTGTAGATGATCCTAGTCAGTTAGCGCAACTATCGGTGGCAAAACAACATGGTGCAGCTTTGTTATCAAAAGCAACTTGCGCTATAGTGGTAGTTGCCGACACTTCAAAAACCGATGTTTGGGTTGAGGATGCTTCAATTGCTTCAACGTTTATTATGCTTGAGGCCGAAAACCAAGGGTTAGGGTGCTGTTGGGTGCAAATGCGTTTGCGCGGTACTGATAATGGCGTTTCGGCAACTGATAACTTACGCCAATTGCTTAACTTGAATCCACAACATCAGGTTTTGTCGGTTATGGCATTGGGTTATAAAGACGAGAGCCATCATCCACACACAAACCTCAAGGTTGAGCAAATACATTATGGTAAATTATAAAATTGAAAGATTAACAATATGAAAAAACTAACATTTGCCTTGCTTGCATCTTTGATTGTTTTATTTGCTAACTGCGGATTTGACAATTCAACTTGCGAGTGGCAATATCAGTCAGAATTTGAGTTTGTGGAATTCCCTGATACTGTAAAGGCTAGCCAAAAGTTTACAGTTGACTATAAAGTGCCTAAATACGATTGCATGACTGCTATTGATGGTCCGTATGTTGTTAATAGCGACAATGGCGATACCACTCAAATTAGTATTTTTATTGAGGTTGAAAAGTGTGAGTGCAAACCAGTAACATCGTTGGTTTATAGAAGCAAGGTTTATTTTTCTCTCGATTCGTTAGGAATGCATTACTTTAAGTATTTAGTTATTGAAGATTCGGTTTTGCATTTTAAATACGATTCAGTTATGGTTGTTAAGTAACAAACTGATAGATAATAAGAAAGCCAGCAATCTAAAAACTTGATTGCTGGCTTTTTTTATTTGATAGGTTAATCTATTTAACTTCTTTAATTATTGATTTGTAACCAAGTTTAGTTACAGCATCGCATAACGATTCGGCAGTGTTTTTGTTTGCCTGATACTTTATAGTTACAGTTTTATTTTCAAGCGAAACCTCAATGTCTTTTACTCCCTTTTCAAAAGGAATGTTCTTCATTATTTTGTTTTTGCAATTCTGACAGTTGATTTGTGAGATAAGAACTACTGTTTTGATTTGCTTTTCTTTAGGCTCGTTGGCTTGTGTGCGATGCGAAATGCCTAGTAACATTGTTGCTATTAGCAATAAGGTGGATAAAATTTTGTTCATGTTAAATTGATTATTGTTGTTCAATTATTAATCTTCATCTTTTTCCATACTCCAACGCAAACCAACATAAAATTTACGGCTCATTAAAGGTCCCCAAACCATTGTGCCGTCAAAGTATTGGCTTTGAGGATTGTTGGCTGCAATAATTGGATTTTTTTGAGTGAAATTACCAATGTTTTCGCAACCTGCATAAATGCTCCATGTGCGGAACCATTTAGTTATTTGAGCGTTAAACATTTGGTAAGCTTCAAATTTATTGTTGCGCTGATACTCTTCAGGGTTACCCAATGTTGTAGGAATTCGGCCGCCTCCGTTAAACTGAACATTGGCATCAAATTGCCATTTGTTAAGAGGAGTGGAGTAGGATGCGGTTATTAAACCTTTGTGGCGGCTAACCAACGGACGTTGCTGTAAATTGCCTCCTGTGGTTTGTTGTGCATCGTTCCAACGCCAAGCTCCGGTTAACTCAAGTCCTCGCAAAGGACTAATTTTTCCTTCAATTTGAAAAATGTTTGCAAACGACCGTTCTTGGCTAAAAGTTGCTCGTAGTGTACGAGGCGAATAGTCCATGTCGGTAATCATTTGCGAGCCAAATTCGGTATGATAAAATTCTGCATTAAGCATTAATTCCTTTTCAAAAATATGAATGTATTGGGTAATGTTGGCTCCCATGTTCCAAGCTGTTTCTTGCCCATAAACATCGGTATATTCCCATTTTCGGGCACTCGATAGCATAAAGTTGTTTTCGGCAAACAGCATACCAGTGCGGTAGCCTTTGCCTATGGCGGCGCGTATAATTGTGTGCTCGGAAGGTGCGTAGCGAATGTGCAGACGTGGTGTTACAAATATGTTGTAAAGGTTGCTCCAATCGGTTCGCATACCAGCTATTACGGTAAGCAATTCATCAATTTTGAGTGTGTATTGTGCAAAGGCACCAATTGTGTAATCGGTAAGTTTAAATTGGTTGCTGGTTGTGTCGTCAAAGTGAATAGATTCGTTAACAAAGTCGCCATACGAACTTATTCCGGCATGTAGCGTGTGGTATGGATGCCATTCGTTTTGAAAAATAATGTTGCCAGAGTAACTATGCTGAGTAGCATCGTATTGTTTTTGTCCATAAACCGATGTTTGATTGTGGTATATGTAAGAAAAAGCCGATCCTAAATTTCTTTCTTCGCCTATTTCAAATCCGTTTTTTATCCAAGATTCAACACGGTTAGTGCCAATGTACACTCCGTATTTATCGGCGGCTGGTGTTTTTTGGTTAAAGTCGGTTTGTCCGCCCATTCGTTGCTCGTTCAATGTTTTTACAATCAATTGGCTTGTCCAAATACCTTTGTGATAGTTCCAACGATTCATAAAATTGAGCTGTTTAACCTCGGGTTCGTCGCGAAAATTGTCGTTGTTTTCGTCCATTGTCATATTGTCTTTGCTTGCACTTATTAGCAAAGCGGTGCTTAAACCTTCGGCAAGGTGAAAGGCCGTTGTGGCGTTTGCCTCCATTCGTCCCGATGATGAACCAAATAAGTTAATAGCTGCAATTTCGTTGGTTACCGATTTTTTGTAGTCAACGTTTATTTGTCCAGTAAATGCTTCGTATCCATTAACTACGGTGCCAACACCTTTTGAAATTTGAATGCCATTCATCCACGAACCGGGTACATAACTAAGTCCAAATGGCTGCGATATGCCGCGCATATTTGGTACATTTTCGGTTAGCATTTGCACATATCGGCCCGATAGTCCTAAAAGTTGTATTGTGCGCGCACCTGTTGCAGCATCGGCGTAGCTAACATCAACCGAAGCATTGGTTTCAAAACTCTCGCCAAGGTTGCAGCATGCTGCTTTGCATAGTTCGTCGCTTGTTAGGTTTACTGTGGTTATGGCCGAAATGCGGCTTAGTGACGAGCCTGAACGGCGAGCAACAACATCTACTTCGTCGAGTTCAACTGGTTTAAGTTTAATAACCATTGGTTGTGTTGTGGCTTCAATTGTGTCGCTTTTGTAACCTACAAACGATATTGCAAGCTTTGTGCATTCGTTTCGTCTTGTTATTGAAAAAGAGCCATTTACATCGGTTGTGGTGCCGTAGTTTGTGCCTGCCCAAATTACGTATGCGCCAACTAATGGTTCTTCGCCGTGTTCGTCAATGCCAAAAACTGATCCTGTTATTTGTGCACTGATTGTAAAGGGCAGTATGGTTGTTAAAAATGAAATTATTAGTCTGTTCATTGTGCATGTGTTTGATTAATAGATTTTTAGCATCGACTTAAGAGATGCGTTTTTTTTGTTTTAACTGTATGCTTAAAAACAAAAAAGCGTTTCTACTAATCAAATTTGGAATACACAAAGCTGTTGCTGTTGGCAACAATCTAATTTATATGGGTTAGCGATGAGATGCTTTGGGGAGTCTGTTGTTATGGTTATTGCACAAGCAATGTTAAAACGAATGACAGGAAGATAAACCTCAAAGTGTTTTGTAATGGGTAATGTTTTATCAATGTTGGCAGCGATGGTTTGGGTACTGCAGCAGTTTTCTTCAAAGTGAAAATTATGGCAGTTTAAAACATCAGAATGCTCGCACTCGCAAACTTCGTGGCCCGAAAGTAGTTCAACATATCCATTAGTATTGTGGTTGTGGTTGCTCAAATGCCTGATGCTATATAGCCCGCAAATGGCTGGTAACATGCATATTGTAAGAATAATAAGAGCAATATGTTGAATTGTGCGTTTCATATAATGGCGCAAATATAAAAAACGCGAGGCTGTTTTGTTTAAAAAACAAGCCTCACGTTGTGCATTGTTACATAGCAATCAATCGGGCAAGATAGTCGTAGTGTTCGCCTTCTTTTTCCATTGTGCAGTAAAAACCATTGTCCAATGCGGCATCGGCTAGCGTATCAAAGTCAATGAATAGCCATTTAAAAGGCTCGCCATGTAGTTTGCCGTATCTGGTGTGGTAAGTGAGTTGTCCGTAGTAGTCGCTATTAAGGTCAAGTACAATGCGGCCGTCTTCGTCAACAAAAAGGTAAATTATGTTTGATGAGTCGAGCAAAATTTGACCACCTGGAGCCAATAGTTTTTTGCATTGTTCAAAGAAACGAGGCAAACCTTCAATAGTTTCGCAAAGTCCTACGCCATTCATCATAAATAGCAGAGTATCAAATTGATTTTCGCCTTTAAGGTCAAAAAAATCAATGTGTTGGGCATTTACGCCACGTTGGTTCATTACTTCAACCGACAATGCCGAAGTGTCAATGGCGGTTACATCAAGGCCTTTGTTTTTTAGGTGAAGCGAGTGCGCTCCAGCACCAGCGCCAACGTCCAAAATTCGACCTTTAGCCAATTGCATGGCTTGTTGTTCAAGTTCTGGCATGTTTTCAAATGTGCGGAACAAATGAGCAATAGGAAACTCTTCGGGTTCCGACATGTTGGTCTCGGTAATGAGTTTGCTTAGCGGCCTGTGATTGTGATAATCGCTAATGGCCTGCCCCATAGGGTCTTTTTGTGGGTTTACTAACATTAGTCGTATTGATAAGTTCGTTTAACGCGGCGCGAAATACCAGTGAGCACTTCGTAAGGAATGGTGCCCATCCATTCGGCCACTTGTGTAATAGGTAAATTTTTTCCAAATATTTCAACCGGATCGCCTTCGTGTGCATCTAGTCCAGTTACATCAATCATACAAAGGTCCATGCAAACATTGCCAATAATTGGCACTAGCTTGCCTTTGAACCACATGTGGCCGTTGCCGTTACCAAGGCTTCGGCGTAGGCCGTCGGCATAACCTATTGGAACTGTGGCTATTTCTGAATCGACAAGCAGTTTTCCTCGACGATTGTAACCTACGGTTGTCCCGGCTTTAAGTTTCTTTATTTGTGCAATTGAGCTGGTTAGCGTAGCTACAGTTGCAAGTTGTGCGCCTGTTACGCTAAGTCCGTATAGTCCTATGCCCAAGCGAACCATATCAAATTGATATTTGTCGCTGAAACGTTCAATGCCTGCTGAGTTTAGTATATGACGACGAATTGGATATTTCAATTCTTCTTTAATGGCTTGGCTCATCGAGTCAAAAATCGATAATTGTTCAAGTGTGTAGTCGTCTTGTGCAGGTTCGTCGGCCGATGATAGGTGCGAGAAAATTGTACTAACGCGTAAGCCTTGAGCCTCTTTAAGTGCATTGATAACTGCTTGAGTTTCTTCGGGCATAAAACCTGAACGGTGCATGCCGGTGTCGAGTTTTAGGTGTATTGGGTATGATGCCTTACCTGCTGCCAAAACTGCTGCATTAAAGTCGCGCAGTGTAACAAAGTTGTAAACTTCAGGTTCAAGGTTATACTCTATCATTTGCTCGTAGCTCTCTTTTTCTGGATTGAGAACCAAAATTGGTATGTGTATGTTGTCGCGGCGCAGTTCAACGCCTTCGTCGGCAAAGGCTACTGCAAGCATCGACACGCGTTTGTATTGGCATAGGTTGGCAATTTCGTGTGTTCCGCTGCCGTATGAAAAAGCTTTAAGCATGGTAACCAACCCGGTTTCGGGTTTAAGCATTTTGCGGAAGTAGTTGATGTTGTATTCAATTGCCGAAAGGTCAATGGTCATTACTGTGCGGTGCGATTGTTTTTGCAGAACGTTTGAAATGCGCTCAAACTCAAACATACGCGCACCTTTTAGTAGTATTGATGCGTTTTGAAATTTATTGAAGTCGTAGCTTGAAAGAAAATCGTGAGTTGTTGCATAAAAGTCTTTACGAACTTCGAACAGTGTGCTAAATTTTTGAATGTCAGGACCAATGCCAATTAGTCGGTCAACTTTCTTGTCGCGAATCATGTTGGCAACAAGCTGATAAAGCTCGGGTTTTGTGTAGCCACTTTGCACAATATCGCTCAATATGAGTATGTGTTGCGAGTGTTGTTTTTGCACGTTAAGATAGTCAAGTGCTATACGAAGCGATTCCAAATCGCTGTTGTAACTATCGTTAATAATGGTGCAGTTGTTCAATCCGTCTTTTAGTTCAAGTCGCATTGCAACTTTTTCGAGTTGCGACAAACGGCGAGCAATGTCGTCGTGTTTGTAGCCAAATACTAACATCAGTGCCCATACGTGCATCACATTTTCAATTGATGCTTTGTCAATAAATGGTATTTGAATTGAATAGTCAGTACCACAATATTTTACACGTATAATTGTAAAGTTGAGGTGGTATTCGGTGTTGGTAATTTGTAAATCCGATTGAGGGTTGCTACCCCAAGTAAAGCGGCGTACTTCGGCGGGCACTTCGCGCGAAATTTGTTCTGAAACTTGTTGTTGGTCGGAGTTGTAAATTAAAACTTGTGAGTTACTGAATAGTTTCAGTTTTTCGGTTATTTTTTGTTCTCTGCTTTCAAAGTTTTCTTGATGAGCATCGCCAATGTTTGTGAAGATGCCAATTGTTGGGCGAATGATTTTTTCAAGAGTTTGCATTTCGCCAGGTTGGCTTATCCCTGCTTCAAAAATGCCCAATTCGGTTTCTTGTTGCATTAACCACACCGATAGCGGAACTCCAATTTGGCTGTTAAAACTTTTAGGATTGCGCACGGTAAGTCGCTCGGGCGATAAACATTGAAATGCCCATTCTTTGACAATTGTTTTGCCGTTGCTACCTGTTATGCCGATAACTGGAATGTTGAAGTGATGGCGGTGTGTGCTTACTAATGTGTGTAATGCGGTAAGTGTGTTGTCAACTTTAATAAAGTTGCCGCGTGGGTAACTTGCCAAATTTTCTGGTAGTTGGCTCACCACAAAATTGCGTACACCGTTGTTGTAAAGGTCGCTTATAAAGTTGTGTCCGTCGTTGTTTTCGCCTTTAAGGGCAAAAAACAAACTTTCTCTTGCAAACAATATTTTGCGGCTGTCTATCAGCAGTTGCGAAACGTTTCCGCCCGAGCCGCGTGTTAGTTCGCCTTTTAGTATTGTGGCTATTTCGCCAGTTTGATAACTTGCCATTTCTTATTTGCTTTTATAGTCAATTAGCTGTATATCAGTTTATTTATCTTTCCAGTTTTTATAAGGATTTTGCGATAGGTACGAGTTGTAATATCGTTTGTCGCCTGTTACTTCTTTGCTAATCCAGCTTGGTAGATTAACTTTTTCGTTGGCACTATTTAGTTCAACTTCGGCCATTATTAGGCCTTCGTTTTCGCCACCAAACTCGTCAACTTCAAATGTGTGACCATCAAACTCAACTATCCAACGAACTTTTTCCAACGAACCTGGTAGGCATAGTTTAAATAGTTGTTTTGCTTCGTTGGCTTCAATTTCTTTTTCCCATTCAAAACGTTGTAATCCATCGGCCGAGGACTCTCCTTTAATGGTAATGTAGCCTTTTGTGTCGCGCAAACGTATTCTAACAGTGCGTTTTGCGTCGGCAACTAAATAACCTTGACAAATGGTTGTGTGGCTTGTTGCTTGGCTTTTAAAGTCGCCAATAACCAAAAATTTACGTTCTATTTCAATGTTGTTCATTGCTTTAAATTTTTGCGAATAATGGCGTTAATTAACGATTTTCGTACTTGCTCTTTTTGTGATTCAACAGAAAAACGATGTTCAACGGTAATCCTACCAGCGCGTCCTAATCGTTGGCGAAGTTGTTGCGATTCAATGAGTTGGCTTAAACAATCAACCCATTCGTCGGTAGTTGATGCTAAAAAACCATTTTGTTCGTGGTCAATTATATCAACATTTACTCCAACTGGTGACATTACAGTTGGTATGCCTAACGACATGTATTGTATGCCTTTAAAACCGCATTTGCCGCGGCTCCAATCGTCATCGGGTAGGGGCATTATGCCTATGTCAATTTTGTTAAGTTCTTCAAGCTCAGTTTCTTTGCTCCATTTTGTGCTTACTATTCCAAGCTCGGCATCTTTGTAGTCAACATCCACAATAACTTTAAAGTTGACTTTAGAACCGTATTTGCTTTTTATTTGCCGCAAAACGGGTAGGCAACTAATAAAGTGTTTTAATGTGGTCATGCTGCCAATCCAACCAATAGTTAATGTGTCGGTTTCTTGTGGCTTGCGGTATTTGTATTTGTTTGTGTCAATGGTAGTTGGAATAATCATCACTTCGCTGGCAGTTTGCTTTGCGTATTCGGCTAAATACGAGTTGCCAACAGTTACAATGTTTGCTAATGCTGCAATTTTTGAAGTTTTACTTCCGCTTTTAAGCCAACTTAATTTTTGATTTGCAAGCGATGTGTCGTTGAGCCAAATTGCGTCGTCAAAATCAAAAACCAATGCGGCATGCGATTTTGAAAGCAATTTTTCAAACAATGTGAATCCTAAAAAATGAGCTTCGCGATATACAAGAATTACATCAAATTTGTTGGCTTGTATTATGTTACGCAAACGAATGAATAATCCTTTTATACCAATAAGGCATTTGAGCAATGTTCTGCCATTTGAATAAAGTATTTTGTCGTCGGACTCGCTTACAAGGTTTGCATAGGTTATATCAAATCCGCATGCATTGAGGTAGCTCATATACTGCTCAAAACGAAATCGTTGACCTGGTGAACGGTCAATGCGATGTGGGGCTATGTATAAAAGTTTAAGTCGTTCCATTCTACATTATTCGTTCGTAAACAGCGGCATATTTATTTATTCCACCAATAAGTGAAAATTCGTTGTTGGCCAATTCGCGAGTGGCTTGTCGGTTGTCGGTTGTGTTGCCTAGCATCTTGGCTATTATTTCTTCGTAACTGTTTGTGTCCCAACTGTTAATTAGGTAGCCCGATGGATTTTGTTCCATAACAGTGTCAACATCGCCTACACCTCGGTTGGTTATAGTGGGTATGCCCATTCCCATTAGTTCAGCTAGTTTGGTTGGCGACGATGCTTTTTTTGACCATGCTGGTTTGATAAAGAAAACCGATGCCGATGAAAGTGCTAACAATTGTGGGACTTCGTTTCGTTGTGCAGGAACAATGCGTAAAAATTGCTCGTCAATTCCTTTGGCTTTGGCGGCATCAATTATACTTTGTTTGTTGTCGCGAGTTATGAGCAGAAAAATAGCATCTAGTTTGTGCTTTTGCAGTTGTTTAAAAAAATCTAACATCTGCGGAAGCATATACCAAGTTCCAACTGAGCCTAAATAACTGATTACAAATTGATTGTTGTTTATGTTAAGTTGATTTCTCAGTTGCTGCGTTTGGGTGTTGCTGGTTTTGTTATAATCAAATAACTGAAGGTCTGCACAACATGGAATCACTGTAATTTTTTCGTCATTTACGTTGGGTAAATTCCATGTAAGTATTTCTTTTTTAGCATTTTGTGTTAGACTGATTATTGCGCTGCTACACGACATGAAAGCTTTTTCTTTCTTCTTGAAAAAATTGTAAACCAGCCTATATATAGTTTTTTTAGTGTCCCATATTTGACCATCAACGCGTTCGTCGGCATAAAAACCTCGCATGTCAAATACAAATCGGCAGTTGTATTGCTTTTGTAGTCGCAAGCCAATAAATGCAGAAATGTAGCTGCGGCAATGAACTATGTTAAATTGTTTTGTGTGGTGTAGTTTCAATGCTAAACGTTGCATCTTAAAAACATCAACAAGCGTTGAAATTATTGGCGGGCGTTTAGTGTATTTTATTGGGTGCCAGTCAATACCTATGTTTGATATGAGTTTGGCTGTTGATTTTCCGTATTGGGCAAAAGGTTGAGGCTTTTCGGCACTTATGAGTGTTATTTTATATCCACGTTGCGACAAACCTTCAAGGTAAGGCAACACTTGCGATCTGCCAAGCGAGTCGGTCATTCCGTCGTACGATATGTATAGCACCTGAATCATAATTGCGCCACGTAGTTTTTTAGTTTGTCGGTTTCGCTTTTGTCAAACCAAACCATTTGAGGGTAACGTCCAAACCACGATAATTGGCGTTTGGCATATCGTCGCGAGTTTCGTTTTATTAGTCTAACAGCTTCGTCGCGGTCATATTGTCCGTCAAAATAGTCGAAAAATTCTTTGTAACCTACTGTGTTTAATGCATTTAGTTCGCGATAAGGATACATTTGACGAGCTTCGTTTTCCAGTCCAGCTTCAAGCATTAAATCAACTCTGTGGTCAATTCGGTTATAAAGTTCGTCGCGGTTCATGTTGAGTCCAATCAAGTGTATCTCAAAGTCGCGTTGCTTGGCTGTGGCTGTACGAAACGACGAGTATTTTCTACCAGTCATAAGGAATATCTCCATTGCCTTTGCTACTCTACGAGGGTTGCTTAAATCGGCGGTTTCACAATACTCTGGGTCAATTATTCGCAAACGGTCAACCATTGCAGCCACTCCCTTTTCTTCCATTTCAGACTTCACTTGTTGGCGAATTGCCAAGTCGGCCGATGGAAGGTCATCAATGCCATTAACCAAAGCATCAACATACATGGTTGATCCTCCTGTCATTAATACTTTGGTATATTTTTCAAAAAGCGAGTTGAGCAAGTCAAGTACTTCAAGTTCAAAACGGCCTGCACTGTAGTAATCTGTAACATTTAAGTTGCCAATAAAATGATGTTTTACGCGTTGCAGTTGTTCGTGCGATGGCGGTGCTGTACCAATCTTGAGTTGATGGTACATTTGCCGAGAGTCGCACGAAATTATTTCGGTGCCTAGCATTTGCGCCAAATCCAAACTCAAGTCGGTTTTGCCAATGCCCGTTGGGCCAGTCAGAATAATAAGTTGCTTGCTCAAGTTGGCTTTAAATTAAAATTCGTTGTCGTAAGGGTTGCCAAACTCGTCGCCAAAGTCGCCGCCAAATTCGTCGCCTTCTTCGTCGTCAAAGTTTCCGTTAAGATAATCGTCAAGATCCTCATCGTCAATGCCTTCGTCGTCGCCAAATAGGTTGTTAATGTCGTCGTCAATGCCAGCCTCAAGTGGTGGAATGTGTCCGTCAAGTTTATCAACTTTTGCAACTACTGATTTGGTGTTTTTTACGGCGTTTATAAAGCCATAAATCAAACGCTCTGAAAAGTAGTCGAATACATACAAAATGCGTTGGTCTTTTTCGCCAAAAAACTCTTCAATTTTGGTTTCGTCCATTAGGTGAACTTCGCCAGCGCCCATGTCTATCGATGTTATTTCGTCTAGTTTTTCCCATGCTTCGTTCGATACAAAAAACGATGCAGGTTGTTGGTTGTTATATCCTAACGCTTTTTGAATAGCTTGGTGCAAATCGTCAAAGGTCTTGTCGCTGCCAATAGTAATGTCTAGTGTAAAATCGGCTTCTTCGTCCGATGAAAAACGGAATGTTAGATTCATAAATATCTATTTTAGTTTGTTCCCCAAAAATAGTATTTAGGCTTGTATTTGCCGTTTATTTTTGGACTTGCCACGCACAAGATTTCAACAAATAAACAACGCGTTTTTATGGTTCGAAACAAAAGTTAGCAAAGTGTGTTTGTCTCAAAATGTGAGTGTTGAAAAAGCTTATACGTCGATATGTAAAATCTGTGCATCAAATAATCTACTTTTGTTTTGGCTGAGTGGTTGAAAAAGCCCGTGCCTTTTAAGTGTTAACATGAACAATAAAACCATTATGAGTTTGCCTATTTATTTCGCGCCATTGCAAGGTTTTACTAGTGCTGCATACCGTTTGTTTCATAGTCAGATTTTTGGCAATGTTGCTACTTATTGTGTCCCATTTGCCCGAATTGAACATGGCGTTGTGCGTGTTCGCGATTTGCGCGACATGTGTCCAAATCCTAATTTGAATCAGTTGCCTCAGATTATTGTTGCTGATGTGGTTGAAACAAAACAACTTGTTGAAGCTGTTTCTCAATTGGGTTATCAACAAATCGATATTAACCTTGGTTGCCCATACCCAATGCAAACAGGTAAGGGACGAGGTGCTGCATTGCTTGCAAATGCCGATAATTTGCGCCAGGTGTTAGATGCTGCTTGTGTTGCTAATGGTGTTCAAATGTCAGTAAAAATGCGTTTGGGCTTTGCATCGGCCGACGAATGCTTGCAAATTGCTCCATTGCTTAATCAATATCCCTTACATCATGTAACTGTTCATGCGCGTATTGCATCGCAACAATATGATGGCGATTGCAATATGACCGCGTTTGGCGAATTTTATAAGACTTGCAAACATCAATTGATTTATAATGGTAACCTTACTACTATTGAACAAATTCAGCAAATAGAAAATCAATTTCCCAATTTGGCTGGAGTGATGATTGGTAGAGGTTTGCTTGCAAATCCAGCATTGGCCAGCGAGTATGTAAAAGGGGCAATGTTGAGCAAAACTGAACTTTACAAAAAGGTAGGCCAACTACATGCTGAATTATTTGCTCATAACAAGCAAGTTCTTGAAGGACCAATGCAAGTTTTACTACACATGCAGAATTTTTGGCAATATCTGTTGCCTGATGCTGATGCTAAATTGAAGAAAAAAATAGGCAAAACTCGCTCGTTGTCTAGCTACGAGAGTTATGTGAGTCAACTGCTAAATGCTTAATTAAAACGCATAAAACGAGCGTTGTTGCGAATAAATATTAAAGCCATTTGTGTGCTGTTTTTTTTAGCGCATAGTACAAGAACAAAACCCTGAATCATCAGTTGATGAATCAGGGTTTATTGTGTAGCGAGAGTGGGGCATGATCCCACGACCTCCGGATTATGAATCCGACGCTCTAACCAGCTGAGCTACCTCGCCATGCCGTTAAGCGGGTGCAAATATAGAGTTTTTTGATTTATTCAAAAACACAAACGTAAAAAATGATGTAAAATTTATTGTTGTGCTGCTAATGTGTTGGATTACAGCGTGTTGTTTTGAGGCTACGCTCGCAAATGTGCAATTGACACTTTAATGTCTCGTTTTTTTACGTCAGAAAAATGTCAAATAGTTTGATGCTGAATGTAGTTTGGCAACGAATTTGCACATGAATTAAACGTAATTAATATTGTTTTTAAGAGTTTAATTTGCTTTTTCGCTTGCTTGAAAGTGTTTCAAAATGCCAATTTTTGGCTCAATAAAAAAATATATTCTAAAGCTTGCTTTTTGACAAATGAATAAGCGCTTCAAACGAAAAATAACCTATATTCAAAGCCAAATAAACATATTATTATGATTGGTAAATTAGAAGACATAAATATTGAAGGAACTAGCAGTCGTCCTTCCATTTCGTTAAATGCAAAAACAGGTGTTCTTGAAATGTCAGGTTACTCCATTTTGGAAAACACAGCGCAGTTCTATGAGCCTATTATTCAATGGTTTGAGAACTATGATATGTGCCCTGCAAACCATACCGAATTGCACGTAAAGTTCATTTATTTTAACACTAGTACATCAAAATGTTTGCTCGGTATTTTTGAGCAATTGGAGTTCTTGTACAAAGGTGGCGCTGATGTTACTGTGGTTTGGTATTCGTCCGATGAGGACATGGAAGAACTTGGTGTTGACTATCAAAACTTGGTAAGTATGCCGTTTGTATTTAAAAAATTAGACGAATAGCGTTTTTTTTAATGGTGCGGCCGCTGTATATAGCATTCTTGTTAGTTGCTTTGTTTGTCAGCAACGCATCGTTAGCGCAAAAAAGCGAAGCTGAATTGCTTCGAGAAGTGGTTAAGTATCGCAGCGAGGCAAATAATAAAGCTCTTGCTCATGCTTACAAGGAACTATCTGATTTATATGTAAAAGCAAATCAGTTTTCAAAAGCAATAAGTTATTGTGAACAACGTGTGTCTATTTACAAAAAGGCAAACGAAAACAAACTATTGCAACAAGTTTATTCCGAAATGGGCGACATTTATAACGAAATGGGTCAATATGAACCTTCGTTAATGTCGTATCGCAAATCGTTGAAATTATCTGACCAAACTGGAAATGAGCGACTTGAAATGTCGGTGAGCCAAAAAATGGCGGTTTTACTTTTTAAGGTTAATCGAAACGAAGAATCAATAGCTCTTTTTGAAAAACTGATAACACTTTCGCGTCATTTCAACGACCAAAACACTGAACTTTCGTGTTATCATTATTTGATTGACCTTAACAAAAGGTTAGATAATATGTCGCGAGTAGTTGAGTTGTATGAGGATTTTGTTGTTCTACACGAGAAAATTTTCAAAACAAAAATCAAAGCCGATTCGGCTCGTGTAGCCGAACGTTATGAAAAAACTAAGAACGACATTGAAAAAGCCCGCATGGAGGTTGCCGAAGCCGCTAGCGATTTGGCTTTCGACTTTGCTACAAGCGCATTGTCGTTGGTTCAAGTTAATAACGATTCGTTGAAATATGTGCAAGATTCGCTTGAAGATGTGGCTGAACATGCTCGCATGGAAGAGTTGCGTGTTAAAATGAAATTGCGCGAAAAACAACGGAATAGTTTGATTTGGATAGCCGTTTCTGCTATTTGTTTTCTTGCATTGGTGTTTATGGCTCTTGAATTTATTATGCGCCATAGGTATAACACAATGCTCAAATATCGCAACATTGAAATTGAACATCGAAACAAAATTATTGAAAAAACTCACCACGATTTGCAAAACAGTATCATGTATGCAAGTAACATACAACGAGCACTGCTGTCGCCTATCGATGTGCTGAAACGAAATCTGTCCGAATCGTTCGTGTTTTTTAAGCCATGTAGTGTGGTTAGTGGCGATTTTTATTGGTTTGGTAATGTGGTGAAACCCCAATCAGGGCGCAATCGTTTTATTATGGCAGTGGTCGATTGCACAGGACACGGTGTGCCAGGTGCTATGATGAGTATGTTAGGAATTAGTTTGCTTGACGAGATTGTTCAAAAAGAGCGACGATATGAGCCTTGTGATATAGTTGAACGCATGCACATTCATATTCGCGAAAGATTGAATCAAGAGCAAACAGGAAACAACGATGGTATGGATTTGGTTATTTGTGCCTATGATCCTGATGTGAAAAAACTGACGGTTGCCGGAACTGCTAGCCAGTTTGTTTATATAGTTGACGGTAAAGCTGAAAAACTGAAACTCGATAATTTTGGTATTGGAGGTTACATCCGTCCTGACCATATGCCGTTCCGACAAGTTGTGCTTGATATTAAAGGCCCAACTTATTGCTATATGTTTTCCGATGGCTATGCTGATCAATTTGGAGGCCTTGATGGTAAAAAATATTACTCAAAAAACTTTATCCGCAGCCTTACCGAAATACATCAAATGCCAATGTTAGAGCAATCAAGAATTTTGAATGCTCGATTGACTGCGTGGCAAGGTAATAGGTATCAACCTACCGATGACGTGCTTGTTATTGGTTTTAAATTGCAATAAATGGCTACACTTTTCTTTTATCTTTTTCTTGCACTCTTTGTTTCTTTTTTCTGCTCAATATCTGAGTCGGTTATCCTTTCGTCAACCATTTCGTATATTGAATCTATAGCCCCAAAAAGTCGTGGTGGACAAATACTTAAAAGGTTGAAAGAAAATGTTGATCGTCCGTTGGGTGCAATTTTGTCGCTCAATACTATTGCAAATACGGCAGGTGCAGCTGGTGTGGGCGCTCAAGTTGTTGAGGTGTTTGGCAACGAGTACTTTGGCTTGGCTTCGGCTTTGCTTACAATATTGATTCTTATTTTCTCGGAGATAATTCCCAAAACAATTGGAGCAAATTATTGGCGAAATTTGTGTGTACCAATGGCTTACGCAATTCAAGGTTTGGTTTATGTGTTGTATCCGCTTGTGATTATGGCCGAAGGTTTAACTAAACTATTTTCGCGTAAGCAAACACAAACCGTTAGTCGCGAAGAGTTTGTTGCTTTAGCCAATATTGGTGAAAAAGAAGGTGTGTTTGAATCGAGCGAGGGTTTGATTATCAACAATTTGGTTAAAATGAATTCGGTTAAGGTTAAGCGAATAATGACACCAAGAACAGTTGTGCTTGCTGCTCCAGAGAATATGACGCTTGAGGCTTTTTTCAAAAACAAAGATTTTTTGAAGTATTCGCGCATTCCTGTTTACAAAGATTCGATTGACGATATTACTGGTTTTGTGTTAAAGAGCGATATCTTGCTCAATCTTGCAAACGATAAGAGCCATTTGCGATTGAAAAACATTCGTCGTCCAATTGTGAATTGTTACGAGAATGCTACAGTTTTGCGGTTCTATAACCTACTTATCACCAAAAAGGAGCAAATTGCTGTTGTGATTGATGAATATGGAGGAATGGAAGGCATTGTAACCATGGAAGATGTGGTTGAAACAATGCTTGGCCTTGAAATTACCGACGAGTCTGATACCCAAATCGATATGCGTCAATTGGCAAAAGATAAATGGCAAAAGCGTTCGCGTATGATTGATTTTGCCAATTAGTAGTTGCTATTTCTGCGTGTTGAGGTTGGCATAGGTTCAATGTTGGGCCAAACAAATACATCGGTTGGCTTTTTGGGACGATGCTCGTCAAGCCAACGAAATCCCTGTAATTTCATCTCATTTTCTTTAACCTTTTCTAATGGATAGGTGTTTGATACAGGGTCGCTCTTGTATGTTATGCGCGATATTTTGTTGTTGCGTAGGTTTATTGTCATACTTGAACTTTCGCCTTTGTTCATACCCACTATTTCGCCTTGGTCGGTTGGGAAATATAGTGTTCGACTGTCTTGGTGAACTTCAAGTTTATATAACGCATTGTTGCGCATATATCCTGTCATTTCCCTTCCTTTTATTTGGTTATAGTGAGTTTCGTCTTGTGGCGAAACCATAAAACCCATTCGGAATAATTTGAAATTTTCAAGTTCGTTGTTTTTTATGTATGCTTCAATGTATGTTGCCGATACTTGGTTGCCTTGTACCCAAAAAATGGGAGAGCCGTGGAATTGGGCAATACTATCGCGAAGTGAGAAAAATATTGAGTCGGTTTGGAATTGTAAATCCGATTTGAAGGCTCTAACGTGGTTAAAGGCTCGTACTGAACGAATATCGTTTGTGTCTTTTTCCATTTGGAGCGTATCGGCGTGTATAAATAGTGAATCGCCCTCCATAATGTAAATTACTAAGGCGCTATCGGTAACTATTAATAGCTCAGGCTCTTTGTGCATTTCAACGTAGTGTCCTGTTATTTTTACATTTTGCGACGAGTCAACTGCAACAACATTTGACATGGCGCGGCCACTTTCGTCGGTACGATTAAATCCCATACTGTCGCAGGTTACTGTTTGGTGTGGGTTTCGGAACAATGCATCGTGTTTGAACATGGCTGTTTCGTTGTCGGTATTATACCACCCGTAGCGAGCATACATGTAGTTTGTATCGTTGTAGAAGTGGGTAGGGCCAAAAAAGGTTGCGATTTTGCTTTCGGTGTTGTAAAGCAGTGTGTCGGTAAACATTTGGTATTCGCCCAAATTGTGGTCAATTTCAACTTTGTTCCAAAAATAAACCTCGTTGCGCTTGTTATAGTAGTATCCTTTGATGCTCTTTAGTGTGGTGGCGCTATCAACAATAGTGGCAGAATGGTCGTAGTAGCCAATGTCGTTAAAAGTGTCATAGTCAAGCGAGTCGGTTGTCATCACAATTTGGCTATCGCGTAGCACAACGTGGTTTCGAAATTGTGCTATTTTTTTGTTACCATCGTGATGTAGGTAGTCGGCTTTTACCTCTACATTGTTGTCGTTTTCTTTATATAGATGAACATGTCCAAATGCGTCAAATGCGTTGCGGTCAGCATAAAAGTATGCGCTGTCGCACTCCATTATGGCAGTTTCTTGGCGGAAAGCAACGTTGCCAATCAATCGGCGAGCGCCATTGGCAATGTTTGAGTTTGACTTAATGGTTTTTGCTCGCAACAATTCTACTTTGGTCACCTTTTGTTGTGCTAAAGCTATGTTTGCTGTGGCAAGTAATAGTGCTAATGTGCTGAAAAATAGTTTTATGCGGTTTAGAACCATTTTGTGTCCTTTACTATTTGGTTTATAATGTCTTGCTCGCTTATGCCATTTGCTTCTGCTTTGTAGTTGCGTACAATGCGGTGGCGCAGTACGTTTACTGCCACTGCTTGCACGTCTTCAATATCGGGCGAGTATTTTCCGTTGACTAATGCGTGGGCTTTTGCTCCCAAAATCAGGTATTGTGATGCTCTTGGTCCTGCTCCCCAAGTAATATATTGTTTGGTTTGTTCTGTAGCTAATTCGTTGTCGGGGCGTGTGGCCGATACAATGCTTACTGCATATTTTACCACATTGTGGTTTGCGGGGACACGGCGCACAAGTTGCTGAAAATAAGTTAACTCCTCGGCAGATAAAACAGCTGTTGCCTTTTGTGTTATGTTTGATGTGGTTTGACTAACGATGTCTATCTCATCGTTGAACGATGGGTAGTTCAACTGAATCATAAACATAAATCGGTCTAACTGAGCTTCTGGTAACGGGTATGTTCCTTCTTGCTCAATTGGGTTTTGTGTTGCAAGAACAAAAAACGGGTCGGGTAGTTTGTAGCTGATGCCCGATGCTGTTACTATTTTTTCTTGCATGGCCTCAAGCAAAGCCGATTGTGTTTTGGGCGGAGTGCGGTTAATCTCATCGGCTAACACAATGTTTGCAAACACAGGTCCTTTTATGAACTTAAAATCGCGTTGTTCGTTAAGTATTTCGCTGCCTATTATGTCCGATGGCATCAAGTCTGGCGTAAATTGAATGCGGCTATATTGTAATCCTAGAGCATCGGATATTGTATTAACTAACAGGGTTTTAGCTAATCCGGGGACTCCTACTAGCAAACAATGGCCACCGCTTATAATGGAGATAAGGGTGTTGCTGATTACTGAGTCTTGTCCAATAATCACTTTTTTAACTTCGGCAAGCACCTTGTTATATGAACTGTGCAGTGCGTCAGCAGCTTCGGTATCGGTAGCAAAATGTATCATTATTCAACGTATTTCCAAGCTTTGATGCTGAAGTTGCAGTTTTTGTATTCGGGATCGATGCGAATGTATGTTTCGTTAATGGTTTGCTCAATCCATTCTTTCATATAGTCCTCGCGTTTTTTAGCCAAAGCCATGTCTTGTAAGCGTTGGTAGTCAATGCCTAGTGATGCTTTGTGTGGTGCTGTTTTGTTGCGCAGTAACACTATTTTGCAAACTGTGCGACCTTGTTCGTCTTCGGTTTCAAATGGTTTTGATACTTGCCCAACTTCAAGGTTGCGAATGGCGGTTGCTACTTTAGGGTCGAGTTGTTCGGCCTCAAAACGTGAAGTTCCGGTTGCGTTGTTTACCATAACACCACCGTTTAGTCGTGTGTCTTCGTCGTCAGAGAATTTCCAACAAGCTTCCTTAAATGTTACTTCTTTTGTGTCAATAAGGTTTTTGATTGAGTCGAGCAAGTTCATTGTATTTTGTCGCTCGGTGTAGCTTATTTGTGGTTTCATTAAAATGTGGCGGCAGTTCATTCGTTCGCCTTTCTTTTCAATCATTTGAATGATGTGGTATCCATATTCGGTTTTTACAACCTTTGAAACTTCGTTTGGTTCTAGGCTGAATGCTACTGCTGAAAATTCGGCAACTAAGTCTCCGCGGCTCATAAAGCCAAGCTCGCCACCTCGCATTGCCGAACCTCGGTCTTCGGAGTAGAGTACAGCTAATGTTGCAAAACTCTCGCCGTTTGCTACTCGATTTTTAAATTCACGTAAACGGTCTTTTATGCGAAGAACTTCAGACTCTTGCACTTTTGGAAAAATGGCAAGTTGCTCTAGTTCAAATTCGGTGTTTATAATTGGAAGGCTATCGCTTGGTATCGATTTGTAATAGTTGCGTACATCTTGTGGTGTAACTGAAACATCAGCTCCAATGGTTTGTTGCATGCGCTCGGCGGTTTTTTGCTCTCTAATGGTCTCGCTATATTCTTCGCGAATTTCGCTTATGCTTTTGCCGTAGTACTCTTCAAGTTTTTCAATGCTGCCAATTTGGTTAGCGTAGTAGTTAATTCGGTATTCAAGTTCGTTATTTACTTCGGCATCCGATACTTCAACAGTATCAACCCATGCTTTGTGTACTAGCAGTTTGGTGTACATGGCTTGCTCTAGTATTTCGCAACGTGCATCATTGGTTACATAGTAACCTTGCTGTTTCATTTGAGCAAATTGGTTTTCAATGTCGCTATACATTACTGCTTGGCGGCCAATTACTGCCATAATCTTGTCGAGTATTATGCTGTCGTTTTGTGCCGATGTGCTTATTGCTGATGTGGCGGCAATTATTAGGGCCACAATGTGTTTTTTCATATATGCTTGTCTATTTAACATAGTTTGTGAACTTATTTTTGTTAACTGCATCAATATATATTTGGTTGTCAAGTTCTTTTATTAGTTTGTTTTTGCGGTGGTTGAGTATTATCTCTTTCACTTTGTTGCGTGATAGTTCTAGTGGCGATTGCTCGCCAATAAATCGTACTTCAATTATGCGATATAGGTAGTTGTATATTGAGTCTTGTGCTTCAACATATTTTTTTGACGATTGCAGAAATTTTTCGGTGTTGGTTATTGTGCCTTCTGGAAGTTGTTTTATCGACTCGTCGGCATATTCCCAATTATTACCAGCGTTGAATGTGCGTGCACTTTTGTAGCATATTTCTTCAAGTTCAATCATGTCTTTTTCGCGGTCGCTGCGAATAAGTTGGCGTAATTTGTCGCCGTCTGGTAAACTCTTGGGCACTTGAACAAATATAGCTCGTATGGCATTGTTGTTTAGTATAAAGTTGTTGCCGTATCGGTTATAGTGGTTTGTTATTTCAGAGTCGAGAATAAAAGTATCAAGCTTTTGAGTTATGTACATTTGGTAGTATTTGTACACCATAAGCGATCGACGGTAGTCGTCAACCATTTTGTCCATAGCGTGCAAACTTTGCTTGTCAATGTTTTCTTCGGCTTTTTCAAGAACAACTTGGCGATGAATCCAGTTGTCAACGTAGTTTTGAATGTATAATATGCTATCGTTGCCCGATAGTTGTTCGGGTATGTCAACATCGTTTAAATATAGTGCTTTTCCGCTTGATTCGGCAAGCACTATACCTTGGGTGTTTTGCTGTGTGCAACTAGTTAAAGTTAAAAGCAAGTAGATTGTGGATATATATATCAACTTGTTCATTATCATTTTGTTATAAGCGATTTAACAACGCTGTCGTTTATTTGTATATTGTGTTTGCTATGCAGTTCTGCAAGCCATTCTTTTTCAAGATATTCTTGATAGTCAGCTACAACTAAGCCGCGACATTCGTTTAGTTTTTTTGTTTCTGGAGCTATATTATCAAGCACATAATATATATATGTGCTATTGGCATGCTCTACAATTTTTGAGGATCCTGCAATCCATTTTATATCGTCAATCTCAACGTTTTCGCCTTTGCGATATTTGCTAATGTTCATTTTTTCTGTCAATGGTTGGCTTAGTTTCCATTTAGCGGTAGCATTTGAAATAGCAGCGTTAAAATCATTGTTCTTTTTTGCAGCTTTTGCTATGGCTTTTGTTATTGTTTGTACCGCTTTGTCGTTTGTTATGTTGCTACCTTGTAGTTTGTTTTTGTCAATGCGGTAGCATAATACGTTAACTCGTTCGGGCCACATGTATCGGTCTTTGTTGGCTTGATAAAATTTGTTAAGCCCCACACTATCGGTATTGGCGCGACTCCACACATTTTTATCGGTTATGTTGAATAGCAAAATACCGTCGTAATACTCGGTGAATAGGTTTTTAAAATCGGTGTATTTTTCTTCAAGATGCAAATTTTCAAATTGAATAATGGCGTTGTTGACTATCTGGTTGTATTCGCGTTCAACAAACACTGCTATTGGAACATTTACATTGTTACGCTGTGCTTTGCGGTTTGCAAAATGTTGAGCAAATTGGCTTTGTGTGTATTTAACGGTATCGAAACTAAAAATCACCTTGTTCTTGCCAGTTGCTTTAGCAATATCCCATGCGCCATCAAATACGGTCGAGTCAACCAATTTGGTGAATTCAAGCATTGTTTGTCGGTCTTCAGTAAAATTATATTCCTTCTTAAGTTTGCTAATTACACGACTTTGTGCCATATCTTTTCTAGCATCTTTCGACATGAGTTTCTTAATGCTAGGTAGTTCTTGTTCAAATGCACCATTTTGTTTTTTGTCCTCAAGGCGAACAATGTGCCAACCATAATTGGTACGGATTGGTCGCGAAAAATCGCCTCTGTTTTGAAGTTTAAATGCAGCTTGCTCAAATTCTGGAACCATTCGGCCTGTGGTAAAATAGCTATCAATAACGCCGTTGGTGTTTACCGATGAACGATCGTCGGTATAATTAAGTACCATATTATTCCATGATGCTCCGCTGACAAGTGAGTCGTATATCATTTGGGCACGGTCAAGTTTGGCTTTTTGAACATTTTCTGCTGCCGATGACGATACGCGTACAAGAATATGTGCTACTTTGAACTTGCCAGGATTTGGACGTTTACCTGTTACTTTTATAACGTGATAGCCAAATGCGGTACGACAAATGTCTGATACTTGCCCCGGTTGAGTAGCATAGGCTGTTTTTTCAAACGGATATACCATTGAAAAGGCGGTGAAGTATCCCAAATATCCACCATTTATTTCAACCGATGGATCGTCGGAATACTTGCGAGCCAATTTGTTAAAGTCGGCCCCTTTGGCCATAGCTTCTTTGCGAACTTTAAGTGCTTTTTGGTATGCTTTTAGCGTGTCGGCTGGAGCTGCGTCTTCGTTGCATGCTATAAGAATGTGCGATGCTTCAACGTCCCAGTGCATATGGTCGTAAGCTTCGTAGTAAAGCGAATCGTCAACAGTTGGGTCGGTAAAATATGGCTTTGATAGTTGGGCACGGTAGCCCGCTAATTCATGAAGAAAATCGGGTAGGGTATCGTATTTTAATTTTTTAGCTTCGGCTACCTTAAGTTTGTAGTTCACAAATAAGTCAAGGTATTGGTAAACCGATGCAGAATCGTAGGCTACATCAGTAGTGTTTTTTGAGTAGATGCGTTTAAATTCGTCGGTTGTTACTGGCTCGTTATCAATGGTAAACAATACGTTGCCGATGTTTTGCTGCGCAAAAGTGCTTAATACAAGTGCAAAAAAAGCAAGCAGTGTTATTGGTCGTTTCATTGTATATTGGTTGCGTTTTGTGGTTTCATTTAACTGTTAATCAGTGTGTTGAGTTGTGTTTCCTGTGTGATTGTTAATACTACACTAAACGTGCGAAAATACTAAAAAAAGGTAGAACTGAAAGGTCAAAAAACTAGGCCGATGCCGCTTTTAACTGCGTTATTTAAAGGTTTTGCGTTTTATGACGCTTAATTGTTGATTTTTTATAGTTTAGCATTCAACTCACTATATTAACAATGACAACCCAACACGAAAAACCAAAATTCGATACATGTTTCTTTGAGCGTTATGCTAAAGCCGAACTTGTGGAGTTTCTCGGTCCTCGCTATGCTAATTTGGTTAACCGCGATAGGCCCGACTTGCAAGACGATGCTCTTGGTTTGGGTATAGAAGTTACTCGCGCTATGCACGAGAGCAAAAAAGTGGCTAATGCTATGATTAACGACATGGCTGGCGACGCAGTTGTTGAGGTTTCGTTTTCAGACCGAAACGACATAATAACCTATGGTTACAACTATGGCTTGGATAATAGGTTTGTTGGCCGGTTTGAGTACGATTATTGGGCTTTGGCATTGCCACTTCAACGTATTATTGAGAGCAAAGTGCGTAAAGTAGGCGATGGCTTTTATGGTCAGATGAAGGAGTTTGGCTTGTTTGTGTTCTCAAAAGAGCAATTGTCACACGACGACATTTGGCGAGCTATAGAATATACTGCTGAGTTGCAATCAACCAACAAAATGGTGTATAAGTATCTTTACATATCGCAAAGCAACGAGTTCTTTGCCTGCGACTTGCGCAACCATTCGTTCCGAAAATTTGATGTGTCGATTGAACAACGCCGTAAATTCTACAAAACAGCAATTGCTGATTGTATGCCGTAAACATTGCTTTTTATTGTTTCAATCTCTTTGCTAACGTCGTGGGCTTGTTTATTTCCCATTATCCATAGCGGAACTTGGTTGTTAGGGTTGCCGTTATAAGTTGGTTGTATATATGTACGGTCAAGTACCTGAAACCCATTTCTGTTGTAAAACTGAATACGGCGATGTGTAAGTTCTGTTTCGTCGGGTTCTACTTCAAGTAGCCAAAACTGTTTTTCGGTAGTTAGTTCCTTAATAGCGGCTGTGCCTAAGCCCTTACCTCTATGGGTGGGCAATATGGCAAAATGTTCAAGATAGTTGAACGAGTCAAACGTCCAATAAACCAATAATCCTACAAATAATTGGTTTTGCATTATGGCATTTACATGCATCAAATTTGTAGAATTTGTCATTTCGGCAAGGCGATTTATGTCGCGGCGCTCATTTTCGGGAAAAGCAGAGCAGTATAAACCGATGAAAGGCTGCCACAATTGGTCGTTTGGTACTATTGGTTTTATGGTGATTTGCATATAGCAAAGGTAGCTTTTGAACTGAAAGTTTTATGATGTTATTTGTTGAAGTGAGGTTTGAGTAATTGATAGTTTAAAACAAACATAATTTGACTTTTGTTATGGACGTAAACAGAAACGAAAAAATGAAGAAATTTTGCTAAAAATTCCCGATTTGATTAAATTTTTTTAATTGCAAATCAATGGTAATATGCATTGAATCAGCAAATTAGCGCATAGTCGTTTTGCTTGTCTGAGTTTGAGCATTATGTAAAACTAAAACAGCAAAATCTGAATTTATGTCCATAATGATGTAATAAACATTGGTGATGCATCATTACTTTTTACAAATCCACATTGTTCATAAAAATGTAATTCGTTATCATATGCAATAACTGCTACTCTCAGATAATCTTTATAATGTTCTTTCATCATAGCTACCAATGTTCTTCCTATCGTGTTTCCATGATATTGTGGATTTACTAACAAATAATGAACATATGCATTCATAATTCCATCATCCATAGCACAAATCATTCCTACAAGTTTTTCCCCTTCCCATGCAGAATACACAGTCTGGAAATTTTTCATTGCTACTACTAACTTATCTGGATAATGACCTGATGACCATTCAACAGAAAGAAATAAGTCCTTCAATTGTTCAGCTTCAAATTCGTGAATTTCTTTATATTCTATACTCATTTTACAATTTCCCTTCTAACACTAAAAATAGGAGTTTCCTATCTTAATTCTAGTACCATCCCAGCACAATTTTTCTCAAAACCTAATGCCTCATATAATGGTCTCCCCATTTCTGTTGCATCCAAACTAATCTCGGTAACACCTTTTTCTTTTGCTTCATCAATAAGCATTTCAACCATTCGCTTAGAAATACCTTTTCTTCTATAATTTGATTTTGTAT
>JAKSOL010000015.1 GCA_024405635.1 Salinivirgaceae bacterium | reverse complement strand
TTTTTATTCGTTTTATGAATAACTTTTTTCAATTTTTATTAATGCACAACGGGTTACACTAATAAAAAACTAATTTTTGCAACGTAAGCAATTACACCAAAACAATCTAATAGTCTGTTATTTAACAATCATCCCGTCTTGCATTGTTATAGACCTATCAGACATTTGAGCCAATCCCATATCATGAGTTACAATCACAAATGTTTGTTTAAACTTATCGCGCAACTCGAAAAACAAATTGTGCAAATCTTGCTTATTGTGTGTATCAAGATTTCCAGAAGGCTCGTCGGCCAAAATAACTTCAGGACTATTAACCAAAGCTCTAGCAACAGCCACGCGCTGCTGTTCACCACCACTCATTTGATCGGGTTTATGATTCAACCTATGTCCTAAATTCAAAAAATCGAGCAATTCTTTGGCTCTTGACTCACATTGTTTACGACTTAAATTTTTACAAATCAGCGCTGGTAACATCACATTTTCTACGGCAGTAAATTCTGGCAGTAATTGGTGATTTTGAAAAACAAAACCTAATTTTTGGTTTCGAAAATGAGACAAATCTCTTTCATTAAGACTTGTAACATTAGTCCCGTTTATTTCAACAAATCCAGCATCAGGTTTAAGCAACGTGCCTATAATTTGTAAAAGAGTGGTCTTTCCTGCTCCACTTTTACCAACAATTGATACAATTTCGGCATTGTTCACCTCAAGGTTAATACCTTTTAGTATTTCCACATCGCCATACGATTTATGAATGCTTTGAATCTTAATCATATTCTGTTATTAGACTCGTGAAGATAAAAAAAATAGGGGCACCCTAATTGGACGCCCCTACTTATATTTAAAGTAAAATATTAAGCTTTTACTGCTTTTTTATCAGCTTCCTTCATTTGCAAATCGTAGGTTAAAGGAACAGCTACGAACAATGAAGAATACGTACCAACTGCAACACCAATCAACATTGCAAAAATAAATCCACGAATAACCTCACCACCAAAGATGAAGATTACGATTAATACCAACAATGTTGTAACTGATGTATTGATTGTACGAGCCAATGTGCTATTAACAGCAGAGTTAATTACTTCAGCCAAAGGTCGACGACCTTGAGTTGCTTGGAACTCACGGATACGGTCAAACACAACCACTGTATCGTTGATTGAGTAACCAATAACTGTCAATATTGCTGCTACAAACGATTGGTCAATTGACATTGAGAATGGCATAATGCTGAATAAGATTGAGTACATGCCAATAACAAACAATGTATCGTGAACCAATGCAGCAATAGCACCAATACCAAATTGCCATTTACGGAAACGGAATGCAATGTACAAGAAGATTACCAATAGCGAGAAACCTAAAGCCCAACCTGCCGAAGTTTTAATATCCTCTGCAATTGTAGCTCCTACTTTTTCTGAACTCATACGATATTCTTGAACAAATGTTTTAAAGTCTGTTCCTTCTGGCAAGAATTTATCCTTCAATGCCAAGTAGAACTTAACCTCAACAATATCATCGTTTGTTGGTTCATTGCCATCAGTGTATTGAGCAGCTTCTTTTACATCATTTTCTGACACTTCAGCACCTTGCTCATACAAGTATTTTGTTGTGATTTTAATTTGGTTATCGTCACCATAGGTTTTTACCTCTGGAGATTCTCCAATTACAGAAGCAATTGCTTCACGAACCTCAATTGTGTTAACTGGTTTTTCGAAACGCACAACAAATGTACGACCACCTGTAAAATCTACACCCCAGTCAAGACCACGAGTGCAAAGTGAAATTATACCAGATAATAGAACAACGCCAGAGATTACATAGCAAATTTTACGTTTACCAATAAAGTCGATGTTGATGCCTTTGTACAAGCGAGCAGTAAGTGCTGATGAGAACGAAATGTTTTTCTCCTTACCCAACATTCCTTCAAATACCAAACGAGTAATGAAGATTGCCGAGAACAATGATGCAAGGATACCTATACTCAAGGTTACAGCGAAACCATGAATTGGACCATCACCAAACTTACCAAGAATAAGCGCAGTAAGCAATGTTGTGATGTTTGAGTCAAGGATTGCTGAATAAGCATTTGAATAACCATCTTTAATTGCTTGTTTCAAAGCCTTACCACCAGCCAACTCTTCTTTAACGCGCTCGTAGATAAGTACGTTAGAGTCAACTGCCATACCAAGAGTAAGAACGATACCTGCAATACCTGAAAGTGTTAGAACCGCACCAAGTGAAGCAAGAACACCAAAGATGAAGAACACATTAAGCAACAAAGCCAAGTTTGCTGCCATACCTGCTGTGCGGTAGTAGAACAACATGTAAATCAACACAATTACAAAAGCCAAAACAAACGACCACAAGCCTTTGTTGATTGACTCTTGACCTAGAGAAGGACCAACAATTGTCTCTTGCTCAATACGAGCAGGAGCAACCATTTTACCAGACTTCAAGATATTTGCCAAGTCTTTTGCCTCCGAAACTGTAAAGTTTCCAGTGATTGAAGAACGACCGCCTTTAATTTCCGATTGAACGGTTGGATAAGAATATACATAATCGTCAAGAACGATAGCAACACTCTTACCAATGTTTTCTTTTGTAATGCGAGCCCATTGACGAGCACCTTCTGCATTCATTGTCATTGAAACCTCAGCCGAACCACGACCTTGTTGGTATTCGTCTGATGCGTTTGTTACAACATCGCCCGAAAGTGCTGGTTGTCCATCACGGCTAGTTACTTTAATTGCAACCAATTCAAAGAAGTTGCCTGCTTCATCAATTGACTTAACAGTCCAAAGAAGTTTCAAGTTGTGAGGGAACAAAGCCTTAACTTGTGTCTCGTTCAACATTGCATTAACTTTTGCAGTGTCTTTAAAGTGAGCAAAACCGATTGCTGCACCTGAACGTGGACGACCATCTTGAGTAAAATATGGTTGTAGGACACTAAACAAAGGATAATCTTTTGCTGCGTTCACGTTAGAAGAATCAACCTCAGCCGACTCTGCAATTGCATCAATCAAAGAAGACTCTGACGATTCTGCTTTTACTGATTCTTCAACTGGAGTAGCTGTTTTTGCAGCAGACGCCTCTTTAACATCGTTAATCTCTTTAATTCTTGCGTTTGCGGCATATAGGAATTGATAAATCTCGCTATTGTCATAAGTCTCCCAGAACTCCAAGTTTGCAGAACCTTGCAACAATTTACGAACACGCTCTGAATCTTTAATACCTGGCAACTCAACCAAGATGCGGCCTGTATTACCCAAACGTTGAATGTTTGGTTGTGCAACGCCGAAACGGTCGATACGAGTACGCAACACGTTAAATGAGTTGCTGATTGCTGCTTCAGTTTCGTCGCGCAACACTTTCAATACGTCATCGTTGCTTGAATTGAAACTAACTTTGTCGCGAAGTTGAACAGTATTAAAAATTGCAGCAAGACTAGCATTTGGATCCAATTCTGCGAAACATTGACCAAACAATGTAACGAAACCAACTTGGCCGCCTTCTTTCAAACGTTTTTTTGCATTTTCAATAGCCTTGTTAAAGGTTGTATCGGTACTGTAGTTCGATAGTGAACGAACAACATCAACAACACTTACCTCAAGAATAACGTTCATACCGCCCTTAAGGTCCAAGCCCAAGTTCAATTCACGTTCTTTACACTCACGGTAGGTAAAATCTTTAACAAACAAAAAGTCATAAACTGGTGTGCTTGACAAAGAATCCAAATAAGCGTTGTATTTTACTTTATCAACGCTACCATCTTCGTTCAAAGCATACTGGTTTGCTTTTTTCTCTTCTCGCGATGTTACCACCGAAAACCATAGTTGGTAAAAACATACCAACACAAGCAAAGTGGCAACCAACTTAATAGCACCTTTGTTTTGCATTTTTATAAAAATTAAATATTCTTCAAATGGTTAGTCTGCTCATTTTTTAGAGCGTGCAAATATATCTTTGATTTGCTTTAATGCAAACAAAAAATATTGGCCAAAGATTATAGATTAACTTCTTTGTCGTAAATTTAAATTGATTATCAACAAAAAAGCCGCCATCCAGATGAGAAAGGCGGCTTTACATTTACCTAATAATCTTCTTATTAACTATTCATCATTGCAAAGAATTCTTTTGCATTACGTGTGCCAACCATACGTTGTTGCAAGAATTCCATAGCCTCAACCGAAGTCATATCGGCAAGATGCTTGCGCAAAATCCACATACGGTCAAGTGTTTCTTTATCAAGCAATTTATCGTCGCGACGAGTGCTGCTCAAGTTCAAATCGACAGCAGGGAACAAACGACGGTTCGATAGTTTACGATCAAGTTGAAGCTCCATGTTACCAGTGCCCTTAAATTCCTCAAAAATAACCTCATCCATTTTTGAGCCAGTTTCGGTAAGCGCTGTTGCAAGAATGGTTAATGAACCTCCGCCCATAATATTACGCGCAGCGCCAAAGAATCGCTTAGGTTTTTGAAGTGCATTAGCATCAACACCGCCCGATAGTACCTTGCCCGATGCGGGAGCAACAGTGTTATATGCTCGGGCCAAACGTGTAATTGAATCGAGAAGAATTACAACATCGTGACCGCATTCAACTAGGCGTTTTGCTTTTTCAAGCACTATGGTTGATACGCGAACATGCTTTTCTGCTGGCTCATCAAATGTTGATGCTATAACCTCACCTCCGCCTCTTGAGTTTAGATGTTCTATCATATCGGTAACCTCTTCAGGACGTTCGTCAATCAAAAGGACAATTAGGTAAACCTCGGGGTGATTTTCGGTGATGGCTGTTGCTATTTCTTTTAACAACATTGTTTTACCTGTTTTAGGTTGAGCCACAATCAAACCGCGTTGACCTTTTCCTATTGGAGTAAACATGTCAATAATACGCGTTGAAACAGAGCACTCGCGATGACTTGTTAAGTCGAATTTGTCTTCAGGAAAAACTGGAGTTAAAAACTCAAAAGGAACGCGGTCGCGAACGTCAGATGTTTCCAATCCGTTTATTCGATTAACCTTGATTAGAGGGAAATATTTTTCACCCTCTTTAGGAGGTTGAACACATCCACCAATGGTATCTCCTGTTTTCAGTCCGAACAATTTAATTTGAGCTTGGCTCACATAAATATCGTCGGGCGATGGCATATAATTATAGTCTGACGAGCGCAAGAATCCGTAACCTTCTGGCAAAGCCTCAAGAACACCAGTTGCCTCAATTGGATCAACAAACTCAAATCGTGGCAATGGCTCTTGTTGGTGCTGATGGCGATCAAACTGACGGTTACGTTCAAAGCGTTGGTTTTGTTGCGTTTCTGATTGCTGATCATCAATTGCTTGATTTTCAACCGAATCGTTTTGTCCATCAACAACCTCAACTCCGTTTTCACTTACGTTTTCCAATTCAGTTTCTTCCTCCTGCGCCTCATCTTCTTGTTGTGGCAGCATAACTATTTCTGGCTCCTCATCAATAACCAAAGGAATTTCTTGCAAAGCCACATCAGCCTCAACTGTTTCGTTATCAATATCTTGCGATTGCATCTCCACTTCTTCAGCCTTCATCTTTTTAGGGCGTCCACGTCGTTTTGCTGGAGCTGCTGCAGGCTGTTCTACTTCTACTTTGCGATCGATAGGATTAAACGACATACGAATCTCCTCCTCCTCGACCGGTTTTACTATCGGCTCAACAACTTCAGCTCGTGATTGCGCTTCTTGTGCATTACGCAAATTGTTATTACGACGACGTTCGGTTTCGGCCTTGCTCATTTGTGTATGACCATCGGTGCCAACACTCATAATACGACTTCCGATACGACGACGACGATGTTTTTTCTCTGGGTTGTTTGACTCTTGTGAGCCTTCAAAATTCTGATTGTTTTGTGAGTTTTCAGATTGATCCATCTGCGAAAAGTTAAGATTTGAAAAACAAGCCACACAAACACATGTTTGGCAACTTTGGTAAGATGTTTATAAGGAAAATGTTATTGAAAACAATCGCTAGTAATGCGATAACCTTGAAAAACGATGCAATAATAAACTATAATAGTTTCTTGTGCAATACCGATTTCATTTTTTACACCACAAGATTTGTAAGTTTTTATGATGCTTTTATACATATTGTATCTACTCATTTTTTCTTTTCCACCTTTTATGTATTTTTTGATATTTGCAAGCGCAATAAAAAAGAGCTTAAATGGGCAAGGTTGTTTGGCGTCCAGGTAATATGATTTATCCCGTTCCGGCAGTATTGGTAACTTGTGGACAATTTCCACAATCGTCCAATGTACTTACCGTAGCATGGACTGGTACCATTTGTTCCGACCCCGCAATGTGCTACATATCGGTAAGACCTAGCCGATTCTCTCACCAATTAATTATGCAAACTGGCGAGTTTGTGATTAACCTCACAAACGAACAATTGGCAAAAGCAACCGATTGGTGCGGAGTTAAATCGGGTCGCGACGTTAATAAGTTTGAAGCAATGGGCATTACTCCAATTGCAGCAACCACAGTTTCGGCGCCAATGATAAAAGAGTCGCCAATGTGCATTGAATGTAAGGTTGTTGATGTGAAAAAACTCGGGTCGCACGATATGTTTATTGCTAACGTGGTAGCCGTTAATGCCGATGAGGATTTGATTGACCAAACTGGCAAGTTTGACCTTGAAAAAGCTAAGTTGATTGCTTACTCGCACGGACAATATTACAAACTAGGCCAACGCATTGGAAAGTTTGGCTGGACTGTTGAAAAGAAGAAAAAATGAGTTTGAACAAAATTACTAGTTGGATTTCGGTTTTTAAGACAAAGCATCTAAACGAACGCCGCATAATTATTATTACTAGTTTGTTGGTGGGATTGTTGAGTGGATTAGCTGCAGTGGTGCTTAAAGACACTATATATATTACTCACACTTTTCTTGAAAAACATTTTGGCTCTGAAATGGGAGGTTACATGTTCCTCATTCTGCCAGCCATAGGTATTTTCCTTACTTCGCTTTGGACTAAATTTTTTGTAAAAGAAAATATTACACACGGTATCAGCCGCGTGCTTTTTGCCATTTCACGCAAAAACGGATATCTAAAAAGTAAAGACACTTTTACTGGAATAGTAGGAAGCACCATCACCATTGGTTTTGGCGGTTCAGTGGGAGCTGAAGCACCAATTGTGCTATCGGGTGCTGCTATTGGTAGTACCCTAGCCCGTTTATTCAAGTTAAACTATCGTCAAGTAATTTTAATGATCGGCTGCGGTGCCGCTGGTGCTGTTGCTGGTATTTTTAAGGCCCCTATTGCCGGTTTGGTGTTTACTCTTGAGGTGCTAATGATTGATATGACATTTGCATCACTTACTCCACTGCTTATTTCGGCAGTAACTGGCACATTAACTTCGTACTTATGCTTGGGACAAAGCGAAGCGCTATTTTCGTTCCAACTGCAATCGCCATTCATCATCTCAAACATACCTTTTTACTTGCTGCTTGGTGTGTTGGCGGGTTTGTTTGGTTGGTATTTTACTGAAATAAACATGGCTATGGAGCGCTGGCTCGAAGAGCTAAAAAGGCCATGGATGCGCTTGCTAATTGGCGGAGTGTCGCTAGGTGTTCTCATTCTTCTCTTTCCTCCGTTATTTGGCGAAGGTTACGAGGCTTTGCGCAATATTTTATCGGGCAACGGCGACCGCATCATAAACCAAGACATTGTGGGTTGGTTTGGTAGTGGCATTGGCACTGTACTTATTTATGTGCTACTAATGTTACTACTTAAAGTTATAGCCACTTCGGCAACCACAGGCGCTGGCGGCATTGGCGGTGTGTTTGCTCCTTCGCTATTTATGGGTGGTGTGCTAGGATTTTTTGTAGCACGTTCGCTCAATGCTCTAGGTTTTGCCGATGTTCCAGAGGTGAATTTTGCATTGGTTGGCATGGCAGCTTTCATGTCGGCACTGATGCACGCTCCTCTTACCGGAATTTTTCTTATTGCCGAAATCACCGGCGGATACGGACTTTTTGTTCCTCTTATTGTTGCCTCAATAGGTTCGTACATAACCATTATGTATTTTGAGCCACATAGCATTTACACCAAACGTCTTGCCCAACGCGGTGACCTTATAACCCACAACAAAGACCGCGCTGCACTTACTTTGATGCGCCTTGAACGCGAAATTGAACGCGATTTTGTTAGTGTTAAACCCGAACAAACTTTACGCGTCTTGGTTGGCGCTGTTTCTCACTCACGCCGAAACATGTTTCCTGTAATAAACGAAAACAAAGAACTTGTTGGCATTGTATTGCTCGACGATATTCGCCACATAATGTTTAACCCCGAAATGTACGACACTACATACATTTACGAACTAATATCGGCGCCAGTTGATGTGGTGCGCACTACCGATGCTATGGACGTTGTGATGGAGAAGTTTGAAAAAACTGGAGCATGGAACCTTCCTGTTATTAACGATGGTTTGTACGACGGATTTATATCAAAATCAAAAATTTACACTGCCTACCGCAAAGCTTTGCTCAACTTCTCGGAAGAATAATTCCTTGGGAACGAAGAAACTATGACGGAGTGAATGAGTAGCCGATTTGGCGATCTCAGCGAACGCCTGCGGGCGCCGAGAAGAGACAGATGAACTGCGAGGTGTGTATGTTCGTGGGGAGCGAGACAAGCTATAAGAAATCCAACGGCGAGAAAGAAATGAAGTCTGTCGGGGGAGAGGGTGTCGAAAAGCCACCAAGACCTTGCTAGTTTGAACCAGCAAAGTCATTGGGGGACGAAGTCAGGGAGAGACTTCTTCCACCAAAAGAATCAATTAATCGTTATTATTTCAGAGCGTTCAAGAACATCTTCAAATGATTTGCCATCAATAATGATAGTGTCCCAAATAAGTTCAGGGTCATCAAATGTATAGAGGACTTGTCCATCATCGTGAGTGTCACACTGGCATTGCCATGAGATATACTCTTCAGAAAGGTCACGAGGCAGTATCTTGAATTCTATTGGGAATCTTTCTGCGTACACCATAGTGTTTCGTCTTTTATGACAACCTGTACTTTGCCATGGTCGTCAGGCATGTTGTACAGGATGAATTGTATTTCGTTGTTTGCCATATTTGATTCTTTCTTATTCGTTTTTACCTTCCACGATTGCTATCTCCTCTGGAGTGAGGTTGTAGAGTTTATATACCAACTGGTCAATCTTCTGCTCTTCGGCGGAGGTGTTGGCTTTAGGATTCGATTTCTTGGCAGAGAGGATGTGGTCGACGAGTGATTCTATTGACTGTTTAACAGTTTTACTTGCTGAATGAGTTCGGCTGTAGGTCGATACTCCTCCGTCAACAGATTTATGTCGCGCTGAAGATAGAAGTCGGGGAACCGTTCCTGATCAGGTTCTGGGGCGTGTGTCTGGTAGGAACGAAGCTGAGGCTCTTGGCCGATTAGGATATCTAATCGACCTCCATTTTCGAGGAAGGTTTTTAGCTGGTCATAAACAAGGGACGTTCCTGGTAAGTCCCAATAACCTGTGGCAATGCATATATGATTGTACTTGCCACTTCCGATAAATTATTGCAAGATGTCCCTCATGAGAAACTTCTGGCTGTTGTCAAGGAGAGTATTATTCATTTGAGTAGATAATTGCAGCCGTTTAACTGAACCAGTTATGACAACTATCTAATCAATTTAGTATTAGGCTTTCTGAACACATAACAACACAAAAAAGGTGTAAGCCTTCTTACGGTACCCCAGGGTACAAGCGTAGGAAAATGATGGACCCTTCGTCTGAATAAGAATGATGCTCACGACCCAAATAGGTGCAAGTCATCATTTCTACCTTTATACGAGGATTGGCTCTTCCTTTGGCTACAATACCAAAAGCCAACCATCATTGATGTGGTATTTATCAGAGAAAAATAGTTTCCTAGGCTCCTTTCTTTGACGACCACAATGATAGTCTGATGCTGCTATATTATATTTAAATTATTTCTATGTCTGTTTTGTAATCTCTAAAATTTAGTGATATATCGCAAATATATGCAAAAACGGCCGTTTTAGTGGTACAGAAAGAGTTAAATCAGTGTCGTTCTGTGCGTTTCGGGGGCAAATGTAGGTTGAAGGTGGGCCATAACGTGTACCAACCGAAATGTTTTTTCGTCGTGCAAAGAAAGTTATGGATTTGTGTTGATTTGTCATTTTTGTTTGCTAATTTTATGAAAAATAACCAATTGAGATAAAAGTTACTTTGTTTATTGCAAGAGAAAGAGCAGCCGAATACGGATAGCCGAAACCATGTTCTTGCCCTACACCTAACTTGACAACCGAAGCTGGAGCAACAAAGCTATTGCCTTCTGCAACAATTCATAGAATACACGCAACGGGGCGTCCACATTGCTTTGCAATTGACTGGTTACAACGAATTTGCGAGATTCTTAGAACGTCAAAAAACAAAGCGCAGTAAAACGCCTTTATGTTATCAAAAAAGCACATGAAAAATGCCGGATACCAACATAGATAGAAAGAGTATACATTTGTGTCTAAACACATGCCTGGCAGACAGATTCTGCTATTAATTCAACTACAATACTCCTCTTAATTCTTTCGTAATATGGAAGCACGCCAGTTAAGATATTTCGTAACAACTGCAGAAACATTGAGTTTCTCCGAGGCAGGACGTCGCCTTTATTTGTCTCAGAGCGCATTGTCTCAACAGATAAAAGCCCTCGAAAACGAACTGGGAACGTTGTTGTTTGTCAGAACAACTCATAACGTAATACTTACAGAGAGTGGACAACATTTGCTAAAGTACGCTAGAGTAGCCCTCCAGTCTTTCGATGAGTGCACAGCTCGTATGAATGATATGAACGGCCTTCATTGTGGCGATCTTAGAATAGGCCTCACCGCTTCGCACGAGTCTTTCATTCGCGAGACTGGTATCGAATTTCTCCGGACTTATAGGGATATCAGAACTTCTGTCTGCTACTCTACTATAGATAACCTAATGCAGAAACTGCGCTCTCACGAACTGGATATGGTCTTCTCTGTTATGCCTTCTGATAATTTGGATGGCATTGACTATGAATATCTACTCGATTATAAGCTGAGCGCTATAATGCGCACTTGCCACCCTCTGGCTAATAGTGATAAGTTGTCTTTCGACGACTTGAGATCGCAACGTCTTGTATTGCCGGAGGGTGATGTTAAGGAGCACAATGGTCTTGAACATTTCATTGGCATCAATACAGGAAAACTTAACATTGCTGCCACCATCAACGATACTAACGCTATCCTGAACCTTCTTCAGGAGACTGATATGATATCTATCCTTACAGCACAATCAATTATAGCCCGACCGTTTCTGAAGGCCGTAGATATTGAGGAACTTTCGTCTCCTATTAAGTCGTATGTCTTTTTTGCTAGTGATACCTACAGAAAATTGGCAGCAGAAAAACTTCTGCAGATGTTCAAGGAGATTGCTGTCCCTAAGGCTAAAATGTTGTTGTCGTTATAATAAAGCCACCTTCCGATAAACAGAAGGCGGCACAAACACAAAAAATGGTATACTGAAATATAATATTGGGAGTAATTCTATTTTTTCCACCCACATTTTGGACACTTGCCTCTTTCGTCAAGAACTACGCCGCATATAGGACATCTTTCAAAATGCTTACAAGTGTCGTAGCACTGCGAGGCTTTATTAACTCCGCTCGAAAATGTGAGCTTTACTATGGGCAACTTATCTTTTAGCAAGTCATAAACTATCTTTATCATACCCTCAACTGTCATTGTTTCTTTGGTGACTACAAGTCGGCAATCAGGATAAGCTGTAGCTAGAGGGGTGACAAACGCCTCGCCTTTCATTTTGTTGAGAGGATGCCCATTGCGTATTCCTTGCTTGTCGTATACTGTTAAAATGGCTGGAAGTAGTGGATCATCCTCTCGGAGTACTAGCGCATGGTCAAAATTACGTAGTACATCCCACGCTATCTTCTTGATTTCGTTACAGGGAAATACCATATTGACCTTGGGTGTTACATCGTCTTCTACTTCTATGGTAAGAATACCGGTGTGACCGTGAAGATACATGGCTTCGCCTTGGAAGCCATAGAAACGGTGAGCATACTGTAGCTCAATTTTTGCAATGCTTCTCATGTTACTTTAATTTAGAATAGTGAATAATCTATTTGTTTGTGAAGCAAAGGTGCCGACTATTAATTCTTTGCTTATCAAGTGGTTAATCAAATAAATGCAACTTGTTATAAGCAAAATTTATAAGAAACCAACAATGTGGGTAATTACCCCATCACACTTCGTCAACATCTATTTTCCAAAAAGATTTTCCTTATCAATTTTCCATCATAATGGAAATTTCGCCTCCTACAAATAATTTATCCCAAAACACTCACGCCGAAACTTGTTTCCTGTAATAAACGAAAACAAAGAACTTGTTGGCATTGTATTGCTCGACGATATTCGCCACATAATGTTTAACCCCGAAATGTACGACACTACATACATTTACGAACTAATATCGGCGCCAGTTGATGTGGTGCGCACTACCGATGCTATGGACGTTGTGATGGAGAAGTTTGAAAAAACTGGAGCATGGAACCTTCCTGTTATTAACGATGGTTTGTACGACGGATTTATATCAAAATCAAAAATTTACACTGCCTACCGCAAAGCTTTGCTCAACTTCTCTGAAGAGTAAACCGACATCTGTCTTTCACAAAAAAACCGCAAATGGTTGCACATGCGCCACTTGCAGATTTTTTATGCAACGTTTGAGTTTCGTTTATAGCAAAAACTTGAAATTCAAAAAATAATTTTGTATTTCAAAAAAATCAAACTCATCTTTGTAAAATATTGTTAGTTGCAAATGAGAATAATTGCTCGTTCAAGAATTATAGAATACTACACCGAACATGCCGACGCAAAGGTTGCTTTGGAAGAATGGTTTACCAAAACCAAAAATGCGCAATGGACTTGTTTCGACGACATAAAAAAAACATTTAATAGTGTTGATGCCGTTGGCAATCAGCATTACGTGTTCAATATTCGGGGCAATAACTACAGATTGATAGTTATTATCAAATTTACTATAGGTACGATTTTAATTCGTTTTATAGGCACACATTCTGAATATGAAAAAATTGATGCATCAACAATCTAAATAGTGAGAATTATGGCAAGAATAACATCGAAGGTAGCTTATGAGGCAACAATGGAGCGCATTGAAGAACTGTTGCCATTGGTTGACGACAATACCCCACCTACCAACAAGAATGCTGTAGAACTAGATTTATTGTCGGCAATGGTTGAAGAATACGAAGATGAGCATTTCCCAATAGAGCAACCATCGCTTGTAAGTGTGATGAAACTACGCATGTATGAAATGGGGCTTAATCAGGCAAAACTTGCAGAATTGCTTGGTGTAAGTTCGTCGCGCATAAGCGATATTTTTAATGGACGTTGTGAGCCAACATTGCAGCTTGCTCGCGAGATTAGTCGCAAAATGAACGTTGATGCGCATATAGTTTTGGGCGTCTAACGTCAGTTCTTTTCACAAACCAAAATCCGCAAATGGTTGCCTAATGCACCACTTGCGGATTTTTATTTTGCACCACCTTGAGCATCAATACAAAAAGCCGAACATCCAAAGCGGAATCTCGCGCAAAGAGGCATATTCAATGTCGTCTTTTACAATGTATGAGTTTTCCACTCCTTTGATTTGTTGAGCTGTTTTGTTCTTGCCGCCCACTTCAAACGTGTAACCATTCACCTCAAAATCGGCTTGTGTTGGTGAACTAACAATTGGATGCAAGTCTTGAAAAAATTGAATAAAAATATTCTCCCTAACGGTTCCTTTGTCTGTATCGCCATCAGCTAAAACGTATGATATATTGGGATTATTCAAGTATATCTTATCTATTTTTTGCAACACTTTTATTCCTGTGGCCTTTTCGCGAACCAACGTAATTAATTGCGCCTTTTCTAAATACATCAAATAATCGGGCAAAATGTTTCTTGATATGCCCAACTCTTTTTCCAAGACGGAAAAGTTTGGTTTAAAGGGAACACTTTGCGCTATCACATAAAGCAGTTTTTTGAGTTTTGCACTTGATGTAATATTCATTTTAGCATACGTAGGTATATCAAACTCCACCACCTGCTTTAATACACTTTTAAGCCGAAGTGCATAGTCGTCTGATTCCATAAAAAATGGATAATAGCCCGTTTTTAAATATTGCTTAAAAAGCGCTATTGGGCGATACTTTGCATACGGAAAATCAACCTTACCTACTAATACTTCTTCCAACGAATAAGCGGGAAAGTTTTCAAATAGAGAAATGTTGATGTACTCACGAAAAGATAGTCCCATTAAATGATACTCCACTTTTCTTCTGCTTAAATCCACTCCGCCTCGCTCCAAATCAAGAATAGACGAACCTGTATAAACAACATGAAGGTCGGGCAAAAGGTCGTATATATTTTTTATTTCTAACGACCAACCTTCATATTTATGTATCTCGTCAATGTAGAGTTTCTTTCCTCCTATTTGGTAAAATTCCTTTGCCAAATCGAATAATCTGTGAGTGGTAAAGTAAAAATCGTCTGCCGTTACGTAGAGCGAGGTTTCAATTTCATCGCACATTTTAATATGTTGTAGTAGCAAAGTTGTTTTTCCCGTACCTCTAGCTCCCAATATAGCAACCAATCGATTCTCCCAATTTATCTTATCGTGAAGATATCGTACAAAATCGGTCTTAACTCTATTAAGCAAAAGTTTATATGTTTCTATTAATGTGTTCATATCCTAATTCTGTTTTTTATACCGCAAAGATATAAAATTGCACGATGCAGCGTGCAGTTTTTAGCATAAGTTGCACTATGCAATGTGCAATAACTGCCAAAGATTGCACTATAGACAATGCAATTTCTTAAAAGCCACTACATTTTTTTGTTGAATCGAATAACAATGATTAATGGGTAGTGGCTTCGACAGGCTCAGCCACCAATACGCGCGGCGCCTGAGCTTGTCGAAGGCACGGTTCTGCAGTTGATGCGTTGAACTGTTTATTCGTTGATTTGTAGAACGTAAAACCTACTACTTATAACTTACCAACTACTTGCTACTCTTCCTTCTGTTGCATTCGCGGCAGAGCATTTGGCAGTAATTCATAATAGTCAAAACCGTCATTTGATGAAAACAAACTTAAATCTTGCGAAATGGCTTTCTTTGTTATTTCTATTGCAACATCAGATTGGTCAATCCCTATCCAGTTACGCCCCATATTTTGTGCTACTTTTAAGGTTGAACCTGAACCACAAAAACAATCCATTACTATTGAATTTTCGTTAGAAGATGCAGATATGATAAGACTCAACATATCAGGATTTTTTTGTGTCGGATAATCTGGATACATTGAATCTTTAAAGTCCCAAATGTCTTGCACTTTTTTACCCAACATTTCGTCTGCGTAATTAATTTTTCTTGGGTTGCCTTTTTCCGACCACTCTATTAATCCTTTTTTATCGAGCTCTTCAAGTTCTTCTACTGAGCAACGCCAATGTCTTCCTTTGGGAGGATATATTCCTTTGAATGCTTGTGCAGTTTTCCCATCCTTTGTTTCTCCAGGAGCGTGAATAGGAACTGTAGTGTATCTTCGGCCGTCTTTGTCTATTTTCGAATATAATCTTTTTTGATCTTCTTCAGAATGTTCAATTCTTGGCTCATTCCAAATTGGATTCTTTCCTTTGGTGTAAAATAAGATCATATCCTTAATATTGCCGTAACCGATTCGCGAAAAGTTTTTTGGATTACACTTAATTCGAGTAATATCATTTCTGAAGTTGTCTACACCGAAAATTTCGTCCAACATAACTTTTACATAATGGCCAATCTTATAATCTATGTGCAAATAAAAAGAACCTTGCTCTGACAGAAGTTTATAAATTAACTTGATACGCTCACGTAAAAAATCAATAAACTCAGTACCCTGCAATGTATCTTTATACGCAACTACAGATTTCTCGGATTTGCTTATAGTTGCAACACGACCATTATCATCAACGGAAAAAGTACCACCAGTTGCAAAGGGAGGGTCTATATAAACCAAATCAACTTTGCCTTGATATCCGTTTTCTATCAGCCAATTAAGACCGGCAACATTATCCCCTTTTATCAAAATGTTCTTCATAGTGAGTATAAATAATCTCTTAATAATAGGGCACTCATAACAGGGACATCATTAGAAGTGATTGTCTGGTACATCTTCTTTTTACTTTTGATATACAATATACCATCTAGTACAGCCACTTTTAATACGTTCCTTTTCGTTTTTGTATTTAGGGTTGTAATAGCATCAAGAAATTGGTCATTTTGATGACCACCTTCATCAGAAATGAATTTTGCTTCTCCAATAATGAATACATCACCTTTTCTTGCTATAAAATCCAGACCTTTATCTCTTGTATAACCAAGATAACGATTGGCGAAATCAGCTAATGCCGAATCTCTTCCATCTAGGATGGCAACTCCTTTGGTCTTTGACAAGAACATTTTTTCATCAACGGGATATGAACCAAGAACACCTTTGTTAAGCCAGTTTTGAAACAACGGTCCCATTTGACGGTTGGTCTCTTTGGGTTGAGTACATTTTTCCCATAATTTGTCCAATTCCAACTCCCTGACTCTTCCACAAATCCTATCTACAGTATCCGGATTACGCTCTACGGCGCTTAAATCATGCTTAAAATAAGGAACATAACCGTCTTTTACAGGAAACAATGGCAGTTTTAGCAAACTCTTAAACAATTCGGTATTATTACCCTTTTTATAGTTCGTTTCTACAGACTTCCAAGTTGTTGCATCAATATCTCTGATAGAGTCAGGACTCAATGGATATACTTTAAATAGCAAATCAAGATAATTACGTTGATTTGCCAATTCAATACTTTTTTCCGTGTAAATATTCATATCAATTAATAGTTAATTATCAGCAATCAACTATCAATCACATACGGACAAAAGAAAGGTGCGGACCTCTCTATCACGTCCACGAGGAGCCTCGCATGAACCCCGTATCCTACCTAGATTAGCCCACACCTAATCGGCGTGAGCATTAACTCTAATGGTAGGGATACGAGAGCGCAAAGCGTCTCGTGGATTAGCGTTTATCCGATAACCGAAATCATCAGTTTGCGAGGCTTTTGATTTGGACGTGAATAATAGCTAATGCTTATGTTAATAATATGTTATGTCTCTCTAAATCTTGATTTTATTATCGTCGTTTATTATTGCTACAATGTTAGTGTTTCTGCTTTGCAAAACAAAATATGTCTAAACAATCAAAAAAATAGTTACTCAACTAAAAAAAATAGTTGCACAAAATATTTTTATAGTTACTTTAGCATTGTCAACAAAAACACATCACAACAATGGAGAAGATTACAAAAAAGGAAGAGGAAGTAATGAACTTCTTTTGGGAGCATGGGCCAATGTTTGTCCGCGACTTGGTTGAACTTTATCCCGACCCAAAACCTCATTTCAACACAATATCTACAATGGTGCGTGGCCTTGAGGCCAAGGGCTACGTTGACCACAAATCGTATGGACCAACCTATCAGTATTTTGCAAAAGTGTCGCGCACCGATTTTGGCAAACTCACTTTGCGTGGCATCATTGGCAAGTATTTTCAAAACTCATACCAGAATGCTGTTTCGGCATTGGTTAAGGAAGAGGATCTTTCGGTTGACGAACTTAAGGAACTGATTCGCAAAATTGAGGAGGAATAGTCATGGAAATGCTTGTGTATAGTTTAAAGGTGTCGGCTTTGCTGATAGCTTTTTATTTGTTGTTTCGCTCGTTTATGAGTCGCGAGACCCTGCATCGTGCCAACCGTTTTTTAGTACTTGGCAGCATTTTGTTGTCGTTTTTGTTGCCGTTTGGCGGACTGATGTTTCAGTACGTTTCCACAGGCAAGTCGGCCACCTACGCCATAGCGCAGCCAGTGATTATGCTTGAGGAGGTGATTGTTGGAAACCCTACAGCAACCGAGTTCGATTGGCGAATGGCAGTGGTTGTGGTGTTCTACCTTGGCATTGTGGTTTGTTTGGTCCGCATGGCATTGTCGATAGTGGGAGTGGTGCGCGTAATAGCGCAGGGCGAGCACCAAAAACTATCTGACGGCTCAACACTTGTGATAGTTGACAACGAGCAGGCTCCGTTCAGTTGGATAAAATACATAGTAATAAACCGCAAGGACTACGACGATAGTAGCCGCGAGATAATAACCCACGAGCAGGCCCACATAAGGTGCATGCACTCGGTTGATGTACTGGTGTGCGATGTGCTGTGCTGCTTGCAGTGGTACAATCCGGCCATGTGGCTATTGCGCCAAGAGTTGTGCGCCTTGCACGAGTACGAGGCCGACAAGGCCGTTCTTGATTCAGGCATCAATGCAAAACAATACCAAATATTATTAATTAAAAAAGCTGCTGGCGGGAAGTGGTATTCAATTGCCAACAGCTTTAATCACAGTAAACTGAAATATAGAATAACTATGATGTCACGTAAAAAATCATCAGTTTGGACATTGGCCAAGGCGCTTTATGTCCTACCAATTGCGGCATTTGCGGTAGTTGCATTTGCCAACTCATCGTGCAGCAAAGATAGCACAAATATGAAACCCTCATTGTCCGAATTAGGAATCTCGCAGGCCGATTACGACAAGATTCCTGCCAATGCAACGTTTATATCAAAAGACAACAGAGTGTTTGTTAAGCTGAAAGACGGCAGTTATGAAGAGAAAGAACCTTCGCTTATGAAGGGTGAAAATGCTGACGTGGTTTCGACCGATGAAGTGTTTATGATTGTTGAGGAGATGCCAAAATTCCCTGGTGGCGACGACGCTCTTCGCGCTTTCATTTCAGAAAACATTGTTTATCCCGAAGATGCCAAGGAAAACCAACAAGAAGGCAAGGTTTATGTAACCTTTATAATCGACAAAGAAGGCAAAGTGGGAAATGTGAAGTTGTTAAAAGGTACAGGTATCGAATGCCTTGATAACGAGGCCATGCGAGTTATAAGTTTGCTACCGCAATGGACACCGGGCCGTCAGCGCGGCGAAGTTGTGAATGTGTCATTCAACATTCCAATCAACTTTACATTGAACTAACTGATTTATATTGTTTTGCATAACGCATAAAGGCTCGTCGGCGGCGAGCCTTTGTTTTACCAACTAAAGCATGAATTTTATGAAAAGAGCAATAGTTATAATGTTAGCAGCGCTGCCATTTTGTGGTTTGTCGCAACCCAATTTTAAACCGATGACCGATGAATCGCGCCGCCTTATGTTGCAAGCCGATTCTTGTTTGTTGCTTAACGACACCTACAACTCGATGTTGCGCTACGAACAAGCTTGCAAATTAACCTTCAACGACACCATTGTGCGCCGATTGGCACAATGCTACTACAAGCGCGGACAGTATAAACGCTGTTTGCAACTTGCTGATACGCTTCTTCTTTCGGCCAACGAGTACCAGGATCTGCGGTTGCGGTTCAACTGTCTGCAACGAATGTCAGCCCCCGACAGCATTATTACCGAATGCGCCCGTCAAATTGTGTCTGTCAATCAACTTGACGCTGCAGCTGTAACGGAGTTAATTTCGTTTTGCCGAAACAACAAGATGGTTGACTCTGCTGTGAATTACGGCAACGCTTACTACAAAATTGACCCAACCAACCAAATGGTAAACAAGCAGTTAGCAATGGCATGCTATCAAAAACACGACTACTACCGCGCACTCGATTTGCTGCTTGAGACAAATGCCAATGGCGACGACTCGCCAAGCACGCTATACTTTATTGGCAAATCGTACGAAAACTGCGCCATATTCGACAAAGCATTTGACTTTATGCTACTTGCAGCCGAAGGTTCACGATTCGAGCATCTGCCAATAGTGCAAGCACTTTCAAACTTGGCATTGCGAGCAACTGGCCACCGCGACGAGGCGCTAACCTACGCCGATATTGCAATAGAGTTGTGTCAAGCCGATTCGGCATCGTTGGCCGAAATATATTGCAGCAAAGCCTCGTTTTACGATGGTTATGCGTTTGAATATCGCGAAGATTCGGTTAAGGCTGCAACTTGTAGGCGTAACCAAATTCGCATGCTGAAAAACAGCCTAAATTATCAAACCACACTTGAGGCGCAATACCGAATGTCGTTGGCTTACAACGCGTTGCACGATTACAAAACAGAGAAAAAATGGCTCAAAACCATATTAGATTACGGCTGGGAACGCAACAAAACCACCAGAAACATACTTTCATACGTCGATTGGCGCATCAACAGCATTGAGGAAGATTTGTTCTTTGAAGGGAAGAAGGAGTAGGTTTGGGAGATGAACCACAAAAAAAAAAGAAATTTAACCTTTACAAAAGTCTATAACTTAACAAGTTAAGTCCTACACCATTCCAACCTCAGCAAACATAGCAGCGTAAAATTCAGCCTTACGTTCAAGCGCCATAGGATAAGCCCGCGACGACGATGGCATGCGATAAATGCGAATAGTTCGGTCCAAAAAGTAAAATGGCACACTCTGCCCCACGCTTGGCACATCGGTTTGCGCTATTGAACAAAGCGTTTCGGCTGCCTTTTGCCCTGTAACCACAATAGCCGAGCAAAGCGGCATTCTTTGTAGCACATCGTTTAGGTCAATAGTCTGCTCAATTTGCAAAAAAGCATCAGAAGCATTGTTTTTTAAACGCACCACTTTTTGAGCAGTGTCGCCAAGCGCAATGCCTTTTTGAGTAACAAAATCGACCACTAGTTGGTAGTTAAATCGTTTTTCGCCTTGAACCACAAAATGATTTCTATCGGCAAAAAAAACATGACCCAAAATGCGCCACATATCGTTCTGAAAATTTGGGTAAAAAAACTCCATTGACCAACGATTGTGCGGTGGCGGAAAACTTCCAAGCATCAGCAAACGAGCATCTTGCGGAATAAAAAAACCAAGCGGATGCGATTCCATCATAGCGACAAAAATACAGAGTTTGTGCGGTGAACAAAAGTTTATTGCATACAATTCTAAAAATCAATCATTTACAAACCACTAAACAACATTCATAAATCATAATTGATTTTTCTACATTTGCGAGCCTTATGATAAAGAAAATCACACTTATAGTATTGATTCTGCTATCGGCATTTGTCAACGCCGACGCGCAAAAGAAAAAAGCTTGGCACAAACCGTTTTACGATGCTGAGCCATACCATTTTGGGTTTTCGTTTTCGCTTGGCCGAATGGGTTTTGTAATAAATCACTCCGACGAATTTAACAAACTCGACACCGTTTACAGCGTTGAATACAGCGGCGGAGCTTTGTTTGGCGCAAGCATGGTGGCAAATGCCAAACTAACCGAAAATTTAGACGCACGCATCATTCCCGGCCTTTTGTTTAGCCAACGTACGTTGAAATACATGCTTCACGACGATGTAGCATCAAAAGTGTTGCGAACCCACAATATGAACATTGAGACAACGCTGCTGCAATTCCCCACTCTGATTAAATATCGAGCCATTCGCGAAAGCAACTATCGACCTTACGTAACACTGGGCGTTAATCCAGTTTTTGACCTAGCTGCTCGCAAAAAAATTAAAGCCGAAGACAAACCTAAAATTCGCCTTAACAAGTTTGACCTTTACCTAGAGGCCAGCGTAGGTTTAGACAATTATTTGAAATACTTCAAATACTCAACCGAGCTTAAATTCAGCTACGGACTGATGAATGTAGCAAAAAACGACAATACTGAATTCACCAAAGCATTTAGCCGACTTGGGTCAAAAATGGTCACTTTACTAATTCATTTTGAATAAGTTATGGTAAAAGAATTGGTTATTGCCGTTGACCCGCAAGTAGCATCCGACGAAAAATATTACTTGCCAGTAGTGGCTCGCCAACTTGGAGTGGGCAAAGAGCAGATAACATTTTGCCAATTAAAAAACCGCTCGATTGACGCTCGACATGGCCGGGTTAAAATAAGTTTGCGGATGGATGTTTACATAAACCAACAGCCCGAAAAACCTCAGCCAATTGATTTTCGTTACCAAAACGTTGAGCACAAAACTCCAGTTGTGATAGTTGGCGCTGGTCCTGGTGGATTGTTTGCCGCACTTCGGTTTTTGCAACTTGGATACAAACCAATAATAATTGAACGCGGAAAAGATGTGCACTCGCGTCGCTTTGACGTGGCCCAAATACACCGCAACGAAGGTGTTGACCCAAACTCAAACTACGGATTTGGCGAAGGCGGTGCTGGCACTTACTCCGATGGAAAATTATTTACTCGCTCAAAAAAACGCGGCGACATATCGTTTGTGTTGCAAGTGCTAAACGCAAACGGTGCAAAACCCGACATTTTAGTTGACACCCACCCACACATTGGCACCGACAAACTGCCTGGAATTATTGAAAACATTCGCAAAACCATTGTAGAATATGGCGGCGAAGTTCATTTTAACACACAGTTTGCTAAACTGATGCTTAACGGCGACAAAGTTTGCGGAGTTGAACTAACAAACGGAACAAAAATTGAATCGAAAGCTGTTATACTAGCCACAGGGCACTCGGCTCGCGACGTTTACCAATCGCTTTACAATCAAGGAGTTGAGCTTCAAGCAAAATCGTTTGCAATGGGCGTGCGCATTGAGCATCCACAAGCACTAATTGACAGCATACAATACTCGTGCAAAACACGTAGCCAATACCTACCTGCTGCAGCATATAGCCTTGTGCATCAAGTTGATGGACGTGGAGTATATTCGTTTTGCATGTGCCCCGGAGGAATAATAGTACCAGCATCAACATCGCCAAACGAAATGGTGGTTAACGGAATGTCGCCATCAACTCGCGGCACACGTTGGGCAAACTCAGGTTTGGTAGTTGAAATAAGAGCCGAAGACCTGATGCAATCGCCAAACGACATTTTAGCCGGACTACGCTACCAAATGAACTACGAACAACTGTCGTTTGCCAGTGGTGGCGGTGGCCAAATAGCGCCAGCACAGCGTGTTACCGACTTTGTGGAAGGCAAAATTTCATCATCACTGCCCGAATCGTCGTTCCGTCCTGGAATAGCCAGTTCGGCCATGCACCAGTGGATGCCCGCCGAAATTGGCAAACGCCTGCAACAGGGATTGCTTGCATTTGACCGCAAGATGCATGGTTTTTATACATCAGAAGCTACTCTTATAGGCGTTGAAAGCCGTACAAGTTCGCCAATACGCATTCCTCGCGACAAAGACACATTACAGCATATTCAAATAGCAGGACTATTTCCATGTGGTGAGGGGGCAGGTTATGCAGGTGGCATTGTATCGTCAGCTCTCGATGGCCAACGGTGCGCTGAATCGGCTGCAGAATACCTTAAATAATCGGCACAAAAAAGTATTTGCCCCACCACCACGGTCTCAACTATTTTGTACATTTGCGCGCTCAAAAAAAACGACTAACTATGGTTATTGACAACATTGCCAACTACACACAATACATTGAACTTCATCCGCTATTTGCACGCGCGTTTGAATACCTCAAATCAACCGACTTTTCGGAGTATCAAGAGGGCAAATACCCAATTGACGGCAATGACATTTTTGCATCAATAAGCGACTACATTACCAAAAGTAGCGGCCAACTTGAAGGCCATCGCGAATACATTGATATTCAATATATTATTTCTGGCCAAGAAAAAATTGGTGTTGCAAAATTCAACAACCAAACCGAATCGATACCCTACTCAAACGAGCGCGACATTGCTTTCTTTGAAGGCGATTACGAGACAATTACACTAAAAGAAGGAATGTTTGCAATTTTCTTCCCCGACGACCTTCATCTTCCTTGTTTGAAATGCGATGAGCCTTCGGCAGTGAAAAAAGTTGTGGTAAAAGTGCGTCTCAAATAAGTAATCGGCACCGTCCCGACTATCATTTTTTACACAGACTAGATAATACATTTGATACTGTTTTGCACGCCTAAGCAAAGCAGCTATTATTTTTGAGAAAAAACGAACATTGAGCAAGGTTTGCTTTGGCTCAATCTTTTAACTTTGCGTTGCTAAAAAAAAGGACACATGTTTGAAGGCAGACATTTAAGCGTTAGAAAACTAATCAGATTTATTTTGGTAGTTGTTGCCATTATAGTAGCTATCATATTCATAATACCCAAAAACTCCCCCAAAACGCATCTTAAAAAAATTACCCAAGTACCTGTTAGCGAACTAAGCCAACAAGAGATAAGAGCCATGCACCAATACACAAACGAGATGCACCTTGAAGTAGCTCGCAGTCGCGGAATGACCGAGCCACTTGCCTCAAAAGCCGACTTTGACAACAACCAATCGCAATACATAGTTGATTACAAACTGCGCCGCATTTACGACAACTCAAACTACTACAAACTTCAAGGTTTGACCATGTCAATTCCATACATGCAACGCGATGCAGTTGATTTTTTAACGACACTAGGCAAAGAATTCAAAAAAAATCTTGAAGAGGCTGGCATACAACCATATAGATATGGCATTTCATCGGTTTTGCGCACAATAGAAAGCCAAAACAAACTGCGCGAAAAAAATGTAAATGCCACCAAAAACATGACATCGCACTACTACGGACGATCGTTTGATATTCCTGAAGAAGAATTTTACGAGGTGAACGACGACAAAGTATTTCACTCAAAACGATTACGAAACATTTTAATTCGCACTTTACTCGACCTTCAAGCTCAAGAAAAATGCTACATAATTCAAGAGAAAGCAACAAAATGCATACACGTAACAGTTAAATAATCAAGTTAATACCATGAACACCAAAAACGAAATCATACTGTTAAACGTATCGGGACACGACAAACCCGGATTAACCGCGTCTATTACAAAGATTTTGATGCAATACGACATCAACATTCTCGACATTGGCCAGTCGGTTATCCACGATGACCTTAACTTGGGCATTTTGCTTGAAGTTCCCGCCAAATCAGGTTCATCTGCATTTCTAAAAGACTTGCTTTTCGAAGCATACTCGCTAGGTATTAACGTAAAATTTACCCCAATCCAAACCGATAAATACGAAGATTGGGTATCGAACCAAGGTAAAAAACGCTACATAGTTACCTTAATATCGCACGTGCTTAAAGCCGAACACATGGCAAATGTTTCGGCTGTTGTAGCAGAACAAGGACTAAACATCGACTCGATAAAACGTATCAGCGGACGTGTGTCAATGAACTCAAAAGACGAGCAATCGCACGCAGTTGTTGAATTTTCGGTGCGCGGTGTACCAAAAGACATTGAGCAAATGAAACTCGATTTTATCAACATCTCAAACCGCGAAGGTGGTGTTGATATTGCGTTTCAAGAAGATAGCGTATTCCGCCGCAATCGTCGTCTTGTTTGCTTCGATATGGACTCTACCCTAATCCAAACCGAAGTTATTGACGAGCTTGCAAAACGTGCAGGTGTTGGCGACGAAGTGAGCAAAATAACCGAATCGGCCATGCGTGGCGAAATTGATTTCAAACAAAGTTTTATTAAACGTGTGTCGTTATTGAAAGGTCTTGACGAATCTGTAATGCGCGACATTGCCGAAAACTTGCCTCTCACCAAAGGTGCCGAGCGTTTATTTAAAACACTAAAACGCTACGGATACCGCACAGCCATACTTTCGGGTGGATTTAACTACTTTGGCAACTATCTAAAAAACAAGCTAGACATTGACTACGTATTTGCCAACGAACTTGAAATAGCAAACGGCAAACTAACAGGCCGTCATGTTGGCGAAATTGTTGACGGCGCTCGCAAAGCCGAACTACTAAACCTTTTAGCTTTTAAAGAAGATATTCACTTGGAACAAGTTATTGCAGTAGGCGACGGATCAAACGACTTGCCTATGCTTAAACTTGCAGGCTTGGGAATTGCTTTCCATGCTAAACCTAAAGTAAAAGAGTCAGCTCAGCATTCAATTTCAGCTGGAGGCTTGGACACCATTCTTTACTTCCTCGGATTTAGAGACAGAGATATTAATGGTTAGTCAAATCGCTTTTGAAAAATTTATAAAGCAAAACCGACTATTTAGCCAGAACGACAAAATTCTTGCAACAGTAAGCGGCGGCGCCGATTCTGTTGTGTTGCTTCATTTATTAGTAAAATGTGGATACAACACACAGATTGCTCACTGCAATTTCAACCTTCGGAACGAAGAATCTGATGGCGACGAAGATTTTGTGAGACAACTAGCCAAACAATACAACGTCAAACTCTTTTGCAAATCATTTAACACAAAAGAATACGCAGCTGAGCACAAACTATCAATTGAGATGGCCGCTCGCGAGTTACGCTACAATTGGTTTGAGCAACTTTCAGCCGAAAATAATTTTACACGTATTGCAACAGGGCATCACCTTTCGGATAACATTGAAACACTGATGCTTAACCTAAATCGTGGGACAGGAATTAACGGCATTACAGGAATAAAACCACTTGTCGGTAACATTGCAAGACCACTATTGTTTGCAACTCGTACTGAAATAGAAGAATTTGCCAAACACAACAAACTAGCCTTTCGCACCGATAGCTCAAACCTCAGCGACGATTATCAACGAAACTACATTCGACACCACATTGTACCTGCATTTAAGCAGATAAATAAGCAATTTGAGCAACGAATGGCGCAAAACCTCAACAATCTGTCGCAAGCAGCAAACATTTACAACTTTTACGTTGAGCAAGCCAAACTACGAATGGTAAAAAACATTAATGGCAAAACCATAATTGACAAGCAAACGCTTATCAACGAACAGTTTGCCGAAACAGTTTTGTTCGAAATACTTTCAGATTACGGATTTAACAACGAACAAACCAAACGCATATTGTCACTAATAAACGGCGAGAGTGGCAAACTATTTTTTAGCAACAGCCACAAACTGCTAATTGACCGCCAATACATAATAATAGAACCAACTACAAATAAAACAACAAATGTTCAGGTTGAACAAATTGGCACAACAAAAGCAAACGGCTCAACTTTTGAAATGCAAGTCGTTGATATTGAAAACTTTGAACTAATAAAGCTATCTAACGTAGCTTGCCTCGACTTTGAAAAGATAGAATTACCCATAACAATACGCTCATGGCAAAACGGCGACACATTCTACCCTCTTGGAATGAATAAGCAACAAAAGTTGAGTAACTTTTTCATAAACAACAAGATTAACCGACTCGACAAAGAGAGCGCATTAGTTCTTACTAGCAACAATCAAATTATTTGGGTTGCAGGTTACCGCCCCGACAATCGTTTCAAGATAACCGACACTACAAAACAAGTTTTGGTTATCAAAATGTACTAACCCAACACTTTCTTTATTAAACCTATGCATCTCCCCACAAAGGAGCTTACTATTGTTTTGCTTTATTTGCAGCTCGCAACATACTAAAATGTCAAATTGTATGTGTGCAATATGTCATTAAAAACGCACATTTACCTATTTATCAACAAGTTGCATTTTTAAAAATCTCTCGCACTAAAAAACACTCAATTTTAAGCCCAAAAAGCTTAAAAATGACCGTTTTAAGAAAAAAAAGCTGCCATTTTACTTCATTTACGCAACTTTTTATGCGCAACGTTTGCATAAAGGCAACCTTCTGTTTATCAATTATTTACAATTTTGATTATTGTTAAATAGAAAACATAATAACACTATTTTGTTGCAATTTTAACACAACAATAAAAGTACGTTATACTTTTGCATCGTCGAAAAAGGAAAAAGAAAACAATTTAAAAGAGGAAAAGATGAAACTTTTAAGCAACAACGAAGGAAACCTAATGAGATTAGACGCCTTCACAGCAGTAATCATGAGTCTATTGGCAACCATGCTGATTCTAATGCCAATATTCACATCAGCAAAAGGCAACAGCACCGACAGCGTTTGCAACAACAAAATAGCAATTCGCTACATCACTTGCACTCGCGCATCTATAGCATTTGAAAACGAAACTGACGACCGTTGCATTGTTAGCATCAAAACTAGCGACAACGAAGTTCTATATAGTGAATGTGTTAAAAAAGCAGGCAAAAGCGTTCGTGTATTCGAATTCTTGAACCTTGAAGATGGAACTTACACCGTATCTGCAAAAAGCAAAACAAACACGGTTGAGCGCAACTTCACTATCAAAGACGGAGAGTTAATTAGAGGTGGTTACGCAGTAGTTGACCCTATCTTCCGCTGCTATGGCACTCGCGCAATGGTTGAATTGCCAAACATTAAGGGTAAAGAAATCTCACTTAAAGTTGTAAACTCAAACGGTGATGAACTTTATTCAGCTGTTGAGGAGAACGACTTGATGAAAAACCTTGAGTTCAGCAAACTTAACGGTGGCAACTATCAAGTTTTAATCGCTTACGATGGCGATGATTATGCTTTCGATTTCAAAAAGGAAAATAAATAGAGAAAACAATCGCACGAAAGCAAACTGAAAAGGACACGCGAATGTGTCCTTTTCAGAAAGAGAGAAAAAAAAGAAAAGGCGTGAGCCTTATTTTTTTGCCCTTAAGTTTCGTTCCTCAATGCCCGAAAAGGGCTTTTTTTATTTTCGGGCACACGCAAGCACAACAAAGCATGCCTGCATGCTCGCAACTTTACTTAATTGAATACAACAACTGAAATTACTTACCGTATGCCTTAATATCGCATACCTTAAGCTGAATAGAGCGCTTGCCTCGATACGAGTTTGGCTCTATTGAGTAGCAAACATCAAACGCCTTACGATCTTTTACGAACTCATACGCCGACGATTGCCTGAAAGCTATTGCTGGAATTGAATGCAAAATACTTTCATCTGAAACCGAGAATTTCAAATGTTCTTGATCCTTTCCTACGCACATAACACTACCTCCATCACAAACATTGCGACTCACAAACACTGGCGACATGTTACCGGGACCAAAAGGTTCAAACTGCTCAAGAATACGATACAATCGGTCGTTTATTTCTGCAACATCAAGTTCCAAATCGGCATCAATACGTGGCGACATTTCGTCAGGAGTAATCATTTCGCTTACCACGTGTTCAAACTTGGTAACAAAGCGCTCCAAATTCTCTTCTTTTATTGTCAATCCTGCCGCATACATGTGACCACCAAAGGTTTCAAGCAATTCTTGACAACTTTCAATAGCTGAATATAGGTTAAATCCTGCCACTGAACGGCACGAACCCGTTATATAGCCATTTGATTTTGTGCAAATTATAGTCGGCCTATAATAATAATCAATCAATCTCGAAGCCACAATACCAATAACACCCTTGTGCCACATAGGATTATACAAAACAGTAGTTTTACGCTCCTTCATAGAATCGCTACTATTTATAATAGTAAGGGCGTCTTGAGTGATATTTTGGTCGTGAGTCTTGCGCTCTGTATTGTCATCCTCAATCTTGCTTGCCATTTCGTAGGCTGTTTGTGCATTACGCTCAACAAGCAAATCGACAGCATGCTGGCCTAAGTCCATACGACCAGCCGCATTAATACGAGGACCTATTTTAAAAACAATATCGTTTATCTTAAGGTTACCAGGTTCCATTTTCGACTTGTCCATAATGGCCTTCAACCCCACGCGAGGATTTGAGTTTAATTGGCGCAACCCGTAATAAGCTAAAATCCTATTTTCATCAACTATTGGAACAATGTCGCTGGCTATACTAACAACTACCAAATCGAGAAATGGCTTAATTTGATAGAAAGGTATTTTATATTGCAAAGAATAGGCTTGAATTAGCTTAAAGCCCACACCACAACCCGATAGCTCGTTAAACGGATAGTTACAATCGGAACGCTTTGGATCAAGTACAGCAACAGCTTGAGGCAACGATTCTCCCTCTTCGTGATGGTCGCAAATAATAAATTCAATGCCTTTTGAAGTGGCGTACTCCACCTTTTGCACTGCCTTTATTCCACAATCGAGCGCAATAATAAGTTTACATTGTTTTTCGTCGGCAAAATCGATGCCTTTGTACGAAATACCGTAGCCTTCGTTATATCGGTCTGGAATGTAGTAAAACACATTACGGCACTTGCTTTTCAAAAAGACATACATCATTGCTGCAGCAGTAGTGCCATCAACATCATAATCGCCATACACCAACACATTTTCGCGCTCAACAATTGCCTTGTTTAGTCGCGCCACAGCCTTATCCATATCTTTCATCAAGAATGGATTATAGAGTTTTTTAATGTCTGGTCGAAAAAAATCGCGAGCTGAATCAAAAGTGGTAATGCCGCGTTGCACAAGCAGTTGAGCTATTGGCTTGCTAACGTTTATAGCTTTAGCCAACGAGTCAACCACCGCATCATCGGGGCGTTCTTTTATTATCCACTTTTTCTGCATTAGATATGATTAGTTGTGAGGGGCGAAAGTAAGAAAAAGAAAACGCCAAACAAACCTCATTTTACTAACTATATATTAGTATTTGCAGACAAAACAATTTGCAAAATACCTACACTAACGTAAAACAAGTATAACTCAGCTATTTGCGAGCGCGACTGTAAAGAAATATTCCTACAAGTCCGTAAATAATATTGGGAACCCAAACTGCAATTATTGGCGGCAAATCGGCATTTGTTGAAAGCACAGTTGACACTTGCATGAATAATATATATGTAAAGGCCAACAAAATACCCATACCGATATTAAAGCCTATTCCTCCTCGCCTTTTCCGCGATGACAGCGATACTCCTATCAATGTAAGAATAAAGGTAGAAAACACATACGCAAATCGCCTATGGCGTTCCAATTCCCACACTACAATATTATCCGAACCGCGCATCCGCTCTAATGCAATAAAATCAAGCAACTCGCGTCGGTTCATTGCTTCAACAATATTGTCGCGGTGAGCATAATCGGCTGGCTCCATATTAAGAGTAGTATCAATTTTACGATATTGTGTAATGGTTTCGTTTCCAACGCTATCGTATGTTCGAACAAAGCAATTGGAAATTCTCCACTTGTTTATAGTTGTGTCCCATTGTATATAGTCTGCCAATATTTTTGACTTTAATTGTCCGTCTTCAAATTGTTCAAGAGCAAATTTATAGCCTATCATAAAAGTGGCGTTATAGCTCTCCATGTAAGCAAATTGGCCAGGCAAAATTTGTCGATGTATATCTCTGTCGGTGTTAACAAAACGATTTTTTATGTACTTAGACTCAAATTCAATGCGTTTTTGATTAGCTGGTGGGATTACCCAGTTAATAAGAAGCATTGAAAATGCAGCCAACAATGTTGCCGAAACTATATATGGAACCATCAGCCTCTTAAAACTCACGCCACTTGCCAAAATGGCTATAATCTCCGAATCGCCAGCCATTTTTGATGTAAAGAAAATAACCGCAATGAATATGAACATTGAGGAGAAAAGATTGGCAAAATATGGGACAAAATTGCAGTAGTAATCAAATACAATAGCTTTTATTGGGGCTCCTTTGGCTATAAAATCGTCAATTTTTTCCGATATGTCAAAAATAACTACAATAAGAATGATGAGCAGAAGCGCAAAAAGGAACGTTCCCAAGAATTTGCGAATAATGTAAAGGTCTATTTTTTTTAAAAATGGGATACGCATAACTACATTACAAACGGGTTGTCACTTTTTTCACCATCATTTCTTTCCACTCAGCAAAATCACCTTCGGCAATATGTTTGCGAGCCTCGCCAACTAACCACAAGTAGAATGCCAAGTTGTGTGCGCTTGCAATTTGTCCCGCCAAAAGTTCTTCTGACACAAACAAGTGACGCAAATAGGCCTTTGAATAATACAAGTCGACAAACGATGCTCCACATGGATCAATTGGCGAAAAATCGTCTTTCCATTTATTGTTCTTCATGTTCATTATGCCTTCGCTTGTAAACAACATACCATTACGGCCATTGCGAGTTGGCATAACACAGTCAAACATATCAACACCACGACTAATACCTTCAAGAATATTAGCAGGAGTTCCAACCCCCATAAGGTAACGTGGTTTATCGGTAGGCAATATTTCATTAACCACTTCAATCATTGCATACATCACCTCAACAGGTTCTCCAACTGCCAATCCGCCAATTGCATTGCCATCCATTCCTAGTTCTGCTATTTCGGTTGCCGAACGTTGGCGCAATTCTTTAAAACTAGCGCCTTGTACTATAGGAAAGAACGACTGATAGTGGCCGTATAATGGCTCGGTTTGCTTATAGCGTTCCACTCCCCTATGCAACCATCGCATTGTAAGATCAAGCGATTTGCGTGCGTAATTATAATCGCAATCGCCCGGTGGGCATTCATCAAAGGCCATCATTATGTCAGAACCTATGATGCGTTGCAAATCAACCACCTTTTCGGGAGTAAATAAATGCTTTGAGCCATCAATATGCGAACTGAATTTTGCGCCTTCTTCGGTCAACTTTCGATTTGCCGACAACGAAAAAACCTGAAACCCTCCACTATCGGTAAGAATTGGCTTGTCCCAATGCATAAACTTATGCAAACCTCCCGCTTGTTGCAACAACTGCGGTCCAGGGCGCAAATACAAGTGATATGTATTTCCTAATATTATTTGAGCATGAATATCATCGGATACATCGCGCTGATGTATGCCTTTAACCGAACCCACTGTTCCAACTGGCATAAATATGGGTGTTTGAATAGTTCCGTGATCGGTTGTAATTTCACCCAAACGTGCGTTTGTCTTGGTATCGGTTTTTATTAGTTTGTACTGCATATCGGTAATAATGTCGCAAATATAGGAGATTAAAGCAGAATTTTTCTGCCAAAAAGCAAGTCTGATAAAGACTATTCGGTTTATTATTTACCTCTTAAAAAAAGAAAATCCTCATCTGCTATAGCAAATAAGGACAATCATTTAAAGGAGCTATGTGTGTATTTTTTTTGGACTGAGCCCGCATCGAGTAACCAGCTCTAACCACCGTGATTTCAATTGTGCTCAATTATTAAAACTCGGTTGGTACACCTTTATGGTGTTCGTGATGCATAACCATTAAATAGAACTTAACAAAAACACTCTCTTATACTGAAAGACAGGCTATTAGGTTTCATTTTTGCAGCACTTTTTTGAAAAAAAACGAGATATGGCTCTATTATTGCCTCTTAGGGAAGATTACACAAAAAAAAACTACCGAACTTGGTAAGGCTTTGTATATCGTAACAAAAAGAATCGTTTACTTTACGCCAATGGCTATTGTTTTACAAACTCAACTTCAAACATTGAGGGCCATAGCTTGCCCGTAACAAACCATTGTTTTGTATCGTGTCGATAAGCAATACCATTTAGTACATCGATGCGATTGTTGGCTTTCATTTGATCTGACAAGCCACTCATATCTATTTGTTTCATTACCCGCCCTGTTTTTTCGTCAATTGCAACAATTGTGTTTGAGCAATAAACATTTGCATAAATCAGCCCATCAACGTATTCAAGTTCGTTGAGCAATTGAACCGACTGCTGATTATTCATCACCTCAATTCGTCGAACTTCTTGCATTGTTGCCGTATCAATAAAATACAAATGTTCGGTTCCGTCGCTCATTATCAAGTGCTTGCCGTTATTGGTCAACCCCCAACCTTCGGTTCCATAATTAAATGTACCTAATTGCTCAAATGTTTGCTTGTTGTATATAAACCCAATTTGCGAACGCCATGTAAGCTGATAGATTTTATTGCCCATAATGCTAATTCCCTCTCCAAAAAGATTGCTTGGCAAATCCACTACTTTTAGCACCTTGTATGTTTTTGCATCAACTTTATACAAAGCCGAAACACCTTCAAGACCTGTACCTTCATAAAGATCTGCTCCATCAAACTCCAAACCTTGAGTGTAGTATTGTTCGTTGTGCTTTTGTTGTTTTACAACCTTATATTTAAACATTTGAGGCGCAATGTCTGATTTTAAATTTAGCAAAGCATAACCATACAATCGCTTTTGGGCTCCTACAAAAGCTTCAATTGTTATGCTTTTTTGCCCAACCGTCATCTGCTTTGTTGCTATGCACAAATTATTACCCGAAACTTTTGCATCCTCTTTTTTCGAATTTACAAACACTTGCAACGAGTCAATCTTTTCCGAAGAGACAAAGCCAATTACTATAGAGTCGCCATATTGCAACGAGTTGCCCGATTTTAACTGTACTTTAAGTCTGCCTGTTTCAATTTGTTTAGTAGGCATTGACTGCTCTTTTTTCCCCGATTGACAAGAAGTTGCCAATGCAACCAACGCTAGTATAAAAATTAGTTTGCGCATTTATCTGAGTGTTTTATTTATCGCGAAAGTAAAAAAAAGAGCCGTTGGCAGTAATTACACCAACAGCTCAATATCTCTTTTGCTAAAAAAACTATGCTACTTGCCTTTTGTGCTGAAGTAAAAATCATTTACTAGTTTACCGCAATTGTTACGATATTCAACTGAAATTTTATTCTGTTCGTTTTCGTTGCAACCAGAATAGTTGTACTCCAAAACCCACACATCTCCATTAAGAGTAAGGTTGGTTATTTGTGCACAATTAGATTTTACTTTTGGTTTGTTTGTGCCAGGATATTTTCCCGCAACTATCACTTTAAATTGCACTTTTCCCAATTCAGAACTAACGGTTTCAAATTTAATATCGCGCATTAAGTTAAAAGCTCTAGTAGCGGCAACCTCTGCTTGCTTGGCTCTAGGATCTGTTTCTAAAAATTGATTTTTAATAGCTCGCAATTCAGTGCGAGTTTGCTCAAGGTCTGCTGAGGTTTCAGCATTATCAACTAGATCTATCAAATCATTTAATTGCTGAGTCAGTTTATTGTCAGCGGCGTTGTATTCGCTAACCAATTTGCGCAACTGCGTTTCGGTAAACGGATACTTTATGTGATAGTTATACACTGGCTCAACTTTTCGGCTACCAACTTTTTGCCAATAGTATTGATCTATTTGGTTTAGCGAGATGCCTTTAATAAACGGAATGTTAGCGGCACGTGTACGAGTGGCAACATTATAAACTTCGCCCACCTCGCCATTTTCATCGGTACGTATATACTCTGACGACGTGGTTACATTTTCGGCCACCGAACTAATTATTTGCTCTTTAACTTTATTAAGAGCCTTTATTTGTGCGTCTTCCAATGTGTTACTCGATGCAACCACAATAATATAATCCTTCTCCAAACTATTAACCCACGAAGGTTTCTTTTTTGGATGAGCCTCCATAACTTTTACACGTTGTGCCGTAGCATTAAATAAAGTGCTTAATGCAAGAGCCAACATCAGCAGTTTTTTCATTGTATTGTATTTTGGTGAGTAAAGAAAAAGGTTGCCTAAACGCTCAGGCAACCCTTTATATCATTGAGCATTAATGAATTACTCCATTTTTGCCATTTCTTCTTCGTAAATTTTGCGGAATTTCTCGCGGTCATACATTACCTCTAGTTTTTTGTCTTTTGAAATTCCTTTGTCAACTCCATTATAGAAAGTCTCTTTATTTACCTCAATTGATGTAAATACCTCGTAACCGCCACCTTGTGCCTCAAACATTTTTTCGCAAGTTACAGCAACATCACGAAGTTCAAGGTTAATAACCTCTTTAGTCATGTTTTGGAAAGTTTGCTCAAACTCGCTACCGCCACCAGCATCCATATCGTTTGCATAACGCTCGGTAACCGATTTCATGGTACTCTCAATTAGCGAAGCCAAACGTTGTTTAGTCAATGTAAGTGCTTTTTCGCGAGCCATAGCCATATCTTTGCTTGTTGCACTGCTTGATGCACGGAAATACTCTTTGTTTGATGTAGCTTTATCGCCACAAGGAATTGTTATTTCTTGACGACCTTTAGTTACGTCTTTTGTGCCGCCACAACTTGCTAACATTAACGATGCTAATGCTACTGCGCTGAAAATCAAAATCTTTTTCATAATTACATGTATTAAATTAAACTTCATTTCAAATTGACAACCAAAAATAATAATGATTGTTCTGTTTGCAAGACGAGGCTAAAAATGTTTTGGTTGCGTCAATTATTTATTTTTTCATTTTTTTATTGTAAGAACGTGATAATGAGTTTAATTTTGCCGCCGTTAAAACCTATATAAACACTTAAAAAAAATGAAAAAATCTTATTTGTTCTTAGCAGCTGTTGCAATGGTTGCAATGGTTAGCGCTTGCTGCGGAAACGCAAATCAAAAATCTGAGGCTAATGCTGTAAAAGCCGACACAACATGCTGCAAAGCAGACTCTGCTGCATGCTGTGCTGCTGATTCTGTTGCAGCCGATTCTGTTGCTGCTGATTCTACAGTTGCTGAATAATCAGTTACAGAAAAAAAAAACGAAAAGCATCGTCAATAATGGCGATGCTTTTTTTATGCAACTTGTTTTGTTGTAGTAATACACCACAAACCAACTATATATTAAAACAACCTACGTTTTTTCTGAACAGGAGCCTGTTTCTTGTAATCGATATTTGGAACGTGAATCCACACATCGTCTTGAAAGCGCAAACCATCGTGCGATGAGTCTGGACCTAAAAACATCGGATTGTTTGCATCTTGGTCGCCATACACTGCAAGATGATCAAACACTATCATATTAAGCATATCATCAAAATTCAGCATCATGGTGGCGCGCTTGTTATATTCAAAAATCATACGTTTTTCCTTTTTTCGCCCCACTTTAAACACCATTTTTCCAAACCTTGGTTGTCCTTTGTCGGTAAAGTAAAGCGATTCTAGAACTTTGCGCGTTGAATAAAGTCCATTACCATCCCATCCTATAAGCGTATATAATTTTCCTGACGAGGTAGAATTTTCAACTATACCATAATAAACCGCCCCCCACCAGTTTTTCTCGGTAAGCGATGCTGAATTTGGATTTACAATTTTATCCTTGGCGTCATTCAATGCAATAAGTCGTTGTTGACCATTGTCGTACTGAATAAACCCATAATAGCGATAATTAGCTTCATCGTCAACCGTGTACCATGTAAATATTCGCACACGTCTGTCTTTCGATTTTACTACACTTATGTTTTTTAGATTTATGAATTCGTAATCAAACGAACCTTTCATCTTTAATGTCTGCTCAACGATTGGCAATAGTTGACCATTGATGCTATCTTGCACAACTCCATCAAAACGTGTTTGTCCTAGCAAGTCGGCCAAATACTCCATTTGCAACTCTTTGTTTACAAACAAACTATCGGCATGACTAGCTTTGGCCACATTAACACAACATGGAGCAGTCACAAAAAACAAAATCAAAAGGAAGATAGTATATCTAATACGCATCGGGTACACAAAATCTTCACTCAAAAACGCAATGGTTGCGTACTTTATTGCAAATTATTTTGATATCAGATTTATCTCATCCATCAGAATGTCGTGGTACGATTTGCCGATTGGAATAATTTTAGCGCCCTGCTCGGTATGCATCACCACGTTATTCTCTTCAATGTAGTCTATCTTGTTGATATTCACAATGTACGAACGATGAACACGTTTAAATTTATTCATCGGCATTTTGTTTTCAATTGCTTTCATTGTGAAATGGATGGTAAATTTCTCTTTGAAAGTATTTACTGTAACATAGTTTTCAAGAGCCTCAACCCAAAGAATATCCTCATAACGGATGCGAACAAATGTTGAGTTTTTGCGCTTAATAAAAATCTCATCTGGTAGTTTTGAAACCGACTCACGCTCTTGGAATTGTGATTGTGCCTTGTTTACTGCTTTGAAGAAACGTGGCAACGAAACTGGCTTCAACAAATAGTCAACAACATCGTATTCATACGATTCGAGTGCATATTTTTCTTTTCCTGAACAAATGATAATCATTGGTGGCTCGTCAAGAGTGTTAATAAACTCAAGACCGCTCATTTCTGGCATTTCAACATCAAGAAAAATCAAATCTACTGGATCGGCTTTTTCAAATACTTTGAATGCCTCAAGTGGGCTATCGTATGATCCAATAAGGTTAAGCGAATCGCTTTTTTCAATTAGTCCTTCTAGAATTTTTCTACTAAGTAGGTCGTCGTCAACTATAATACAATTCATACCAAATAATTATTGTAATGGAAACAAAAGTAATGCAATTGATAAAACACGGAAATATTTTGATTGATTTTTACAATTTCGTCACACTTTTTAACTGACTTATGGCTCAAAATAATAGATTCAGCCCACTAATGTTATGCGTATGAAACGCTTTTTCTCCAATACAACTACTTACTTATTAATTTGAAAACACTATGATAGTTACTATTTTTGGAGCATAACAAACAACCACAAATATTATGTTTCAAACTTTCAATAAATTCCAAAAGAAACTGACATCACGACTAACACGCGCTTTAGCCGCCATTATCATTGGTTTAATTATAGTTTTTTGGCCGAGTGCTACTATTGAGACCATTGTAAAACTTGTGGGATTAATGTTTATTGCTGAAGGTGTTATTAGTTTTATATTGAGTCAACGCCGACGCAATCAAAGTCCTAATTTAATAGTGCTTCCTAGGGGAATTGTAGATTTTATTATTGGTATTTTGCTTGTATCCTCGCCCAAAGAATCGAGCACTCTTTTTGTCTTCCTAATAGGAATGCTGATTGTTCTTGGATGTTTATCACAACTGCTTCCACTTATTATTTTTCAACAATTTGGCGTAAAATCGTGGAAGTCCACTATCATTATTCTCGCGCCACTTATAGTAGGTTTGTTCATCATTTTCAACCCTAGCAAGGTTGCCGATAGGGCTGTAATGCTAATTGGCTTTGCTTTAATATTTTATGGCATAAGCGAATTGTGTTTCTATTTAAAATCGAAAAACGATCCTCCAATTGGTAAACATCACCCAAACAACGACCAACCTATTGATATTGAATATGAAGAAATTAAGGACTAACTAAGTTTACTTCATTTTGCTATTTAGCACAAATAGCCGTATTCTAAAAGAGAGTTTTTAAACACTAAATAAATATTGACTTCATATCTTTGCCTCCATTCAAAGTAAATGCATTATGAATTCAATTATTATTATTGGTGTGCTTGCGGCTTATTTTGTGGCTTTGCTTGTTATATCGCACATCACTAGTCGCGGAGCAAATAACGAGTCATTTTTTATTGGCAACAGGCAGTCGCCATGGTATTTAGTGGCTATTGCAATGATAGGCACCAGCATTTCTGGAGTTACCTTCATTTCGGTTCCTGGCGAAGTTGGCGCAAGCCAATTTTCTTACTTACAAATGGTGTTGGGATTTTTCTTTGGCTACCTTTTTATAGCAAAGGTGCTGCTTCCCATCTACTATAAAATGCAGTTAACTAGCATTTACACCTACCTTGAGCATCGATTTGGCCGCACATCATACAAAACTGGAGCCTCGTTCTTTTTGCTAAGTCGCATAATTGGATGTTCGTTCCGACTTTTTTTAATGTCTAGCGTGCTACAACTTGTTTTGTTTGACTCTTGGGGCATTCCATTTGAAATTACAGTAACTATTATCATGTTGCTAATTCTGTTATACACATTCCGTGGGGGCATTCGCACCATTGTATGGACCGACATGTTGCAAACCCTTTTCATGATTAGTGCACTCATAATAACCATTGTAGCTGTAAAAAATCAGCTTAACCTATCGGTTGGCGAAATGGTTACACAAATTCGCGATTCAGAATACTCTCGCATTTGGTTTTTTGATAATCCAAGCGACAAACGTTTCTTCTTTAAGCAATTTTTAAGCGGTGCATTCATCACCATAGTTATGACAGGACTTGACCAAGACATGATGCAAAAGAATTTGAGTTGCCGTAATTTGGCTGATGCTCAAAAAAACATGTACTGGTATGGCGCTGCATTTTTGCCAATAAACTTATTATTTATGGCATTAGGTGCCATGTTGTACATCTTTGCAGCAAACAAAGGCATAGCTCTGCCTGCCAAAACCGATGAATTGTATCCTTTGTTGGCATCGCAATACTTACCAACGGCTGTTTCGGTATTATTTATTGTTGGTTTAGTATCGGCAGCATACTCTAGCGCCGATTCTGCACTTACTGCGCTAACCACATCTTTTTCAATTGACATTTTAGACATTGAATCGCGTAACTTGCCAGAAGAGAAAAAAATCCGCTCACGAAAAATTGTTCATATATGCATTGCAGTTGTAGTTGCCCTTATCATCATAGCTTTCAACAAGATAAACGATCGCAGTGTAATTAGCGCCATTTATACAATTGCCGGATACACCTATGGACCATTACTTGGATTGTTTGCCTTTGGATTGTTCACAAAATTTCAATTACACGACCGCTATGTTTGGATAGTTTCGGTTGCTTCACCAATAATATGCATTGTCATAAACAAACTGACACACAATAGTTTAGGTTACGAATTGCTAATGCTTAATGGCATTATTACTTTTATAGGATTATTATTACTACGAAAAAAATAACTAGCCCACGCAACCTTTTTCCCCAAAAAACAATCTTACCAGCAGAGAAATGAAAAACGATGAAGTTGAACTAATAAAACGTTGTATGCGCAACGATAGTGTTGCTCAAGAGGCAATTTTTAACTTGTATTACAACAAAATGTACCACGAGGTTGTACGAAATGCCAACGGGTTAGACGAAAGCGAAAAATGCGACGTAATGGTAGATGCATTTACCAAAGTGCTGACAAAAATCGACCAATACAAGTTCGACGGATCGTTTGAAGGCTGGATTAGACGTATTGTTAAAAACACTTTGCTAGACAAACTAAAACACACACAATGGCAACGCGAAACAATGCAATCAATAAACTACACCGATGATGATGGCAAAGAAAAAATTCACGATGTAGCCGACGAGAACTCCGATTTCTCTCAAGAACTTGAGTGCGACGCTTATCAACGTTTGATTGATACATTGCCACCTCAATACCGCCGAGTATTTGTGTTGTATGCCATTGAAGGCTATCAGCACAACGAAATTGCAAAATTGCTTGGCATTACTGAAGGCGCATCTAAATCAAACCTAAGCCGTGCAAGAGCAATACTACAAGATGAAGTAGAAAAACTTTATGGGAAATTTAACTAAACAAGCAAATACCATGAATAACCAAAATGCCATTGACGAATTGTTCCGCCAAAAAACTAGTCAAACCGAAGCCAACAATATGAAAGCCAAAGTTTGGGAACAAGTACAACGCAACATTGCAGCCCACCAACAACCCCGAGGTCGAGTGTTTAATTTATACACTACCATAGGCAGCATTGCAGCTATATTAGTAATTGCCCTATGTATATTCACTTTTGTTCATACAGAGCAAAAACAAACACCAGTAGCCAACGACACACACACAACCGACACTTCCCTAAATCTACAAAAGGCTGTAACTATTGAAGCTCCAAGCATTGCTACCCAAAGCGAATACTATCAATAACAAACAATGTTTATAAACCAAAAGGCTCACAACTTATCATTGTGAGCCTTTTTTATTGTGGATAAAAAATCTGGACAACTTGCGTCATCCAGATTTTTATCGATTTACAAATAATCGGTATTATGCAATGTTTGTGTAAACAGCTTGAACGTCTTCGTCGTCTTCAAGTTTATCAATCAGTTTTTCAATATCAACCATTTGCTCTTCAGTAAACTCAAGAGCGTTAGTTGGAATACGTTGAAGAACAGCTTTCTTAACATCAATCTTCAACTCCTCAAGAGCTTGTGACAATGTACCAAAATTGGTATAATCGGCATAAATAACAACCATATCGTCAACAGCCTCAATAGTTTCAAGACCTGCATCAATTAGGTTAAGCTCTAGTTCTTCAAGATCTATGCTATCGTTCTTTTCGAACTCAAAAACAGCTTTGCGGCTGAACATAAATTCCAAAGAACCAGTTGGAACCAAACCGCCACCCAATTTATTGAAATACGATTTCACATTAGCAACGGTACGAGTTGTGTTGTCGGTCATGCACTCAACAAAAACCAAAACTCCGTGAGGTCCTTTTCCTTCGTAATTAACCTCGGTGTACGATTCAGCATCTTTACCTGCAGCACGCTTAATAGCGTTATCAATGTTATCCTTGGGCATATTTGAGCCCTTTGCGTTCTGTATGGCAGTACGTAATTTTGGGTTCATGTCAGGATCTGGTCCACCTTCTTTTGCTGCTGCGGTAATTGCTTTAGCCAATTTTGGGAACATTCTCGACATCATTCCCCATCGTTTTTCTTTAGCTGCTCTACGGTATTCAAACGCGCGTCCCATAATATTTAATTTTATTGTGTTATTTTTTTCAACGGGTGGCAAAAGTAATGTTTTCTTATTAATGTGGCATTTTTGGTCGGCAAAAATATAAGCAACCACCGTTGTAGCACCAATAATACAACTATATAACAAGCACTAACATATTTATTTTATAGAGATATTATTAGCACGCATAGCGACAATTAACAACGTGATTAACAGCGTATTATGGAGTATATTTTATACTTTCTTAAATGTGGTACGTAAATTACGTAAAGCAAATAATTGGCAGTTTCAGTGTAATGATATAGGGTTACATTCGCACCGTTAAATTTACGAAGGAAACACTAAATTAATTCAAATTTTAATTATTATGTCTGACATTCTTAATGTTCAAGTAAACGAGTTTATGGCAAAAGTAATTGCCAAAAACCCAGGTGAGAACGAGTTCCACCAAGCAGTAAAAGAGGTGGTTGAGTCGTTGATGCCTTACATCGAAGAAAATCCAAAGTACAAAGCAGGTAAAATCCTTGAAAGAATGGTAGAGCCTGAGCGTGTTATCATGTTCCGCGTTCCATGGTTGGATGACAAAGGTGAAATCCAAATCAACCGTGGTTTCCGTATCCAAATGAGCAGCGCTATTGGTCCTTACAAAGGCGGTATCCGTCTTCACCCAACTGTAAACTTGGGCATTTTGAAATTCTTGGCTTTTGAGCAAGTATTCAAAAACAGCTTGACCACACTTCCAATGGGTGGTGGTAAAGGTGGATCAGACTTCGACCCAAAAGGAAAATCAGATAACGAGGTTATGCGTTTCTGCCAAAGCTTTATGACCGAGCTTTCAAAACATATTGGTGCAGACACCGACGTTCCTGCAGGTGATATAGGTACTGGTGGCCGCGAGATTGGTTACATGTTTGGTCAATACAAACGTCTTCGCAACGAGTTCGTTGGCGTTTTGACTGGTAAAGCACTTGAATGGGGTGGTTCTCTTATCCGTCCTGAAGCAACAGGTTATGGTGTAGTTTACTTTGCACAAGAAATGCTTGCAACTAAAGGCGACACCTTCAAAGGTAAAACAGTTTGCGTTTCAGGTTCTGGTAACGTTGCTCAATACGCTTGCGAAAAAGCTACTGAACTTGGTGCAAAAGTTGTTACTCTATCTGACTCAAACGGTACTATTTACGATCCAGCAGGTATCGATGCAGAGAAACTTGCATTCGTTATGGATTTGAAAAACGTACGTCGTGGTCGTATTAAAGAATATGCTGACAAATACGGTTGCCAATACTTGGAAGGTCAACGTCCTTGGGGCATCAAATGCGACATTGCAATGCCTTGCGCTACACAAAACGAGGTAAACGAAGAAAATGCAAAATCACTTCTTGCTAATGGTTGTATTTGCGTTGCTGAGGGTGCTAACATGCCTTCAACTCCAGAGGCTATTGAGGCATTCCAAAAAGCTCGTATTCTTTACTCTCCAGGTAAAGCTTCAAACGCTGGTGGTGTTGCAACTTCAGGTTTGGAAATGTCACAAAACTCTGAGCGTCTTTCATGGACTCGCGAAGAGGTTGACGCTAAACTTCACCGCATTATGATTGACATTCACAAAACTTGCGTAAAATATGGTACCGAGGCTGATGGTTACATCAACTACGTTAAAGGTGCTAACATTGGTGGTTTTGTGAAAGTTGCTGATGCAATGCTTGCACAAGGTCTTGTATAAGCCATAAACCTAACTAAATATAAGCCGGCTCAATTTTGGGTCGGCTTTTTTTATGCTCTTATCTTAAATATTTATTCCTCCCCCACTTAATTATATAAGGTGCTAAAAATTATTTAAGCCATACCAACACATTGTTCTTAATAATTCTAACTTTATAGACATAAAAGTTTTTTATATAACTTAAAACTTGACAAACATGTTTAGCGAAGAAGAATTATCATCAATCAAGGCTCACAACCTTGAACCAAAAGACGTTGAAAACCAAGTACAAAAATTTGTTGACGGATTTAAACCTCTTCACATTGTAGCTCCAGCAACTGCAAAAAATGGAATCAAATGTCTGTCGGACGAGCGAAGAATTGAATACGTAAAAACATTTGAAAATGCCACCGAAGTTAGAAAACTGAAGTTTGTTCCCGCTTCAGGCGCTGCTACTCGCATGTTCAAAGCTCTGTTTGAAGCAATGAACTCAGGAAAATCGTCGGCTGTTGTTGATGAATTTTGCAATAGAATTAAAGATTTTGCTCTTTACGACGACTTGCAAGATGCTCTAAAAAAAGACAACACTTCAATTGAAGAATTGATAGAAAAGAAAGACATCACAACCCTTTTGAGCTACGTTTTAACTGATAAAGGTCTAAACTACGGAAGCTTGCCAAAAGGTTTGCTACGTTTTCACCGCACACCAAACGGTTGCGCAACCCCGTTTGAGGAGCACATGAAAGAAGGTATAGTTTATGGCCAAACCAATGGCGTTGTTCGCATGCACTACACAGTTTCAGATGCACATAAAGACTTGTTTGCAATTGAACTGAATAAAATGCTTGACAAATACAAAGAACTATACAAATGCAAATTTGAAGTTGAATTCAGCGTACAAAAACCTGAAACAGACACTGTTGCCGTTGACGAAAACAATGTTCCAGTTAAAGCAAAAAATGGTGGACTACAATTCCGTCCAGGTGGACACGGTGCACTCATTGCCAACCTTAACCAAATCAATTCTGACATTATCTTTATAAAGAACATTGACAATGTTGTTCAAGATGAAATGCGCGCCGACACTTACACATACAAAAAAGCGCTTGGCGGCATGCTTATCACTTACAAACGTCAGATTGACCAATACTTAACCAAACTAGACAGCCGTCCCGTTTCGTTAAATTTAATGCATGAGGTTGAAAGTTTTGTTAAAGACAAACTAATGGTTGTTCTTCCTGAAGATTACGACAACTATACCGAAAGTCAAAAAATTTGTTTCTTACGTGGCAAACTCGATCGCCCTATTCGTGTATGCGGAATGGTTGTAAATGAAGGCGAACCTGGTGGTGGCCCATTTTGGGTTCGCAGTGCCGACGGTTCAGTTCAACTACAAATTTTGGAAAGCACACAAATTCCAGAAAGTAAGAAAGACTTAATGTCGCAATCAACTCACTTTAACCCTGTTGATTTGGTTTGCTCTACAGTTGACTATCGCGGCAACAAATACGATCTTACACACTTTGTTGATCACAACACTGGTTTTATCAGTTCAAAAAGCGTTGAAGGTCGCGCAATAAAAGCTCTTGAATTGCCTGGATTGTGGAACGGTGCCATGTCTGATTGGACAACATTATTTGTTGAAGTTCCAGCTTCAACTTTTAATCCAGTAAAAACCGTAAACGACTTGTTGCGCAAACCGCACATGCCTCAGTGTTAATACCCAACTTGGTATAAAATAACAAAAGGCGAACTGCATTGTGCAATTCGCCTTTTGTTTTGCGTTAAATCAAATTCTATTTCATATAACACATTAATATATTCTTACCAAAGTTGCGCCGTATCCATACTCCTTAAACGAAGCATCTTGATACTCAAGTTTTTTCTTCATACGGTCGAGTTCTTTGCGAATCTCAACTTTGAGTTTGCCGGCACCAACTCCATGAATAAACACAATCTTTTTCACACCTGTACGCATGGCATTATTCAATTCGTCGCGAAACTTTTTCATCTGAATTTCAACCATTTCGCCATTGGTTAATCCGCGAAAATCGTCAATCAGTTCGTGCATGTGCAAATCAACTTCCACTATTTCCTTTTGCTTGCTTTTTGCCGATTTAAACTGAGGTTGCTCGTCTCTTGCGCTCTTTTCTGACACCAATTTCTTAAAGTCTTTGTGCGACATGTTTTCAATTGAATCGACAGCGGCTTTTTCATCAATAATGCGCAGAATCATTGCATTTTGGTTAAAGAAATCGTTTGTGGTGAACGACGTTTCTTTGAAGAATTTTACAGGATTAACCTCAATGGTTTTGCTCACTGGTTCCTTCATTTTGAATTCACCTTGACGATAAAAGACCAAATGGCAAGCATAAGTTGGAACAACATTCACGTCCTCAACATTTAAAAACGAAACTTGAACTTTGGTATTAGCCTCAAGCATTCCTACAGCCTCCGACTCTACTTTCTCTTCGGCATCAATTGTTGCTATGCTGTAAAGTGTGTTATAGTTGCTGTCGTTTATCAAAAAGACTCTAAAACCATTACTCTCCGCCTTTTTACTTGGCACAAAAGCCAAAAACAGACTCAAATTATCTTTGTTACTAGGCAAATAAACTGCATCGGGGTAAAAATACTCGTGCATGTCTAAAGGCTGGTCGTCAACACTAGTTAATCTTGAATCTGAAGCATTTTGCTGCGAAACATTTTTTTGTGGTTCAACTTTCTTAAGATTGTTATACGAATCGGTCTCAACTGCCACTAATTCTTTTGTGTACGATGGTATTTCAAAGCCATCATCACCAAGCACCATAACTCGCTTGCTGTCAATAACTTTTGTTACAACGCCACCACCAACATCATTCAAAAAGCGAACTTTGTCGCCAACTTTAATATTACTCATTGTTGTGTTTTTCAGAATCAAAAATCAAAGTTAACTATTTTTGCCAACCCATTTGTTTTGGACTTAATTTTTGGAAACATGAACGCACCAGTAAACATATCTATCGCCGATTACAATTATCCTTTGCCTGACGAGAGAATTGCAAAATACCCACTTGAAATTCGAGACTCGTCAAAGTTGCTGATTTTTGATAATGGAGAAATTGAAACCGATGTGTTCCGCAATGTTGCAAATCATTTGCCATCGCCGGCATTGCTAGTAGCAAACAATACAAAGGTGATTCGTGCCCGAATGGAGTTTTTCAAGACCTCGGGTGCACGCATCGAAATTTTCTGCCTTGAACCTGTTGCGCCTGCCGAATATGCCCAAATGTTTGTGCAAACCGAAAAATGTCAATGGCTTTGCTATGTTGGCAATAGCAAAAAGTGGAAAGATGGTTCGCTAAACAAACAAATAACCATAGGCAACCAATCTACCACACTTTCGGCCACTCGCATAGGAGCCGTTAGCGATTCGTTTATTGTTGAGTTTCAATGGGATAACAATCAAATATCGTTTGGCGAAATACTTGACTGGGCGGGACAAATTCCAATTCCCCCATATCTTAATCGACAATCGGAAGAGAGCGACAACGAACGCTACCAAACCGTTTATTCTAAATTCAAAGGCTCGGTGGCGGCCCCAACAGCGGGCCTACATTTTACACAACAAGTATTTGACTCGCTTATAAAACACAACATTAGCCGCCACGAAGTAACATTACACGTTGGCGCTGGTACGTTTAAGCCAGTTCAAAGCGAAACAATAGGCGGCCACCCTATGCACACCGAGCACTTTGTGTTAAACGAAACTACTCTTGCTCCTTTAGCTACAAACTCAAACCGATTGGTTGCAGTTGGAACAACAACAGTGCGAACTCTTGAAAGTATGTATTGGTGCGGAGTAAAAGTGGCGCAAGGATTAAGCAATCCTCTGTCAATTGGCCAATGGGAACCATATTCGCTCCAAAGCGATTTGTCGGCAAACCAAGCTTTTTCAGCACTACGCAACTACGTAGCACAAAGCGGAAAAACGGAGTTGATGGCCGAAACTTCAATAATGATTGCTCCCGGCTACAAATTCCGCGTGGTTAACGATATAATAACCAACTTTCATCAGCCTCAAAGCACTTTGCTGCTTCTTATTGCTGCACAAATTGGCGAAGACTGGCATCGAGTTTATGATTTTGCACTTAAAAACGATTTTCGCTTTTTAAGTTATGGCGATAGTTGTCTCCTAAAAGGTCGAAAATAGTCATTGAAAGAAAGTTTAATATTAAACTCCCTTTCAAACTCAATCGCTTTATAATAGTTTTTGCATCAGCATAAACTCATATAGTTTTTATGCTAAATTTGCTATTGACTTTCAATGCAGAATAAAAGCATCTGACTGGAAGTCAGTCATTTATATAAATAACACATTAAAAACTATCCAATGAAAAGATCAATCATCTGCATTGCTGCAATGGCTATGGCCTTGGTAGGATGCAAACAAGTTCAAGAGAGTCCAATCTTGAGCATTGAAGGTGGCGACGTGCAAGGCGTTGCAACCGAAATTGACGGCGTATTTGCGTACAAAGGCATTCCTTATGCCGCTCCTCCAATCAACGATTTGCGCTGGAAAGCTCCACAACCAGTTGTTGCTTGGAAAGGTGTGCTTAAAGCCGACAAATACGGGCACCCTGGCTATCAATCAGTTCACTACGAAGGTGGTTACACTACCGAATGGGGATACGGAGACGAGTCGCCATATAGCGAAGATTGTCTTTACCTTAACGTATGGACCAAAGCAGCTGGTAAAACCGACAAAAAACTGCCTGTTGCTCTTTGGATTCACGGAGGAGGCTACCGCGAAGGTTGGGGAACCGAACCTGAATTTGATGGACAAGAATGGGCTAACAAAGATGTTGTTTTAGTAACAATTAACTATCGTTTGGGTGTTTTTGGATTCTTAACCCACCCCGATTTGATGGCCGAAAGTGGCAACAATGCAGCAGGCAACTACGGCATTCTTGACCAAATTGAATCGCTTAAATGGATTAAGAAAAACATTGCTCAATTTGGTGGCGACCCTGACAATGTAACCATCTTTGGACAAAGCGCTGGTGGTGGTAGCGTTCGCACTATTTGCGAATCACCTTTGGCTCGCGGTTTGTTCCACAAAGCTGTTATTATGAGTGCCGGCGGTATAAACACAGCTAGCAACCGTGCTCCTGCTTTGGGTATGACTCTTGAACAATCGGCTAATAACAACAAAAAAATTCTTGATTGGGCAGGTATCAATAGCCTTGAAAAGATGCGCCGCACTTCAACCGAAGTGATGCACACCGTTGCTACTATTTACGACCAAGTTAATGGAGGTCAAGGATTTTGGTTCCGCTACGCGCCAGTTGTTGATGGTTATTGCTCAAAAGAAAGTTTTGACGAGGCCGCATACGATGGTTCTCTTGCCAATGTTCCTTACATGATTGGATACACACTAAACGACCTTGGCGATATGGGCGAAGGCATTGCAAAATTCTGCTTTAACCGCGATAGTATCGGTCAAAAAAGCTATGCTTACCAATTTGCACGCCCACTTCCTGACGATGGATCTCACCCTGAAGTTACTCAACGTTTGAAAGGTGCGTTCCACTCTTCAGACCTTTGGTATGTATTCAAATCGCTTAAACACTGCTGGCGCCCTTGGACAAAAGGTGACTGGGACTTGTCGGAGAAAATGCTAACCTATTGGACCAACTTTGCTAAATACAGCAATCCAAACGGTGCAACCGACGGAGAATGGACTCCATGCACTCGCGAGAATCCAAACTTTATGGTGTTTAAACTCGATGAAAAAGATGCAGAATCGTCAGCAATGGGAACTCCATTAAAAGGCGACTCGCAACGCTTTAATTAATAATTTGAATCTAAAAAAAAGCCTGAACTTCAAAAGAGTTCAGGCTTTTTTATTTTCAATACCAACAAAAAAAGGCTGCATAATTGCCGCCTTTTTGTTATTGCTTTTCAATATTCAACTACTCTTCAAAAGCACTTTTGTAATCGGACTTTTTAATAATAAACGTCTGATTTTTCTTAACTTCAGTAACCTCTGAAATATAGTCTAACTTGTTTTCGCCATTATTCAAAACACCTTTTGCCAACATTGGGAAACCTGCTGTAGGCATATAAAGATTGGTGGCATTTGTGTAACAATTAACAAAATCAGAACTTTCTGCTACCCACGATTCGCCGCTGTAATATCCGTTTTTAACACTATATCCTTGGCATGTGTAACCGCAAATATCTTTTGTTCCAATTTTAGTGTACGAATCGTTAGAAGTTCCATTTGGCATTGAACCAGATATTTGGTACGATACATAAACCTTATTTGTGTCGTTAGCCGAGAACAAAACCTGAACTTTGTTTTTGTAATCCATAAGGGTAATCAAGTCGCCAATACCATAAGCATAACAATCGCTACGCTGTGGATTCATATAAATCACAACATCAGAACTAGTTGTTTCGCCATTCTTTTCGGTAACCTTAGTAACAGTTTTAACAATAGTAGTAAATGAATATTCAGCATCAAAAGGCACATCCATAAGCTGACGCATAGAGTCTTGCGCCATAGCTAATGCTTGTTGACTTGCTTTAAGTTCAGCATTTACACTGCTTTCCCAAGCTGCTAATTTTCTATTCAAAAAGGCCTCTGTTTTTTTCTCGGCAATACTTTCGGCTTTTTTGGTAACCGCTTTTGTTACACCTCGTTTAACTGCCGATTCAAGAGCTCCACCAAATCGAGGTTGAGCGCATGCAACACCGCATATCATACCAAGCATTGCTACAATAAATAATCTCTTGTTCATTTTTTTAAGTTTAGAAGTTGATTATAAGAATAATGCCGAAAGGAAATGAAAATGATTTACTTATACAACGTGTTTTTATTTAATTGGCAGTTAAACTAAACATTTACGCAACCCCCATGCGGGACGAATAACCCTGCAGGAACTCAACCGCAAGTGGATGAACAACGTTGACATGAGCAACGGCAAGGAACTCGACAAACGCACTTTCCACAAATGGAGAGAAAAGATTAGCGAAACATTCGACCTCGATGTAGAATGTGACCTATCGACATATTGCTATTACATTGCCAACGCATCAAACCTAAAGAACGGCTCTGCGGGCAAATGGCTATTAGACACCTTCTCAGTAAGCAACGCTTTGGCCGACTGCAAATCAATCAAAAACCGAATTCTGCTCGAGAACATACCAAGTGACGTTGAATACCTCCAGCCTATTGTCGATGCCATGAAGGCTAGCCAGATGCTACATATCACATACCGCCGCTATCTCAACGACGAAGAGCGCGAGCACTACATCATGCCTCTGTGTGTCAAGCTATACCGTCAGCGCTGGTATATGGTCGGCCGCCATTGGAACGACGCAGGGACAGGTCATACAACAGTGTTCTGCCTCGACAGAATAAGAGGCATACGACCATCGAGCCACACCTTCGACTACCCGATAGACTTCTCACCCGAGGAGTTTTTCCGCTATTACCTGGGGGGCATAACCGGCGAGAACACCAAGCCAAGAACCATAAAGCTGAAAGTTGACGCATACCAGGCAAACTATATGCGTAGCCTACCTTTGCACGAGTCGCAGGAGGAGATAGAGAGAAATGACGACTACAGCATATTCACCATGTTTGTGCGTCCGACGATAGATTTGCTACAGGAGATATTGTGGAATATGGACAGAGTGGAGGTGTTGGAACCGATGGAGGTTAGGAAGATGGCGAAAGGTATGATTGGAAAGATGGATGAAATATATACTGAATGAATATATTTTCTTCAACCTCAACACCAACTTCTTCCACTACACCCACGTCCTCACACATTGCAAGGACGTGAATCATAGCGGTATATAGCACTCCGTCAAAATCGAGAAAGAAGAGGCTTGTTGCCAATGACAATTTAGAGATTCAGATTTTTCTTAATGTCGGCAATGATAGGGTGATAATGTTCATCAGGAAGTACTTTTTAACAGGCGACATAGAAGAAACACACTTCGCCCAACGCCCCACACATCGGCAAGGTCGAACAGCTCCAATGCCTTACGCCGTTTCTCTTCGGTGTCTATCACGCACACGTCACGATAACCCTTATACTGCTTGGCAAACTTGCTCCCCATCTTGGCCAGCGTCTTTGTCGGTGCAATGCCAACGCTCACAGGCACGTCGGTGTATAGCCTTATCTTGTCGGCCACACCGCGCATCAGTTCTTCTAAGTTGTAATGTTTGTCGTAGCCGTTCAGGTCGCAGAAACTCTCGTCTATGCTGTAGTTCTCCACGTGCATGATGCTCTTTCTGAGTATCGACACTATGCGTCGGCTCATGGCAGCGTATAGCATCATGTTTCCCGAATAAATGTTCGCGTCAATCATCGAGTTGCCCTGCACCCTTATCAGATAGCACGATTCAGGATGCGGACAGAGCATCTGTAGCAGCTCAATGTTCTGCGCCTTCTCGTCATTGTCGAGCGGAATAGGAAAGCCAGCGACCACACTCACATTCTCAAAGAAAGGCAGCGTCAGATCCTTAACCTCCGATGCACGAACGACATCGCCAAATTCCTCAATGCTATGCTTAGCGAAAATGTTCTTCACGATGCACTCCTTGATGAACTCAGTCTTACTCTCCTGCGCATCAATGTCCGACGCTATATAGCCAGGCACACGAAACGTATAGAGCTTGCTGTCGCCCTTAGGCCGCCCAGCCCCCTCACGCCGTCCACCACGTTGTTTCTTTATTTCCTCACAGTCCATAATATCCCAATTTAGCGCAAAGTTTGCGAATACTATGAAATGTGTAATACAAATATCAAACAAAGATTTCGCACCCGCCCCATCCCTTCAAATAGGAAAGTAATAGGATAACCATAGGAGAGTAATAGGATAAAGCATACATAAGCATCATAGCGTATTCCAACATCGTACAACTAATTCTTTAAACATCACACCAATAGCGCCCCAGACCTCTGCAAATCACTATCCCTCAATAAAATAAATGTTCAAAATATGCAAAAAAATCAACAAAAAACCACTACTTTTACAAGCAAATATAAGTTGGATAATTGCGCGCAAACTTTTAGTAAGTTTTTTTATGTCGCACTTTAACTCCAGATTATTGATTGTTTAGACATGGAAGATAAAGTTATTCAGACATATAGAGAAAGTGATGTGCTCGATGGTGAGCTATACAAAGATGCGTGCGTCATTATTGATGAGGCGCGTCAGTTTGCTTACCGTGCTGTAAACGTAGCACTCACTTTGCGTAACTGGAAACTTGGAGAGCGTATTACTCGTGAGCATCTTGATGATGATGGTCGAGCTGAATATGGGAAACACGTTATTGAGCAATTATCCAAGTCTCTAACAAATAAATACGGCAAAGGATTCGACAAGATTTCACTGCACAATTATGTGCGTTTTTACAACATGTTCCCTGAAATAGTTGACGCAGTGAGTCAACAATCTGGGAAAGTCGACGCAGTGAGTCAACAATTGCTTCCATGGACACTATACCGTGAACTGATACGTGTGGAGGATGCAGAAGCTCGTAAGTGGTATGCGCAGGAGGCTTTACGGGAGACATGGAGCAGCAGGGTTCTTCATCGCAATATAGGCTCGCAGTACTACTATCGTCTTCTGCAATCGCAGAGCAAGGAGAGTGTCGTGTCGGAAATGAAATCGCTGACAGCGCCACTGCAAGACAAACTTGAGTTCATAAAGAATCCTGTCATTGCAGACTTCCTGGGATTGTCACAGAATACTGACTTCACAGAAACGGAACTCGAAGAGAGCATCATAACCCACATCCAAAAGTTCATAATGGAGATGGGCAAAGGTTTTGCGTTTGTGGCAAGACAGAAACATATCCGCACCGACATGGGCGATTTCTACATCGACCTCGTGTTCTACAACTATATTCTGAAGTGCTTCTTCCTCATGGATCTAAAAACTAGTCAGATAACGCATCAGGATGTTGGTCAGATGGATATGTACGTACGCATGTACGACAGTCTGCAACGCACCGAGGGCGACAATCCTACAATTGGCTTGCTTCTATGTTCCGACACCAGTGAAGATATGGCCAGATATAGTGTGCTGCACGGCAACGAGCAAATATTTCAAGCTAAGTATCTAACCTATCTCCCAACTAAAGAAGAATTAGTTCGTGAGATAGAGTTGCAAAAGGAAGTTTTCAGACAACAGCACGAAGAAGCTTGACAAGAAACTGAAAGAATAAACTGATGGCAAAAAAGAAATATACTTTCATTGACTTGTTTGCGGGTCTTGGAGGATTCCATCTTGCTCTTGAGCAGTTGGGGTGTAAATGTGTTTTTGCGTCTGAATTGAGGGAAGATTTGCGGAAACAATATGAAAAAAACTTCAAGATTAAACCATTTGGTGACATCACAAAAGTTGACATAAAAAAAGATATTCCACCACATGATATTTTGTGTGCAGGTTTCCCTTGCCAACCATTTAGCCAAGCAGGCAAACGTCAAGGGTTTGACGATGAAAAGATGCGTGGCAGTATGTTCGGATACATTTGCGAAATAATAAAAGAGCATAAGCCTAAGTTTGTTTTCCTTGAAAATGTATCAAATCTTATGGGGCACGATGGGGGAAATACATGGCGTGTTATTGAAGATAAGTTAGATATATTGGGGTATGATATTGAGAAAGAAGTACTATCACCTCATGAATACAATATACCACAACATCGAAAAAGAATTTACATAGTTGGTCGTAGAAGGAACGGTCAAAACAAGGAATTTGAATTCGTATTTCCTAGAGAGCCTATTATGCCTGAGGGTACAACAATTCATACCCTCATAGATGAAAGCGACACTAATTACATTCCTTTGAGAGATGTTACTAGAAAGCAACTTGATTTATGGAGTGAATTTATAAACAAAACTATTGCCAATGGCTGTACTCTTCCAGGGTTCCCGATATGGGCTATGGAATTTGGTGCAACATATGATTTCAAAGAAAAAGCACCGGCATTCCAGTCATTAAAAGAGTTGCAAGGGAAACGGGGGCATTTAGGCCAGAAAGTAAATGGCTTTACCAAAGAAGCATGTCTTGCACAACTGCCGAATTACGCCCAAACTGATAAAAGTGAAGTTTTTCCACATTGGAAAATAAGATATATCGAGCAGAATAGAGAATTCTACAAAAAGAATAAGAAGTGGCTTGATAAGTGGATTTTAAAAGTAAAAGACCAAGCAAATAGTTTCTTAAAGCTAGAGTGGAATTGTGGTAATGATACTCCTACTTTGGAAGATAAGATAATCCAATTTAGAGCTTCTGGAATAAGGGTAAAGAGAGCTACATATTCACCAGCTTTGAATCTTGTTGGAACACAAATTCCAATTTTGCCTTGGGTACAACTTCCTGACAGCACTAAAAAAGGTCGTTATATGACTGTAAGAGAAGCTGCCTCTTTACAAGGAATGAAGGATATGGATTTTACAGGACTTTCAAAAGGTCGAGTCTATGAAGCCTTGGGAAATGCTGTGAATGTTGAAATTGTCAGATTGATAGCCAATAAACTTATCGAATGTTAAGCAAGTATGGGAAATGAGAATGAAATAGAATTGAATATCCAGCCCCAGGCAGGAGTTATTGGAGTATTTTCTCGCCTTAACTACAAGGCATGGTATGCTATTGGTGAGTTCGTTGATAACTCTACGCAATCATTCTATTCTCATCAAGAGGAATTAAAACAGAATGGTATTAAGGATGTTATCATTGATATCAAATACGATAGTGAGCAAGATATTCTTACTATTGCTGACACAGCCTTTGGTATGGAATTGACAGATTTTTCACGTGCTGTTAAGGTTGACTCTCCACCTGAGGATAAGAATGGACGCAACGAGTTTGGTATGGGGCTCAAAACAGCAGCTTCATGGTTTGGGAATATATGGTCTGTTCGTTCTACACAGTTAGGATCAACTAATGAATATTACACAGAAATCAATATTCCTGAGATGCGAGAAAAGAACATAAATACTGTTGCTATTCATCGAACACAAGTTTCTCCAAACACTCATGGAACAACTATTGTTATCAGCGAAATAACGAAAAAGATTGGAGCACCTCGCACAAAGACAAAAATTGTTGACCTACTGAAAAGTATGTACCGCCGAGACTTGAATAGCGGACTCATTCATATTTATTACGATAGTGATCCGTTATTATTTGATGATTACGCTTGTCTCACATTTCGAAATCAGGAATGGAAAAAGAATCTCGATTTTAGATTTGATTTTGATGGAATCGAACATCACATTACTGGCTTTGTCGGAATTTTGGCGAATGGTGGTTTCGGCCGTGCTGGCTTTGCCTTATTTCGCCGCAATCGAGTTGTGATTGGTGGTGAAGAGCAGAATTATAAGCCAGATAGAATCTTTGGTCAGGCTCAGAGTACAATTGCACACAAATTATTTGGCGAACTTGATCTGGACGATTTCCCAATCAATCAGGCCAAAGATGGCTTTGTGTGGGATGACGGATTGGAGGAGATGTTCGTCACAGAACTTCGTCGCCATATTAAGGAGTATATCGACATTGCCAAACTGACCAATAAGGAACGAGCTCGTGAAGAAGATTGTACTCCGGAGGTTTCTCATTCTATTCGGGATCAAGTACAGAAGACGATTCAAGATTCATTCGGTGGATTGTTTGATTGTATCCCAACGATTGAGGAACTGGATACACAAGGTGAGAGTGAAGACGTTATACGGTATAAGGAGTATCAGAAGGCGCAGAATAATCTTCCCAATAAGGAAGACAACAATAAGCGTGAGTATAAAGTTCCGCTGGATGCCGCAAATATGTGCACAATTACAGTCAACTGGATATTTGGCGATTCTACAACATATTGGATTAAGGTTGATCCGTCAGAAGACGGTACTACAGCCAGCGTGCAATTAAATATCAATCACCCGTTCTTCAAACCGTTCTCTGAACAAGAAAAATTTAAAGAGGTATTGGAAAAGTTCGCTCTTGCATTTGCTCTTTCTGAACTTCAGGTTAAGAAGAATGCCCGTCCGGATGGCTCTGTCAGTCCCGGTGCTTTCCGCAATCTTATTAATCAGTATTTAACCAAATTGGCTGGCTAATTATGGAACAATATCGGATAGATTATACCCAAACGAATCCCATCAACGAGGGAAAGTTCTTTGCGCGCATACACCAAAAGCATGTAGAAGCATATAATCAGAAAGGTGCTGACAATATTGTTAAGAATGTACGTGCTACCTATAGCAAACTGATGCAGCAACTCGCTGAGTCTGCTAATCCCAATTCTTTGCTTGTTGGAAAGGTTCAATCCGGCAAAACGTCTAACCTCGAGCTGCTTACGGCTCTGGCTTTCGATAATGGATACAATCTTCTCATCATCTATGGTGGTTATGATAAAGAACTCCTTTGCCAATGTACCGAACGATTTAGTCTAACTTTCGATGCAGCATCTGAGAATGAGTTGTTAGATTCTGATATGCCGGTGGTCTTCACTACGAATACAGTTACCAACCAATCCAATACATTGGCCAGTCTAACCGAAGATTTTGCTAAAGAATTACTAGAGGAAGGCCGACCCATGATTATTACCAGTCTAAAGCGACCTTATGCCTTGAACAAGGTCAATAAGTTAGTTGCATCCTTGATATCTGCTATCCCATCTCTCAAACCATTTATTATTGACGATGAAGGCGATCAGGCCAGTCTTAATACTGCTAAGAATAAAGCCGAGGAAGCTACGCCTACTTACAGAAACATTTGCTACATGAAGCGTGTTCTTCGTGATCCTCTTTATCTTTCGGTTACGGCCACTCCGCAGGCTAATATCTTTCAAGAGGATATTAGTAAACTCATTCCTGAGTCTATCCATTTAATTCAACCGGGTGAAGGTTACGATGGCGCCAGCGTGTACCATTTGTCCGAGAATGAGATTATTCAGAGCATAGCAGAGGAAGACGATAACATATATCCCGAAAGTCTCCGTGAAGCAGTCCTTTACTTTTTGATTGCCAGTACAATAAAAGCAATGATTTTCGAGAAGAAAAAGGAGAAGAAATCGGACATGATTATCCATGCCGACCGTGCTGTCCATGCTCATGATAAATTCTATTCAAGTGTTGATGGTGAAATCAAACTGATACGTTCTGCGTTTGACAATCGAGACCATGATCCAGATGAACTTAAATACCATTTAAACTATCTCAAACAGACACATCAGAAGTTTCTTTCAGCCGAACAAAGGACACAATACCCTTTCGATAACACGTTTGTTGATAACCTTGGCATAGTTGCTCATAAGACAGGAGTTATCTTGCAGAATGGTAAGGACAAAATAACTAAGGAATCAGAGAAGACCAAACTACATAAAATCTTCATTGGTGGCGATCTACTGCAGCGCGGTCTTACTTTCCCCAATCTGTTGGTGTCGTATTTTACTCGTTTTGCGAAGAATGGAGGTAACATGGATACCACCCTTCAGAGAGCCCGTTGGTTTGGCTATCGTAACAAATACCTTGATCTCTGCAAAATCTTTACAACGGATGAGATTGCTAAGGAGTTCACAGCTCTTGCTGATATTGAAGATGATCTTTGGGAACAGTTTGAGGATGTAGAGAATGGCGTCCTTGCTATCAAGGATATAATCATCAAGGCAGAAGATACCAAGCAGAAACCTACGGCTAAGAACAAAGCTAAATACAAGAAGATTAAGTTCAAAAATCGTTGGATCAAGCAGAAGTTTATCGTAATTGACGACACCCAGATTGCGACTAATAATGCAAACATTCGTAGGCTGGTATCAAGCATATCGGATTGGCAAACCACAACACAAGGTAGTGTCATAGGCCTGCCTACCGGTAAGTATGCGATGTTTTCTGCTGACCAGATGATCGAACTCATACGCTCCATCGAAACAGCTTTTGATCGCGAACCGTTCAACAAAACCGCTCTGCTTGAACTCGTAGGCTCGTCCGAAGTGCCGGTTATCCTCATGGGCGAAGGCTTAAACGAGATACGCTATCGTTCTATTTTTGTGGACGCTTTCAAGGATCGAATCAAGGCGCTCCACCAAGGCGCAAACACAAGCAATACCGAACGCCTGACATATCAGGGCGACAACAAGGTTATAGTTGATCCAGACAAGATTAACATCCAGATACATCACATATCTCCAGGCATAACTAGGAATGAGCGTCTTGGTAAGGATCAGTATATGTTTGCTATCTATCTTCCCAAGGACAAAACCTATTTTGTTAAGGATAATGATTGACGCAGCTAATCTTTTATATCGCATCAAGGAGTGCCCTCATGACGACACGCTGTATCTGTTAGAGAAAATATCTAACGGAGGAGGATTCTTTGCCCTTAATGGCAACTTCCTCTATATGGTTCCCAATACTGAGGCTTGTACTTCGCAGAATATCAAGACGGAATATCTTCGCCTACAAACAAGTACCCATATCTCGGCATTTAACGTATCTACTCCATCCTTTGGCAACGGCTATTACAACTTTATCGAGTTGTTCATAGCCGAGAAAGACAACTGTGTAGAAAATATTTCTGCATTTGTTAACCTATGCGTGTCGTACGCCGTCAATTCAGATGAGATAGACTTCATCTCGTTTTTCGATTCTCTGGTTAAAATATTCCAACTTCCTCCTGAGCAACAATACAAGAATCTCATTGGATTATATGGAGAACTTTCAGTTATCAAATTTTTCTTTGAAAATTTCAGAGAGGATCTTTCTCTATATTGGCATACAGAAGGTGTGAATTCAAAAATTGATATTGTTACTCCATACATTAGTATTGAAGTCAAAACAACGCCTTCAAATCTATTTGTGTTTAAACTCAAGCATTCTCAACTCTTCGATAACACATCAAAAACATATCTTGCAGCCGTTTCTATTTCAGAAAACAACTCAGGGGAATCGTTAAATGAACTGGTAGAGGAAATGCTCAATCATACAGAATACTGTAACAGTTTTTCTTTTGCATTAAATTTAGAAGCAGAAAAACGAAGGATATCTCCAAGAGAAGCAGAGAGTAGACGCTTTCAAATAAAAAATATTAAACTTTACAGCGCAAAAGATATTTGTCCATTTCCTGTGATTCCAGATATAATATCAGATTTATCATATAAAATAGATCTCTCAGGTTTTGTATCTGAAGACATACAGGCAGTTATAAAAAAGGAAAGAGCATCTAATTAATAAGTATTGTCATGAATAATAAAGAACGTTTTCTTAAATACTTACAAACTTGCGTAAAGAGCACAAGATCAACAGAATCCAATCCTTTATTACTTGGAGGAAACGCTCCAAAAGACTATGCTCGTTTCCTTGAACCTGACCGATTGTTCGACTATAATCCGAGCAAGTGGGAAGGTGTCAATATGTATGAAGTAACCGACCCTGAGAAAGCAGAAAGCATATTCTTGGACTTGATTGCGGATGATGATTTCAATGAACGAGATAAGAATAACAACCAAGGTTGGCGAAGAGGAGCAATTAGCCATTATGTATGTTTCTTGAAAGCAGAAAGTTATTTTAGAACGGGATTGCCTGAGGAAGAATCTGAAATTATTAGCGAAGAACAAGTCAATGATTCTCCAACCCCTCTTTCCCTCTACAAAGAAGACCTGCCAAAGTATTGGAAGGATGAAAAATACAAGTGGAAGGCTGTAGAGCAGTTCCAACGTACATGGGACATCGATGCTGAAGACTTTGGCGAGATGTTTAAGAATGCCACTTCGAAGCACGAAAACCTGTTGGCTTCGATGAACTACTATCCTGTAGGAATGATTCTTCAGTTTGCTGAAGTTGACAAAGAACGTACACGCAAGATGTTTCGTGTGCTGTACGATGAAAGCAAAGATCTTTCAGAACGTATCAACTTCTTTATTGATGAGTCAGAAACTATCCGAAAGACACACGATTCGGAGTGGAAAAACCACTATCAAGATCAAAGAGCCATTAGCGCTTACCTGCTGTTCCGTTACCCAGAGAAGTATTACCTCTACAAGTTTAAAGAACTGAAGAAGACTGTTGAGGTGCTCGGCGATAACTTCTCATTCAACGACAGAAAGGATTGTGGTGCTTTCTATGCTCGTTGCGTTCAGTACCTCGACACCCTCAGTCAGCGACTGAAAACGGATGATGAGTTGCAAACAATCCTAAATGACCTCCTGTCAAAAGAATCGGATTGCTATTCTGATCCTGCTGGTCATGTTGTAACCACCGATTTCTTCTTCTATGTAGGTAAACGACTTGACCTAAAGCGTCTGAACATGGAATCTACTAATGATGTAGATGAAACAGAAGACACGGAAGAGAAAGAGCAGCCAAATACTACTCCGAGCATTTGGGTATACTCTCCGGGTGAAGGTGCTCGCAAATGGCAGGAATGTCAAGACGAAAGCGTGATGCTATTGGGGTGGGATGACATGGATAACTTCCGTGACTATGAGACCCGTCAGGACATTGTGGAACGTCTGCGAGAGGTGTATGGCAACACAGAGAATGCCTACACCAACGATAGCCTTGCCATCTGGCAGTTCTGCAGAGAAATGCGCCCCGGGGATATTGTCTATGTGAAACGAGGTATGACACTTATCGTGGGCCGTGGTGTTGTGAAGGGTGGCTACACCTATAACCCCGAACGATACGAATACAAGAATAGTCGCGCCATAGAGTGGACAAACGTAGGCGAATGGGAGTATCCGAAGAAGTTGCCTATGAAGACACTCACTCGCATCAACGACTATACCGAAATGGTGGAACGTCTCGAAAGACTGTTCGACCCTGAGGTAACCGTTGAGCAGGTTCCATTCAGCATGTCAACCCTCATTTCCTCTATCAAACGCACAGGTCTTCTCTATGAAGACAAGCTCATCCAGCGTTATGCTTGTTCGCTGATGACGAAGCCCTTCGTAATTTTGAGTGGTTTGGCTGGTTCTGGTAAGACACAGCTGGCGCTGGCTTTTGCTCGTGCTATGAGCGAGAATGTGGAGCAGCAGTTGTGTGTGGTGCCTGTGGGTGCCGACTGGACGAACCGTGAACCGTTGTTGGGTTATCCTAATGCCCTTAAGCAAGGGGAATACATGCAGCCAGAGAGTGGTGCATTGCAGATTATGATGCGTGCGTTGAGAAATCCACAGAAGCCTTACTTCCTCGTGTTGGACGAGATGAACCTGAGCTATGTGGAGCGTTACTTTGCCGATTTCCTTTCGGCTTTGGAGAGTAACCAGAAGATTCCTCTCTGGGAGAAGCCAGACGAGTGCGATTCGGAGGTGGATGCAAGCATTGCTTTACCCAAGAACCTCTTCATCGTTGGTACTATCAATGTTGACGAGACAACCTACATGTTCTCTCCCAAGGTACTCGACCGTGCGAACGTTATTGAGTTCAAGATCTCGGACACGGAGATGGAACTATTCCTGGGTCAGGACATGAACATCGATGTGCATGCTGCCGATGGTGCTTGCGCCAATATGGGGCAGGACTTTGTACAAAAGGCTACTAGCAAAGATATTGATAATAGCGAATTGGCACAGAAAACACTGCTGGAGTTCTTCAGGGTGCTGAAGAAGGTGAATGCTGAGTTCGGCTACCGTTCAGCAACGGAGATCTACCGTTTTATTGCTAACGCCAAGGCATGTGCAGAGGGCATGACAGAGGATGAGATTCTGGATGCTGCCATCGTGCAGAAACTGTTACCAAAGCTGCATGGAAGCCGCAAGAAGCTGGAACCTGCTTTGAAAGCTCTCTGGGGATTGTGCATGACGGATGAACACAAAACGGAAGCTATCACACGTGAGAATGCCGAACAGTATGCCAAGTTCGCTGAGGCTGCTGACAAGATTCAGCGTATGATGCAGACAGCCCTCGACAATGGTTTCTCCAGTTTTGCTGAAGCATAAGAAAGGAGAAGTAATATGAATACAGATATCTCGAATACAATTCAGTTAGAGAAAGAGTTCGCATACGTTGACTTGCTGATAACAGCCCATACCAATACTGCCATTGCAAAGGTGAATGCTGAGGCATTGCAGACATATTGGGAAGTGGGTGCTTACATTTCCAACCGATTGAAGAATGCTCAATGGGGCGATCATGTGGTGAGCGAACTGGCTGATTACCTGAAGCGTCACAATCCGAAACGCAGAGGCTACGGCAAGCGTTCGCTGTACAATATGGTGAAACTCTATGACA